>NZ_JBVJAM010000011.1:0-282334 GCF_055590565.1 Streptomyces sp. NPDC041814 | reverse complement strand
CCCCCCCCCCCCCCCCCCCCCCCCCCCCCCCCCCCCCCCCCCCCCCCCCCCCCCCCCCCCCCCCCCCCCCCCCCCCCCCCCCCCCCCCCCCCCCCTTCCGGGGGGGTGCGGGTAGGGGAAGGCCCGCCGCAGGCGCGCCTGCCCCACCCGCACCCGCCCACCTCACCCAGGAATCACCGCATACCGCGCCACCCAGGCATGCATGGCGATGGCGGCGGCCGCCCCCGCATTGATCGACCGCGTAGACCCGAACTGCGCAATGGAACACACCATCTCCGCACACCGCCGAGCCTCCTCCGTCAGCCCGGGCCCCTCCTGCCCGAACAGGAGGACACACCGCCGGGGCAGGACCGTCCGCTCCAACGGCACCGCCCCCGGCAGGTTGTCGATCCCGACGATCGGCAGCCCCTCGGCCGCCGCCCACGCGGTCAGGCTCGCGGTGTCGGGGTGGTGCCGGACATGCTGGTAACGGTCGGTGACCATCGCCCCGCGCCGGTTCCAGCGCCGCCGCCCGACGATGTGCACCTCCTTGGCCAGGAACGCGTTCGCGGTCCGCACCACGGACCCGATGTTGAAGTCGTGGCCCCAGTTCTCCACGGCCACGTGAAAATCGTGGCGGCGCAGATCGAGGTCGGCGACGATCGCCTCACGGGTCCAGTACCGGTACTGGTCGCCCACATTGCGCCGGTCACCACCGGCCAGCAGCTCGGGGTCGTACCGCTCGTCCTCGGGCCAGGGCAGCGGATGCGGCCCGACACCGATCTCCGTCCCGAACCCCTCGTCGTACTGCACGGGCTCCTCGCCCACAGGCGCGTCGCCGCTGGTCTCACCGGTGCTGCCGGTCTCACTGCTCACCCGACGAGGGTATGGCTCCCGTCGCCGCCGGACTCCGGTGCCTCCGGGCCGTCCCCGGCCGCACGCGGCGCCGGCACCCGTCCCCTCCGCCGGAGCACCCGCTCGCGCCCGGCGGCCGCCCGCCCGCCGAGCCACACCAGGAAGGCGGTCGGCAGGAAGACGGCGTCCGCGGCGATCATGGCCATCGAGAAGAACGGCAGGCCCAGCAGGAGCGCGATTCCCGCGTGCTCGCAGATCATCGCGCCGAGCAGGAAGTTCTTCACACGCCGGTTGAAGAGGGTGAACGGGAAGGCAACCTGCACGATGACCGTGGTGTACGACAGCACCATGACCATGACGCCGCTGGAGGCCAGGAGATCCGACAGGGCGGGCCACGGGGTGAAGTACTCCAGCTTGAGCGGGTAGTACAGCGCGGTGCCGTCCTGCCAGCGCGAGCCCTGGATCTTGTACCAGCCGGCCGTCGCGTAGATCAGACAGACCTCGGCCATGATCACGACGAGGGTGGCGTTGTGGGCGAGGTTGGCGATGACGTCGAGGAGGGTACGGAGCTCGCTGCGCGGCGCGTACCGGTTCACGGCCCACCAGGCGCCCTGGCCGATCCACAGGAACCACAGGAGGAGCGGCAGCCACACGGTCCCGCCCAGACCGCCCGCCACCGAGGCCCCCACCAGGACGGCCCCGAGCACCACCCACAGCACGATCCCGGCCGTGTCCCCGGGCGCCCGTCGCCCCCCGGCTCCCTGGCCGGCGCAGTCCGCGGGTTCGCGGCCCCGGGCCCGCCGGGCGTCCAGCGACCAGACCTGCCCGCAGCGCGTCAGCACCAGGTAGATGGCCATCAGATGGATGACGTTGTCGCCGCCGTCGCCCATGAAGATGCTGCGGTTCTGCAGCGAGAGGACTCCGGCCATGAAGACCACGGAGACGGCGCGGGTGTGCCAGCCCAGCATCAGCAGAAGGGACGAGAGCAGCGCCAGCGCGTAGACGACCTCGAACCACAGGTCGCTGTCCGACCACATGAGGGTCGTGAACGCCTCGTTCCCGGATATCAGCTGTCGCGCCAGGTCCCAGCGCCAGGGCGCGTCCGGACCGTACATCTCGTGCCGGTGGGGCAGCTCGCGGAGCAGGAACAGCAGGAAGGTGGCCGAGAAGCCGATGCGGATGACGGCGCTCTGGTACGGGCCGAGCGCCGAGGCCGTGACGCGCTGGACGGAACCGGCGAGGCCGCGGTCCGGGGGCGGGGTGCTCACTGTCCCGCCTCCTCGGGCAGGTCGTCGGCGGTGACCGTCCACCAGGGCAGGACCCGGTAGGACGGGCCGGTGCCGATCTTCTCGTCGCTCCACTCGGGTGCCGCGACGGACCGGATCTCGGACCGGACCTGAATCCTCAGGATGGCCCCGCCGTCGTCGCTGCCACCGAGGCGCAGCATCACCAGGCGGCGGACGTACTTCTCGGACAGGGTGCCGCGCAGCCCGTTGGGCCGGTTCTTGTCGTCGTGCGACCCGACGTAGAAGTCCCAGGCCCGGCGGAGCTCGTTCTGCTGGACGTGGCTGGGCAGCGGATTGCCGCGTATCGCCCGGCCGTCCTCGGCGGAGAGATTCCGCCAGGCCGTCGTGCGGGGGCCGTCCGGACCGGCCTTCTCGGTGCGCACCTGAACGGACACATTCTGCTGCAGCGGGTTGGGCGCGAAGAGCTTCCAGTTCTGTTCGAACTCGGGGTACACCCAGTCGTCCACCGCCGCGCCGTGCTGCTTGGTCAGCGTGTTGGAGGGCGCGACGTGCAGGAAGACCATGGCCAGCTGCATACAGGCGAGCACCCCGAAGGCAGCGAGCGCCAAGGCGGCGACGATCTGGTACGGAAACGAGAGCCCGGCCATTCCGCCGGCCGCCGCGGGCGCCTCGACGGCGTAAACAGGTCCGCCCCCGCCGCCGGCGCCCCTGCCGTCGTCCGAATCCATCCCGCCCCGATCGCGTCGGTTATCCACAGGGTTGACACCCTACGGGCCACGGACTCACCATTGAAGACATTGAACCGAACGATCGGTCGGTAGGGAGTCCGGGATGGCGGCAGTGACTGCGAGCGAGACAGCGCAGACGGCAGCAAGCGGCGGGGAGGGGCCCGACGCGGCCCTCCAGGACGCCTTCGACGCGGCGGTGGCGGCGGACGAGCGCATCGAGCCGCGCGACTGGATGCCCGACGCGTACCGCGCCTCGCTGGTCAGGCAGATGGCCCAGCACGCCCACTCCGAGATCATCGGCATGCAGCCGGAGGCCAACTGGATCACCCGCGCCCCCTCGCTGCGCCGCAAGGCGATCCTCATGGCCAAGGTGCAGGACGAGGCCGGGCACGGCCTGTATCTGTACAGCGCGGCCGAGACCCTGGGCACCGGCCGCGAGGAGCTGCTCGACAAGCTCCACGCAGGACGCCAGCGCTATTCCTCGATCTTCAACTACCCGACGCTGACCTGGGCGGACGTGGGCGCCATCGGCTGGCTCGTGGACGGCGCCGCCATCACCAACCAGGTGCCCCTCTGCCGCTGCTCCTACGGCCCGTATGCCCGGGCGATGGTCCGCATCTGCAAGGAGGAGTCGTTCCACCAGCGCCAGGGTTACGAACTCCTCCTCGCACTGAGCAACGGCACGCCCGCACAGCACGAGATGGCCCAGGACGCGGTGAACCGCTGGTGGTGGCCCTCCCTGATGATGTTCGGCCCGCCGGACGACGCCTCGGCCCACTCGGCGCAGTCGATGGCCTGGAAGATCAAGCGGCATTCCAACGACGAGCTGCGGCAGCGGTTCGTGGACATCTGCGTCCCCCAGGCCGAGGCGCTCGGCCTGACCCTTCCGGACCCGGACATCCGGTGGAACGAGGAACGCGGCAAACACGACTTCGGCGCGATCGACTGGACCGAGTTCCAGGAGGTCCTGAAGGGCAACGGCCCCTGCAACGAGCAGCGCCTCACGCAGCGCCGCCGTGCCCACGAGGAAGGCGCCTGGGTCCGCGAAGCCGCCGCCGCATACGCCCGCAAGCACACGCCCGGCGAGGACCCGGCCGTACGGAACGGAAAGGCGACAGCATGAGCAGCTCGACGGACTGGCCGCTGTGGGAGGTGTTCGTCCGCTCGCGGCGCGGGCTCTCCCACACCCACGCCGGCAGCCTCCACGCGCCGGACGCCGAAATGGCCCTGCGCAACGCGCGCGACCTCTACACCCGCCGGTCCGAGGGGGTCTCGCTGTGGGTCGTGCCCTCCGCCCAGATCACGGCGTCCTCGCCGGACGAGAAGGACTCGTTCTTCGAGCCGGCCGGTGACAAGCCCTACCGGCACCCGACGTTCTACGAGATCCCGGACGGGGTGAAGCACCTGTGACCGCGGCCCTCGCCCTGGGCGACGACGCGCTGGTGCTGTCGCACCGGCTGGGGGAGTGGGCCGGCCACGCCCCGGTGCTGGAGGAGGAGGTCGCCCTCGCCAACATCGCCCTCGACCTGCTGGGCCAGGCCCGGCTGCTGCTCTCGCTCGCGGGCGACGAGGACGAACTGGCCTACCTCCGCGAGGAACGCGCCTTCCGCAACCTCCAGCTGGTCGAGCAGCCGAACGGCGACTTCGCCCACACCATCGCCCGGCAGCTCTACTTCTCGGTCCACCAGCAGGGCCTGTACGAGCAGCTGGCCGCCGGCGACGGCCCGTTCGCGGGCATCGCGGCCAAGGCGGTCAAAGAGGTCGCCTACCACCGGGACCACGCCGAGCAGTGGGCCCTGCGCCTCGGTGACGGGACGGACGAAAGCCACGAGCGGATGCAGCGGGCGGTGGACACCCTGTGGCGTTTCACCGGTGAGCAGTTCCAGCCGGTCGAAGGCATCGACGTCGACTGGCAGGCGCTGCACAGCCGCTGGCTGGAGAGCGTCACCGACGTCCTCGGCCGGGCCACCCTGACCGTGCCCGAGGGCCCGCAGTCCGGCGCCTGGACGGCGGGCGCGGGCCGCCAGGGCATCCACACGGAGTCCTTCGGCCGGATGCTCGCCGAGATGCAGCACCTGCACCGCAGCCACCCGGGGGCGTCATGGTGACCTGGACCTCCGTCGAGGAGGAGCTGCTGAGTATCGCGGGCTCCGTTCCGGACCCGGAGCTGCCCGTGCTGACCCTGGAGGACCTGGGTGTGGTCCGGGGGGTGGAGGTGCACGACCCGGACCATGTCACGGTCAGGCTCACGCCGACATACACCGGCTGCCCGGCGATCGAGGCGATGTCGGCGGACATCGAGCGCGTGCTGCACGACCACGGCGTGGCCGAGGTGTCCGTGGAGACGGTCCTGTCGCCCGCCTGGTCGACGGACGACATGAGCGCCGAAGGGCGCCGGAAGCTGGCGGAGTTCGGCATAGCCCCGCCCCGGCCGCACGACACCGCGTCCGGCGGTCCGGTGCCGCTGGCCCTGTCCGTGCGCTGCCCGCACTGCGGCTCCACCGAGACGGAGCTGCTGAGCCGGTTCTCCTCCACGGCGTGCAAGGCGCTCCGGCGCTGCGTGGCCTGCCAGGAGCCGTTCGACCACTTCAAGGAGTTGTAGATGTTCCATCCGCTCCGGGTCAGCGGGATCGAGCGGCTCACGGACGATTCGGTGGCCGTCACCCTCGCCGTCCCGCCCGGCCTGCACGAGACCTTCCGGCACCAGCCCGGCCAGCATCTCAACGTCCGCTACACCGTGGACGGCGAGGAGGTCCGCCGCTCGTACTCGATCTGCGCTCCGGCCCCCGAGCCCCCGGCCGGTCCGGCGCTGCGGGTGGGCATCCGCCTCGTGGACGGCGGCGCGTTCTCCACGTACGCGCTCAAGGAGCTGCTGGTCGGGGACACGATCGAGGCGATGCCCCCGATGGGGCGCTTCGTCCTGACGCCCCGCGCCGGGCAGTTCGCGGCGATCGTCGGCGGCAGCGGCATCACCCCGGTGCTGTCCATGGCGGCCACCTTGCTCGCCCGGGAGCCGAACGCCACGTTCTGCCTGGTGCGTAGCGACCGGACCGCCGCCTCGACGATGTTCCTGGACGAGGTCGCCGACCTGAAGGACCGCTACCCGGACCGGTTCCAGCTGGTCACCGCCCTGTCCCGGGAGGAACAGCAGGCCGGTCTGCCCTCGGGCCGGCTGGACGGCGAACGGCTCTCCGGGCTGCTGCCGGCGCTGCTGCCGGTGGCGGAGATCGACGGCTGGTTCCTGTGCGGGCCGCTGGGCCTGGTCCGGGCCGCCGAGGTCGCGCTGCACGGACTGGGCGTGGACCGCTCCCGCGTCCATCAGGAGATCTTCCACGTCGAGGACACCCCCGCCGGGCCTGCGGGGCCCCGGGTCGAGACGCCGGTCGGCGGCGTCCTGACGGCGACGCTCGACGGCCGGTCCGGCACCTGGCCGGTGGAGGGGGGCGAGTCGCTGCTGGAGACGGTGCTGCGCAGCCGCTCGGACGCCCCGTACGCGTGCAAGGGCGGCGTCTGCGGCACCTGCCGGGCGTTCCTGGTCTCCGGCGAGGTGCGGATGGACCGCAACTACGCCCTGGAGCCGGAAGAGACCGACGCGGGTTACGTGCTGGCCTGCCAGTCCCGTCCGGTCACCGAGGAGGTGGAGCTCGACTTCGACCGCTGACGCCCCGGCGCCCGGAGGCCCGGGCGCCTCGCGGGCGGGTCGCAGGCGGGTCGCGTCAGGCGACGAAGGCCGGGGTGCCGTCGTCGGTGACCATCGGGCGGCCCGCGCCGTCCCAGGCGAGCATGCCGCCGTCGATGTTGACGGCGTCGACCCCCTGCTGCACCAGGTACTGGGTGACCTGGGCGGACCGGCCGCCGACCCGGCACATCACATGCACGCGGCGGCCGTCCTCCACCGCTTCGGTCAGCTCACCGAAGCGGCCCACGAAGTCGCTCATGGGGATGTGCAGGGCGCCCTCGACGTGTCCGGCCGCCCACTCGTCGTTCTCCCGGACGTCCAGCACGAGGCCGTCCGCCGGAACGGAGGCGACATCGACCGTGGGGAGCGGGCCGAAATTCATGGGTCATGCCTTCTCTCGTCAGTGCGCTCGGGTCACCGAATCAGTGCGCTCGGGCCACCGAAAACGCTACTGCACCAGAGCCGCGAGCTCCGCCTCCCGTTGCGAGACCTCGCCCAGCAGTTGTTCGGCGATCTCCTCCAGCAGCTGGTCCGGATCGTCCGGGGCCATCCGCAGCATGGCGCCGATCGCGCTCTCCTCCAGCTCCTGGGCCCACTCAGACAGCAGTTCCTTGCGCTGGGTCAGCCAGTCCAGCCGGGCGTAGAGCTCATCGGCCTCGCTCAGCTCCTGCCGCGGCGCGGCCGGTCCCGCCGCCCACTCCTCGGCCAGTTCCTTGAGCTGGGCCTCGTCCCCGCGCCCGTAGGCGGCGTTGACGCGCGCGATGAACTCGTCGCGCCTGGCCCGCTCCGCCTCGTCCTGGGCGAGGTCCGGGTGCGCCTTGCGGACCAGGTCGCGGTACAGCTTGCGGACCTCGTCGGTGGGCCGGACCCGCTTGGGCGGGCGGACCGTCTGTTCGGTCAGCATGGCCGACGCCTCGGGGGACAGGCCATCGGTGTCCATCCAGTCGTGGAACAGCTCGTCCACGCCCGGCATGGGCATCACGACCGACCGCGCCTCCTCGGCCTTGCGCAGGTCCTCGGGATCACCGGTCTTCGCCGCCCGCGCCTCGGCGATCTGCGCGTCCAGCTCGTCCAGCCGCGCGTACATCGGACCCAGCCGCTGATGGTGCAGCCGGGAGAAGTTCTCCACCTCGACCCGGAACGTCTCCACCGCGATCTCGAACTCGATCAGCGCCTGCTCGGCCGCCCGGACGGCCTGGGCAAGCCGCGCCTCGGGCCGCTCCCGCGCCGCGGTATCCGCCGCCTCCTCGCGGCCGGCGGCCGGCCTGGCCTCGTCCTGCAGATCATCGTCATTCCGGGAGGTCGGCACCCCGGGCGCTTCGTGGGTCACCCGTCCAGCGTATGGCCCCGGCCCGCCTCCGTGGACCCGCGGTGGGCCCGGCAGACCTCACGCCTCCTGCCGGGCCGGCGGCGCGAACGCCCCTCACACGCCCCGCTCCGCGGCGATCCGCCCCGCTCCGATCGCCCGCACCAGGTCCTCGTGGTCCGCCTCCGTGCGGTCCGCGTAGGTCACCGCGAACGCCGCCACCGCCTCGTCCAGCTCGTCGTTCTTGCCGCAGTAGTCGGCCAGCAGCCTCGGGTCCGCGCTGTGGGCGTGAGCCCGCGCCAGCAGCGCCCCGGTCATCCGTCCGTAGTCGTCCACCTGGTCGGCGACCAGGGCGGCGGGGTCGACGCTCCCCTTCCGGTTCCTGAACTGCCGTACCTGGAAGGGCCGGCCGTCCACCGTCGTCCAGCCCAGCAGATGGTCGCTGACGACCTGCATCCGCTTCTGCCCGAGCACCACGCGCCGCCCCTCGTGCGCGACCTCCGGGACCGCGAACCCAGCGGCGGCCAGATGCGGCCCGAGCACCGAGGGCCTGGCCTCCTTCACCTGGAGCACCAGCGCCTCCCCCCGGTGGTCCAGCAGCAGCACCACGTACGAGCGGGTGCCGACGCTGCCGGTGCCGACCACCCGGAACGCCACGTCATGGATCGCGTACCGGGCTAGCAGCGGCAGCCGGTCCTCCGAGACGGTCCCCAGATAGTCCCCGAGACCCGCCGCCACGGCCGCGGCCTCCGCGTCCGGGACCCGGCGCAGCACCGGCGGCGCGTCCACGAAGCGACGGCCGCCGTCCTCGCACTCCTCCGTGGACTTCGCCGCGAAGCGGGCACCGGTGTTGTTGCGGGCCTTCTCGGAGACCCGCTCCAGGGTGCCGAGCAGGTCCCGCGCGTCGGTGTGGGAGACGAGTTCCTCGTCCGCGATGGCGTTCCACGCGTCGAGCGCGGGCATCCGCGCCAGCAATCGCATCGTCCGCCGGTAGGCGCCCACGGTGTCGTACGCGCCCTTGCGGCAGGTGTCCTCGTCGGCACCGGCCTCCCGGCCCGCGAGCACCAGCGAGGTCGCCAGGCGCTTGAGGTCCCACTCCCAGGGCCCGGCCGCGGTCTCGTCGAAGTCGTTCAGGTCGATGACGAGGCCGCCCCGCGCATCGCCGTACAGCCCGAAGTTGGCCGCGTGCGCGTCGCCGCAGAGCTGGGCGGCGATCCCGGTGACGGGGGTGCCCACCAGGTCATGGGCCATCAGCCCGGCCGAGCCGCGCAGGAAGGCGAAGGGGGTGGCGGCCATCCGGCCCACCCGTATCGGCGTCAGCTCCGCCACCCGGCCCCGGTTGGACTCCTCGACCGCGCGCACCGCGTCCGGCCGCCCGGCCGGCAGGTCCAGCTTCGCGTGCGCGGACCTGGGCACCCGCGCCCGCATCTCCTTGCCCTGGTCCTTCGGCCGGCCCCCGGCCTCCGTGTGCGCCCGGTCCGTACGGGGGGCGAACCCCGGCACGGCCGGTATGCGCGGCCCACCCCCGGCCGCGGGGAGCACGGCCCCCGCCACCGCGGCCTCACCGCCGAGTTCAACGAGTCGCACCGGCCGCGGTCCCGTCCCGGTCTTCTCCATGGCGCGCAGCCTCCCCCGCCCCGCCCGGCCACAGCCGTCGGGACCCGCCCAACATCAACTGCCGCCGACGGTACCGCCGTACACCGATCACCGTCTGCCCCTGTGGACAACCCCGGGGGCCGGACTCTCCCCCGCTGGTCAGCCGCTCAGACTCCGACCGCCTCTTCCATCTCCTCTTCCTCCCCGGCCGACGAACGCGCCGGGCCTTCGGAATCAGCGGCAGGGGGGACGGCCGGAAGAGCGGCCGCCGAGCGCCGGCGCGCCTCCGCCAGGCCCGCGAGCCCCGTCAGCGCCACGCCGGCGACGAACCAGAGCGCCAGCACCAGCAGATTCCCGCCCAGCGCGTGGCCGCCGAAGTACACATGGCTGCGTACACCCTCCACGAAGCCCGCCCCGTTCCAGAAGGAGTGCAGCGCACCGAAGAAGCCGGGCTGGAGCTCGGGACGGAAGATCCCGCCGGAGCTGGTGAAGTTGAGCATGACGAACAGCACCATCACGCCGAGCGTGGTCCACCGCTTGAGGAACGTGTGCAAGCCCACACCGATCAGCAGGATGCCCGCCGAGTAGAGCCACGCCATGGCCCAGAGCCCCGCGAGCCCGTGGTCCACGAGACCGAACAGCGGCCCCGCGAACACCGCCCCGATGGCACTGACCACCAGCGAGGCGCCCAGCGCCAGCGCCACTCGGACCCGCAGCCGCAGCACCGCTCCGGCGCCGCCGATCACGGCGACGGAGGCGTACGAGCCGATGCTGACCGCGACCAGCAGGAAGAAGATTCCCTGGCCGGTCGGATCGCCGTCGGCCGTGGGCGCGGTGTCCGTCACCTTCAGCGGGGCCCCCTGGCCTGCCGCGACCTGGGTGAAGACCTTCTCGACCACCGTCGCGCTGGTATCGGAGGACGCGGAGGCGACGAGCAGTTCGGGGGCGTTGCCGGGGATGTAGGCGCCGTAGCTGTCCTGCGTGCGCAGGTGCTCGGCGGCGGTGGCGCGGTCGGCGACGGTACGCACGCTCAGCGCCCCGTCCCCCTTGTCCTGGAGGGTCTGGGCCAGCACCTGCGCGGAGGGCCCGGAGCCGACCACGTCGACCCTCAGGTCGTGCGGTTGCGGAGCGTGGAAGGCGCCGAGGTAGGCGAGGCCCATGCCGATGCACATCAGCAGCGGGGTGACGAGGTGGCTCAGTACGTGACGCAGCGCGCCCGCCGGAGTGCCGGCGGTGGCGCTCGGGCCTGCGGACATGGGGGCTCCAGACGATCGGCCAGGTAGTTGGTTTTTACAACTCAACTGGTTGGCTTTTACAACTTCGATTCCGTTGTACTCTACAACTGAACTTTCGAGGAAGGCGAACCCGTGCCAGGCACCCCCGGAGAACGCGAGGAGTCGCTGGACGTCATCCAGCGCGAACTGACCGCCTTCGCCCGCCGCGCGCGGGCCGCCGCGGCCAGACTCCACCCCGAGCTGCCCCTCGTCTCGTACACGCTGCTGGCACATATCGATGACCAGCAGGGATGCCGCGCGACCGATCTCGCGGCGCACTACATGCTCGACAAGTCCACGGTGAGCCGGCAGATCGGCGCCCTGGAGAAGCTGGGCCTCGTCGAGCGGCACCCCGACCCGGACGACCACCGCATCCAGGTCCTGCACCCCACCGAGGCCGGAACGCAGGCTCTCGCCGCCACCCAGGCCAGCCGGCGCGCGGCCTACCAGGAACGCCTTGCGGACTGGACGGAGGGCGACCTCGCCCAGTTCGCCGCGTACCTCCTGCGCTACAACGCGGCGGGAGACGCCCCACACTCGTAAAACGGGCGTTTCACGTGAAACCAAACACCGTGAAACCAACCACACAGGGAGGGTGTCGTCCCCGAACCGCCCTCGAACCGAAGAAGCCCCCCAGGCTGATGCCTGGGGGGCTTCCTTCTTGTGCGCGAGGGGGGATTTGAACCCCCACGTCCCTAAGGACACTGGCACCTGAAGCCAGCGCGTCTGCCGTTCCGCCACTCGCGCAAGAGCGGTGTTTCCGGGCTCTCTCACTTTTCGGTGCGAGCGCCTGGCGACATCCGGAAGATTAGCACGCTGGACAGGGTGGATTCACATCCGTTGTTTCGCCGCCCGCTCACCGGGCACTCGCCGCACGCTCGGCCGATGTCCGCAGAACGTCCGAAAGGAACCGGGAACCCCCGGAGGCCGCCCCCACTCCTCCTGAGTGCGTCCAAGGTGCGGGACACTGTGAGGAGGCCACCTCTACGATCCGTGTGAGGGGGGACACTCGTCCCCAAGGCAGACAAGGGGAACCAGCCGATTTCCCAACGCGTGGATACGATCAGTAAGCAGTACAGGGACGACGACACCGGAGGAGGTGCCCCATGGGAGTGATGAAGCGTTTCGAGCAGCGTCTCGAAGGTCTGGTCAACGGCACTTTCGCCAAGGTCTTCAAGTCCGAGGTCCAGCCGGTCGAGATCGCGGGTGCCCTCCAGCGGGAGTGCGACAACAACGCCACCATCTGGAACCGTGAGCGCACCGTCGTCCCCAACGACTTCATCGTCGAGCTCAGCGCACCGGACTACGAGCGCCTGAGCCCGTACTCCGGCCAGCTGGGCGATGAGCTCTCCGGCCTCGTCCGGGACTACGCCAAGCAGCAGCGGTACACGTTCATGGGCCCCATCAAGGTCCACCTGGAGAAGGCCGAGGATCTCGACACCGGCCTGTACCGGGTCCGCAGCCGCACCCTGGCGTCGAGTTCGTCACAGGGGCAGGGCCAGGGGCCGAACCAGGGCCAGAGCTACGGCGGCCAGTCCCCCCAGGGGTACCCCGGCCGTCCCGCCCAGCAGGCCCCCGGCGGTTACGGCTACCCGCCCACCTCCGCCCCGCCCATGCCCGCCGGCCCGCCGCCGGGCGCCGGGCGGCACGGTGGTTCCGACCGGCGTCCGCCGGCCACCCCCACTTCCCTGCCGAACGTGCAGGTGCGGCGCTGGATCGAGATCAACGGCACCCGCCACCAGATCTCCCGTCCGACGCTGGTCATGGGCCGCAGCACCGACGCCGATGTACGGATCGACGACCCCGGCGTCTCCCGCCGGCACTGTGAGATCAGGACCGGAACGCCCTCGACGATCCAGGATCTCGGGTCTACCAACGGCATCGTGGTAGACGGGCAGCACACCACCCGCGCTACGCTCCGCGACGGCTCGCGGATCGTCGTGGGCAGCACCACCATCGTTTACCGGCAAGCCGAAGGGTGAAGCGGGGGCAATGTCAGAGCTGACCCTGACGGTCATGCGGCTAGGTTTCCTGGCTGTTCTGTGGCTGTTCGTGATCGTGGCCGTCCAGGTCATTCGCAGCGACCTGTTCGGAACGCGCGTCACGCAGCGCGGCTCACGCCGCACCGCGACCGACGCACGTCCGCCCCAGGGACGCCAGAACGCGGCACCGCCGCCACAGCGCCAGCAGCCCGGCCGCCAGCGCCGGGGTGCGCCGACCAAGCTGGTCGTCTCCGAAGGCACGCTCACCGGCACCACGGTGGCGCTCCAGGGGCAGACCATCACGCTGGGCCGGGCCCATGATTCAACGATCGTGCTGGACGACGACTACGCGTCCAGCAGGCATGCCAGGATCTACCCCGACCGTGACGGCCAGTGGATCGTCGAGGATCTCGGGTCCACCAACGGCACGTACCTGGACCGGACCCGCCTCACCACCCCGACGCCCGTTCCGCTGGGCGCGCCGATCCGGATCGGCAAGACCGTCATCGAGCTGCGGAAGTAGTACGACAATGAGCGAGCGGAGCGAGCGAGCCGCGGGGGTCCGGGCATCGGACCCGGCCAGGCTCCCGACCGGAGGGTGGGCAGTGTGGCTCGAGACCGGCTGTACCCCGAACCGACGGGTGAGGTGCGCATGAGTCTGTCCCTGCGCTTCGCCGCCGGGTCGCACAAGGGCATGATCCGCGAGGGCAACGAGGACTCCGGCTACGCCGGCCCCCGCCTCCTCGCGATCGCCGACGGCATGGGCGGCCAGGCGGCCGGTGAGGTCGCCAGTTCCGAGGTGATCTCCACCCTCGTCCAGCTCGATGACGACGTCCCGGGCTCCGACATCCTCACCTCGCTCGGTACGGCGGTCCAGCGGGCCAACGACCAGCTGCGGATGATGGTCGAGGAGGACCCCCAGCTGGAGGGCATGGGCACCACGCTCACCGCCCTGCTCTGGACCGGCCAGCGCCTCGGCCTGGTGCACGTGGGCGACTCGCGCGCGTACCTGCTGCGCGACGGCGTGCTCACCCAGATCACGCAGGACCACACCTGGGTCCAGCGGCTGGTCGACGAGGGCCGGATCACCGAGGAGGAAGCCACCACCCACCCGCAGCGCTCCCTGCTGATGCGCGCGCTGGGCAGTGGCGACCACGTCGAACCCGACCTCTCCATCCGTGAGGTCCGGGCCGGCGACCGCTACCTGATCTGCTCCGACGGGCTCTCCGGCGTCGTCTCCCACCAGACGATGGAGGAGACGCTCGCCAGCTACCAGGGGCCGCAGGAGACCATCCAGGACCTGATCCAGCTCGCCCTGCGCGGCGGCGGACCGGACAACATCACCTGCATCGTCGCCGATGTCTTCGACGTCGACAGCAACGACACCCTGGCCGGGCAGCTCAATGACACCCCGGTCGTCGTCGGCGCGGTCGCCGAGAACCAGGCGGCCCAGCTGAACGACGGCGGCGCGATGCAGACGCCCGCGGGCCGTGCGGCCGGCCTCGGCCGCCCCGTACCGCCGCCCGCCGGCAGCTTCGGCCCGCCCGGCAGCGGCGACGACTCCGGCTACGACGGGCTGCCCGAGGGGTCCTTCGGGTCGTACTCGGACGACGACTTCGTCAAGCACGGCGGCGGCCGCAAGTGGCTCAAGCGGTCCCTGTACGTGGTGCTCGCGCTGGCCGTCGTCGGCGGCGGGCTCTACGGCGGCTACCGCTGGACCCAGACCCAGTTCTACGTCGGCGCGAAGAACGACAACGTCGCGCTGTACCGGGGCATCAGCCAGGATCTCGGCTGGCTCTCGCTCTCGAAGGTCGAGACCGACCATCCCGAGATCGAACTCAAGTACCTCCCGGCCTATCAGCGCAAGAAGGTCGAGGCGACGATCGCCGAGGGCAGCCTCGCCGACGCCCGCGAGAAGATCACCGAGCTCTCCACCCAGGCGTCCGCCTGCAAGAAGGACGCGGCCCGCCGCGCGGCGGAGAAGGCGCACGGCGACGAGGGCCAGGCGCAGGGCACGGACAGCGATGCCACCAAGGCGTCGAAGTCCGCCAAGACATCCGGTGGCGACACCAAGTCCGAGCAGACTTCCACGACTCCCACTCCTGGGCCCAGCCTCTCGGAGGAAGAGAAGAAGCTGGTCCCGCAGTGCGGTAAGAAGTAGAGCCGTAGGGGGCCTTCAGCACCATGAGCGTTGTCACCAACACGACCACGATCGGCGCGATCGACGCGCCGAGCAGGCGCAACACCGAACTGATGATGATGGGTTTCGCCATCGCCATCTCCGTGTTCGCCTACGCCAACGTGGGCCTGGCCATGGACGGCAAGCTGCCGTCCGGCATGTTCGGCTACGGGGCAGGGCTCATCCTGCTCGGCGGTGTCGCCCATCTCGTGGTGCGGAAGTTCGCCCGGTACGCGGACCCGCTGCTGCTGCCGCTGGCCACGCTGCTCAACGGGCTCGGGCTGGTGCTGATCTGGCGGCTCGACCAGTCGCCGAAGCTGATCAGGGACGCCGAGAACTACTACGGGGTGTTCACCCCGTCCGCCCCCCGTCAGCTGATGTACTCGGCGGTCGGTGTGGCGCTCTTCGTCGGCGTGCTGCTGCTGCTGAAGGACCACCGCATCCTGCAGCGCTACACGTACATCTCGATGGTGGCCGCGCTGTTCCTGCTGATCCTTCCGATGTTCTTTCCGGCCAAGTTCGGCGCGAAGATCTGGATCAACATCGCCGGCTTCTCCATCCAGCCCGGGGAGTTCGCGAAGATCATCATCGCGATCTTCTTCGCCGGGTATCTCATGGTCAAACGGGACGCGCTGGCGCTCGCCAGCCGCCGCTTCATGGGGCTCTACCTGCCGCGCGGGCGCGACCTGGGGCCCATCCTGGTCATCTGGGCGCTGTCGATCCTGATCCTGGTCTTCGAGACCGACCTCGGTACGTCGCTGCTGTTCTTCGGCCTCTTCGTGATCATGCTGTACGTCGCCACCGAGCGGACCAGCTGGATCGTCTTCGGCCTCCTGATGTCGGCTGTGGGAGCCGTGGGCGTCGCGAGCTTCGAGCCGCACGTCGAGGCCCGCGTGAATGCCTGGAAGGACCCGTTCAAGTGCTTCCACACGAACAACTCCTGTGAGCAGATCGGCAACGCCATCATGTCGTTCGGTTCGGGCGGCACGCTCGGTACCGGATGGGGCCAGGGCCACTCCGACCTGATCGGCTTCGCCGCCAACGCCGACTTCATCCTCTCCACCGTCGGTGAAGAGCTCGGCCTCGCCGGGATGATGGCCGTCCTGCTGGTCTACGGCCTCATCGTGGAACGCGGTGTCCGCACGGCGCTCGCCGCCCGCGACCCCTTCGGCAAGCTCCTCGCGATCGGCCTCTCCGGCGCTTTCGCGATCCAGGTCTTCGTCGTGGCCGGTGGCGTCATGGGCCTGATCCCGCTCACGGGCATGACGATGCCGTTCCTCGCGGCCGGTGGTTCGTCCGTGATCGCCAACTGGGCCCTGATCGGCATCCTCATCCGCATCAGCGACACCGCCCGCCGCCCCGCGCCCGCCCCCGCACCCTCGACCGACGCCGAGATGACCCAGGTGGTCCGCCCGTGAACAAGCCCCTGCGCCGGATCGCGATCTTCTGCGGCGTCCTGATCTTCGCCCTGCTCGCGCGGACCAACTACCTGCAGTACGTGAAGGCCGACGACCTCAACACCCGCGACGAGAACCGCCGCGTCCGCATCGAGCGGTACGCCCATGAGCGCGGCAACATCATCGTGGACGGCAAGTCGATCACCGGATCCGCCGAGACCAAGGGCAGCGACTTCAAGTACAAGCGGGTCTGGAAGGACGGGCCCATGTGGGCCCCCGTGACCGGCTACTCCTCGCAGGCGTTCGGCGCCACCCAGCTGGAGAACCTCGAGGACGGCATCCTCACCGGCAACGACGACCAGCTCTTCTTCAACCGGACGATGTCGATGTTCACCGGGGAGGAGAGGACGGGCGGCAACGTCGTCACCACGCTCAACGGCGCGGCCCAGAAGGCCGCCTTCGAGGGCCTCGGCAAGAAGAAGGGCGCCGTCGCCGCCCTCGACCCGCGGACCGGCGCCATCCTGGCGCTCGCCAGCACCCCCTCGTACGACCCCTCGTCCTTCGCGGGCAACGGCCAGTCCGATAGCAAGGCGTGGCAGTCCCTGAAGGACGACAAGAACAAGCCCATGCTCAACCGGGCGCTGCGCGAGACCTACCCGCCCGGTTCGACGTTCAAGGTCGTCACCGCGGCCGCCGCCCTGGAGAACGGGCTCTACACCGACATCGACGAGGACACGAAGTCGCCGCTGCCCTGGCGCCTGCCGCAGACCAGTCAGGACCTGCCCAACGAGGGCAACATCCCGTGCGAGAACGCCTCGCTCCGCAACGCGCTGCGCTTCTCCTGCAACACCGTCTTCGGCAAGATCAGCGACGACCTGGGCAACCAGAAGATGATCGACGAGGCCGGCGAGTTCGGCTTCAACAAGGAGATCTTCACCCCGGTCCGCGCGGACGCCAGCGTGTACCCCGAGGACAACCGGCCGCAGAACGCCATGGCCGGCATCGGTCAGGCGTCCAACCGCGCCACCCCGCTCCAGATGGCGATGGTCGCCGCGGCCGTGGCCAACGACGGCAAGCTCATGCAGCCGTACATGGTCGCCGAGCGCAAGGCGCCCAACCTGGACGTGATCTACACGCATGAGAAGGAAGAGTTCAGCCGGCCCCTCTCGGCGGAGAACGCCCAGAAGCTCCAGGAAATGATGAAGACCGTCGTCCAGCAGGGCACCGGCAAGAACGCCCAGATCCCGGGCGTCACGGTCGGCGGCAAGACCGGTACCGCCCAGCACGGCGTGAAGAACAGCGAGAACCCGTACGCGTGGTTCATCTCGTACGCGATGACCGACAGCGGTTCTCCGGTGGCCGTGGCCGTCGTCGTCGAGGACAGCGACGCCACCCGCGACGACATCTCCGGTGGCGGCCTGGCCGCTCCGATCGCGAAGGCGGTCATGAAGGCGGTCATCGACAGCGAGAAGTGACACCACTCACACCCGGCCGCGAAAGCGCCTCTGCGGATACCGGTCGGATATCAGGTATTGCCTGCGGGCCGATCAGCTGATGCGCGGCCGGTAGCGTATGCGCGAACAGCACACCGCCGGACCGCACACCGGTGCGGTCAGGACTGACGGAGAGGGCTGGAACAGTTATGGAAGAGCCGCGTCGCCTAGGCGGCCGGTACGAGCTGGGCTCGGTGCTCGGCCGTGGTGGCATGGCCGAGGTCTATCTCGCCCACGACACCCGGCTCGGACGCACCGTCGCCGTGAAGACGCTCCGGGCGGACCTCGCCCGCGACCCGTCCTTCCAGGCCCGGTTCCGCCGTGAGGCCCAGTCCGCCGCCTCGCTCAACCATCCGGCGATCGTCGCGGTGTACGACACCGGCGAGGACTACGTCGACGGGGTCTCCATCCCGTACATCGTCATGGAGTACGTCGACGGCTCGACGCTCCGCGAGCTGCTGCACTCCGGGCGCAGGCTGCTGCCCGAGCGGACGCTCGAAATGACGGTGGGCATCCTCCAGGCGCTGGAGTACTCGCACCGCGCGGGCATCGTCCACCGGGACATCAAGCCGGCCAACGTCATGCTGACCCGGACCGGCCAGGTCAAGGTCATGGACTTCGGCATCGCCCGCGCCATGGGCGACTCCGGGATGACGATGACCCAGACCGCCGCCGTCATCGGCACCGCCCAGTACCTCTCCCCGGAGCAGGCCAAGGGCGAGCAGGTCGACGCACGGTCCGACCTCTACTCGACCGGCTGCCTGCTCTACGAGCTGCTGACCGTCCGGCCGCCGTTCGTCGGCGACTCCCCGGTGGCGGTCGCGTACCAGCACGTACGGGAAGAGCCCCAGCCGCCGAGCAACTTCGACCCCGAGATCACGCCCGCGATGGACGCGATCGTGCTGAAGGCCCTCACCAAGGACCCCGACTACCGCTACCAGTCGGCCGACGAGATGCGCGCGGACATCGAGGCGTGCCTCGACGGCCAGCCGGTCGCCGCGACGTCGGCGATGGGTGCGGCGGGCTACGGCGGCGGCTACCCCGGCGGGTACGACAACGACCAGCCCACCACCGCGCTGCGCGCCGCCGACCAGAGCGGCGAGCGCACGTCGATGCTGCCGCCGGTCAACCCGGACGACGGCGGCTACGGCTACGACGACCGGCCCGACCGCCGCAGGCAGAAGAAGAACCACACCTCGACGATCCTCCTGGTCGTCGCGGGCATCCTGGTGCTGATCGGCGCGATCCTCATCGGCAAGGCGGTCTTCCCCGGCGACGGCGGCGACGACGGCGCGTTCGACGTGCCCACCATGGTCGGCATCACGGTCAAGGACGCCCAGAAGCTGGCCGACAACACCAACATCGTCCTCAAGGTCGGCCCGAAGGAAGAGTGCAAGGACCAGCCCAAGGGCAAGATCTGCCGCCAGACACCGGCGGACGGGCAGATGAAGGAGCAGGAGACCGTCACGGTCTTCGTCTCCAGCGGCCCGCCGAAGGTCGAGGTGCCGGACGTCACCGAGAAGTCCGAGGACAACGCCCGCGAGGTTCTTGAAAAGCAGGGCTTCACCGTCAACGTCACCTCGGTCGAGTCCGACCAGGCCGAGCCGGGCACCGTCCTGGAGCAGTCCCCGAAGGGCGGCGAGAAGGCTGAGGAGAACTCCGAGGTCACGCTCAAGGTCGCCACGGAGAAGCTGCTCACGATGCCTCCGGTGACGGACCGTTCGTACGACGACGCCGTCGCCCAGCTGAAGGGTGTCGGCTTCGAGAACATCGGCCGCAGCGATGTCGACTCCGACAAGCCCGCGGGCACAGTGGTCGAGCAGACCCCCGTGGCCAACGAGAAGGTCGGTAAGGCCACCTCGATCATCCTGAAGGTCTCCAAGGGCCCGGCCGAGCCGGAGAAGGTGACCATCCCCGGTGACCTGCTCAACAAGAGCTACCAGGACGCGAAGGCGCAGCTGGAGGGTATGGGCCTGGTGGTCGCGCTCCAGCCCGGTTCGGTCGACAAGCCGGACGCCAAGGTGATCCTGAGCTCCCCGATGCCCAACCAGGAAGTCGACAAGGGCGGCACGGTCACCCTGACCACCGTCGAGGGCGGCAACATCTTCGGCGGTCCGAACGGCGGCAGGGGTCACTGACCCGCTCCGCACCCGGCACGAACAGAGGGCCCCGGTCACCTTCGCGGTGACCGGGGCCCTCTGCCGTGACGCCTCTCAGCGCAGCTCCGCCGGCTTCGTGCGGTCGCGGTCGACCTTCTCCGTACGCACCAGCTCGCCCCACACGATGTAGCGGTACTTGGACGTGTAGACCGGGGTGCAGGTCGTGAGCGTGATGTAGCGGCCGGTCTTCTTCGCGCCCGAGCCCTTCGGGACGGGGCCCAGCACATCGACGTTGTACTTGGACGTCTCCGGCAGCTCGCTGAAGACCTTGTAGATGTACCAGGTGTCCTTCGTCTCGAAGACGATCGCGTCCCCGGTGCGCACCTTGTCGATGTTGTGGAACTTCGCCCCGTGGCCGTCCCGGTGGGCGGCCAGCGAGAAGTTGCCCTCCTTGGCGGAGGGGAGCGCGGATTTCACCGGATCGGTGTAATAGCCGGCGACACCGTCGTTGAGGATCTCGGTGTCGGTGCCCTTCTTGACGAGCACCTCGCCGTTCTTCATCGACGGGACGTGGAGGAAGCCGATGCCGTCCTTGGTGTCCAGCGCGCCGGGGCCGTCGGCCCACTTGTCGCGGACGGTGTGGCCCTGCTTGGTGGCCTCGCGGTCGGCGAGCACGTTCGTCCACCACAGCGAGTAGACGACGAAGAGGCCGAGCACCAGACCTGCGGTGATGAGCAGTTCACCGAAGACACTGACCGCGGTCGCGATGCGATGGCGGCCGCCCTTCCGCCCGGGCGGCGCGGACTCCTCGGTCCGCTCCTGGTCCTCGGTCGTCGCTGTCATAGCACCGCCCTGTCGTCATGGCGTGGGGCCCGTCAGTCCGCGAGCACGTCGGGCATCCCCTCGCTGCGCGGCCGTTCGTCGACCATCTTGCCCCAGACGATCAAACGGTACGTACTCGTGAATTCCGGCGTACATGTCGTCAAGGTGATGTACCGGCCGGGCTTGGTGAACCCGGACTGCTCCGGCACCGGCGCGATCACGGAGACGTTGGAGGGCGAGGTCTGCGGCAGCACGCTTGTCATCTCGTACGTGTAGTACGCCTCCCGGGTCTCGACCACGATCGGGTCGCCGGGCTTCAGCCGGTTGATGTAGCGGAACGGTTCGCCATGGGTGTTGCGGTGGCCGGCCAGCGCGAAGTTGCCCTGCTTGTCGGAGGGCATCGCCGTTTTCAGGGGCTTCTCGCTGTAGTGGCCGACCATGCCCCGGTCGAGGACCTTCTCCTTGCTGGTGCCCTCGGCGATCGGCGTGACGACGTCCAGCTTGGGGATGTGGATGATGGCGAAGCCCTGCCCCGGCTCGAACGCCTCCTGTTTCACGGGGGTGTTCTCGTGCTTGGCCCAGTCGTCCTGGATCTTGTGCGTCTCCCGGCCGGCGAGTTGGCCGGCGCGCACATTCGTCCACCAGAGCTGGTAGGTGACGAACAGCAGCATCAGGACGCCCAGGGTGATGAAGAGTTCGCCGATGCCCCGGCTGATGACGATCGCGGGGCTGTCCTTGGCGGCCTTGGCCGCGCGGCGCGCCTCCATGCGCGTCATGGGCTTCGCCGGAGCGCCGTCCGTCGCGGTGCCGGGCCGGCGCGTCGGCGACGTGGAGCGGCGCCTGCCACGGCCTTTCGCGGCGCGTCGGCGCTCGGCGCGGCCGCCGGTGGGCGGTGGCGTGGGCGTGGCCGTTTCGGGGACGCCTCCGGGCTCGTCGCCGGACCCGGGTTCCGGCTCCGGGCGGGGCGCCGGCACGACCGGGCCGGCGTCGTCCACTCGGCCGAGGATCTCGGTGGCCGGCTCCACGGTCCCGGCGGCCGGAGGCCGCGGAGGGTCCGCGGGTCCCGGCACGTACGGGCCGGGCGCGGGCGATGCCGCCGGGGGCGGCTGTACGGGCTCCTGGTGGCCGTACCAGTCCCGTTGGTACCCGTCGGGGTCGTACCACTCCTGCGGGGCCTGCTGGGCGCCCTGTGGCTCGTAGGGCGCCTGCTGCTGCGGGTCCAGGGGCTCAGGACCCGGCAGCGGGTCGTTCAACGGGTCCGCCAGCCGGTGGACCGCCGCCTCGAAGGAGCCCGGGCCGCCGTACGCCCGCGGATCGTGCGGGTCGTCCTGCCCGGCCCCGGCTCCGTGGCGGGGTGGGGTCACGCCGCGGCCTTGCCCACCACCGGAGCGAGCCCCGCCGACCTCTCGACGGCTCCGGTGTCCCCGCAGCGCACCAGCCAGTTGGCCAGCATCAGGTGGCCGTGCTCGGTGAGCACCGACTCCGGGTGGAACTGCACGCCCTCGACGGCCAGCTCGCGGTGGCGGAGGCCCATGATGATGCCGTCGGCCGTTCGCGCGGTGACCTCCAGCTCGTCGGGCACGGTGTCCGGCTCGGCGGCGAGCGAGTGGTAGCGGGTCGCGGTGAACGGCGAGGGCAGTCCGGCGAACACGCCCGCGCCCTCGTGGAGCACCGGCGAGGTCTTGCCGTGCAGCAGTTCGGGGGCGCGGCCGACGACGCCGCCGTACGCCACCGCCATGGACTGCATCCCCAGGCAGACCCCGAAGACCGGGACGCCGGTCGCCGCGCAGTGCCGCACCATGTCGACGCAGACGCCCGCGTGCTCCGGGGTGCCGGGGCCGGGGGAGAGCAGGACGCCGTCGAAGCCGTCCTGCGCGTGGGCCGGGGTCACCTCGTCGTTGCGCAGCACCTCGCACTCGGCGCCGAGCTGGTAGAGGTACTGGACGAGGTTGAAGACGAAGCTGTCGTAGTTGTCCACGACCAGGATGCGGGCGCTCATCGGGCGGCCCCCGTCGGCGCACTCGCTCCGTCGACCGTCACGTCGCCGAACGGAAGCAGCGGCTCCGCCCACGGGAAGACGTACTGGAACAGCACATAGACGACCGCCAGGGCGAGCACGAGCGAAATGAACGCACGCACCCACACGTTGCCCGGCAGATGCCGCCAGATCCAGCTGTACATCCAGACCCTCCATTCGGTACCGGGTCCAGACTAAAGGGCCCGGGGCCCGGCGTGGGATGCCTGTGGAAAGCTGTGCGGCGCCCGTCGCCGTCTGCTACTTCACCGGCTCCGCGTAGTGCAGGTCCACCGCGCCCGAGTAGCCGGGGAGGGTCGCCGTCTCCTGCGCGTCCACCTGCCAGCCGAGCCCGTACGCCTTCACGTACAGCAGGTAGTTCTGGATGGCCGGCGAGGCGTCCAGCGCCCGTCGCAGCGCACCGGTGTCGCCGACCGCGGTGATCTTGTACGGGGGTGAGTAGACCCGGCCCTGGAGGATCAGGGTGTTCCCGACGCAGCGCACGGCGCTGGTGGAGATCAGCCGCTGGTCCATGACCTTGACGCCCTTGGCCCCGCCCTGCCACAGGGCGTTGACGACCGCCTGGAGGTCCTGCTGGTGGATGACCAGGTCGTTGGGCTGCGGGTCGGGGTAGCCGGGGCTGGCGGTCGCGTTGGGCGGGGCGTCGTTGAGCGTGACGGAGACGGCCGGGCCGGAGAGCTCGGTGGTGCCCGCGGTCCGCTCCAGCGCCTTGAGCTTGGCGGCCTCCGCCTTGGTGCTGCCGTTGTCGCGCTGGGCGAGGCTGTCGATGTCCCCGCGCACGGACGCGGCGGACTCCTCCAGGGCGGCGTTCTTCTCGCTGCGCTGCTGGATGAGGTCGGAAAGCTTCAGCAGTGAGGCGTCGGTGCGGATATTGGTGCCCTTCGCCGTATTCGCGCTGGTCACGAAGATGAGTCCGGCAAGGGCGAAAACGGCAGCCGTGAGCACTCTGGCCGGGTGCCGGAAGGTGCGGCGGACCGGCCCGGGGGGAGAGTCGGCAGAATTGCTCAACGTACCCTTATCTCCTTCGGTGCCACGGAAGGACTACGCTAACGGACGCCCGGGGGAGGCCACATTCCCCCTCGCGCCCCGCCCCGGCGCCAGCCACAGTTCCCTGCGCGGTCACGCAGCGCATCGACAGGAGAGTTCCTCGTGCCGAAGTCACGGATCCGCAAGAAGGCCGACTTCACGCCGCCCCCGGCGAAGCAGGCGACCAACATAAAGCTGACCAGCCGAAGCTGGGTGGCGCCCGTGATGCTGGCGCTCTTCCTGATCGGGCTGGCCTGGATCGTCGTTTTCTATGTGACCGACGGCGATCTGCCGGTCGAGTCGCTGGGGAACTGGAACATCGTCGTCGGCTTCGGTTTCATCGCCGGCGGCTTCGGCGTCTCCACGCAGTGGAAGTAGCCCGCGCGACCGCGTAGAACCACACACCGGCCCTGCTCCGCAACCCCTGCCCTGAGTTACCCACAGCGTTATCCACAGGTGGGGGAAAAGGTCAGACGATCTGTGGATAACTCTCAGGCCGTTGACGCCGGTGCGACTGCAGCCGCCCCCGCCCCGGGGCGGGACGCCCCTTGTCCCTACTGGAAAAACCCAGCTCAGGGACAAGGGGCACAGCTGTGCCCGCGCTATGCACAAGATCCGGATCACGGTGTGGAACCCTGTGGACAACTTCGGTCACAAATGGTCCACAACTGCCTGGGGAGACGGCCGCAGGCTCTTAGGTCAGGGCGGCCGTTCTCGTCATCACCATCACGATGACGGCCACGAGCACCAGGGCGCAGGTCCCGAACTGCACCAGATCGCGCCGCTCGCGCGGGGCGTGCACCATGCCGATCCCGATCAGCACTCCGGCGATCAGTCCCCCGACATGCGCCTGCCAGGCGATTCCGCCCCAGGGGTTGAAGGTGATGATCAGGTTGAGCACGAAGATCGCGATGACCGGACGCATGTCGTAGTTCAGCCGGCGCATCAGTACGGCAGTGGCGCCCAGCAGACCGTAGATGGCCCCCGAAGCTCCCAGCGACGGCTGGTTCGGCTCGGCGAGCCAGTACGTCAGCGCGCCGCCCGCCAGCCCGGAGAGCAGATAGAGGGCCAGGAAGCGGACGCGGCCCAGCTTCGCCTCCAGCGGTCCGCCCAGCCACCACAGCCCCAGCATGTTGAAGGCGATGTGCCACACCTCCTGGTGCAGGAACATCGATGTGACCAGCCGGTACCACTGGCCTTCCGCGATGCCCTCGGGCGGCCCGCCGAAGTAGAAGTTGGCGCGGCCGAGCAGCATCAGGCGGTCGACCAGCGATTCGTCGGCCAGGACCGCGACGAACACGGCGGCGTTGATCCCCATCAGGATCTTCGTGATCAGCCGGGGGTCCGCCGCGACGACGCCTCCGGCCAGCGTGCGCGGCCGGGCGGCGGACGCGCTGTGCCCCGTACCGGATCCCCGGCGGACGCAGTCCGGGCACTGGAAGCCGACCGACGCGTCGACCATGCAGTCCGGGCAGATGGGCCGGTCGCAGCGGACGCAGCGGACCGCCGTCTCCCGGTCCGGGTGGCGGTAGCAGTGGGCCGGCCCCTCGACGGGCGGGGTCGGCCCGGCCGCGCCCGGCGGCTGCTGGTCCATCGGTCCCATGGCTTCCCGGTCCCCTCGGTCCTCGTCGTCGCACGGTGCGCAGGACACCGCCCCGCGCATCCGTTCTGCCATGAGATACGGACGGGCGGGGCGGTTGGTTCCCGAACGTGAAGTCGGAGAGTGACGTTCCGGACGCGGAGGGCGATCAGCGCTTCTCGACGACGACCGACTCGATGACGACGTCCTGCACCGGACGGTCGGTACGCGCGTTGGTCGCGGTGGCCGCGATGGCGTCCACCACCTCACGGCTCTTCGCGCCCTCGACCTCACCGAAAATCGTGTGCTTGCCGGTCAGCCAGGCCGTCGGCGAGACGGTGATGAAGAACTGCGAGCCGTTGGTGCCCGGTCCGGCGTTGGCCATGGCCAGCAGATAGGGCTTGTTGAACGCGAGGTCGGGGTGGAACTCGTCCTTGAACTCGTACCCCGGACCGCCGGTGCCGTTCCCCAGCGGGTCACCGCCCTGAATCATGAAACCGCTGATCACGCGGTGGAAGATGGTGCCGTCGTACAACCGGGCACGGGTCGCCTGCCCGCTCGCCGGGTCGGTCCACTCGCGGCTCCCCTCGGCAAGCTCGACAAAGTTCTTGACCGTCTTCGGCGCGTGGTTCGGCAGAAGCCGGATCTCGATGTCGCCCTTGTTGGTCTTCAAGGTGGCGTAAAGCTGCTCGGCCACGATCTGCCTTCCGTGAGTCTGCACATGTCCTCTGCGCGACTGCGCCGCGCGCCGGCCCGCCCCGCTGACCGGCCGGTCCGACGCTCCGATCCTTGCACGGGCCGCCCCCACGGCGTCCGAGGCGGAAGACGGCGTCGCCCGCGCCGCCGCGGCACGGACGATGCGGCCATGTGCGTGACGAACCGGCGCGATACCGGATGAACCGTGGCATGGTCGTCGGAAGTACCGAATGACCCGGATGCCCGCCCCACGTGCCGCACAGGGCCCACGCAGGCATGATCTCGAATTGGGTGGAAAGGCGGAGTACCTACCCGCCACCAAGGAGGAGGATCCCGTGACCCGCATCGACAGCGTGCGTGCCGCAACCGACTCGGCGAGGGACAGCGTGCAGCACGCCGCGGAAGTGGTGGCGCCCTACGCCGACTCGGCCAAGGACCAGGCCGTTCACTATGCGCACGAGGCCCGCACGCTGCTCGCACCGAAGGTGTCGAAGGCAGCCAAGCAGGCCCGTGTGCAGTACGGAGCGCACGTCGCCCCGCGTATCGAGCTCGCCCGCACACACGTACCCCCCAAGGTCGACGAGGTCGCCCAGCGCGCCGCGCTCCGCACCCGCCAGGCCGCCCGCAGCGCCGCGGACTACACCGTCCCGCGCATCGAGAGCGCCCGGGCCGCCGCCCAGCCGGTGGCGGAGGAAGCCGCCGCCCGCAGCGCCGCCGCGGTGGCCGCCCTGCGCGGCCAGGTCACGGCGAAGCAGATCCGCAAACTGGCCCGGAAGCACGAGCGGCGCGCCAGGGCGGGCAAGGCGTTCAAGGGCCTGGCCGTCACCGGCGTCCTCGTAGCCGCCGGCTACGCGGTGTGGCGCTGGTGGGACAAGCAGGCCAACCCCGAGTGGCTGGTGGAACCGCCCGCCCCCACCGAGGTCGACGACGGCGCCCCGCTGTCCTCCGTCGACGGCAGCCCGCACGCCTCGACGATCCTGGACCCCGAGGTCGAGGCCAAGCAGGCCGACGCCGAGGCGGCCGGCGAGGACGGCCCGGACGCCGCGGGCGGCACGCACCCGGACGACCGCGCCTGACCCGCACCCCGCACGACAGCACGCGCGCCGGAACGGGCGCCGGAAGCCCCCGAGGTCTCCCGGCGCCCGTCCGCGTACCCGGGGCCCTTCCCCCGTGCCGGGCTGTCCGGCTGCCGTGCGGTCCGGCACGAGCCCACGCAAAGAGGCTCCCTGATCCGCGTTTCCGCAGGTCAGGGAGCCTCTCGGGATGTGGAGCCTAGGAGATTCGAACTCCTGACATCTGCCTTGCAAAGGCAGCGCTCTACCAACTGAGCTAAGGCCCCGACAGCACGCAGCCCGAACACCTCGGTGTTCCAGCCGCCGCCGCAGAACAGAGTACCGGCTCCCCCCGGTGATCCTGCAAAAATTCGGGGTCTCCCCGTGTGCGACCACGCTCCGTAAGATGCTGGTCGAGGTTCGCAGCAGCGAAGCCGATGCGAAGGGGAGACGCAATGGATACAGCGCAGCAAGAGGCGACGGCCAGAGCCAGAGACCTCCAGCGCAGTTGGTACGGGGAGCCGTTGGGGGCACTCTTCCGCCGGCTGATCGATGACCTCGGTCTCAACCAGGCCCGCCTCGCCGCGGCACTGGGGCTGTCCGCCCCCATGCTCTCCCAGCTCATGAGCGGTCAGCGCGCGAAGATCGGCAACCCGGCTGTCGTCCAGCGCGTGCAGGCCCTTCAGGAGCTGGCCGGCCAGGTCGCCGACGGCAGCGTCAGCGCCGCCGAGGCCACGGCCCGCATGGAGGAGATCAAGAAGTCGCAGGGCGGCTCGGTGCTCTCGGGCACCGGCCAGACCACGGCGAGCGGCGGGGCGCCCACCGTCCGCCGGGTGGTCCGGGAGATCCAGTCGCTGCTGCGCTCGGTCTCGGCCGCCGGTGACATCATCGATGCGGCGGACTCCCTCGCCCCGACGCACCCGGAACTGGCAGAGTTCCTCCGGGTGTACGGAGCTGGGCGCACCGCGGAAGCGGTGGCGCACTACGAGAGCCACCAGAGCTAAGGCCCCGCACCGTAAGGGGGCACGGGCCGGAACATGAACGGGGAGCGGGCGCAGCGCCATGGGTGAGGTCTTCGCCGGACGGTACGAACTGGTCGATCCGATCGGACGCGGTGGGGTCGGCGCCGTATGGCGCGCCTGGGACCACCGGCGCCGCCGCTATGTGGCGGCCAAGGTCCTCCAGCAGAGCGACGCGCACACGCTGCTCCGTTTCGTCCGTGAACAGGCGCTGCGCATCGAGCACCCCCACGTGCTGGCGCCGGCCAGCTGGGCCGCCGACGACGACCAGGTCCTCTTCACCATGGACCTGGTCAGCGGCGGCTCACTGGCCCATGTCATCGGCGACTACGGCCCGTTGCCCCCGCGGTTCGTCTGCACCCTCCTCGACCAGCTGCTGTCCGGCCTGTCGACGGTGCACGCCGAAGGTGTCGTGCACCGGGACATCAAACCGGCCAACATCCTTATGGAGGCCACGGGCCGGGGCCGTCCGCATCTGCGGCTGTCGGACTTCGGCATCTCCATGCGCAAGGGCGAGCCGCGCCTCACCGAGACGAACTACGTGGTGGGGACGCTCGGTTACTTCGCGCCCGAGCAGATGATGGGCGCCGAACCGGACTTCCCGGCCGACCTCTTCGCGGTCGGCCTGGTCGCCCTCTACCTGCTCCAGGGCACCAAGCCCGACTCGCAGGCGCTCATCGAGCACTTCGCGGAGCACGGCACACCCGCTGCACCGGACGGCGTCCCGGAGCCGTTGTGGCAGGTCATCGCGGGGCTCCTGCAGCCGGACCCACAGGACCGTTTCCGTACGGCCACGGGTGCGCGCAAGGCCCTCAACGCCGCCGTCGAGATGCTTCCCGAGCCCTCGGACACCGAGGAGCCGGTGGAGGTCTTCGACCAGATCGGCCCGCTTCCCGAGGGGTTCGGCCCGGACGGCCCCCTGCGGTCCGGCGGGACGGCGGCAGCGAACTCCCCCGCCTCGGCCGCAGCCGACTCCCCCGCCCCTCAGGCAAACGGTCAGCCGACCGCACCCCCGTCGCCCCAGGAAACCCAGGCGCCCCAGGCGGCCCTCCCGCTCCCCGGCGGGCAGCAGCCGCAGCCCTACCCCTCCGCGCCGGCTTCCATGTCGGAGACGGGCAGCTTCCACCTCCCGCCCCCGGGGCCGGCGGTTCCCGCACACCACGCCCCGCAAACCGCCGCACCCGCGGGTCCGTACGGCTACCCGAACCCGGCCGGCTACACCGCCCCCGACGCGGGCCCCGCGCACGTACCGGCTCCCGGCCCGCACGATCAGCCCTTCACCCAGCCCTACACGGCCCCCCAGCAAGGCGCGGCCCCCTTCCAGGCACCGGCGTCGGCCCCCGGAACGCGTCCGGGACCGCCCCCGAAGGTGGCGGTCCCGGTCCTGCTGGTGGCGCTGGTCTGCTTCGCCGTGGGTATCTGGGCGCTGACCCAGTCCTGAGTACGGGGGCCGGCCCCGCCTACCAGGCCTGCGGCGGCCCTCCGTACGGGTACTGCCCGCCCGTGGGCGCGGCCGGTGCGGCGGCCGCGCGGCGTCGCGCGATCAGGGTCCACGCCCCCAGCCAGAGCACCAGCACGGTCCCGGCGCCGATTCCGGCCGCCGCGACCAGCTTCATGGTGCCGCGCTCGCTCCTGGCCTCAGCGGCCTGCGCACCGCTCTGCCCTTCCCGTGCGGCGTCCTTGTCGCCCTGGGTCACGGAGAAGATCCCGGCATCGCCCTTGTACGGCGACTTACCCGCCTCGCCCTTCACACTGATCTTGAGGGTCAGCGCGATCGGCTTCTGCCCGTACGGCTTCGCGACGTCGGGGCTCAGCGAGACGGAGAGGTAGTACCAGCCCGCGAACCGCATCCCGCCGACGTCGTCACTGGAGTCGTACCGGTTCCGGTACGCCACCGGGGGCAGCGGGTCGAAGGGGACGGAAATCGGCTTTCCCGAATAGGACACGGGCGACACATCGGCGACATGCCCCAGCGCGGGGTTCGCCAGCGACACCGCCAGCGCGTTGCTGACGTACGCGCTCTTCTCCGAGGTGCTGTTGCTCAGTTCGGCCGTGGCGAACAACTGCTGGCCCCAGTCCACCGGCACCCGGTAGAAGAGGGTCTGCCCGGGCTCGATCCGGTCCTTCCACTCGCCGGTCTCCAGGCTCGTGGCGTCGTAGTAACCGGCGCCCCCGCGCCTGGTGTTGTCCGTGGTGGCGCCGGGCAGCGGCGGGGACGCGGACGGCCAGGACGACGGCGCGGTCGTCTCTTCGGAGGTGGGCTTCGCGACCTCCGGCTCGGAGGCGTAACGCAGTTCCAGGTCCCACTCCCCCTGGTCCGAGGTCTCCTTGCTCTCCCGCTCGATCAGCGCGTAGTACGTACCGGCGTCCTGGCAGGATCCGTCCTTGTCGATCCGCCGGGAGGCGTAGGCGGCGATGGGGCGCGGGTACTGCGCGGACCCGAACACGGCGTCCTGCGAACTGCACTCGTCGTCCGAGCTGTCCCGGATGCTGACCGTGATCCCGTCCCCGTACGACACCTTGCCGCCGCCCCTGGGCACGACGACGGCGGAGACATAGGCGTTCGTCTTCGCGTCCAGGTCCAGCCGGTAGTACAGCTTCTGGCCGCTCCGGATGGCGCTCTTGTAGACCCCGCCCGGATTCAGCTTCGTCGCCTCGGCGCTGATGTCGGCGCCGACGGCCGCCTCGGCGTCCGGATCGAAGGTGTACGAGCCGGGGGCCCCGGCCGCGTACGCCTGTCCCGGGAGCGCCGCCACAGCGAACACCGCCGCCACCACCGCGAGCGCCCCCCGCGTCCTGCTGCGCCGCCTCATCACGCGCTTCCCCTCGTCATCCCTACGGCTGCCCCTCGGCGGCCGCGTACACATACGAACACGGCCGGAATCGCGGCCATGGCGGCAGCCCACGCGCCCGCAGCCGCAACGACCGCCCATCCTGCCCCTCCCGCACCGTCACTGTCTGCGGCAGCGGCCGAATCGCCCCGCTTGTCCGCATCGGCGCCGCCGGTCACGGGCCACGGCGGCCGTCAGCGGCACCGCGCCCTCCCGCCGCGAGAAGCGCTCGGTGTCCGTGCCGCAGGGCCCGTGTCCGGTGTGCTCGATCCTGGCGTGACCGTTGCCGCCGGGCCGGGAGCACGCCCGTCACCAGGGCGGACAACGCCGCGCCGATCAGAGTCCCCGCCCGCGCACCGCCGCGGCGATGGCCTGTCCGCACTCGCGCCCCTCGACCGAACAGCCAGCACCTTTGCTTACGCAAGCTAGTAATTCGCTCACGCGAACTCAAGGGCACGGCCGTCACGGTCCCGCAACAGCACGAAGCCCCGGCCGCGTCAGCGACCGGGGCTTGTACCAGGCTGTTCCGTCTCAGGCACCCGAACCCGCGGGCACGGAGTCGGTCGCCTCCGTCCACAGATCCTGCTCGGCGCGATCCGCCTGGATCTGGCGGTACACGAGGAGCCCGCCGATGGCGGCCAGTGCGACCAGGAGAAGCTTCTTCACCGCGCGACCTCGTCCTTCGTTGGCGTAGGGGACTTCTGCCGCCCGACTATACACACCGGCCGATATCGACCGGTGACCTCCCCGCAACCCAATTGGCGCCTGCCGACGTGCGGCCGGGGCCCCTTCGTGCGTGCCCCTCGGAAGCTCCCATGGAAGGTCGGGGCGGGCCGGTTGAACCATACGAGTGGTGTTCATCTGAAGATCGGCGGATGCGCGGCGTCGGTCCACGAAATCGCGGGCCGGATCCACATCATCAGAAAGGTAAGCAAACCGGACCACCCGAAAGTGAGGGGCCATGAGCACCGTCTCGGCCAAGAACATCTGGACCGCCTTCGTCACCGCGTTCTTCGCACTCCTCGCGGCCCTGGGCTTCGCGAGCTCCACGGCCACCGCCGCGCAGGCCACGACCACGACCACGAACACGGAGCCGGCGGCCACCGCCCCCGAGCACACGCCCGCCGCCCGCGCAACCGCGACCGGGCCTTCGGTGCGATGGACCCTTCCGCGTGACCGGGCGCTCCCGCCCACGATGAAGCAGCGCATCCGCGCCGAGGCCCACGGCTCCTCACCCGCCACCCGGCATCTGTCCGCGGACACGAAGAACACCGTGAACACCACGGGCTCCGCCCGCACCTCGCACGGCACTCCGGCGCAGGACGCCTCGCTCCTCCCACCGTGACAGCGCCGCGGCACCTGATCCCCTGAGCCCCCGGGCCGGTTCACACCGGACGGGGGCTTTCCCGTGCGCCCGGGCGTTCACACAGGCCGGTTGAGTACACGTACTCACGCTCGGAGCGCGGTCCGCAACCAGCATGGGGAACACCACTGCACCACGTCTCCCGGGGGGAATCCCATGCACGTTCGCGCCCTGCTCCGCCTGACCTTCGCCAACCCCGTCTCCGCCGTCTACCTGGGGGTCGTCGGCGCCTCCATCGTGTTCGAGGCGGCCGCCGCGATCTTCGGGGACCCCGGCTTCGTCGGGGTCTGGCCGTTCCTGCTCACCGCCCCCGCCTCCCTGCTGTTCGCCATGGTGGGCGCGGAGGCCAGTGGGCCGACCGCCCTCTCGTACTGGTTCCTGGCGGGCGGGATCGTCGTCAGCGCCCTGGTCCAGGCGTTCGTCCTGGGCGCCCTCACGGAGACGCTGCGCGGCCGTCTGCGGCGTACTGCCACGAGATGACGCCGCGTCCGGGATGCCGTCCCGGCAACGCCGAAGGCCCCCACCGTTTCCGGTGGGGGCCTTCGTACTGGTGGGGCTAACAGGATTTGAACCTGTGGCCTCATCCTTATCAGGGATGCGCTCTAACCAACTGAGCTATAGCCCCGCCGCGCTTTTCCGTCGCGCTGACTTCTGAAGATTAGCGCACGTCGGGGCCAGTCCCAAAATCGATACCCGCCGGGCTACTCGTCCTCCGCCAGGGTGAGCTCGACACCGCCCACGAAGCCCGCCGACAGGTTGTAGATGAAGGCGCCCAGGGTGGCCAGCGCGGTGGCCAGGACCACGTCGATCACCGCGATGACCGAGGTGAAGATCAGGACCCTGGGCAGCGACAGGAACGCCTGGAGGTCGAAACCGTTGCCCTCGTTGGAACCCGTCGCCTCGCTGATGGTGCCGCCCACGGTGGAGAAGACGCCCATCGCGTCCATCACCATCCACAGGACCGCCGACGCCATCACCGTGCAGATGCCGAGCGCGATGGACAACAGGAAGCTGACCTTCATCACCGACCACGGATCGGCCTTGGAGACGCGCAGGCGCGCCTTGCGGGTACGCGGAGTGGTCCGCGCCCCCGTCCGCGGCTTACGGGCCGTCTGTGCCGGTCCCACGCCCTGCTGGGCACCGTAGGGCCGCCCACCCCCGCCCTGGGTCCCGCCCGGAGGCGAGGGGTAGGCCTGCGGCGGGTGGTAGGGGCCCGCCTGGCCGGGTGCGGGTTCCCGCTCGCCGGGCAGCGGCCCGGTCGCGTAACCCTCGTATTGGGGCTGAGGGCCCCGCGTATCCGTCACAGTGCCCCCTTGGGAGTCCGTGGCGGGGCCACGGGCACCGTTACCTCCGGCTCCGGAAGCGGCCGAACCGGCGCCCGTGGCTCCACTCACGCTCTACTCCTCGTGCTCCCCGGTCGAGGACGAGGTGTCCTCGACATTGCTGTCGACCGTGCTGCCGGCGGCCTCGTCGGCCGCGGCCATCTCGGTCGTCACACCTTCGGCGTCGCTGTCGACGGGTCCGTCGACCTCGTCGGCCTCGCGGCCCGCCTCGGCGTTGCGGGCGATGCCGACAACGGCGTCCCGCTTGCCCAGATTGATCAGTTGGACGCCCATGGTGTCACGGCCCGTCTCCCTGACTTCGTTGACTCGCGTACGAATCACACCACCGCCGAGCGTGATGGCGAGGATCTCGTCCGTCTCCTCCACCACCAGCGCGCCGACCAGCGAGCCCCGGTCCTCCACGATCTTGGCGGCCTTGATGCCGAGGCCACCGCGACCCTGGACGCGGTACTCGTCGACCGCGGTCCGCTTCGCGTACCCGCCGTCGGTGGCAGTGAACACGAAAGTACCGGGCCTGACGACATTCATCGAGAGCAGTTCGTCTCCCTCTCGGAAACTCATGCCCTTGACCCCCGAGGTGGCGCGGCCCATCGGCCGCAGCGCCTCGTCCGTCGCGGTGAACCTGATCGACTGGGCCTTCTTGCTGATGAGCAGCAGATCGTCATCGGCCGAGACCAGCTCCGCGCCGATCAGCTCGTCGTCGGCGCCGTCCGCCGTCTCGCGCAGGTTGATGGCGATGACGCCACCGGAGCGGGGCGAGTCGTAGTCCTTGAGCGCGGTCTTCTTCACCAGGCCGCCCTGGGTGGCGAGGATCAGATAGGGCGCGGCGTCGTAGTCGCGGATCGCCAGGATCTGGGCGATCCGTTCGTCCGGCTGGAAGGCCAGCAGGTTCGCCACGTGCTGGCCGCGCGCGTCCCGGCCGGCGTCCGGCAGCTCGTAGGCCTTGGCCCGGTAGACCCGGCCCTTGTTGGTGAAGAACAGCAGCCAGTGGTGCGTCGTGGACACGAAGAAGTGGTCGACGATGTCGTCTTCCTTGAGCTTCGTGCCGCGCACGCCCTTCCCGCCGCGCTTCTGCGAGCGGTAGTCGTCCGTCTTGGTGCGCTTCACATAGCCGCCACGGCTGATCGTGACGACGATGTCCTCCTCGGCGATCAGGTCCTCGATGGACATGTCGCCCTCGAAGGGCACCAGCTTGGAACGCCGGTCGTCGCCGAACTTGTCGACGATCGCCGCCAGCTCCTCGCTGACGATCTGCCGCTGCCGCGCGGGCGAGGCAAGGATCTCGTTGTACTCGTTGATCTTCGCCTGGAGCTCGTCGTGCTCGGCAGTGATCTTCTGGTGCTCCAGCGCGGCCAGGCGGCGCAGCTGCATCTCCAGGATCGCGTTCGCCTGGAGGTCATCGATCTCCAGCAGGCCCATCAGGCCCTCGCGCGCGATCTCGACGGTCTGGCTGCGCCGGATGAGGGCGATGACCTCGTCAATGGCGTTCAGGGCCTTCAGCAGGCCGCGCAGGATGTGCGCGCGCTCCTCGGCCTTGCGCAGCCGGAACTTCGTACGCCGGACGATGACCTCGATCTGGTGCGTCACCCAGTGGCGGATGAACGCGTCGATCGACAGGGTGCGCGGCACCCCGTCCACCAGCGCCAGCATGTTGGCGCCGAAGTTGGTCTGCAGATCGGTGTGCTTGTACAGGTTGTTCAGGACGACCTTGGCGACCGCGTCCCGCTTGAGTACGACGACCAGGCGCTGGCCGGTACGCGAGGAGGTCTCGTCGCGCACGTCGGCGATGCCGCCGACCTTGCCGTCCTTCACCAGGTCGGCGATCTTCTGCGCGAGGTTGTCGGGGTTGGTCTGGTACGGGAGCTCCGTGACGACCAGGCACTGGCGGTTCTGGATCTCCTCGACCGCCACGACCGCGCGCATCGTGATCGAGCCGCGGCCCGTGCGGTACGCCTCCTCGATGCCCTTGCGGCCGACGACCAGCGCGCCGGTCGGGAAGTCCGGACCCTTGATCCGCTCGATCAGTGCGTCGAGCAGTTCCTCCTGCGAGGCTTCCGGGTTCTCCAGGTACCACTGGGCGCCGGACGCGACCTCGCGCAGATTGTGTGGCGGGATGTTGGTCGCCATGCCGACCGCGATGCCCGCGGAGCCGTTGACCAGCAGGTTCGGGAAGCGCGCCGGGAGGACCGTCGGCTCCTGGTTGCGGCCGTCGTAGTTGTCCTGGAAGTCGACGGTCTCCTCGTCGATGTCCCGGACCATCTCCATGGACAGCGGCATCATCTTGCACTCGGTGTACCGCATCGCGGCGGCCGGGTCGTTGCCCGGAGAACCGAAGTTGCCGTTGGAGTCCACCAGCGGCATGCGCATCGACCACGGCTGGGCCAGGCGGACCAGGGCGTCGTAGATCGAGGAGTCGCCGTGCGGGTGGTACGTACCCATGACGTCACCGACGACACGGGCGCACTTGTAGAAGCCCTTCTCGGGCCGGTAGCCGCCGTCGTACATCGCGTACAGCACCCGGCGGTGGACGGGCTTGAGGCCGTCCCGCACGTCGGGCAGCGCACGCGACACGATGACGGACATCGCGTAGTCGAGGTAGGAGCGCTGCATCTCCGTTTCGAGCCCGACAGGCTCGACACGCATGCCCACACCCTCGACGGGCGGTACCTCTTCGGGCGTCACGGGTGCGGGGGTGTTCTCGTCGGCCATTGCTGGTCAAAATCCTTTCGCGCTGCGGCTTGCTTGTGCGGCCGACTCAGATGTCGAGGAAGCGGACGTCCTTGGCGTTGCGCTGGATGAACGAGCGCCGCGCCTCGACGTCCTCACCCATGAGCACCGAGAACAGGTCGTCGGCCTGCGCCGCGTCGTCCAGCGTGACCTGGCCGAGAACCCGGTGGTCGATGTCCATCGTGGTGACGCGCAGCTCCTCGGCGTTCATCTCACCGAGACCCTTGAAGCGCTGGATCGAGTCTTCCTTGATCCGCTTGCCGTTCTGCTTGCCGAGCGCGACCAGGGCGTCCCGCTCGCGGTCCGAGTACGCGTACTCGGAGTCGTCGCGACCCCACTTGATCTTGTACAGCGGGGGACGCGACAGGTAGACGTGGCCGGCCTCGACCAGCGGACGCATGAAGCGGAACAGGAAGGTCAGCAGCAGGGTGTTGATGTGCTGGCCGTCGACGTCGGCGTCCGCCATCAGGATGATCTTGTGATAGCGGAGCTTCTCGATGTCGAAGTCCTCGTGGACCCCGGTGCCGAACGCCGAGATCAGCGCCTGGACCTCGGTGTTCTGGAGGATCTTGTCGACCCGGGCCTTCTCGACGTTCAGGATCTTGCCGCGGATCGGCAGGATCGCCTGGTACATCGGGTTGCGGCCGGACTTGGCCGAGCCGCCTGCGGAGTCACCCTCGACGATGAAGATCTCGCACTTGGTGGGGTCGTTCGACTGGCAGTCGCTGAGCTTGCCCGGGAGCGACGCGCTCTCCAGCAGCCCCTTGCGCCGGGTCAGGTCGCGCGCCTTGCGGGCCGCCACACGGGCGGTCGAGGCGGCGATGCCCTTGCGGATGATGTCGGCCGCCTCGTTGGGGTTGCGGTCGAACCAGTCCGTCAGCTGCTCGTGGACGACCTTCTGCACGAAGGTCTTGGCCTCCGTGTTGCCCAGCTTGGTCTTCGTCTGGCCCTCGAACTGCGGCTCGCCCAGCTTCACCGAAATGATCGCGGTCAAACCTTCGCGGACGTCCTCACCGGTGAGGTTGTCGTCCTTCTCGCGCAGCAGCTTCTTGTCGCGGGCGTACCGGTTGACCAGGGAGGTCAGCGCGGCACGGAAGCCTTCCTCGTGCGTACCGCCCTCGTGCGTGTGGATCGCGTTGGCGAAGGAGTACACCCCCTCGGTGTACTGCGTGTTCCACTGCATGGCGATCTCGACCGAGAGCAGCCGGTCCTTGTCCTCCGCCGCGATGTCGATCACCGACTGGTGGATGACGTCGCCCTTGCGGGAGTTGAGGTACTTGACGAAGTCGACGATGCCGTTCTCGTAGTGGTACGTGACCGAACGGGCCACTTCCTCCTCGGGAACGTCCACCGCCTCGGCGCTGTCCGCACCGGCCGTCGCCTTCGCCGACTCCCGTTCGTCGGTCAGCTTGAGGGTGAGGCCCTTGTTGAGGAAGGCCATCTCCTGGAAGCGGCGCGAGAGCGTCTCGAAGGAGTACTCGGTCGTCTCGAAGATGTCGCCGTCGGCCCAGAAGGTGACGCTGGTGCCCGTCTCGTCGGTTTCCTCGTTGCGCGCCAGCGGGGCGGTCGGGACACCGAACTTGTAGTCCTGGGTCCAGCGGTACCCGTCGGTCTTCACCTCGACGGCCACCCGCGTGGACAGGGCGTTGACGACGGAGACACCGACGCCGTGCAGACCACCGGAGACGGCGTAACCGCCGCCGCCGAACTTGCCGCCCGCGTGCAGGACGGTGAGGACGACCTCGACGGCCGGCTTGCCCTCGGACGGCACGATGCCGACGGGGATGCCACGGCCGTTGTCGATCACGCGCACCCCGCCGTCGGCGAGGATCGTGACGTCGATGGAGTCCGCGTGCCCGGCCATGGCCTCGTCGACCGAGTTGTCCACGACCTCCTGCACGAGGTGGTGGAGACCGCGCTCACCGGTCGAGCCGATGTACATGCCAGGTCGCTTGCGGACCGCGTCCAGACCCTCCAGCACGGTGATCGCGCTGGCGTCGTACGAGGCCTGTGCCTCGGCCGGGACGGGAGCGGCGTCGCCCTCGCCCTGGGTGGACGGAATGTTCTCGTTGGGGTTGCCGGAATCGGCCACGAAGCGCCCTTTCTGGCACAGCACAGGCCGTTCTCCGGGCAGGCGGGAGCGGCTGCGTCGTTCGGCTTGTATCGACGAATCCCGCAAGACGCGGGATTGTTCATCAGTCTACCGGTAGCGCCGACCCGAATGGGGGTTTGCGGGTACCTGAGTACGCATGTGCCGCCCTGAATGAGCGGCTGACGACTCCCCATATCCGGGAAGGGGCCTCAAGGGGCTCACGCAGGCGTTGAGCGCTTCGGCCTGTCAGCCTCCCGCTACGGTGAGGGACGCCCGCTCACCACCACCTGGTTTCACGTGCCACGTAATCCGGCCCCCGGCCGGCCGGGACGCGGCCCGGACCCGGGCGCGAGATGAAAAGCCCAGGTCGCGGCGGGTCATCCGTAGGTGTCGCCCGGGCCCGTGCTGCCCGGGGCACGCAGCGGGCCGAACCGGTGCTGCGGGCCGCCGGGGCCCAGCACCTTGATCATCCGTACCGTGCCGTTGCCCAGGTCCGCGTTGAGCCGGGCCACCAACTGGGGAGCCAGCAGCCGCAGCTGCGTCGCCCAGGCCGTCGAATCGCACTGGACCGTCAGCACCCGCTGGTCCGGATCCTCGTCGTACCGCACGGGCACACAGTGCAGCGCGAGGTCGTCACCGACGATCTGCGGCCAGCGGCCCATCACCCCGCCCACCGCCGCCGGGGTCTCCCAGCCGCGCTCGGTGATCAGCCGGTTGATCGCGGCGCCCAGCGGCAGCGGATCGCGGCCGTCCCGCCGCGCCCCGGAGCGCAGCCCGCCGCCGCGTCTGGCCTGCTTCTTCTGCTGCGCCGCCTCACCCCGCGCCCGCGCCTGCTCCTTCGCCGCGCGCAGGGCGACCCGGGCCAGGTCGACGCCGGACGGCTCCGCAGGCTTCGGCCCGTCCTCGCCGCCCGGGGCCTTCCCCTCACCGTCGCCGTTCACAACCGCTCCACCTCGCCGGCGGACACGGCGTACCGGGTCCCCGCGAGCGCCCCCGGCACGTCGTCGTCGACCGCCGCGGTCACCAGCACCTGCTCGGCCGGCGCCACCAGCTCCGCCAGCCGCTCCCTGCGGCGGGCGTCCAGCTCGGCGAACACGTCGTCCAGCACCAGCACCGGTTCGTTGCCCTCGCCGCGCAACAGCTCGTACGAGGCGAGGCGCAGCGCCAGCGCGTACGACCAGGACTCCCCGTGGCTCGCGTATCCCTTGGCGGGCATCCCGCGCAGGCCGAGGACCAGGTCGTCGCGGTGCGGGCCGACCAGCGTCACTCCACGTTCGATCTCCTGCTTGCGGACACCGGCCAGGGCCTCGATGAGCTGCTCGTACAGCTCCTCGCGCGTGCGTGCGGGGCCGGCCTCGCCGCCGACGGAGCTGCGGTAGTCCAGCGCCACCGGGCCGCCGCCCGGCGCCACGTCCCCGTACGCCTTGTCCGCCAGCGGCTGGAGCGTGGCGATCAGGTCCAGGCGCTGGGCCAGCAACTCCGCGCCCACCCCGGCCAGATGCTGGTCCCACACGTCGAGCGTCGACAGGTCCAGGGAGCGCCCGCCGTGCCTGCGGGCCATCGCGGCGGACTTCAGCAGTGTGTTCCGCTGCTTGAGCACGCGCTCGTAGTCGGAGCGCACTCCGGCCATCCGCGGCGCCCGCGCGGTGACCAGCTCGTCCAGGAACCGCCGGCGCTCGCCGGGGTCGCCCTTGATCAGGGCCAGGTCCTCGGGGGCGAACAGCACCGTCCGTACGATGCCGAGCACGTCACGGGGTCTGACCTGCGACGATCTATTGATCCTGGCGCGGTTCGCCTTGCCCGGGTTGAGCTCCAGCTCGACCAGCTGCGAGCGCTCGCCCTGGGTGACGGCCGCCCTGATCACCGCACGCTCGGCGCCCATGCGGACGAGCGGGGCGTCGGAGGAGACGCGGTGGCTGCCGAGCGTGGCGAGGTAGCCGACGGCCTCCACCAGATTCGTCTTGCCCTGGCCGTTGGCCCCCACGAACGCGGTGACGCCCGGGTCGAGGGACACCTCGGCCCGGGCGTACGAGCGGAAGTCGGCCAGCGACAGATGCGTGACGTGCATGATGTGCGCCGACCTTCCCGGCTTCCTGCTCCGTGCTCCGTAGGCGGGAGGGACGGTCGGCCCCTCCCGCTGCTCGTTGCGGGTTACTTCTTGTTCTCGACCGCGTGGCCGCCGAACTGGTTGCGCAGCGCGGCGATCATCTTCATCTGCGGGGAGTCGTCCTGGCGCGAGGCGAAGCGCGCGAAGAGCGACGCCGTGATCGCGGGCAGCGGCACCGCGTTGTCGATCGCGGCCTCGACCGTCCAGCGGCCTTCGCCCGAGTCGGCCGCGTAGCCGCGGAGCTTGTCGAGGTGCTCGTCGTCGTCCAGGGCGTTGACCGCCAGGTCGAGCAGCCAGGAACGGATGACCGTGCCCTCCTGCCAGGAGCGGAAGACCTCGCGCACGTCGGTGACGGAGTCGACCTTCTCCAGGAGCTCCCAGCCCTCGGCGTACGCCTGCATCATGGCGTACTCGATGCCGTTGTGGACCATCTTGGCGAAGTGGCCGGCGCCGACCTTGCCCGCGTGGACGGAACCGAAGTCGCCCTCGGGCTTCAGTGCGTCGAAGATCGGCTGGACCTTCGCCACGTCCTCGGCGTCGCCGCCGTACATGAGCGCGTAGCCGTTCTCCAGGCCCCAGACGCCGCCGGAGACGCCGCAGTCCACGAAGCCGATGCCCTTGGCGCGCAGCTCCTCCGCGTGCTTCTCGTCGTCGGTCCAGCGGCTGTTCCCGCCGTCCACGACGATGTCGCCGGGCGAGAGGAGCTCGGCCAGCTCGTCCACGGTGGACTGGGTCGCGGCTCCGGCCGGGACCATCACCCACACGACGCGGGGGCCCTTGAGGCCGCCCACAAGCTCTTCCAGGCTGTGGACATCGGCGAGATCCGGGTTGCGGTCGTAACCGATGACGGTGTGGCCTGCGCGGCGGATGCGCTCGCGCATGTTGCCGCCCATCTTGCCGAGGCCGACGAGACCGAGCTCCATCAGAGATTCCTTAGCGTTGTGCCGATTCGTACCCGCTTCCGAGCCTACGCCCGGAAGGGGACAGGACGCCGGGCGTGCTCGGCGCTGAACACACCCGTCGGGCCCCGCCGGAGCGGGGCCGGGAGGGGTCAGCCGGAGAGGCGGACCGGCATGATCAGGTACTTGTACGCGTCGTCCGCCTCGGCGTCCACGGCCGGGCGTCCGCTGAGCAGCGCCGGCTTGGTGGAGGTCGTGAACGAGAGCTGGGCGACGGGGGAGTCGATGGCGCTGAGGCCGTCGAGCAGGAAGGTCGGGTTGAAGGCGATCGAGATGTCGTCGCCCTCCAGTACGGCGTCGACCCTTTCCACAGCCTGTGCGTCGTCGCTGGAGCCGGCCTCCAGGATCAGCACGCCCTGCTCGAAGGTCAGCCGGACCGGGGTGTTGCGCTCGGCCACCAGGGCGACGCGCTTGACGGCCTCCACGAACGGGGCGGTCTCGATCACCGCGACCGAGTTGAACTCGGTGGGGAAGAGCGTCCGGTACTTCGGCAGGTCGCCTTCGAGCAGTCGGGTGGTCGTACGCCGTCCGGCGCCCTCGAAACCGATGAGCCCTTCCCCCGCGCCGGAGCCCGACAGCGCCAGGGTGACCGTGTCACCGCTGGTGAGGGCCTTGGCGGTGTCGAGCAGCGTCTTGGCGGGGACCAGGGCGACGGCGGAAGCCTCCGGGTCCTCCGGCTTCCAGAGGAACTCGCGGACCGCGAAGCGGTAGCGGTCGGTGGAGGCGAGGGTGACGGTGTCGCCCTCGATCTCGATACGGACACCGGTCAGGACGGGCAGCGTGTCGTCGCGGCCGGCGGCGATGGCGACCTGCGCGGCGGCGGAGGCGAAGACCTCACCGGGCACGGTGCCGGTCGCGGTCGGCATCTGGGGAAGTGCCGGGTACTCCTCCACAGGAAGGGTGTGGAGTGTGAATCGCGAGGAGCCGCAGGAGACGGTCGCCCGTACACCGTCTGTGGAGATCTCCACCGGCCGGTTGGGCAGGGCGCGGCAGATGTCGGCGAGCAGCCGGCCGGAGACGAGGACGGTGCCGTCCTCCTCGACCTCGGCCTCCACCGACACCCGTGCCGAGACCTCGTAGTCGAAGCTGGAGAAGCTGAGCGCTCCGTCCTCGGCCTTCAGCAGAAGGCCCGCGAGAACGGGCGCCGGCGGACGGGCCGGAAGGCTGCGGGCCACCCAGGCCACCGCCTCCGCGAGTACATCGCGCTCCACCCGGATCTTCACCGGAACCGCCTCCTGCTGTTTTCGCCCTGTCGGCCTTCGTCGTCTGGTCGGGTCGCTCCGCCGATGAGAGGGGAGGACGCCGGGGACCAGTCTGACGCACCGCACCGACACTCGTTGCTGCTCGGGGTCAAATCGCGGCGAGCGGCCCGAAGCGCGCCGAGGGCGAGTTGTGCACAGGGCCCACTTCGAAACGGATTCCGGGCTAACTATGAGTGGTGGTAGTAGTAGGCCCTGTGGAAACCGTGGATAACCCCGTTTTCGCAGCTCAGAGCCTGTTTTTTATCCACCGAGCCTGTGGGTGGAACCAGTGGACAACCCGGGCTTTCTGTGGACACCCGGAAGTTGTGCACAACCCGTACACAGGGGAGGGCAGTTTCTCCCCAGGTCTGTCCCCAGCTTTACCCCCGTTCCCCACAGGCCAACCCTGCCCCTTGGTGTGACGCCTTTCACTCGGGCTGGTGACGGGGCCTGTCGTGTTGCCGAACAGTGGACAGTGATGTGGAGAAGCGGCCCCCTGCTGGGGAAAACGGTCCCGGGCCTGTGGGCAGTCGGTGGACAACTTTGACCACAGCCTGTGGACGAAGATCTTGTCCACAGGCTGTGGATCATCGTTGACCACAAATCCCCAACCCGCTGAGCTGGCCGGATGTCCTCCCGAAGGTTCTGCCTGTGGATGCAGTATGGACAACTTTTGGATCCCCAGGCTGTGGAGGGAAAAAAGTGCCCAGATCTGTGGAGAACACCCGTGACCTCACGATGAATCGAACAGACCGGGGGCTCCGGGAGCTGCCCCGGCGGACGGCAGGCCGGCCTCCCGGATCCGCGTGAAGGGGGTTGCGAGCCGCTTTTCGGGGAATGCCGAAGGGCGCTGTGCGGACTCCTGACGAGTCCGCACAGCGCCCTTCGGATACGTGCGGTGGTCGGCGCGGGGCGCCGTCAGCCGTTCTTGATGCGGTTGGTGAGCTCGGTGACCTGGTTGTAGATGGAGCGCCGCTCCGCCATCAGCGCCCGGATCTTGCGGTCCGCGTGCATCACCGTCGTATGGTCCCGGCCGCCGAACTGCGCACCGATCTTGGGCAGTGAGAGATCGGTCAGTTCACGGCACAGATACATGGCGATCTGCCGGGCCGTCACCAGCACCCGGCTGCGCGACGATCCGCAGAGGTCCTCCACCGTCAGGCCGAAGTAGTCCGCGGTCGCCGCCATGATGGCGGAGGCCGTGATCTCGGGGGCCGTGTCCTCGCCGCCCGGGATCAGGTCCTTCAGCACGATCTCCGTGAGCCCCAGGTCCACGGGCTGCCGGTTGAGGCTCGCGAAGGCCGTCACACGGATGAGAGCGCCCTCCAGCTCACGGATGTTGCGCGAGATCCGTGAGGCGATGAACTCCAGCACCTCCGGAGGGGCGTTGAGCTGCTCCTGCACCGCCTTCTTGCGCAGGATCGCGATCCTGGTCTCCAGCTCGGGAGGCTGTACGTCGGTGGTCAGCCCCCACTCGAAACGATTCCGCAACCGGTCCTCCAGAGTGACCAGTTGCTTCGGCGGCCGGTCGGAGGACAGCACGATCTGCTTGTTGGCGTTGTGCAGCGTATTGAAGGTGTGGAAGAACTCCTCCTGCGTCGACTCCTTGCTCGCCAGGAACTGGATGTCGTCCACGAGCAGGATGTCGACGTCGCGGTACCGCTTGCGGAAGGTGTCGCCCTTGCCGTCGCGGATCGAGTTGATGAACTCGTTGGTGAACTCCTCGGAGCTCACGTACCGCACCCGGGTGCCCGGGTAGAGGCTCCGCGCGTAGTGCCCGATGGCGTGCAGCAGATGGGTCTTGCCGAGTCCCGACTCCCCGTAGACGAACAGGGGGTTGTACGCCTTCGCGGGCGCCTCGGCCACCGCCACGGCCGCGGCGTGCGCGAAGCGGTTCGAGGCCCCGATGACGAAGGTGTCGAAGAGGTACTTCGGGTTCAGCCGGGCGTGCGGCTCGCCGGGGCCGGGGGCCGGCGCGGGCTGTGCGCCCATCGGGCCCGGGGCTCCGCCGGGCCGGCCGGTGCCGGGGCGGTGCTGCGGCTCCGGCAGATCCGGGCGCTCGGAGCGGGAGCGCTCGGTGTGCTGGGGCTCGTACCCCTGGCGCTCGGGCGGCTGCTGCCGGTAGTCGTGCTGCGGGGGGCGGCCGCCGCCGTACGGCTCGCGCCACTGGTCGGCCGCCGGCTCGCGGTCCTGGAAACCCCCGAGCCGGGGCTGCTGCCAGGACAGGTCCTCCTGGGTACGCGGCCAGGCGCCGGGCTCCGGGCGCTGCTGCTGGTAGTCCGGGTAGGCGGGCCGGGCGGTGGGCATGCCGTCGTCCGCCGGACGGCTCCCGTAGCCGTCGTACGCGTCGCCGCTGTGCCGGCCCTCGTCGTGCTGCGGGCCCTGGTAGCGGTGGGGCGGCGGGGGGGACTGGTGCATCGGGGGCGCGGGCGGGCCCGACGGCTCGCCCGCGGAATCGTCGACCGTGATCGCGATCCGGATGGGGCGCCCGCACTCCCGGCTCAGCGTCTCGCTGATGAGGGGGGCGAGGCGGCCTTCGAGGACCCGCTTGCCCCATTCATTGGGGACGGCGAGGAGTGCGGTGTCGGCGACCAGAGCGAGCGGCTGGCAGCGCTCGATCCACTGCTTGTCCTTCGGCTCGATGCCCTGCTGCCCCTCCCCGAGGAGCTGCTCCAGCACTCGCGGCCACACTGCGGCAAGATCGGCAGGTACGTCAGCCACAGGGCACGCTCTCTCGCTGGTCCCACGAATGTGTGGTTCTCGGGACGGTATGGGTCGGGATGGGTGAGGACCGGCAGGCGGGAAGAAAAAGAACCGGAGTTCAGCCACGGTAGTCAGCCCGACCCGCGCGGTTCAAGTCGTTGTCCACAGCCTGTGCACAATGGGGGGTCCGACAGGGTCGGTTTGACCGGATGGCGTAGCCGCGCGTACCGTGACCAGGTCGAGTTGTCGATGGCTGCTGCCGCCTGCCTCCGATGGGCAAAGATCACGATCTGTGATTGTGAATGCGGTGCACTAGGGCGTTTACGCGAGTCTCTCGTGGGCGCACGGTGACAGCCAGGCGATGTCCCGCCAACACACGAGTCATTTCTGGAGCCCCCGAGTGAGCAAGCGCACCTTCCAGCCGAACAACCGTCGTCGCGCGAAGACCCACGGCTTCCGGCTGCGTATGCGTACCCGTGCCGGCCGCGCGATTCTCGCGTCCCGCCGTAGCAAGGGTCGCGCCAGCCTGTCCGCCTGATCGCGTACAGGTCGTCATGACGTGCTGCCTTCCGAGAATCGGCTGAGGCGGCGCGAGGACTTCGCGACCGCGGTACGACGAGGACGCCGGGCCGGTCGTCCGCTCCTCGTCGTCCATCTACGAAGCGGTGCAACCGACCCGCACGTGCCGGGGGAGAACGTTCCCCCGCCGCGTGCGGGTTTCGTTGTCAGCAAAGCCGTAGGTGGCGCGGTCGTCCGCACAGCGGTGAAGCGCAAGCTTCGCCACCTGGTCCGAGAACGACTCGCCCTGCTGCCCCCCGGTAGCCTGGTTGTCGTACGAGCGTTGCCCGGTTCGGGCGACGCCGGCCATGAACAGCTGGCCCGAGACCTGGACGCCGCTTTGCAGCGGCTGCTGGGAGGGGGCGTGCGATGAAGTACCCGCTGCTGGCTCTCATCAAGCTGTACCAGTGGACGATCAGCCCACTTCTCGGGCCTGTCTGCCGTTACTACCCGTCGTGTTCCCACTATGGATATACGGCGATCGACCGGCACGGAGCGATCAAGGGAACCGCGCTGACGGCCTGGCGCATCCTGCGATGCAATCCGTGGTCACCCGGCGGCGTGGACTACGTACCACCACGCAAACGTCCGCGTTGGCACGAACTGCTGCGCAGCGCCATACGCGGTAGCAAGGGCGGGGACTCCGCCGCTGACGTGCCTCCCGGGGGTCCGGCCACCGAGCTCCCGAGTTCGGCCGCAGAGACTTCGCCCAATGCTCAAGGAGCCTGATTAGTGGACACGATTGCCAGTCTGTTCAGCTTCATCACCTGGCCCGTCTCCTGGGTCATCGTCCAGTTCCACAAGTTGTACGGGTGGATCTTCGGGCCTGACACCGGATGGGCCTGGGGTCTGTCCATCGTGTCCCTCGTGGTCCTGATCCGTATCTGCCTGATCCCGCTGTTCGTCAAGCAGATCAAGTCGACGCGGAACATGCAGCTGCTCCAGCCGAAGATGAAGGCGATCCAGGAGCGCTACAAGAGCGACAAGCAGCGTCAGTCCGAAGAGATGATGAAGCTGTACAAGGAGACGGGTACCAACCCGCTCTCCTCGTGCCTGCCCATCATCGCGCAGTCCCCGTTCTTCTTCGCGCTGTACCACGTACTCTCCGCTATCGCCTCGAACAAGAAGATCGGCGTCATCGACCAGTCGCTGCTGGACAGCGCTCGTCAGGCCCACATCTTCGGTGCGCCGCTGGCTGCCAAGTTCATGGACAGCGCGGAGAAGGTCGACGCCCTCGGTGCTTCGCTGACCGACGTCCGGATCGTCACCGCGGTCATGATCGTGATGATGTCGGCCTCGCAGTTCTTCACGCAGCGCCAGCTGATGACGAAGAACGTCGACCTGACGGTCAAGACGCCGTACATGCAGCAGCAGAAGATGCTGATGTACATCTTCCCGCTGATCTTCGCGGTCATGGGCATCAACTTCCCCGTCGGTGTCCTCGTCTACTGGCTCACCACGAACGTCTGGACCATGGGTCAGCAGATGTACGTGATCAACCAGAACCCGACGCCGGGCAGCAAGGCCCAGGAGCAGTACCTCGGACGCCTGCTGAAGAGCGTCACCGCGCACGGTGAGGTCCGCGGGCGGACACGGCGCAACACCGTCAAGCGGATCGTGGCCAAGGGCCCGGACCGCAATGACATCGAGCGGAAGTTCGTCGTCGGACTGGCCAAGCTCGGGCTCGCTCCCCAGGAGGACGGCACGGTCGTCAAGAGCGACACCGCCGTCGCCGAGGCCGAGGGCAGTGCCCCGCAGCGCCGCCAGCAGCCCAAGCGGCAGACCAAGGCGCAGCGCCAGACCGGCGCGACCCACCAGGGCGGTGCCAAGGACGACGACTCCAGCGAGTCGGAGTCCAAGACCTCCCTGAAGAAGAGCTCCGCGCAGGACGACAAGTCGAAGCCGGCGGGCAAGGCCGCGTCCGGCTCCTCACGCCAAGCCAAGTCCGGACAGCGCAAGGGCCCGCAGCGGCCCAAGCACCCGTCCAAGAAGTAAGAAGGAGTCCATCCGTGACGGAAGGCACCACCTCCCTGGCCGCTGAGGGCAGCGACACCCTGACCCGCCTTGAGCAGGAAGGGGAGATCGCAGCGGACTACCTCGAAGGGCTGCTCGACATCGCCGACCTCGACGGCGACATCGACATGGACGTCGAGGCGGACCGTGCCGCGGTCTCGATCATCAGCGACTCGGCGCGCGAGCTGCAGAAGCTCGTGGGGCGCGACGGTGAGGTCCTGGAGGCGCTCCAGGAGCTGACGCGGCTCGCCGTGCACCGGGAGACCGGTGACCGGAGCCGTCTGATGCTGGACATCGCCGGCTTCCGAGCCAAGAAGCGCACGGAGCTCGCCGAGCTGGGTGCCAAGGCGGCGGACGAGGTCAAGAGCACCGGTGAGCCGGTGAAGCTGGACCCGATGACGCCGTTCGAGCGGAAGGTCGTGCACGACGCGGTCGCCGCGGCGGGCCTGCGCAGCGAATCGGAGGGCGAGGAGCCGCAGCGCTTCGTCGTCGTCCTGCCGGCCTGACCGGCTCCTTACCTGTCGGCCCCGTCTGTTCGCAGACGGGGCCGATCTTTGTCAGCCTGATAGACAGCCACCATGGTGCGGTAGTGCGGTATGGAAGGACGGTCCCCCGTGACGGAGGAAGTAGTGCTCCCCCAGGCGCCCGACGAGGCCCGGGAAGTGTTCGGTGAGTGCTTTCCCGAGGCTGTCCGGTACGCGGAACTGCTGGCGGACGCGGGTGTCACGCGCGGGCTGATCGGGCCGCGCGAGGTTCCGCGCCTGTGGGAGAGGCATCTGCTGAACTGCGCGGTGCTCTCCGAGGTCGTTCCCGAGGGGGTCACGGTCTGCGATGTGGGTTCCGGGGCCGGGCTTCCGGGCATTCCCCTGGCGCTGGTGCGCCCGGACCTGAAGATCACTCTCCTGGAACCGTTGCTGCGGCGGACGAACTTCCTTCAGGAGGTCGTGGAACTTCTGGGGCTCGATCATGTGACGGTTGTCCGTGGCCGTGCCGAGGAGGTTCTTGGCTCCCTGCAGCCGGTGCATGTCGTGACCGCCCGGGCGGTGGCCCCGCTGGACCGGCTGGCCGGCTGGGGTGTGCCCCTGTTGCGCCCGTACGGCGAGATGCTCGCGCTCAAGGGCGACACCGCCGAGGAGGAGATCAACGGTGCGCGGGCGGCGCTGAGCAAGCTGGGCGTGGTGGACACCGAGGTGCTCCATGTCGGTGAGGGCGTGGTCGACCCGACGTCCACTGTGGTCCGGGTGGTGGTTGGGGAGAGCCCGGGGGGTGTGAGGTTCGCCGCAAAGCGAGCCAAGGCTGCGCGGACCAGCCGGACGCGACGCCGCCGCTGAGCGTTGCGCGGAGTGTCGTAGCTCCGTAGCTACGCTGCGGAGGCATCGTGTTTCACGTGAAACGTCGTTCTCTGCTGCATGGAATCATCGGCCGCGGTCATGAGGCGGCCGCCCCTCCCCATCGCAGGCCCGTTAGGGCTACGGAGTTGTCCACAGAAGTGGTTTCATCCACAGAAGAGCGGGCCTCGCTGGTTCACGACCCCGAAACCATGACAGGCTCTGCTCATTGCGAGCCTGAAGTCGAGGAGAGTGAATCCTTGCGGTCCGACGCCAACATCGCGGGGCCGATGACCGATCCGGTCCCCGGCCCCCGAACCGAATCGGCGGGGAACGGTGTTTCACGTGAAACACCGCCGCCGATGGACGACACACCCATCGGTCGTGCGGCCCAGCTGGCAGTGGAGGCCCTGGGCCGAGCCGGCGAGGGGTTGCCACGGCCCGAGCAGACCCGCGTCATGGTCGTGGCCAACCAGAAGGGTGGGGTGGGCAAGACCACCTCGACGGTCAACCTCGCCGCGTCGCTGGCACTTCACGGGGCACGGGTCCTGGTGGTGGACCTCGACCCGCAGGGCAACGCCTCAACGGCTCTGGGTATCGATCACCACGCCGAAGTTCCCTCGATCTATGACGTCTTGGTGGAGAGCAGGCCGCTCTCCGACGTGGTTCAGCCCGTCCCGGACGTCGAAGGTCTCTTCTGCGCCCCGGCCACCATCGATCTCGCCGGTGCGGAGATCGAGCTGGTGTCGCTGGTGGCGCGGGAGAGTCGACTCCAGCGCGCCATCCAGGCGTATGAGCAGCCGCTGGATTACATCCTGATCGACTGCCCGCCCTCGTTGGGTCTACTGACAGTCAACGCACTGGTGGCCGGGGCGGAGGTACTGATCCCCATTCAGTGTGAGTACTACGCGCTGGAGGGGCTGGGCCAGCTCCTGCGGAACGTCGAGCTGGTACGGGGCCACCTGAACCCCGACCTCCATGTCTCGACGATCCTGCTCACCATGTACGACGGCCGGACCCGGCTGGCGTCACAGGTCGCGGAGGAGGTTCGCAGCCACTTCGGTAAGGAGGTGCTGAGGACCAGCATCCCCCGGTCGGTCCGCATCTCCGAGGCACCGAGTTACGGGCAGACCGTGCTCACATACGACCCCGGGTCCAGCGGGTCGCTGTCGTACCTCGAAGCAGCCCGCGAGATCGCGCTGCGAGGGGTCGGGATGCACTACGAGGGACAGCACGCCCACACGGGCGGTTCGATCAGTCAGCAGAGCAATTCGGAGGGGATCCAGTGAGTGAGCGTCGTCGAGGGTTGGGGCGAGGGCTCGGTGCCCTGATCCCAGCCGCTCCGCAGGAGAAGCAGCTGTCGTCCGCCGGCTCCGGGGCATCCTCGCCCGTACTGACCTCGGAGCGGGGTGTGGCCGCCGCCAAGGTGGCCACGCTCGGGGCCGCTCCCGTGGTGCCTGAGCCGAGCTCGCCGGTGTCAGGATCCGAGCCGACGGGCTCGGGCGATGTGGCCGGGGCGTACTTCGCCGAGGTACTGCTCGACTCCATCACGCCGAACCCTCGTCAGCCCCGTGAGGTCTTTGACGAGGACGCACTGGCGGAGCTGGTCACCTCCATCAAGGAGGTCGGTCTTCTCCAGCCGGTCGTGGTGCGCAAGATCGGGGCCGACCGCTTCGAACTCATCATGGGCGAGCGGCGCTGGAGGGCGTGCCGCGAGGCCGGCCTGGAGCGCATCCCGGCCATCGTCCGGGCCACGGACGACGAGAAGCTTCTCCTGGACGCCCTCCTGGAGAACCTGCACCGGGCCCAGCTGAACCCGCTGGAGGAGGCGGCCGCCTACGACCAGCTGCTCAAGGACTTCAAGTGCACGCACGACCAGCTGGCGGATCGGATCGGCCGTTCCCGGCCGCAGGTGTCCAACACCCTGCGCCTGCTGCGGCTGTCCCCGCCGGTGCAGCGCAGGGTCGCCGCCGGGGTGCTCTCGGCTGGCCACGCGCGTGCCTTGCTGTCGGTGGATGACTCCGAGGAGCAGGACAAGCTGGCCCATCGCATCGTGGCCGAAGGGCTCTCGGTGCGCGCGGTAGAGGAGATTGTGACGCTCATGGGCTCCAGGCCCACGAGTGCCAAGAAGGCCAAGGGGCCCCGGGCCGGGACGCGGCTCTCCCCGGCGCTCTCCGATCTGGCATCGCGGCTCTCCGACCGCTTCGAAACTCGGGTGAAGGTCGACCTCGGGCAGAAGAAGGGCAAGATCGTCGTGGAGTTCGCCTCGATGGAGGACCTGAACCGCATTCTCGGCAGCCTTGCCCCGGGTGAGGGCCGGGTGCTGGACCACGCCCCCTCCGAGGAGTCGGCAGAGGGCGGCGAGAGCTGACGTACGCCGAACGCTGAGGGCGGGCTGTTTCCGGTTCACGGATTACAGCCCGCCCTTTGCTCTCTCGCGGTGTCGGCTTGATCCGACGGTGGTTACGATGCGTTCTGGCAGGGCATTTCCGTCCATGACGCAGTGGGCGAGGGAAGTGAGGAACAGCCTTCATGGGGCGTCGGCTCGTACCGCTCACGCTGGACAACCTTCCCGACCTTCCCCGTCGCTGCCGCTCCTGCGTCTTCTGGGAGCTCGACCCGGTCAGCGGAGAGGCCGCTGTCAAGAGCGGGACGTCCGACCGGGAGAAGGAGGCATGGATCTCCGGGGTTCTGCTGGAGTGGGGCTCCTGCGGGCGGGTGGTCTACGTCGATGACGTGCCGGCCGGCTTTGTGCTCTACGCGCCACCCGCATACGTTCCGCGCGCCACTGCCTTTCCGACGAGTCCCGTCTCCCCCGATGCCGTTCAGCTGATGACCGCGCTGATCATGCCGGGCTACCGGGGGCAGGGGTTGGGTCGGGTCATGGTGCAGACCGTTGCCAAGGACCTGATCCGCCGGGGTTTCAAGGCGATCGAAGCCTTCGGAGACGCCCGGTGGAAGGAACCGGCCTGCGTGTTGCCTGCCGACCATCTTCTGGCGGTGGGCTTCAAGACCGTGCGCCCGCACCCGGTGCACCCCCGACTGCGGCTGGAACTTCGCACGACGCTGTCCTGGAAGGAAGACGTGGAGCTGGCACTGGACCGGCTCCTCGGTGCGGTGCAGAAGGAGCCGGCGCTGCGGCCTTTGTGAGGTGCGCGCGCTCCCTGAACGCACGGAAACGGGCCCGCCCCGGGAAGGACGGGCCCGTTTCACGTGAAACAAGCGGACGCAGCTTCTGCCTTACTGGTCCTTCTCGACGATGAAGCCCGCGAGGTCGCGGAGAATTGCGGCCTTCGGCTTGGCGCCGACGATGGTCTTGGCGACCTCGCCGCCCTGGTAGACGTTCAGCGTCGGGATGGACATGACGCCGTACTTGGCGGCGGTGGCCGGGTTCTCGTCAATGTTGAGCTTTACGATCTCGATCTCGCCGTGCTCGGCCGCGATGGCCTCCAGCGACGGGGCGATCTGGCGGCACGGGCCGCACCAGGCGGCCCAGAAGTCCACCAGCACAGGCTTGTCGCTCTTGAGGACGACCTCTTCGAAGGAGTCGTCGGTCACGTTCTGCAGGGCGCCGGCCACGGCGGCCTCCTAACTTCGCGGGGTGTGTGGGGATGTGCGTGGGACGTGGGTGGGTCAGACGGCAGCCGCAGGGGCGGCCTGCTCGTCGTCGGCGAGGGCGGCGAGGAAGCGCTCTGCGTCGAGGGCGGCGGAGCAGCCGGTGCCGGCCGCGGTGATCGCCTGACGGTAGGTGTGGTCGACAACGTCGCCGGCGCCGAAGACCCCGGACAGGTTGGTGCGCGTCGAGGGAGCGGCGACCTTCAGGTAGCCCTCGTCGTCCAGGTCGAGCTGGCCCTTGAAGAGCTCGGTGCGCGGGTCGTGGCCGACGGCGATGAACAGGCCGGTCACGGGCAGCTCGGACGTCTCACCAGTCTTGGTGTTGCGCAGCGTCACACCGGAGAGCTTCTGCTCGCCGTTGACCCCGGCGACCTCGCTGTCCCAGGCGAACTTGATCTTCGGGTCCGCGAAGGCGCGGTCCTGCATCGTCTTGGAGGCGCGCAGGGTGTCGCGGCGGTGGATGATGGTGACCGACTTGGCGAAGCGCGAGAGGAAGGTCGCCTCCTCCATCGCGGTGTCGCCACCGCCGACCACGGCGATGTCCTGGTCCTTGAAGAAGAAGCCGTCGCAGGTTGCGCACCAGGAGACGCCGCGCCCGGAAAGGGCGTCCTCGTTGGGGAGTCCGAGCTTGCGGTGCTGGGAGCCCGTGGTGACGATGACCGCCTTGGCGCGGTGGACGGTGCCTGCCGTGTCAGTGACGGTCTTGATGTCACCGGTGAGGTCCACGGAAACCACGTCGTCCGGGACCAGCTCGGCGCCGAAGCGCTCGGCCTGGGCGCGCATGTTGTCCATGAGCTCGGGGCCCATGATCCCGTCCTGGAAGCCCGGGAAGTTCTCCACGTCGGTGGTGTTCATGAGCGCGCCACCGGCGGTGACGGCCCCCTCGAAGACCAGCGGCTTCAGCGAGGCGCGCGCGGTGTACAGGGCGGCTGTGTAGCCGGCCGGGCCGGAGCCGATGATGATCACATTACGCACGTCGCTCACGGGTTTCTTCCTCGTCTCTGCAGACTGCCTACTGTCCACGCCTACTGGGGCCGGTTCAACGACTCTCACCCCACCCAACGGATCCTACGGGGGATGCATTCCCGACGTGCCGGGGTGGATGGCGGCGCGGTTCTCAGGGGCGTGCGTAGGCGTGAGTCAGCAGCAGCTTTCCCTTGGAGGGAGGCTCGGCTCCCACGCAGGCCGCGTCCACGACGTACGCCTGAACCCTGGCCGGGTCCGTGGGATGGGGCAGGACGACAAGGAACGCGTCGGTGCCCTCGTAGCTGCCTCTCTCGATGGCGAGCGCCGGGCTGTCGCGGTCGATGCCTGCTTCCACGCACGCAGGGACAGTCACCGAGGGGGCTCGGAGCGGGGACTCGGGAGACATGGAGTCCGAAGGATCCGCTTGGAGCGAGGGCCGGGACTGGGGTGAGGACTGGGACCCGATAGAGGGAGCCTCGTCGTTTCCCTTGGGGTGGGGGCTCTCGGTGCCGGAGCTCGGCCTTAGTAGCGCGTTCACCTGGTCCTTGAGGGTGTCCGCAGAGAACGCCTTCGAGCGACTTTTCGGGGCGGTGGCCCCCGTGTCTTGGCTGACTCCGGCGGCGGAGGTGTCGCTCCGCTCCGCTCCTGGGACGTTCTGCAGCAGCAAGACGCTCATGCCGACGAGGGCAGCGGCCCCGAGCGCGGAAGCGAGCAGAGCGCTGCGGCGACGCCTCCGCCCGGGGCGCCGACCGGGGCCGGTGTTCGCACGTGGATGTCCGGCCGGACGATTCGGGGCATGCGACGTGGACGGAGGACTCCCGGCTATGCGCGAGGGCTCTGTTTCACGTGAAACATCGCTCGCCGTATCCGGTTCCGAGTAACGGGCTCTTGCTTCGGCGGCAAGCGCGGCGTCGATGCGGTCGGCGATGTCTGTGGGCATGGGCTCGGCGGCGGGCAGGTCGCCGAGCAGCCCGCGAATCTTCTCCAAGGAGGCGAGGACATCGGAGCAGTCTTCGCAGGCGTTCAGGTGGCTGCGGATCTCGGCTGCGCGGGCCTCGGGAAGCAGGTCCTCGGCCAGGTCGGAGATTTCCGAGACTTCCGGGTGCTGGGTCGTGCCGGGTGCTGACGTCATCGGTGTCCACCTCCGCCCTTCATCACTGTGGGGTCGCTCGTGCCCGCGTCTCGTGGCCCGGCTGCCGGTGGGACGGATGCTCTGGGCGTCCGGTTCCCTTCCGGGCCGGGCGCCTCACCGGCGTGACTGTCGCTGCGGAGATGCGTCAGCTGGGGGGCCAGGCGGGCCCGGCCCCGTGCACAGCGGCTCTTCACTGTGCCCACGGGCACATCGAGGATGCGCGCGGCCTCCGCCACCGGATACCCCTGCATGTCCACGAGGACGAGCGCTGCGCGCTGCTCGGCGGGGAGGGTGGCCAGCGCGGCCAAGAGTTCGCGATGGAGATCGTGGCGTTCGGCCGGGGCCTCCGCGGACTCATGCGGCTCCAGCAGTTGGTCGAGCCGTTCCGGGTCATCGACGGGCGAGGTCTTCCGGGACGCGGCTTTGCGGACGCGGTCGAGGCAGGCATTCACCGTGATGCGGTGCAGCCAGGTGGTGACGGCGGACTGTCCCCGAAACGTGTGGGCGGCGCGGAAGGCGGAGATCAGAGCGTCCTGTACGGCGTCAGCCGCTTCCTCGCGGTCGCCCAGTGTCCGCAGGGCCACGGCCCACAGCCGGTCTCTATGGCGCCGAGCCAGTTCGCCGAAGGAGTCGGGATCGCCGGCGACATGCTGCGCGATGAGGTCCGCGTCGCTTGGTGGATCGGCGGCACCGGCGCCGTAGCGCTCGCGGTCTCCCCCCTCAGCTGTCGCCATCCGTGCATTCAAACCGATCCAGGCCGGGAAGTAAATGGCGAGGTCGGTTGGATTGTATGAATGATAAAAGGCGCGATTTGGTCGCGCTTCGGAGGTGCCCTGTCCGCCCTATATTGAGGGAAATCAGAAAGGGGACCATGTGATGCAGAAGCATGTGAAGCGATACCTGGGAAAGGCTCTCCCGGCCGTTCTCACCGCACCCGTGCTCGTGGCGTTGCTCCCGGGGAGCGCACAGGCAGCCACCTATTCGATGGACGGGAAGAATCCCATTTCTGCCGGATGCTCCGGCGACGCCTCCACTGTGAAGCGGGCACTGATCGGCACGTCCAGCTGGACGCTCGGCGCCATTGAGCTGCGGTACAGCGTCAAGTGCCACACCGCGTGGGCACGGATCAGCCTTTCCGAGGACGTGTGGGGCAAGGCCCGGATCGTACGGAACTCGGACGGCAAGTCTTATAACTGCACGAAGCTTTCCTACAGCTCGTCGCTCGGCACATATACCTGCTACACGGCCATGGTCTACGACAAGGACCCGCTCTCCGCATACGCCGAGGGCTGGTCCCAGTACGACAACGTGAGCCTGAACTCGAAGACGCCTTCGTACTGACCCACTGGAACGGTACACAGGCAAGGAAATGGGGCTGGGCCGGATCCTCGGATCCGGCCCAGCCCCATTCTCGTGTTCGAGGCCGTCAGCTGGTGACCTTGATGTCCGAGACCTTCCCCCGGAAGTTCCCCTCGCCGCTCGGCGGGAGCTTGGTGAGCCAGACGAGCAGGAACCGTGCCTGCACCGGCTTGGAGGGCTTCAGCGACACCTGGGTTCCCGACCCCTGGGCGACCTTGTCGAAGCCGGTCGGACTGGTCGGCACCGTCGAGCCGTCGGCGGTGCGCAGCTCGACCGAGGTGGAGCCACCGAGGAAGGACACGTCCACCTTGCCGACGCGCTGTGTCGAGCCGAGGTCGAGGACGACGCCGACGCCTGTCTTCAGATTGCCGAACTCGGCCGACGCGTACCAGTCGGTGTACCAGTACGAGCTCGGGTCGTCGTCGTAGACCTTGCCTATGCTCTGCGGCTTCTCACTGCCGTCGGGGCCGAGCGGGTCGTAGTCCTGGGCGGCGACGATCGGAACGGGCTTGCTCTTCTCGACCGGCGGGGCGTCGTTGTTCTCCGGGTTGGTCTGAGTGGTGCCGGGGTCGCCGCCCGAGTTCTTGTCCCGGTCGATGAGTGTCTCGGCGAGCTGCCAGCTGCCCAGGCCCAGGGCGGCGATCAGCAGTGCGGACACGACCCATTTCAGCGCCTTGCCGGTGCGGCTCTGCAAGGGCGCGGGGGGCACTGGTACGACCGGCTGGGTCACAGGGGCACCGGCCGACGCCGGCCTTCCGTACGTTCCCTGCTGGTAGGTGGTGCGCTGGTACTCGGGCGGGGCGGTGAAGACGGGCTCGGGCGGGGGGACGCGGGGCATGGCCGCCACGGCCTTGGCGAGCTCGTCGGGCGTGGTGCACGGCTGCTCCTGGCGGGACGCCGTGGCGCCGTCATTGGCGAGAGCCCGCATGGCGATCTCGGAAAGGCCCCTGTGGACTCCGGCCCGCACCTGGTCGGGCGGAAGCAGCCCCATGCCCTTGGGCAGACCGGTGAGCCCGTACGCATCGCTCTCGTACGGCCAGCGCTGGGTCAGCGAGGCGTACAGCAGGGCCCCGATGGCCTCCGTGTCGGCACGCTGGGGGCCTTCCGATGTGATGCCCCGCAGGGCCGCGTTCACCGCGAGGCCGCGGATGCGGTACTGGCCGGACGAGCTGCGCAGCACGGCCCCCGGCGTGAGCCTCAGGTGTGCCAGGCCCTCCCGGTGCGCGGCTGCCATGGCCTGGGAGATCTGGCTGACGAGCTGGTACGCGTCGTGGGCATCCATCGGGCCCGCGCTCAGCAGGGCCGTCAGCTCGGTGGCGTCGGGAAGCCACTCGTGGACGACATAGACGAGCTCGTCCTCCTCGACGGCGTCGAGGACCTGCACGAAGCGCGGGTCTCCCAGTAGCGCGGAGGACCGGGCGGCGGCCAGGACCGAGCGTGCGCGCGGGTGGTCCGCGGGCAGGAGGTGGACCCCCACCGCGCGACGGAGCTTCTCGTCGACGGCACGCCAGCTGCTGAAGCCGTCCAGACGGGTGACACATTCCTCCAGCCGGTACCGGCCGGCCAGCTTGTGACCGCTGTGCAGATCCGGGGTGGCCGGGAAGGTCTTCGCTGCGGCCTTCTCGTCGTTCTCCTCCTGGGAGCCCGGGTCTGCCGCGTCCTGTGCTTCTGCCTTGCCGTCGGTCGTGGCCTCGTCCGCCTTGGCGGTCAGCGGCTCGTCCCCGCTGTTGTCGGCCACGTCGACGGCAGCCGTGCTACGTTCCGCCACCGTCGTTCCTGCCTCCCCATCCGTTGCGCGATGCCAGCCAGCTCTGCTCTGCACAGTCACGCCAATTGTGCCCACACTCCGGCGCTATGCACGACACGCGGAGACCGGCGATGGTTGTGCGGTGCGGCCGGCCTCAGCGGCCGAGCCGCCCCCTGACCATGCCGACCATGCCGTTGATCTCCTCGATCCGCATTCTTCTCGCCGCGACGAAGAACACTCCCAGCAGCAGGGCACCGCCGCAGACCAGGGCGACGAGCGAGCCGAAGGCGCCTTCCCCGACGACCCGCAGAAGGCCGAAGCCCGCGGCGCCGCCGACCACGGTGGCAGGCAGTGCGGCCAGGCACAGCCTGGCGTAGGTGCGGACCACGTGCGCGCCGTCCAGGTCACCGCCCAGACGGTTGCGCAGCCGACGCCAGGCGATCCCGACGCCGACGGCATAGGCCAGGCCGTACGAGGCCGCCATGCCGACCACCGCCCACTGGGCGGGCAGCACGACGTAGCAGAGGGCCGAGGCCGCCGCGTTGACCAGGGCGACGATGACGGTGTTGTAGAACGGCGTGCGGGTGTCCTCGTACGCGTAGAACCCGCGCAGCACCACGTACTGCACCGAGTACGGGATCAGGCCGAGGCCGAAGGCCATCAGGATGAAGCCCATGGAGCGGGCCGCCTCGGGGCCACTGGACGAGTAGAGCAGGGTGCACATCGGTACACCCAGGGCGAGGAAGGCGAAGGCGACCGGGACGATGGCCACGGCGGAGTTGCGGAGCCCCTGCGAGATGTCGTCGCGGACGGCGCCGGGGTCGTTGTCGTGGGCGGCCCGGGAGATGCGGGGCAGGAGGGCGGCCATCACCGAGACGGTGATGATCGCCTGCGGCATGCCCCAGATCAGCTGGGCGTTGGAGTAGGCGAGGAAACCCGCGCCGTCCTGCCCGGATGCCTTGCCGGCCGAGGTCGCGAGCTGGGTGACGACCAGCACGCCTGCCTGGTTGGCGAAGACGAACAGCACCGTCCACTTCGCGAGCTTTATCGTCTTGCCCAGCCCGTGGCCCTTCCAGTCGAACCGCGGACGGAAGCGGAAGCCGGCCTCGCGCAGATACGGGACCATGGCCAGCGCCTGGACAACCAGGCCGAGCAGGGTGCCGATGCCCAGCAGCCGCACACCTTCCGGCGGAATGGTGTCCACGCCCATGTGGGACTCGTGGGAGGTGCCGTAGACCCAGATGAACATCCCGAAGGTGAAGATCATGACGATGTTGTTCAGGACCGGGGTCCACATCATCGCGCCGAACTTCCCGCGGGCGTTGAGGATCTGCCCCATCACCACGTGCACGCCCATGAAGAAGATGGTGGGCAGGCAGTAGCGGGCGAAGCTGACGGCGACGTTGTTGGCCGCCGGGTCGTCCGCGATCGTCGAGGACATCAGCCGGATCAGCCAGGGGGCCGCGAAGACCACCACGGCGACGATGAGGCCGAGCGCGACCATCACCAGGGTCAGCAGCCGGTTGGCGTACGCCTCGCCGCCGTCCTCGTCGTCCTTCATCGAGCGGACGAGCTGGGGCACGAAGACCGAGTTGAGGCCCCCGCCCACCGTGAGGATGTAGATCATCGTGGGCAGCGTGTACGCGATGGTGAAGCTGTCGCCGAGCAGCGCCGCGCCGAGGGCCGCGGTGATCACGAGGCTGCGGACGAAGCCGGTGAGGCGCGAGACGAGCGTGCCGGCCGCCATGACCGCGCTGGACTTCAGCAGGCTGGAGGCGCGGCCGCCGGACTTGGCCGGTGCCGGGGCGGGCTCGGGCTGGGCCGCGGCCGGAGAGGTGCCCGGGTTCGCGGGGCCCTCCTGGTCGCGGAAGAGGTGGGCGAACGCGTCGGGCTCGTCACGGTCCGCGGAAGCCTGTGTGACGAGGTCGTCGACGCCCACGAACTGCGTCGTCGCGGCATTGTCACCGTACGGGAGGTGGCGCGAGGGTCCGGCGGGCTCGGGCGGCGGCGTCTGGGCCCAGATGCGAGGGTCGGGGGCGTACTGGGGCGACGGCGGCTGCTGATAGAGCGGCTGCGGCTGCTGGTAGGTGCCGGGAGGCGGCGGCGGATGCGCGGCGCGGTCGTACAGCGCCTCGTCCACCGGATCCTGGGCGGACAGGTCCTGTGCCCAGTACGGGTCGGGGTCGTACGCGGACTGCAGATACGGGTCCGGCGCCGGATGCTGCTGCGGGTCAGGGGGCACCGGAGGGCCGCCGGAGTACCCGGCTCCGCCCGTACCCTGACCGCGGTCACCGTCGTACGGCGCGTTCATCGAAACCCCACCTCATCGTCCCCGGCCGACCGGCCACGACAGACATCGCTCAACGGTCCACCTTCTCACCCGTGTCCGACGGCTCCGCGCTTTCGGGACCGGTGTCCGGCGTCGGGTCACTCGGCTGCTCGGGTTCACTGCCGTCGTCGCCCGCCGCGCCGCCCGCGTTGGCGCGCTTGCGATGTGCATACATCCTGATGCCGGCCAGCACCAGCAGCAGGAGCCCGCCGGCGATGACCAGAAGGACGGTCGGGGTGATCTCGGAGACCTTCACGGTGAAGGCCATTTCCTCGCCGTACGGGGTCCCGTCCTCCGTGTAGAGCTGCGCGGTCATCTGGACCTGGCCGTTGATGTTGGCCGCCGCGTCAAACTTCACGGACTGACTGTGCCCCGCGCCGATCTGGATGGGCTGCTCCGCGATGCTGCCGCCGTCGTTCAGCTTGAGCCGCGTCGCGTTGTCCGACTTCAGCCGCAGCACCAGGCCCTTGACGTCCTGCAACAGCCTGTTCTGCACGGTCACCGGAATCGTGGCGCTCCGGCCGGACAGAGTGATGTCCGACTTCGGGACGAGCTGGACCTCGCCGACGAGCCCTTGCAGATAGGTGCGGACCGAGTCCCGGTACTGCTGGGCCTCCAGCGGCCTCCCCCGCCACGACGTCGACATGGACCGGTTGACGGCGTTGCCGAAGGGGGTCACCACGCGCTCGGGGTGGGTCAGGATGACCTGGAAGTTGTTGAGCGAGGCCTGGATGGACTTGATGTCCTGGAACGCCTGCGTGGGCAGCTCCTGGCGGCGCAGCTTCTTCGGGTACCGGGATGTCGGAGGCACCTCCGTGGTCGCCTCGGAGTCCGGCTTGGTCGCCGCTGCCTGGACCAGCCCCTCGGACTTCGTCCAGCGGTCGGCGTCCAGTGCGTCGATGGCGCGGGCCATCGACTGCGCCTGGGCGACCGTCGGGGTGCGCTGGGGCGCCACGACGACAGAACGGTCCTTGTCCGTGTCCTGCTCGGCCAGGGCGAGGGTGAGGGCGAGGAACTTCTGGACGGCGAGCGTGGAATTTCCGGCGTTGCCCATGTCGCCCTGGAAGGCCGTGGAGAGTCTCGCGTCGGCGACGACCGCCGTGGTACCGCCGCCGATCGGACGGGCGGCGGAGGGCGTGTAGACCAGGTTCCCGGTCTCGTCGAGGCTGTCGCTGCGGGCGATCACGTGATGGGCGCCGGCGGAGGTGGCGACGTCGACGATCGACGGGTCCACCGCGCCGTCGACCGGCCAGGCGAAGTCGGTGGACGGCTTCAGATGAAGGATCGTCTCCACCGTCATCGCGGCGACCTCGCTGGCGGTCTGCAGATGGCTGAGGGTGCCGGAGACGTTCTTGCCGCGGTGGGCGATCGAGGCCAGGTCCGGGTCGCCGAAAGGCAGCGCTACGACCTTGCCCTCGGACACGGCCGCCTCCAGTGAGGTCAGCCACTTCTTGGCCACGTCCTGGTTCGTCCCGGCGACCGTCGTGTCGCCGGACCTCACCCGGTAGGGCTTGGTCATCGCGTCGACGCTGGCCAGCAGGTCCGGATCGATGACCCAGGTCACGGGCAGGCGGCTGCCCAGGGAGACCATCTGTTCGAGTCGGCCGCCCGGTGCGATCTCCGCGGCGAGGTCGTCATCGGCGAACACCGGGGTCTGCTGCTCGTCCGAGCCGGTCTCCGCCGTGAGGTGCGCCGATGCGATGAGCGGCCAGAGGTAGCTGATGCCGATCTTGGAGTCGCGGTCGCCGTCCTGCCAGGGCAGGAAGGTCCGCTTGATGCCGAGCACCTGGTCGTACACGGTGTGCGAGGTGCGCCCCGACAGCGAGACGCCCAGTTGGTAGACCCCGTCGTCCCCGAGGTTCAGCTTGCTGACGGGGACGGACAGCGTGAAGTCCTGGCTGATTCCCGAGCGCAGCTTGTCGATCTCGACCGTGTACTTGCCCCCGATCGGATAGGGGTCGGTACCAGGCAGGTATCCCGTGCGCCGGGCGGCTGCGTCGATGGCGGTGCGGCTGAAGAGGCGGGGGCCGACCCGGAGGTCGACCTGGGCGTCGGTGACCGTCTCCTTGCCCCTGTTGGTCAGCGTCCCGGAGATCCGCAGCGTGTCCCCCTTCTCCGGGGTGCTGGGGGTGATCTCGTCCAGGGACACCGACACCGTGCTGGAACCTGTCGGAGCCTTGGCCGGAACGTCGGCTCGGGCCTGCGGGGTGGAGGCGCCTGCCAGCAGGGCGGCGAGGAGCGGTGCCCCGGCGAGCACGGCGGCTGTGCGCCGCAGCCACCGGCGGGCAGGAGAGGGATTCATCCCCTGGATGTCTGCCGCCTCGGCCACGCGTACCCGTCCCTCGTCATCGTCAACTGCTGTGGATCGTCGTCCGTTGCTGCGTCCCCGCATGGTAACGAGGTGCGTCGAGGCTAAGTGCCGGGGAGTGTCCTGCATGATCGGGAGAGTCTTGCAGGGCCCGGGAAATGGGTGACGTCCGGACCGGTCCGTGCACGTACCCTTTTCTGTTGTGCCGAATGCCAACGAAGACAACCCCAGCGCCCTGACCCAGGTGCAGCACCGCGCAGTCAGCGAACTGCTGCGGGTCGCCCCGGTCGCCGACGATCTCGCCCGCCGATTCCAGGATGCCGGATTCAGTCTCGCACTGGTCGGCGGCTCGGTCCGCGACGCACTTCTCGGCAGGCTCGGGAACGACCTCGACTTCACGACTGACGCTCGCCCCGAGGACGTGCTGAAGATCGTCAGGCCGTGGGCCGACTCCGTCTGGGAGGTCGGGATCGCCTTCGGCACGGTGGGGGCGCAGAAGCACGGCTACCAGATCGAGGTCACGACGTACCGGTCGGAGGCGTACGACAGGACCTCGCGCAAGCCGGAGGTGTCCTACGGCGACTCCATCGAGGACGACCTCGTGCGACGCGATTTCACGGTCAACGCCATGGCCGTCGCTCTGCCGGAGAAGGTCTTCATCGACCCCCATGACGGCCGGAAGGACCTGGCCGAGCGGGTCCTTCGTACGCCCGGGACGCCTGAGGCCTCGTTCTCCGACGATCCGCTGCGCATGCTGCGGGCGGCACGGTTCGCCGCGCAGCTCGACTTCGAGGTGGCCCCCGAGGTCGTCAGCGCCATGACGGAGATGGCGGGCCGGATCGAGATCGTCTCCGCCGAGCGAGTGCGCGAGGAACTGAACAAGCTCCTGCTCTCCGAGCATCCTCGGAAGGGGCTGTCCCTCCTCGCCGAAACGGGCCTGGCCCAGCAGGTGCTGCCCGAGTTGCCGGCGCTCCGGCTGGAGAGTGACGAGCACCACCGGCACAAGGACGTGTACGAGCACTCCTTGACCGTCTTGGAGCAGGCGATCGCGCTGGAGGAGGACGGGCCGGACCTCGTTCTGCGTATTGCCGCGCTGCTTCATGACATCGGCAAGCCGAGGACGCGGCGCTTTGAGAAGGACGGACGGGTCTCCTTCCACCATCACGAGGTGGTGGGCGCCAAGATGACCAAGAAGCGCATGACGGCGCTCAAGTACTCCAACGAGATGGTCAAGGACGTCTCTAAGTTGGTGGAACTCCACCTGCGCTTCCATGGCTACGGCGACGGCGAGTGGACCGACTCCGCGGTGCGTCGCTATGTACGGGATGCCGGTCCGCTCCTGGAGCGGCTGCACAAGCTGACCCGTTCGGACTGCACCACGCGCAACAAGCGCAAGGCTGCTGCTCTCTCGCGGACCTACGACGGGCTTGAGGAGCGCATCGCTCAGCTGAAGAGCCAGGAGGAGCTGGACGCGATCCGGCCGGACCTGGACGGCAACGAGATCATGCAGATCCTCGGCGTGGGGCCGGGCCCGGTCATCGGCAAGGCGTACGCGTTCCTGCTGGAACTGCGCCTGGAGAACGGTCCGCTGGAGCACGACGCAGCGGTTGCGGAACTGAAGAAGTGGTGGGAGGCGCAGAGCTGACGCTCTCGCTCCCGTTCGATGCGTCGGCGCTCATGTTTCACGTGAAACATGAGCGCCGACGCATACGCCGAGGGCGTTGTTTCACGTGAAACAACGCCCTCGGTCTGCGCTCCGCGTGCTGCGGAAGTTCAGTGGTTCAGCTGGCCGGCTTGAGTGGCGTCAGGCAGAGCACCACGCTGTTCCGGCTCTTACGTCGACCCGAGCTCTCGGTGTATGCGGAGTACTTCTCCACGTCGCAGAGGTCCGTGTCGGTCGTGTTGTCATGTACTTCGGCGACCTTGTACTCGGCGGCGGACGAGCCGCAGTCGACGGACTCCATGTCGGGGTTGTAGTTGGTGCCCTTGTTCTCCAGGCAGTCCCCGACCGAAGCGGCCTTGGCGTCTGACTCGAACATGTCGCCCAGGCCGAACTTCAGCGCGCCGAGTACGACGAGGCCCACGACGATGAGGATGATGTTGCGGGTGGCGAGGAACGCCTTCTTGCCGCCCGAGGGCTGCGAAGGTCCCTGCGGAGGAGTGCCCCACCCCTGCGGCTGCTGCGGCTGCTGAGGGGCTCCCCAGCCCTGCTGCGGCTGCTGCTGAGGGCCGCCCCACCCCTGCTGGGGCTGTTGCGGCGGGTAGCCGTATCCGCCCTGCTGCGGCGGGTAGGGCTGAGGCTGCTGGCCGTAGGGACCGTTGCCCTGCTGTGGCTGTGGCGGGTAAGTCATCTGGATGCCCCCGTTATTCGTGTGTCTTGTTTGACGCGGGCACGCTATAGGACATCACCGCCCCGACTCCAATGCGCGAGGCACAGGGCAGAGCCTGCGTAGAGCACCGCCACACCGATCACCAACGCCGCGGACCGTCCGTCAGGCGGGAGTGCCAGTGCGGCGACCGCCGCCGCGGCCACGAAGGCCACGTTGAACAGCACGTCGTAGAACGAGAAGGCCCTGCCCCGGTAGGCGTCGTCCACAGCGGTCTGAACCACGGTGTCCGTGGCGATCTTCGCTCCCTGCGTGACGAGTCCGAGGACGAAGGCGGCGACGAGCATCGGTGCCGGAGAGAACCACAGCCCCAGGGCCGGTTCGAGCACAGCGGCGGTCCCCGCGCACACCACCATCCAGCGGAGCCGCCCGAGCCGCGCCGCGGCCCAGGGGGTCAATACGGCCGCCGCGAAGAACCCGGCACCGGAGACGACCACCGCGAGGCCGAGGAGGGCCAGTCCGTCGTCCTCGTTGTCCGTCCAGGCGTACCGGCAGAGCATCAGGACCATGACGGTCAGTGCCCCGTAACAGAATCGGATCACCGTCATCGCGGCCAGCGCCCGGGACGCGCTCCGGTGGTTCAGCAAGTGCCGCAGTCCGTCGAGGAGTCCTCCGGCGGCAGCCGCCAGCGCTGCCCGCAAGGACATGCGGCCGACGTCGCGGTCGGGCCCGAGGAGGCCCGCCGCCAGGCTCAGGGCCGCCAGCGCCGAGGCGAAGTAGAGCGCCGCACCGAGCAGCACCACGGCGGCATCCGAAGCGGCCAGCAGCCGCACCACGAAGGCGAGTCCGCCGCCGGCGGTGGCCGCGAGAGTGCCCGCCGTCGGCGACAGCGAGTTGGCGAGCACCAGATGCTTCCGCTCGACCACGCGCGGCAGAACGGCGGAGAGACCGGCGAGGACGAAGCGGTTGACCGCAGTGACACACAGCGCGGAGGCGTAGAAGAGCCACGCCGGAGCCGCGCCGATGATCAGGAGGGCGGTGCAGCAGGCGAGCCCGGAGCGCAGCAGGTTGCCGTAAACGAAGACCTGACGCCGGGGCCAGCGGTCCAGCAGCACGCCCGCGAAGGGCCCGACGAGTGAATAGGGGAGCAGAAGCACGGCCATGGCGGAAGCGATCGCCCCTGCGGACGCCTGCTTCTCCGGCGCGAAGACCACGTACGTGGCCAGCGCCACCTGATAGACGCCGTCGGCCGACTGGGACATGACCCGCACGGCCAGCAAGCGGCGGAAGTCCGGGAGGCGGAGAAGTATGCGCAGGTCGCGCGCGACGGGCATGGGAGCAAGGGTCACACACGACGAGGGCCCCCGGGCGGATTGCCCGGGGGCCCTCAACGGCGCGGCAGCCGAGAGGCGTTGCCGTCCCTCACCTGCGCGACTGACTCACGGGAGTCAGTTGGAGACCTCACCGCGGATGAACTTCTCGACGTTCTCGCGGGCCTCGTCGTCGAAGTACTGAACCGGCGGGGACTTCATGAAGTACGAGGACGCCGAGAGGATCGGGCCACCGATGCCGCGGTCCTTGGCGATCTTCGCCGCACGGACGGCGTCGATGATGACACCGGCGGAGTTCGGGGAGTCCCACACCTCGAGCTTGTACTCCAGGTTCAGCGGGACGTCACCGAAGGCGCGGCCCTCAAGGCGCACGTACGCCCACTTGCGGTCGTCCAGCCAGGCCACGTAGTCCGAGGGGCCGATGTGGACGTTGTCCGCGCCGAGCTCGCGGTCACGGATCTGCGAGGTGACGGCCTGGGTCTTGGAGATCTTCTTGGACTCCAGGCGCTCACGCTCGAGCATGTTCTTGAAGTCCATGTTGCCGCCGACGTTCAGCTGCATCGTGCGGTCCAGGATGACGCCCCGGTCCTCGAAGAGCTTCGCCATCACGCGGTGCGTGATGGTGGCGCCGACCTGCGACTTGATGTCGTCGCCGACGATCGGGACACCGGCCTCGGTGAACTTGTCCGCCCACTCCTTGGTGCCGGCGATGAAGACCGGAAGAGCGTTGACGAAGGCGACCTTGGCGTCGATGGCGCACTGGGCGTAGAACTTCGCGGCGACCTCGGAACCCACCGGGAGGTAGCAGACCAGGACGTCGACCTTGCGGTCCTTGAGGATCTGGACGATGTCGACCGGGGCCTCGGCCGACTCCTCGATGGTCTGGCGGTAGTACTTGCCGAGGCCGTCGTGGGTGTGGCCGCGCTGGACGGTGACACCGGAGTGCGGCACGTCGCAGAGCTTGATGGTGTTGTTCTCGCTCGCACCGATGGCGTCCGCGAGGTCCAGGCCGACCTTCTTCGCGTCGACGTCGAAGGCGGCGACGAACTCGACGTCCCGCACGTGGTAGTCGCCGAACTGGACGTGCATCAGGCCGGGCACCTTGCCGGCCGGATCGGCGTCCTTGTAGTACTCGACGCCCTGGACCAGCGAGGCGGCGCAGTTGCCCACGCCGACGATGGCTACGCGAACCGAACCCATTCCGGTTGCTCCCTGTGTGTAATGGATGTTTCTGATGAGCCCACCGCGGATCTGCGGCGAACTCACTTGGCGGTGTCGCCGGACGGATCCGGCGGGTTGTCTCCCCGCCGGGGCAGGCCGTCAGGCTCTCCTGCGGTCTTCTGCTGAGCTGAGCCCTCGGGCGAGGATCGTCGCTGATCCCGTCCCGACCGCTCGCTCTCGATGAGCTCGTTCAGCCAGCGCACTTCGCGCTCCACGGACTCCATGCCGTGTCGCTGCAGCTCAAGTGTGTAGTCGTCGAGGCGCTCACGGGTGCGGGCCAGAGAGGCGCTCATCTTCTCCAAGCGCTCCTCCAGCCGGCTGCGACGGCCTTCCAGCACCCGCATCCGCACGTCGTGCTCCGTCTGCCCGAAGAAGGCGAAGCGAGCCGCGAAGTGCTCGTCCTCCCAGGAATCGGGGCCGGTGTGCGAGAGCAGCTCCTCGAAATGCTCCTTACCTTCTGCCGTCAATCGGTAGACGATCTTGGCGCGGCGTCCCGCCAGGGACGAGGCGGGAGCGACGGGCCGGCCGGAGCCGGGTGCCGCTTCCGCCGGAGCGGTCCCCGGCTCCTCGATCAACCAGCCGTTGGCGACCAGCGTCTTGAGGCAGGGGTAGAGCGTCCCGTAGCTGAAGGCACGGAAGATGCCCAACGAGGTGTTGAGGCGTTTGCGCAGCTCGTAGCCGTGCATCGGGGATTCGCGGAGCAGTCCGAGGACGGCGAACTCAAGGATGCCGGAACGTCTGCTCAACCTCGCTCCTCCTTCTCCGAGTGCTCTCACGGTCCCTTGTACCGGGTCGATGTACCGAGCTGATGTATCGACTCGATACATCAGCACGATAGATCGGACCGGCGGTGCCGACAAGGGGAGCCTCAGTGAGCGGCGTCACATCGCCAATTCGTAGGAACCGACTTGCGTTATTTGGGGTGAAGTTCGGTCCCAGGAGGGTTTTGACCGTGCGTAGTCTGTGCGGCATGCAGACCACCGGGAACCGCGAGACGCGCGCATGCGTGAGTGTTCGCGGGCCATCCGGACGCATAGCGGGCGAGCCCGTCGCCGGGCCGGCCCGTCATTCGGGGGACCGGATCTCACCTGCCGCTTCCAGGCGCTCTCGCCTGCCCGAGGAGTAGTCGTTCGATGAGCGAGCACCGTCGCAAGACGTCGCAACCGCAAGGTGGCGGACGTGCCGCGGCCCGACGAGCCGCCCAGCAGTCCTCAGGACGCCGCGCAGCACCGTCACGCGGAGTAACTTCAGCCTCACCTTCCGATTCGCACGGCGAGGAGGCGCCGTACGCAGGTCGCGCCGCCGCCAGACGTGCGGGCCAGCGTGGCGGCGGAGGAGGCCGTGGAGGTTCCGACGGCGGCGGTGGACGGCGTCGCGGTGGTGGGGACGGCGGGCACGAGGGCCGTGGTCGCGGTGGACGGCGTCCGGGCAAGAAGCGCTTCATCGACTACCCGCGCGCCGGCCGTCAGGGCCTGCGCCGCTGGGTTCCGTCCTGGAAGCTGGTGTCCAGCCTGTGCATCGGCTTCCTCGGCCTGCTGATGGGCCTCGCGGGTCTCGCGTACGCGATGGTCGCGAAGCCGGAGGTCAACGAAGCCGCGAAGGCGGAGAACAACGTCTACTACTGGGCGGACGGCAGCCAGATGGTGGCCACCGGTGGTGATGTCAACCGCCAGGTCATCGACTACGCGCAGATCCCCGAGGCGATGCGCAACGCCGTCATCTCGGCCGAGAACAAGTCCTTCGACACCGACCACGGCATCGACCCCATGGGTATCGCCCGCGCCGTCTTCAACATGGCCAAGGGCGGCGAGACCCAGGGCGGTTCGACGATCACCCAGCAGTACGTCAAGAACTCGCGGCTGTCGCAGGAGCAGACCCTCAGCCGCAAGTTCGAGGAACTCTTCATCACGCTCAAGGTCGGCAGCGAGATGAAGAAGAAGGACGTCATGGCCGGGTACCTGAACGTCTCGTACTACGGGCGCGGCGCCTCCGGCATCCAGGCCGCGGCCCGTACGTACTACGGGGTGGACGCCAAGGATCTGGACGCCAGCCAGTGCGCCTTCCTGGCCAGCCTCCTCAAGGGCGCCAGCTACTACGACCCGGCCGGTGCGCCGGAGGTCGACTCGGTCCAGGCGACCCCGGCCAAGAACCTCGCGCGAGCGAAGAAGCGCTGGAAGTGGATCCTTGACGAGGAGGTGAAGGACGGCCGGATGTCGCAGAAGGAGCGCGACGGGTACACCAGGTTCCCGATGCCCGACAAGCCGAAGCGGGCCGCGGAGCTGGGCGGCCAGATCGGCTACCTCGTCAACACCGCCAATGCCGAGATCTACAACCGCACCGACATCACCAAGGACATGCTCGACCAGGGCGGCTACGAGATCCACACGACCTTCGACCAGACGAAGGTCAATCAGCTCAGCAAGGCCGTCAAGCGGGTCTACGACGAGAACATCGATCCCAAGAAGCGCCCGGAAGACACCCACGTGCAGTTCGGCGGCTCGTCGGTCGACCCCAAGACCGGTGCGATCCAGGCGATCTACGGCGGTGTGGACGCGACGAAGCACTTCCAGAGCAACGCCGATCCCACTGGAGCGGCGGTCGGCTCGACCTTCAAGCCCTTCGTACTGGCGGCGGCCATGGAGTACGGCAAGCGGGACCCGTCCGGCGGTGCGGAGCAGGACGAGTCGCAGCGTACGAAGGTCTCGCCGCTCAGCATCTACAACGGCGCCAACAAGCTGAAGATCAAGAAGTACAACGGCGACATCTGGACCGACAAGGCCGGCAATGAGTGGCTGCAGACCAACGACGACCACGAGTCGTACGGCAACATCACCCTGCGTGAGGCCATGCAGTGGTCCGCCAACTCCCCGTACGTGCAGCTGGGTATGGACGTCGGCACGGACAAGGTGAAGGAGGCGGCCATCGCGGCGGGCCTGAAGGACGACCGGTACATGGCGGACGCCAGCGTGCCGTCCTTCTCGATCGGTACGTCGTCGCCCAGCACGACGAGCATGGCCGGCGCCTATGCCACGTTCGCGGCCCGGGGCCAGCAGCGCGATCCGTTCTCCGTCACCGAGGTGAAGAAGCGCGGCAGGCCGGAGTACCAGCACAAGGCGGTCACCAAGAGCGCCTTCGACCGAGTCATCGCCGACAACGTCACGGACGTGCTCAAGAACGTCGTCGAGAAGGGGACCGGTACGTCGGCCCAGCTTCCCGGCCGTGAGGTCGCGGGCAAGACGGGTACGACCGACGACAACCTGTCGGCGTGGTTCGTCGGCTACACACCGCAGCTGTCGACGGCGATCAGCATGTACCGGCTGGACGACGACGAGAAGCACAAGAACCGCAAGTTCGAGAAGATGTACGGCACCGGTGGGAAGGACAAGATCCACGGTGCCTCCTTCCCCGCCCAGGTCTGGCACGACTACATGATCGAGGCGATGAAGAAGGAGAAGGCGGAGCCCTTCCCCAAGGCGGAGCCGATCGGGGACAAGGTCTACGGCGGTGGCGCGTCCAAGAAGCCCTCGCCGACGCCCACTCCCACGCCGACCGAGACCGAGACGACGAAGCCGACCCCGACGCCCACGCCCACGCCGGACGTCCCGAGCCCCGATCCGACCGAGACCTGCGGTACGTGGGACTGGAACTGCCAGAACAACAACGGCGGCGCCAACGCGGGCACCACCCAGGGCAACGACGGCGGAACGGACACGGGCACCACCCAGGGCAACGACGGCGGAACGGATACCGGCACCTCCACCGGCACGACGGATGGAGCCGACGGTTCGGACGGGGGCACCACCACCGGAACCAACAACGGCGCCACCGGTGGCAACGGCAACGGGAACAACAGCACCGGGACCACCAGCTGGTGGGGTGGGACGACCGGGTAGAGCCCGGTACGCAGGGAGATGAGGGCCGCGGCACCCCGGTGCTGCGGCCCTCGTCCTTTCCACAGCGCCGTACGGCAGGATGTGCGGCATGCCAAGCGCAGAGGACACGAGCGTGCACCAGGAACGGCCCGTCGTACGGCCCACGCACCGGGACGAGGTCGCGGCCGCCGGAAGCGAGCTGATCGGCGGGAGGTCGGGCCGCTGGTCGCGGCTCGGCAGCGCCGCCCTCACCCCAGTGGGCGCGGTCGCCCTGGTAGCCATCGGGATGTTCGCGCTCGGCATGGTGCAGAAGCTGCCCTGCTACAACTGGGCTTGGTTCAGGGGCGCCGGCTCCCAGTACACCCACGCGTGCTACTCGGACATTCCGCACCTGTACTCGGGGCGCGGCTTCGCCGACGGACTGGTGCCGTACTTCGACCGGCTGCCCGGGGACATGCAGTTCCTGGAGTACCCCGTCCTCACCGGGGTCTTCATGCAGGTCGCGGCTTGGCTGACACCGGGCGGCTCCATCCAGGAGCAGGAGCAGGCGTACTGGCTGGTCAATGCCGGGATGCTGATGATCTGCACCGCTGTGATCGCCGTCTGTGTCGCCCGTACGCACCGGCGGCGCCCCTGGGACGGTCTGCTGGTGGCGCTCGCGCCCGCCTTCGCGCTCACCGCCACGATCAACTGGGACCTGCTGGCCGTGGCGCTCACGGCCGGGGCGATGCTCATGTGGTCCCGGAGCCGGCCGCTGGCGTTCGGCATCCTGATCGGCCTGGCGACGGCGGCGAAGCTCTACCCCGTGCTGCTGCTGGGGCCCGCGTTCGTCCTGTGCTGGCGGGCGGGGAAGTGGCGGGAGTTCGGGTCGGCGGCGCTGGGAGCGGCCGGCTCGTGGTTGGTGGTCAATCTGCCGGTCATGGTCTTCGCGCCCGAGGGGTGGAAGAAGTTCTACACCTTCAGCGAGGAACGCGGCATCGACTTCGGGTCGTTCTGGCTGGTCATCACACAGCGCACCGGTGAGTCCATCGACGTCGGCACGGTCAACACCGTCTCGACGGTGACCACCATCGCACTGTGCGCCGCGATCGGCGTCCTGACCCTCACGGCACCGCGCCGACCGCGCTTCGCGCAGCTCGCGTTCCTCGTGGTCGCGGTGTTCATCCTCGTCAACAAGGTCTACTCACCGCAGTACGTCCTGTGGCTGATCCCTCTCGCCGCGCTGGCCAGGCCCCGCTGGCGGGACTTCCTGATCTGGCAGACGTGCGAGGTCCTGTACTTCCTCGGGATCTGGTTGTACCTCGCGTACACGACGAGCGGCGACAAGCACCAGGGGCTGCCGACCGAGGGCTACCAGCTGGCGATCGTGCTGCATCTGCTGGGCACGCTGTACCTCTGCGCCGTTGTCGTACGGGACATCGTGATGCCGGAACGCGACGGGGTGCGGCGCGACGGCTCGGACGATCCGTCGGGCGGGGTGCTCGACAGGGCCGAGGACGTGTTCGTCCTGTCCCGTCTGGTCGAGACGGGTGCCGCACGCCGGGAGGCGCTGCCCGTGGCCCCTGGGCCGCGGGTGGAATGGGGAACGGCCGGCACGCCCGCCGCCGACTGAGCGGGGCGGGCGGCGCGCGGACTCAGCGTTCGACGATGCGGTCGTACTGCGTGGTCGTGTGGCGCAGGTGGGCCACCAGCTCGTCCCCCACCCGGGGCTCCTCGGCGTCCGAGGGCACGAACAGGATCGACACCTGCATGTGCGGCGGTTCGGCGAACCAGCGCTGCTTGCCCGCCCAGACGAACGGGGACAGATTCCGGTTCACGGTGGCCAGGCCGGCCCGGGCGACGCCCTTGGCCCGCGGCATCACCCCGTGCAGCGCCTTGGGGGCCTCCAGGCCCACGCCGTGCGAGGTGCCGCCGGCGACGACGACCAGCCAGCCGTCGGACGCGGCCTTCTGCTGCCGGTAGCCGAACCGGTCGCCCTTGACGACGCGGGTGACATCGAGCACGGCGCCCCGGTACTCCGTCGCCTCGTGGTCCCCGAGCCAGAGCCGGGTGCCGATGCGGGCGCGGAACCGGGTCTGCGGAAACTGCTGCTGCAGCCGGGCGAGCTCGTCGGCGCGCAGGTGGCTGACGAACATCGTGTGCAGCGGAAGCCTGGCCGCCCGCAGGCGGTCCATCCACGCGATGACCTCCTCGACCGCGTCCGAACCGTCCGTACGGTCCAGCGGCAGGTGGAGGGCGAAGCCTTCCAGGCGTACGTCCTCGATGGCCGCGTGCAGCTGCCCGAGCTCCTCCTCCTTGACGCCATGGCGCTTCATGGAGCTCATGCATTCGATGACGACCCGGGCGCCCACCAAGGCGTGCACTCCGTCCACGGAGGACACGGACCGGACGACCCGGTCGGGCAGCGGCACCGGTTCCTCACCGCGCCGGAACGGCGTGAGGACCAGCAGGTCACCGCTGAACCAGTCCTTGATGCGGGCCGCCTCGTAGGTGGTTCCGACCGCGAGGATGTCGGAGCCGAAGCGGATCGCCTCGTCGGCCAGCCGCTCGTGACCGAAGCCGTACCCGTTGCCCTTGCAGACGGGCACGATGCCGGGGAACTGGTCGATAACGGATTTCTGGTGCGCCCGCCAGCGCGCGGTGTCGACGTACAGGGAGAGCGCCATGGCCGGTCCGGAACCCTTCTGGTGGCTGCGGTGGATCAGGGAGGAGAAGCGTGTTCAGGCCCCATTGAAACCAATGAAGCCGGTTTCGTCAGCTGTGGGGCCGGATCAGCGGCGTGACATGTAGATGTCGAGCGCCTTGTGCAGCAGCTTGTTGAGCGGGAAGTCCCACTCACCGAGGTACTCCGCCGCCTGGCCGCCGGTGCCGACCTTGAACTGGATCAGGCCGAAGAGGTGGTCGGTCTCGTCCAGCGAGTCGGAGATGCCGCGCAGGTCGTAGACCGTGGCGCCCATGGCGTACGCGTCGCGCAGCATCCGCCACTGCATCGCGTTCGAGGGGCGGACCTCGCGCTTGTGGTTGGCCGAGGCGCCGTACGAGTACCAGACGTGTCCGCCGACGATCAGCATGGTCGCCGCAGCGACGTTCTCGCCCTCGTGCCGGGCGAAGTACAGCCGCATCCGGTTGGGGTCCTCGCTGTTGAGGGCCGTCCACATGCGCTGGAAGTAGCCGAGGGGGCGCGGGCGGAAACGGTCGCGCTCCGCCGTGATCTCGTACAGCCGCTGCCACTCGGAGAGCTCCGCGTAGCTGCCTTGGACGACCTCGACGCCGGCCTTCTCGGCCTTCTTGATGTTGCGCCGCCAGAGCTGGTTGAAGCCCTTGTGGACGTCCTCCAGCGAGCGGTTCGCCAACGGCACCTGGAAGACGTAGCGGGGCTGTACGTCACCGAAGCCGGCGCCGCCGTCCTCGCCCTGCTGCCAGCCCATCTTCCGCAGCCGGTCGGCGACCTCGAAGGCGCGCGGCTCGATGTGCGTGGCCTCGACGTCGCGCAGGCGCTTCACGTCCGGGTCCTGGATACCGGACTTGATGGCCGCGGCGTCCCAGCGGCGGATGACCACCGGCGGGCCCATCTTCACCGAGAAGGCGCCCTGCTGCTTGAGGTGCGCCAGCATCGGCTGCAGCCAGTCGCTCAGGTTCGGGGCGTACCAGTTGATGACCGGGCCCTCGGGCAGGTACGCCAGGTAGCGCTTGATCTTGGGGAGCTGCCGGTAGAGCACCAGGCCGGCACCGACGAGCTGGCCGGTCTTGTCGAACCAGCCCAGGCTCTCGGAGCGCCACTCGGCCTTCACGTCCGCCCATGCCGGAACCTGCATGTGGCTGGCCGCGGGCAGACTCTGGATGTACGCCAGATGCTGCTCTCGGCTGATGGTCCTCAGGGTCAGGCTCATGCGGGGCGCTCCTCGGCAGGTGTGTCCCCATCGGTCAGGGGCTCCGGCTCTCGCGCCGAAGCCTACTGTGGCCGCGAAGTGAGCGGTCTGGCCCCGTGTACCTGTACGTGTGCGGGGGCGGCCCCGTCCGGTGACGGAGCCGCCCGGGCCGGACCCGGAGGTCAGCCGATCACGCCGCCGAAGAGACCGCCGTGGGCCATGCCGAGGAAGAACCCGATGGCGGACGCGCCCATGCCGATGATCAGTGGGAACCTCTCGCGCGTGGTGACGGAGATGTACTGGCCGTACGCCCCCGTGAGGATCCCGATGAGGCCCGCCCACGAGCTGAGCAGGTGCAGGTTGTGGAACATCGCCGAGATGAAGGCGAGGGCGCCGAGGACGAGCGTGACCACCACGAGCGCGTCCTGCAGCGGATGGGGCCTGCCGTCCGTGGCGAAGAGGGAGACGGAGGGGCGGCGGGTCCGTGTTACGTGTGCCATGGAGTACCTCCTGGCCGACATGCGGCGCTTCGTGGCGCCGCTCACACCCGATGTGTACAGATTGCGTCCCCTGACCACCGGATTTCAACCGGAAGGCGGTCTGCGGGTACTCTGGTGGGTCTGCACCGGTGTCTGCCCAGGCCAGCACGGACCGCCCCTCCTCACCGAGGGCACTGTCAGTGGTGGCTGTTTTACTCGGGCACCGTTGCTCAACGCATCACGACCCTCCTGCCACGGAACGACCGTGGCCGCTGAGTCCAAAGGAGGTGGGTTCCACATGCGTCACTACGAGGTGATGGTCATCCTCGACCCCGATCTCGAGGAGCGGGCAGTCTCCCCGCTGATCGAGAACTTCCTCTCCGTCGTCCGTGAGGGCGAAGGAAAGGTTGAGAAGGTCGACACCTGGGGCCGTCGTCGGCTCGCTTACGAGATCAAGAAGAAGCCCGAGGGCATCTACTCGGTCATCGACCTGCAGGCCGAGCCTGCGGTCGTCAAGGAGCTCGACCGCCAGATGAACCTGAACGAGTCGGTCCTCCGGACCAAGGTCCTCCGTCCCGAGATTCACTGAGCTTTCAGCTCAGTGGTCATCGGGTCCGAGTAGCAGCAAGCAGCCAAGAAATCCCCGCCGAGAGGTTCACCCATGGCAGGCGAGACCGTCATCACGGTCGTCGGCAATCTCGTCGACGACCCCGAGCTGCGCTTCACCCCGTCCGGTGCGGCGGTCGCGAAGTTCCGTGTCGCGTCCACTCCCCGCATCTTCGACCGGCAGACCAATGAGTGGAAGGACGGCGAAGGCCTGTTCCTCACCTGCTCGGTCTGGCGGCAGGCGGCGGAGAACGTCGCCGAGTCGCTCACGCGAGGCATGCGCGTTGTCGTGCAGGGCCGGCTGAAGCAGCGGTCGTACGAAGACCGCGAGGGCGTCAAGCGCACGGTCTACGAGCTGGATGTCGAGGAAGTCGGCCCCAGCCTCAAGAACGCCACGGCCAAGGTCACCAAGACCACCGGTCGCGGTGGCCAGGGCGGCCAGGGTGGATACGGCGGCGGCCAGCAGGGTGGCGGTAACTGGGGCGGCGGTCCCGGTGGTGGCCAGCAGGGTGGTGGCGGTGCTCCCGCCGACGACCCGTGGGCCACGAGCGCTCCGGCCGGCGGCCAGGGCGGGGGCCAGCAGGGCGGAGGCGGTTGGGGCGGAAGCTCCGGCGGCTCCGGCGGCGGCTACTCGGACGAGCCCCCCTTCTAGGGAAGCTCGTACTCCCACTTCTTGATCACACAGGAGAAACACCATGGCGAAGCCGCCTGTGCGCAAGCCTAAGAAGAAGGTCTGCGCGTTCTGCAAGGACAAGACCCAGTACGTGGACTACAAGGACACGAACATGCTGCGGAAGTTCATTTCCGACCGCGGCAAGATCCGTGCCCGCCGCGTCACCGGCAACTGCACGCAGCACCAGCGTGACGTCGCCACGGCAGTCAAGAACAGCCGTGAGATGGCGCTGCTGCCCTACACGTCCACCGCGCGATAAGGGAAGGGTGACCGAAACATGAAGATCATCCTCACCCACGAGGTCACTGGCCTCGGTGCTGCGGGCGACGTCGTGGACGTCAAGGACGGGTACGCCCGTAACTACCTGGTTCCGCGTGGCTTTGCCATCCGCTGGACCAAGGGTGGCGAGAAGGACGTGGCGCAGATCCGCCGCGCCCGCAAGATCCACGAGATCGCCACGATCGAGCAGGCCAACGAGGTCAAGGCCAAGCTGGAGGCCGTGAAGGTCCGTCTGGCCGTTCGCTCCGGCGACGCCGGCCGCCTCTTCGGCTCCGTCACCCCGGCCGACATCGCTTCGGCGATCAAGGCCGCCGGTGGCCCGGACGTCGACAAGCGTCGCGTCGAGCTGGGCTCGCCGATCAAGACGCTCGGCGGGCACCAGGTGTCCGTGCGTCTGCACCCCGAGGTCGCTGCGAAGCTCGGCGTCGAGGTCGTTGCTGCCTGATCGGGCCGCACCTCAGCAGAACAGTGAAGGGCCGCACCCTCCGGGGTGCGGCCCTTCGCCGTTTCACGTGAAACATGGCGGGTCGGTCAGCGGGTCGCGCCGGTGACGAGCCACTTTCCGGAGCGGGTACGGAGCCAGAGCGTCGCCAACCGAACGATCATCATCAGCGCCATCGCGGCCCACAGGGCGGCGAGCCCGCCGCCCAGAGTGGGGACCAGGAGGGCCGCGGGGGCGAAGACGGCCAGCGTCACGAGCATGGCCCAAGCCAGGTACGGTCCGTCGCCGGCGCCCATCAGCACGCCGTCCAGCACGAAGACGACGCCGGCGATCGGCTGGGTGGCCGCCACCACCAGCAGGGCGGGCAGCAGGGCGTCCTGAACCGCCGTGTCGCTGGTGAACAGCGGGACGAACAGCGGGCGGGCCAGGACGATCAGGACGCCCAGCACCACACCGGACGCGATGCCCCACTCCACCATCCGGCGGCAGGCCTCGCGTGCGCCCTGCGCGTCGCCCGCGCCCAGATAGCGCCCGATGATCGCCTGCCCGGCGATGGCGATGGCGTCGAGGGCGAAGGCCATCAGGCTCCACAAGGAGAGGACGATCTGGTGGGCGGCGATGTCGGTGTCGCCGAGCCGGGCGGCGACCGCCGTGGCGATGAGCAGGACGGCCCGTAGTGACAACGTCCGAACCAGGAGGGGCGCACCCGCTTGGGCGCAGGCCCTGATACCTGCGGCGTCGGGGCGCAGCGATGCGCCGTGGCGGCGGGCGCCCCGCACGACGACGACCAGATACGCGGCCGCCATCGCGAACTGGGCGATGACGGTGCCCCAGGCCGAGCCGGCGATGCCCAGACCGGCGCCGTAGACGAGGACGGCGTTGAGGGCTGCGTTGGCGGCGAAGCCGCCGATGGCTACGTAGAGCGGGGTGCGGGTGTCCTGGAGGCCCCGGAGTACGCCGGTCGCGGCCAGCACCACCAGCATGGCGGGGATGCCGAGGCTGGAGATGCGCAGATAGGTGATCGCGTGGGGTGCCGCTGTGGAGGATGCCCCGAAGACATCGGTGAGCCAGGGGGCGAGGGGCAGTGTCAAAGCGATGACGGCGCCACCGAGAAGGAGTGCCAGCCAGATGCCGTCCATGCCCTGGCGGATCGCGGACGCGAGATCTCCGGCGCCCACCCGGCGGGCGACCGCTGCGGTGGTGGCGTAGGCGAGGAATACGAAGATGCTCACCGCGGTCGTCAGCAGGGCGGCGGCTACCGCCAGTCCGGCCAGCTGGGGGGTGCCGAGATGGCCGACGATGGCGCTGTCGACCATCACGAAAAGCGGCTCGGCCACGAGCGCGCCGAAGGCCGGGACGGCGAGCGCGATGATCTCGCGGTCGTGCCGTCGGCGGCGGGAAGACGGGGTTCCCTGCGGCTGGATCATGGCAGCCAATCTAATCTTCCACAGGTAAGAGATGCAATCAGCTGTGGGCCCTTACATTTGCTTGCCTGTGGGTAACTCTTGCACCGGACACACGATGAACTCGCCCCGACTCTCCAACTTTTTCTCCCCCACAGCCGGTGGACGGGAAAAGGGCAGGTCACGGCGGTATTTGCAGGTGGTCTATGAGTTTGTCCACAGTGCTGTCCCCTGGTCCGTGCACAGGTTCCGGGGGGTTCTCCACAGCATCTGCCCGCTCGTCCACAGGGCCTGTGGATAACCAGATTGGCTGACGGTGCCGAGCCGCCTACCGTAGTCCGGCGCCCCCACTCTGTTTCGGCTCTGCGAGACCGCAGAACTCGACACACCGGAACCGGAGTCGGGGGTCTTGTTTGTCGGTGCCGTGCCGTAAGAAAGAGGAGCACGGCTAGGTCCGCGGAGCGGACGGGAGGAGGTGGCCGGATGAGCATTCCCGAACCTTTGGACGACCCTTGGGCGGACACCGGCCCCAGTGACCGGCTGCCCGTCTCCCGCCAGCGCCGGGGTGAGGACCGGGACCGGGGCGACCGCCACGACCGCGGCCGTGAGTCCGCCGACTGGGAGGGCGGTACCGCCGGCTTCGAGCGGGTGCCGCCCCAGGACCTGGACGCGGAGCAGTCCGTGCTCGGCGGCATGCTCCTGTCCAAGGACGCCATCGCCGACGTCGTGGAGATCATCAAGGGCCACGACTTCTACCGCCCCGCGCACGAGACCGTCTATCAGGCGATCCTCGACCTCTATGCCAAGGGCGAGCCCGCCGACCCGATCACCGTGGCCGCCGAGCTGGTCAAGCGTGGCGAGATCACCAAGGTGGGCGGGGCGCCCTATCTGCACACTCTGGTCCAGTCGGTGCCCACGGCGGCCAACGCCTCGTACTACGCGGAGATCGTCCACGAACGCGCTGTCCTGCGGCGGCTTGTGGAAGCCGGTACGAAGATCACGCAGATGGGATACGCGGCCGACGGCGATGTCGATGACATCGTGAACTCGGCCCAGGCGGAGATCTACGCCGTCACCGAGCAGCGGACCAGCGAGGACTATCTGCCGCTCGGGGACATCATGGAAGGCGCCCTGGACGAGATCGAGGCGATCGGTTCCCGCAGCGGCGAAATGACGGGCGTGCCCACCGGGTTCACCGATCTCGATGCCCTGACCAACGGTCTGCACCCGGGCCAGATGGTCGTCATCGCGGCCCGTCCCGCCATGGGTAAGTCGACCCTGGCCCTGGACTTCGCCCGGGCCTGTTCGATCAAGAGCAATATGCCCAGCGTGATCTTCTCCCTGGAAATGGGACGGAACGAGATCGCGATGCGTCTGCTGTCCGCCGAAGCGCGTGTGGCCCTGCACCACATGCGCTCGGGCACGATGACCGACGAGGACTGGACGCGGCTGGCCAGGCGGATGCCGGACGTCTCCGCGGCCCCGCTCTACATTGACGACTCCCCCAACCTCTCCATGATGGAGATTCGGGCGAAGTGCCGTCGCCTCAAGCAGCGCAACGATCTCAAGCTGGTGGTCATCGACTATCTCCAGCTGATGCAGTCCGGCGGTTCGAAGCGTGCCGAGAGCCGTCAGCAGGAGGTCTCCGACATGTCGCGAAACCTCAAGCTCCTGGCCAAGGAGCTCCAGCTTCCGGTCATCGCGCTCTCCCAGCTGAACCGTGGCCCCGAGCAGCGCACGGACAAGAAGCCGATGGTCTCCGACCTCCGTGAGTCCGGCTCCATCGAGCAGGACGCCGACATGGTCATCCTGCTGCACCGCGAGGACGCGTACGAGAAGGAGTCGCCGCGCGCCGGCGAGGCGGACCTGATCGTGGCCAAGCACCGAAACGGCCCCACGGCGACGATCACCGTCGCCTTCCAGGGCCACTACTCCCGCTTCGTGGACATGGCGCAGACCTGACCGGCAGGCGACCGTGAAATGCGCTCGCCACACGTCGGCGCAGGCGGTACTTGTTGACGATGACTTCTCCAGCTGAACCCTTGCTTCCCGGCACCCAGCGGGCCTTGCTGCATCGCGTCGCCACAGCTCAGGCCGAAGGCCGTACCCCTTCTCTCGTCGCCGCCGTGCAACGACAGGGGCAGGTGGTTTGGGAGGGTGCGCGCAGTTGCGTCGACGGTCATGCTCCGGACTCCGACACGCAGTTCAGAATCGGGTCCCTGACCAAGACCTTCACCGCCGTTCTGGTGATGCGACTGCGTGACGAAGGACTGCTCGACCTGGCGGATCCGCTGGAGAAGCACCTGCCGGGCACCGGTGCGGGGGGCGTGACTCTTTATCAGCTGCTCAGCCACAGCGCGGGGCTCGGAGCCGAGACGACCGCGCCCTGGTGGGAGCGGACCCCCGGCAGCCTGCGGCCCACGCTCGCCGATGTTCTCGATGAGCAGGTCGGGATGCACCCGCCCGGCAACCGGCACCACTACTCGAATCCGGGCTACACACTGCTCGGTTCCCTGGTCGAGGCCGTGCGCGGGGCGTCCTGGGAAGAGGTGCTGCGCCGCGAGGTGCTCGAACCTCTCGGGATGCACCGGACGAGTTCGCTTCCACAGGCTCCGCACGCCGGCGGCTGGGCGGTGCATCCCTGGGCGGACGCCCTGCTTCCCGAACCGGCGGAGGACCTGGGCCTGATGGCGCCTGCCGGACAGCTCTGGTCCACGACCGCGGATCTGCTCCGCTTCGCCGCCTTCCTCGCCGAGGGCGACGACCGAGTGCTGGCCTCGGCTTCCGTGGAGGAGATGAAGCAGCCGTCGGCCGCTCCCGCACCTGGTGAGTGGGTCGATCACTACGGCCTGGGACTGCAACTGGTCCGGCGCAAGGACCGTACCTTCATCGGGCATACGGGCTCGCTTCCCGGCTTCCTGGCCGCCCTCTGGGTCAGCGCCGAGGACGATGTGACGGCCGTGGTGCTCGTCAACGCGACGTCGGGGGTCGCGATCGGTGAGGTGGCCGCCGACCTGGTGGACATCGTCGCCGAGGCCGAGCCCCGCATTCCCGAGCCGTGGCGCCCGCTGCCCGAGGTGGACATGGAGCTTCTTGCCCTGACGGGACCGTGGTACTGGGCCACGCGCCCCAACATCCTGACCCTGACCGCCGATCGCGGGCTGGAGCTGCGGCCGGTGAACGGGCAGGGCCGGGGCGCCCGCTTCACCGCGCGCCCCGATGGCACCTGGGTCGGCCTGGACGGCTACTACGCGGGGGAGACGCTGCGGATCGCGCGGAACGCGGACGGCAGCGTGAGCCACCTCGACCTCGGGTCCTTCGTCTTCACTCGTGAGCCGTACGGCCCCGCCCCGGCGGTGCCCGGCGGTGTGGACGAGGAGGGGTGGCGCGGCCTGGGGGACTGAGCGCAGTCCGACGCGCTCAGAACAGGGGCTGCCCGTTTCACGTGAAACGGGCAGCAGCTCCGCTCAGGCCGTCAACTCCCGTTCCAACGGGGTCCGGAAGCGCGGGGTGATCCGGGCTTCCCCCACCAAGGCCGCCAGCCGGGCCGCCTCGGCCTCGATCGCTGCCGTGGCCTCCCGGCCGGGATCGGTCAGCAGCCGCCAGGTGAGCTCACCGTCGCCTCGCTGGGCCCAGCCGCCCACGATCCGGCCCTCCCACCACACCGTGGGGCCGATGTTGCCCGAGCGGTCGAAGAGGGCCGCGCGGTGCTCGGCCGGCAGATGGAAGCCGCGGTCCGCCCAGCCCATGCCGCTCGGGTCGAGGCCGGGCAGCAGCGCCGCCCAGGGGGCCAGGGCAGGCTGAGGTTCCGTGTCTCCGGGGGCGACCCAGGCCGACGCCCCGTTGTCGAGACGTACCTCCACGGCTCCGACCGCTGCAAGAGCGGTACGCACCTCGCGGGTGCCCCAGCCGGTCCACCACTTCAGGTCCGCCTCGGTGCCGGGGCCGTACGCCCGGAGCCAGCGCAGGGCCAGTTCCGCCTGGGCCGGAGCGGTCTCCTCCACCGGCCTGGGGTGGGACAGGGCCCAGCGGAACTGGCTGGAGGTCCAGGAGCCCCGTGGCCGGTCCCTGCGGATCCTGCCCTCGGCGGCCAGCACCCGGATCACCCTGGTGGCGACGCCCTGGACCGCTTCCTGCTTCTTTCCGGGGAAAATGGTGATCTTTGTGCGGAGGGCCGGCACACCGGCAGCGAGTTGGCTGCCCGAGACCGGACCGCTGCCTTTCAGGAAGTCGAGGGCGCTTCTCTCGGTCTCATTGAGCCAGCGCTCGTCCAAACCGTTCCCGTCCTCGCGGAGGTGCTTGAGCAGGTTGCGGCGCTCCTTGGCGGCCACAGCCCGCGCGTTTGCCGCCTCGACATAAGGGGCCACCTCGTCCGACACGACGAAGAGGGTGTTGCGCATGGAGAGCATCCGTACCAGCGAGACGTCGTCGTAGAGGCACCGCTCCACCGCCGCGACGTCCGGCTCGGCGAGCCTGGCGCAGGCCGAGAGGAAGACGGTGGCGGCGTCGGTCGCGTGGAGTGCGACGACGGCGTCGGCCACCTCGACGGGCGATGCCGCCCGTTCCTCCGGGGCCAGCAGATGGCGGCGGACGATACGGATACGGCGCTGTTCGTCACTGATGCGTTGCACGTCGGCTCCTCCGAAACACGGCAGGCAGGCAGGTCAGAGAGCGAGTTTGAAGCCCACATGGCTGGCGACGAACCCCAGCCGCTCGTAGAAGCGATGCGCGTCGGTGCGGGACACGTCGGAGGTGAGCTGCACCAGTTGGCAGCTCTGCCGGCGTGATTCGTCCACCGCCCACTGGATCAGCCTGGTGCCGAGACCGCTGCCCCGTTCATCCGCGTGGATGCGGACACCCTCGATCACGGACCGGGTCGAACCACGCCGGGACAGCCCCGGGATCACGGTCAGCTGCAGAGTCCCGACCACGCGCTCCTCGCGCACGGCGACCATCATGTGCTGATTCGGATCGTCGGCCAGATGCCGGAGCGCCGCTCGGTAGGGAGCGAGGTCGTCCGGCGACTCCCGCTGCGCACCCAGCGGGTCGTCCGCGAGCAGGCCCACGATCGCGGCCAGATCGTCAGCGGTCGCGCGGCGTATCTCCAGATCGCTCATGATCCGCAGCCTACGCAGTCGACAGGCTTTACGCGGGAACGGCCTTCAGTTCCTCGACGGCCCGGACGAGCGGGGCCAGTTCGGGATTCTCGGCGGCCTCGTCGAGCGCGATGCGCAGGGCGCGGTCATTGGTGGGCCGGGCCTCGGAGAGCAGCGTGAGCCCGTCAGGGGTGACATCGGTGTAGATGCCCCTCCGGTCGGTGTCACAGAGATATCGGGTCAGGAGCCCGCGATCTTCGAGGCGGGTGACCAGGCGCGTGGTGGCGCTCTGGCTCAGTCCGACGGCGTCCGCCACCTGCTTCATCTGCAGGTGTCCGCCCGGGCCGCTGTGCTGTCGGCTGAGCACGTCCAGCAGGGAGTACTCGCGCACGCTCAGGTCGTGACCGCTCTGCAGGGCGCGCTCGATACGGCTCTCGATCCTGCCGTGGAGCAGGGACAGTGCGATCCAGCCCTGGGAGAGGGCGGTGAGGGCCGGGTCCGTGGCTGTCATGTTCTCTCCTTCGTGCTGGAGCCGCTTACATCCAGAGTAGCCGACTGCCGCAATAGTCGGCGCTTGCAATTAAAGAGCGTCTGCAATTATTGTCTGTGCGTGTAAGGCGCAGTAGCAATCGTTTGGGAAGGGAACCCATGCCGCTCGCACTCCTCGCCCTGGCCATCGGGGCATTCGGTATCGGAACCACCGAGTTCGTGGTCATGGGGCTGCTTCCCGAGGTGGCCGCCGAGTTCCAGGTGTCCATCCCGGCCGCAGGCTTCCTGGCCACGGGCTATGCGCTCGGAGTCGTGCTCGGGGCGCCGCTGATGACCGCGCTCGGCACGAAGGTCAGCCGCAAGCGGATGCTGATGATCCTTATGGGCCTGTTCATCGTCGGCAATGTGGTCACAGCCACCGCTCCCGTTTTCGACGTCATGGTCGTCGGCCGCGTGATCGCCTCGCTCGCCCACGGTGCCTTCTTCGGTATCGGAGCGGTCGTGGCGGCCGATCTGGTAGCTCCGCAGAAGAAGGCCGGCGCCATCGCCCTGATGTTCACCGGGCTCACCGTCGCCAACGTCGTCGGGGTGCCCGTGGGCACCTATATCGGCCAGCACTCCGGCTGGCGGGTCACGTTCTTCCTGGTCGCCGCGCTGGGTGTCCTCGGCCTGCTCGGTGTCGCCCGGCTCGTTCCCGAACAGCCCCGAGCCGAGGGCGTCAGGCTGCGGCAGGAAGTCGCGGCCTTCCGGAACGTGCAGGTCCTGCTCGCCATGGCGATGACGGTCCTTGGATTCGGCGGCGTCTTCGCGGCGATCACCTACATCACACCGATGATGACGGAGACCGCCGGGTACTCGTCCTCCGCCGTCACCTGGCTGCTGGTCCTCTTCGGCCTCGGCATGGTCGTCGGCAACCTGATCGGCGGCAGGTACGCCGACCGCCGTCCCACGCTCATGCTCTCCGTGTCGCTGAGTGGCCTCGCCCTGGTCCTGGCCCTGTTCACCCTGACCGCCCACAACAAGATCGCGGCCGCCGCCACCCTCGTCCTGATCGGCGCCTTTGGCTTCGCGACCGTGCCTCCGCTCCAGAAGCGGGTGCTCGACCAGGCGGTCGACGCCCCGACGCTGGCCTCCGCGATGAACATCGGTGCCTTCAACCTCGGCAACGCGCTCGCGGCATGGCTCGGCGGAATCGTCATCGGTGCCGGTTTCGGCTACACCGCCCCCAACTGGGTCGGAGCGGTACTCGCGGCATCGGCTCTGGTACTCGCCCTCGCCTCCAGCGCGCTGGAGCGGCGTACGACCGCACCGAGCCGCCTCGTCGTCACCCACACCCCGGAGTCGGCAGAAGTTCCCCAACCACGGAGCTGACTCCGGGGATCAGCCCGTGGCCAGGCTGAAGGGCGCGAAGTACCGGGGCCAGTCCGCGTACTGCCGCCCGCCGAGCGCCATCAATGTGGTCTCCGAGTTCGACCGCAGCCCACAGCGTCCGAGCCAGTCCAGCAGCTCCTCGTGGCGGGCGTCGACGTCCACGCGCAGCGGCCGGTCCGTCGCCTCGGCCAGCGAGGCCACGAGCAGCTTCGCCGTGGAGGTGTCCTTGGCGATCAGCGGCCCGACCGCATGGTTCGGCGCGCTCGGCGAGAGCGCGGCGAATCCGGTCAGCTCCCCGTCCTCCTCGGCGACCCGCAGGTGATCGGCGAACGTCGGGAGCCGGGTCAGGAGGTGCGTACGGTCGAGCCCGAAGACGACCGAATCCAGCCGGACCACCGCTCGCAGATCATGGGCGGAAGCGGACCGGATGACGGTCCCCGAGCTGCCGAGAGGTTTCGGGCCGGCTGCCGCGGCCGGTGCGAAGGCCCCGGTCAGGCGTACGGTGCGCCCCACCGGCGCGAATCCGAGATCCTCGTAGAGGGGGCGGCCCGCCGCTGTCGCATGGAGGCTGAGCGGGGTGTCCCCGGCGGCCTCGATGACCCGTTCCATGAGATACCGGCCGACTCCACGCCGGGCATGGCGCCCGGCAACCAGCAGCATTCCGACGGCGGCCAGCTCGGAGCCGTACGAGACCAGCACGCAGCTCGCCATCAGGCCCTTGCTGCCCGGGTCATCGATGCCGTAGCCCGTACCGGCCGCGAGCAGCAGGGTCCAGCGCTCCTCATCGCGTGGCCAGCCCCGGTCCTCGCTGAGATCGGCGCAGGCGACCAGGTCGTCCCGAGTGAGGCGTCGGATGGGGAGATCGGACAGCGGGTGGGGCAATGAGCTGGGCATACGGGCCAGGCTCTCCGACCGATGATCGCCCGTCCACCGCTTTAGCGGAACTGGCCGAGTACCGCAGGGAAAAATTGAGCCCGCCCTGGGCTGCGAGCAGTTTCACGTGAAACACGGACAGGCGCGGGAGCCGACGCCGTGCGAGCCGGCACCGTATGGTCCCGCGCCCGCGTCAGCCCAGGTCGGCGGCGTGCAAGGCGCGAACCCCCTCGATATTGCCGTCCAGATAGTGCCGCAACGACAGCGGCACGAGGTGCACCGCGGCGATGCCGACCCGGCTGAAGGGCACGCGCACGACGTCGTACTCGCCGCAGGGGGCGTCGATCTCGGGGCCGTGGCGAAGGGACAGGTCCATGGAGTCGAGGCGGCAGACGAAGAAGTGCTGGACCTTGACGCCCTTCACCCCGCCCTCCTCGATGTGTTCCACGGTGTCTACGAAGCAGGGCACCACATCAGTGATCTTGGCTCCCAGCTCCTCGTCCACCTCGCGGTGCAGAGCGTCGACAACAGTGGCGTCCTCGGGCTCGACCCCGCCACCCGGCGTGAGCCAGTACGGATCCACCCCGGGCTTGGTGCGCTTGATGAGGATGAGGTCGTCACCGTCGAGCAGGATGGCGCGTGCGGTGCGCTTGACCACAGGACGTTCGGTCATGGCAGAAGCGTGGCCCACGGGACCCGTTCTGAAACACCGGGGCGCTGTCGGGTGCTCCTGCGGTCACCAGTCGGCCGCCGCCCGCAGCAGCCACTCGTGTGCCCGGGCGAGATGAGGAAGCGCGAGCGTGCCGGTCCGCGCGGCCAGGAAGTACGTGCGCAGTGGCGGGACCGGAGGATCGAGAAGCGCCACGACCTCGCCGCGTTCCAGCGCGCCCTCGCACAGGTAGCGCGGCAGCACGGCAAGCCCGGCACCGGCGGCCGTGCACTCCAGAACCGCCCGCAGGTCCGGGGCGATGACCGCGCCGGCGGCCGCGGGCGCGCTGTCGAAGACGGCGGCCCAATAGCGGGAGACGAGCGGCAGGCTCTCGTGCACCTCCACCACGGGCAGCTGCTCCAGGACCACGGGGCCGTTGTGTCGTAGCGTGCCCGGCCCCAGCCGTCCGGCCCAGCGCGGGGCTGCGACCAGGACGTGCTCCTCGTCGCAGAGCGGAGTGGCGGTAAGCAGTTCCCCGCGCGGCCGGACCGTCACGATGGCCAGGTCGTGGTGACCGGCGGCCAGACCCTCCAAGATCTCGTCCGTGTCGGCGGAGAACGAACCGCGCAGCGCGAGGCCCTGGGTGATCAGCGGTGTGAGCGCGGGCAGGACACGCTGGGAGAGGAACTCCGGTGGCCCCGCCAGATGCAGGGTCCGTACGCCCGACTCCTCATCGAGGTCGGTCTCGGCGATCTCGACCAGTGCGTCCAGGTGCGGGGCGGCCCGGTGTGCGAGTTCGTCGCCGATCGTCGTCGGGGTCACTCCCCGGGCCCTGCGCAGGAACAGCGGGCGGCCCAGCTGTCGTTCCAGGGTGCGTATCTGGGAAGTCACGGCGGGCTGCGAGAGGCCCAGCAGCGCGGCGGCGCGGGTGAACGAGCCCGCCCGGTGGACCGTGACGAAGGTGCGCAGCAGGGCCAGATCCACGCGTCGCCCCCTCCCGCCCTCACGCAGTGACGTGTCCGATGGGACCCCGGACAACCATAAATATGTCGATAGGTCGCTGACGCTACTGTGATTGGACACTGACGCAGAGTCAACTAGCCTTGTCGAGGCGGCTCTTCACGAGGAGAACGGGAGGGGCCGGGCGGTCCGAGCCACGAGGGGGGAGGCTCGGACCGTCGTACCGCGCGCCGGGATCAGCTCCCGGCGGTGGCCGCGGACAGCGCCTGTTCGACGTCGGCCACCAGATCGGCGGTGTTCTCGGCGCCGACGGAGAAGCGGATGAAGCCTTCCGGTACGGCGTCGCCACCCCAGCGGCCCCGTCGCTCGGCGGTGGAGCGTACGCCTCCGAAGCTCGTGGCGTCCTCGACCAGCCGCAGGGCCGCGAGGAAGCGTTCCGCGGTCCCGCGGTCGTCGAGCACGAACGACACCACGGAGCCGAAGCGCCGCATCTGGCGTACCGCGGTCGCGTAAGAGGGGTCGGTGGGCAGACCGGGGTAGCGCAGCCCGGACACGGCCTGGTGCTTGGCGAGCACCTCGGCGAGCGCGAGGGCGCTGGCGCACTGCCGCTCGATCCGCAGCTCCAGCGTGGCCAGCGACCGGTGCGCGAGCCATGCCTCCATCGGGCCGGGGATCGCACCGACGACCTTGCGCCAGCGCCGCACCCCGGCCGTGAGCTCGGGGTCGCGACAGGTCACATGGCCGAGCAGCAGGTCGCCGTGGCCCGTCATGCCCTTGGTGTCACTGGCCACGGAGAAGTCGGCGCCCAGCTCCAGCGGACGCTGGCCGAGCGGGGTGGCCAGGGTGTTGTCGACGGCGACCAGTGTGCCGCCGGCATGCGCGGCCTTGACCAGGCGCCGCACGTCGCAGACGTCGAGGCCCGGGTTGGAGGGTGTCTCCAGCCACAGGAGCTTGGCGCCCTCCAGAACGGTGAGCTGCGCGTCGCCGCCGGTCGGCGCGGTCCGCACCTCGACTCCGTACGCCTCCAGCTGTTCGCGCAGGAGGGGAAGTGCCTGATAGCCGTCATCGGGGAGGACGACGGCGTCGCCGCTGCGCGCCTGGGAGAGCAGGACGGCCGAGATCGCCGCCATTCCGGAGGCGAAGACGGTGGTCTCCACGTTCTCGCCCGGTGCTTCGAGCTCCCCGATGGCCTGTTCCAGCCGGGTCCAGGTCGGGTTGCCGTCCCGGCCGTAGGTGTAGGGGCCGGTCGGCTCGCCGGACAGGTGGAAGTGTGCCGCGAAGACCGGTCCGGGGAGAGTGGGCTCGTACTGCTGTGGTTCCGGAAGCCCCGCGCGTACCGCACGCGTTCCGTCGCCCGTGTTGCTCATGGTCGTCCTCGCTTCTCTCCCCGGCCGGTCACCGGTCCTTGTCGCACTGTCTCAGGTGGGCGCGGGCCGCTTCCCGCCGGGCGGATCAGTCCTCGTCCGGGAGGACGACGTTCAGTGCCCAGGAGACGATCGAGACGATCAGGCCGCCGAGGACTGCGGTCCAGAAGCCGGAGACGTGGAAGCTCAGGTCGAGCACTCCGGCCAGCCACGAGGTGAGCAGCAGCATCAGGGCGTTCACCACGAGGGTGATCAGGCCCAGCGTGAGGATGAAGAGCGGCAGGGTGAGCAGCTTCACGATCGGCTTGACCACGACGTTGACCAGGCCGAAGACCAGCGCGACGAGGATCAGGGTCAGGGCCTTGCGGCCGGTGCTGCCGCCGTTCAGCGTGATGTCCTGGACCAGCCAGATGGCCACGGCCAGCGCACCCGCGTTGGCGATCGTCTTGACTACGAAATTCTTCATGTGTCTGATCGTGGCAGACATGATCGGTGGCGGACACCGGCTGGGCAGAGGCAAGGGGCGGACGGTCCATGAAGGCATTCAGGCTGGACGAACTGGAGGCGGAACGGGCCGCCAACGATGGCGCGTACCTGCAGTTCCTTCGCGAGCGGAACATGTCGGTCGGGCTGTACGCGCTGGACGCCGGTGAGCTCGACCCGCAGAAGCCGCACAGCCAGGACGAGGTCTACTTCGTGGTCAGTGGTCGCGCGTCGATCACCGTCGGCATGGAAACGACACAGGTGGGAAGAGGGAGTGTCGTGTACGTGCCCGCGGGCACGGCCCACAAGTTCCACCACATCACCGAGGACCTGCGCGTGATGGTGGTCTTCTCGCCGCCCGAGGGATGAGTCCGCAGCCGTTGCGTCCCAGGGTTCCCTAAGGGATCGATCAGGGGAGGACAAGGGCTTCCCGGGGCCCGGGGGCCGTCTTTCGCCTCTAGCATCGAAGCAGGAACTCACAGAGACGAGGTAAGGACGATGGCCGTGCGGGAGATATTCACTGGGATGCCCTGGTGGGTGAAGTGGATCGCGGTGCCCGTGATCGCGATCGTCGTGTTCGGTGGTCTGATCGCCAGCCTGGTCACGTTCGTGGTCGGCCTGCTCTTCAAGATCCTGATCTTCGTGATCCTGGTCGGCGGCCTCGTCTTCCTCGTACGGAAGTTCATGTCGTCGTCCTCCGGGAACGGCTGGTGACCGCACGCCCGACGGGGGATTAGCCCAGCTGAGCTAAGGAAAGGCGAATCGGCACCCGCTCACAGGGCTGCCGATACAGTGACAGTCCTCTGCCACCACCTGGGAAAACACCGCAAGTCACCACCCCGACCAGTGGTTTGTGCGGGATCCGGCCTCCGGACCCCCAGGTCCGCGGCAGACCTGTGGGGGCGGCCCCCACGGGCGGGCTGACCGCCCGTCACCACGCCTGGGGGTGACCGTTGACCACGGCATCGAGTACGGCTGTTCCGACGCTCATCGGGTCGGTGCAGCGGGCGCTGAGGCTGCTGGAGGCTGTGGGCACCCATCGCGACGGGGCCCCGGCCAAACAGCTCGCGAGGGAAGCGGGCCTTCCCCTTCCCACCGCCTACCACCTGCTGCGGACCCTGACCCACGAGGGGTACCTGCGCAGGGAGAACGGCGTCTTCCGCTTCGGCACCGCCGCCGAACGGCTGATGGGCGACCGCGCCGCTCAGAGCCGTCGCAGCGCCATGGCCCGTTCGCTGGGCCGCTGGCGGGACATCGTCGGAGCCCCGGTGTACTGCGCCATCTACCGCGAGGGCGAGATCGAGCTCCTCGCCGTGGCGGACACCCCCGAGCGGCCGGCGGTTGACGAGTGGGCGGCGTTCCGCGAGACCGGGCACGCGCACGCGATCGGCCAGTGTCTGCTGAGCCGGCTGGACGAGAAGGCCCGCGAGGACCACCTGGACCGGCATCCGGTGCGCCCGCTGACCCGGTACTCGGTGCGCGACCGTGCGGCGTTCCTCACCCGGCTGCGGTCGCTGGAGCGTACGGAACCGGTCATCGAGCGGCAGGAGTACGCGCTCGGGACGGTCTGTGCGGCCATCCCGATCACGGCCGGATTCACCGCCGCCGCGATGGCCATTTCGGTACCCCTCCACGAGGAGGACCGGTTGCTGCCCGCAGTCGAACGGCTACGCGGTGAAGTGTCGAGCCTCTTGCGTTCGTTCGTGTTCTCTATCAGTATCTGAAAAATCACTCCTTGTGATCTGCTATCGCGTGCACCACGATGGCGTCAATAGGGCCATGGGGGATCATTCCTGGCCAGATTCATCTACTGCGGGGTTGAACGATGCGCGAGTCGGTTCAAGCTGAGGTCATGATGAGCTTCCTCGTCTCCGAGGAGCTCTCATTCCGTATCCCGGTGGAGCTCCGGTACGAAGTGTGCGATCCGTACGCGATCCGGATGACCTTCCATCTGCCCGGCGACGCCCCCGTCACCTGGGCCTTCGGCCGTGAGCTGCTGCTCGACGGCCTCAACAGCCCCAGTGGTGACGGTGATGTGCACATCGCGCCGACCGAGCCGGAGGGGCTGTGCGACGTCCACATCCGGCTGCAGGTGGGCGCCGACCGTGCGCTCTTCCGGGCGGGCACGGCACCTCTTGTCGCTTTCCTCGACCGTACGGACAAGCTGGTGCCCCTCGGGCAGGAGTGCACTCTGGGTGACTTCGACGGCAACTTGGAGGAGGCGCTGGGTCGCATCCTGGCCGAAGAGCAGAACGCGGGCTGAAGCGGTCCACGGCCCGGGAGCCGTGTTGCCACTCGAACACGGCGCCTGCCGATCGGGTGAATCACGCTGTGTGTTCCGGTCACGGCCTCGCCCGTCGTCGCCGGCCCCTGCCGCTCCGCACGGGTGCCGAAGCCCTGGCTTCCGCGCCGACCCCCGTGCGGTCCGCGGAGACGACCAGCGCCGCGAGCGCTGTCGTCACCGGCACGGAGGCGACCAGTCCGATCGAGCCGACGAGGGTGCGCACGATCTCCTCCGCCACCAGTTCGCTGTTGGCGACCGTCCCCACACTGCTCTGCGCGACCGTGAACAGCAGCAGGAGGGGCAACGCGGCGCCCGCGTAGGCGAGCACCAAGGTGTTGACCACGGAGGCGATGTGATCGCGGCCGATTCTGATCCCTGCCCGGTAGAGCTGTTTCGCGCTCATGGTGGGGTTCGCCCGGCGCAGCTCCCAGACCGCCGAGGTCTGGGTGACCGTGACGTCGTCAAGCACTCCCAGGGAGCCGATGATGACGCCGGCCAGCAGCAGTCCGCTCATGTCGATGTGCGGATACAGGCCGTGGATGAGGCCGGTGTTGTCGTCGGTGTTCCCGCTCAGGCTCGCCCAGCCGATGAAGAGCGAGCCGAGCAGCCCGATCAGAAGCAGTGAGATCAGGGTGCCGATGACGGCGACGGAGGTGCGGGCGGTCGGTCCGTGGCAGATGTAGAGGGCGATCAGCATGATCGCTCCGGCCCCGACGACCGCCACCAGCAGCGGATTGGAGCCCTGAAGTATGGCCGGAAGGATGAACAGGGTCAGGACGGCGAACGACAGGGCGAGCGCCACCAGGGCCATGACCCCGCGCATCCTGCCCACGAGCACCACCGCGAGGGCGAAGATCCCGGCCAGTAGTATCAGGGGGAACTTCCGGTTCACGTCCGTCACGGAGTACTGGAGGTCATGGGGCGCGTCGGGGGCGTACGCCACCACTACCCCCTGACCCTCCCGCAGTTGCCGCGGTGCGTCCGGCTGGACGACCTCGACGAACCGGCGTCCCGAGTCGGGGCCGGTGGTGACCTCGACGGTGGCCTTCTCGCAGAGACCGCCGGAAACCGGGTGGTCCTCGGAGGGTTGGGCCCCGCCGCTGACGGGAAGCTGGGCGGCGTTCACATCCCTGCAGTCGACCTTGACGACGCTCACCACCTTTCCCTGCTGGGTCTGCCGGTCGAAACCGACACCGGTCCGTTCGTGCGACGGCGCACCGTTCGGCCAGAGCGCCACGAGACCGACGAGTACGGCGGTCGCGAAGGGGATCAGCGCGGCGGCGATCACCTTGCGCAGATGGCTGGAGACGGGGGCGGCCGGGCCATGGCTGTGCGTGTGCTGATGGCCCTGCGGTTCTGGGTCGCGATGAGGGGGCGTCACCGGCCGATCATCGCAAGAAGGAAGGGGCCCTCTGTTCAGTCCGCCCGTCGGGGAGCTAGCGTGGTGGCACCTTTGCACACGCGGGAGCTCGGAGCACCGGGCTGAGAGGGCGCTGACCGCCGTACGACCGTACGGGAGACGCTGCGCCGACCGCCGAACCTGTTACCGGGTAATGCCGGCGTAGGGAGTAGGTCTCATGACCACATCGGACACACGCACGCCTGCCTCCAATCAGGGCGACGAGGCCGGGAAGTCCATCGGCTGGCACAAGGGATACGTCCAGGGGCCGCGCCCCGACATCCGGGTGCCGGTCCGGCAGGTGCACCTGACCAACGGCAAGGACATGACGCTGTACGACACGTCCGGGCCGTACACCGATCCCGCGGCCGGGACCGACGTCCGGCGCGGCCTCGCGGCGCTCCGGGAGAACTGGATCATCGCCCGCAGTGACACCGAGGAGTACGCGGGGCGTCCCGTCCGCCCCGAGGACGACGGGCTCAGGCACACCTCGCCGCGGGGTGGGCTGCGCAATCTGGACGCGGTGTTCCCCGGCCGGCCGCGCCGCCCGCGGCGGAGCAGGGACGGCCGGGCCGTGACCCAGCTCGCGTACGCCCGCGGGGGCGAGATCACCCCGGAGATGGAGTACGTCGCGGTCCGCGAGAACGTGCCGGCGGAGGTGGTGCGCGAGGAGATCGCGGCCGGCCGGGCGGTGCTGCCCGCCAACGTCAACCACCCGGAGACCGAGCCGATGATCATCGGAAAGCGGTTCCTGGTGAAGGTCAATGCCAACATCGGCAACTCCGCGGTGACGTCCTCCATCGAGGAGGAGGTGGACAAGATGACGTGGGCGACCCGATGGGGCGCGGACACGGTCATGGACCTTTCCACCGGCCGCAACATCCACACCACCCGTGAGTGGGTTCTTCGCAATTCACCCGTACCGATCGGAACCGTCCCTCTCTACCAGGCCCTTGAGAAGGTCGACGGGAGGGCGGAGGAACTGACCTGGGAGATCTACAAGGACACCGTCATCGAGCAGGCCGAGCAGGGTGTGGACTACATGACGGTGCACGCCGGGGTACGCCTGCCGTACGTGCCGCTGACCGCCCGGCGCAAGACCGGCATCGTCTCCCGGGGCGGCTCGATCATGGCGGCGTGGTGCCTGGCGCACCACAAGGAGTCCTTCCTGTACGAGCACTTCGAGGAGCTCTGCGAGATCCTTGCCGCGTACGACGTGACGTACTCGCTGGGTGACGGGCTGCGTCCCGGGTCGATCGCGGACGCCAACGACGAGGCCCAGTTCGCCGAACTGCGCACGCTCGGCGAACTGAACACGGTCGCCAAGCGGTTCGGCGTGCAGACCATGATCGAGGGGCCGGGGCACGTCCCGATGCACAAGATCAAGGAGAACATCGACCTTCAGCAGGAGATCTGCGAGGAGGCGCCGTTCTACACGCTCGGCCCGCTGACCACCGACATCGCGCCGGCGTACGACCACATCACCTCGGGCATCGGCGCCGCGATGATCGCCTGGTGGGGGACGGCGATGCTGTGCTACGTGACGCCCAAGGAGCACCTGGGGCTGCCGAACCGGGACGATGTGAAGACCGGGGTCATCACGTACAAGATCGCGGCCCACGCCGCCGACCTGGCCAAGGGGCACCCGGGCGCGCAGGAGTGGGACGACGCACTGTCGGACGCCCGGTTCGAATTCCGCTGGGAGGACCAGTTCAACCTGGCGCTCGACCCGGAAACGGCGCGGGAGTTCCACGACGAGACCCTGCCGGCCGAGCCCGCGAAGACGGCGCACTTCTGCTCGATGTGCGGTCCGAAGTTCTGTTCGATGAAGATCAGCCACAGCATCACCGAGCAGTTCGGCGGCGCGGACGGCGCGGAGGCGACGGCCGAGGACATCGCCGAGGGGATGCTCGCCAAATCGCGTGAATTCGCGGCGGGCGGGAACCGGGTCTATCTGCCGCTGGCCGACTGACCGGGCACTGGACCGGTCGCGCACGGCTCCGGCGCCTTCGCCGGGGCCGTGGCGATCAGTCCAGTTCGTGCTCGGGGCCGCCGAAGTCGGGGCTGGTGAAGTCCGGGCTGCTGTACGTGGGGCGCGGCGCCGCCGACGGGCCCTCGCCCGGCCCCGCGAAGTCGGGCCTGCTGTAGCCGATCTTGGGAAGGCGGCCGGTCGGGCGGTGCGGGGCGGGGTCCGCGGGGCCGGCGGGCTCGGTGAGGGCGTCGCGCAGGAAGGGCACGATGCCCCGCTCCAGCAGCGCCTGGCGCCAGGCGTCCTTGGCGCGTGCCACGTCGTCGGGCAGTCGCTCGCGGGCTTCCCGGGCCGGCAGGGACGTCGAGCCGTTGCGCAGAGCGGCGATGAGCAGGCCGAGGGCGGCGACGAAGATGGCGGCGGCCGTGACGGCGGCGAAGAACCAGCCCGCGTCCACCATGGGGCCGGCGAACGCCGGTGGCGGCTCCAGCATCTTCAGGAGGTAGCCGACCAGCAGGAATATGGCCGCCGCCGTTCCCGCCAGCATCGGAGCCAGAACGGTGACGACCGCCCCTATGCCGGCGCCCGACTGGCCGGGGCCGTCCTGCGCTGTGCCGGAGGCCGTGTCCCGGGCGGCGGCACGTGCTTCGTCGCGGGCCTTCACGTACTGCTCGTACTCGACGGCTGCCGCGGCGGTGATCAGGGCGACGGCCGCCAGCGCCATGGTGCGCAGCTGGGCGGCGTTGAGGCGTTCGCCGACGGCGGCCAGTTCCGGTCGTTCGTGTGCGTGACGCAGTGCGTCGTCGAGGAGCCGTTCGTACTCGGGCCGGTCCTCGGTCAGCAGGTGCGGAGCGCTGTTCATCTGCATCCCCCGATGCTCCGTCGGGCCTGTGTGCCCGCTGGGTCCGGGCAGTTCGGGCGGAAACGGAGGAGAGCCTGCTACTGATAGGCCGATGGTAGAGCGCGCATAGCACGGGGTGACAGAGGGTTTCCGGAAATAGCCCCCTGACTCGGCGTGGTCAGCGCGGGAGGCGTCTTCCCCGCAGGACGTCAGTCATGCAGGGGGAGCTGGACGACCAGTAGCTTTCCGGCCATGGTCACTCCGCCGTCCATGGCGATGGCGAGCCCGTCGGCGTACACATGCGGCCCGTCGACCTGCGGCCCGGCGCCGTCCTCGCCGTCCTCGGTGCCGACCTCGCCGGTCAGGTACGGGATGGGGCTGTGACCATGGACGACGCGCCGTCCGCCGTACGCCGTCATCAGCTCCTGGACGGCCTGGGCGCCCGAGTCGTCACGGAAGGCGAACCGCTTGGTGAGCTTGCGGAACAGGTCCCAGCACTCGTCGGCGTCGTTACGCGTGAGGATGGCGTGCACCGTGTCGTTGACGTCCTCGATGGTGGAGCCGTAGTCGAGGTACGCCGTCGTGTCCGAGTGCATCAGGAGGTGTCCGTCCTCCTCGACGACGGCGTCGAGCCGGGACATCCACTGGAGGTGGACGTCCTGCAGGCGCTCCATGTCCGTCTTCTGCCCGCCGTTGAGCAGCCAGGCCGCCTGGAAGGTGGCTGTTCCGGCGCCGGAGTTCACCGGGGTGTCACCGAACCGCTTGGCGCCGATGAGTAGCAGCTCGTGGTTGCCCATCAGGGCCTTGCAATAGCCGCCGGCGGCCGCGGCCTCGGCGGAGAGCCGCATGACGAGGTCGATGACGCCGATGCCGTCGGGGCCTCGATCCGTGAAGTCGCCGAGGAACCAGAGGCGTGCGTTGCCCGCCGCCCAGCGGCCTTCGGAGTCGATCAGGCCCTGTTCCGCGAGGGCGGCGAGCAGCTCGTCCAGATAGCCGTGGACGTCACCGACCACGTAGAGGGGGCCGAGGCCGGGGTCGGCGGCGGGGCGCGGTTCGGGCACGGGCTGCACCTGGGCGGGTTTGTCGACGCTGATGACGGGAAGGTCGCGCGCAGTCGGGGTGTACCCCTCCGGCGCCTCGCCTTCGGGGAACGCGTTCCCCGGATGCGGTGACGCGGGCGGCGCGGGGGACTGCGCATAGGGCGGTACGCGGAAGTCGCGCAACGTCGCCGTCCGCACCACGGGTTCCTGACCGGCCCCCTGTGTCATCGACCCCTCCACACCACCGTCGCGCCGCCGTACACCTGACGGGCCCTGCTGGTCGGGTTGGTCCGCGGTGTCGTGCGCCCATCATAGGAATGCAGATCGTGCTCTGGGACGCACCAGGGGTGGTGAATCCTTCCGCATGCCAGGTTCGTCGGTCGATTGGTCCTAATTGGGATGATCAGTCCCCTGCCGGGGAACGCGGCGCACTGACTGTGGTGCGGGGCGGGCGGCGTTGCGAGGACGTCCGGACGATGAGTTCCGTCGGCACCACGCGTTCCACCGGACCGTCCTGGTCGACCCCCTCGATGGCGTCGATGAGCAGCTGGACGACCGCCGTGCCGATCCTCCGCGGCTTCAGCGAGAGCGTGGTGATGGGCGGCTCGGTGGTCGCGTACACCGTGGATTCGCTGCAGCAGACGAGGAGCAGGTCCTCGGGTACGCGCAGGCCGTAGCGGCGCGCGGCCGCGAGCAGGTCCGTGCCGTTGGGGTCGAAGAGCCCGTAGACGGCGTCGGGGCGGTCCGGGCGGGCCAGCAGCCGGTCGGCGGCCACCGCCCCCGCGCACGGGTCGTGGGCGGGGTAGGACTCGTAGACCGGATCCTGGCCCACGCGCTCGCACCAGTGCAGGTAGGCGGTGGTGGAGAGCCGGGTGTACGTGTCGGTGGTGGTGCCGGTGAGCAGTCCGATACGGCGGGCCCCGGCAGCGGCGAGATGGTCGAGGAGATCGAGCACGGCTGCCCGGTGGTCGTTGTCTACCCAGGCGGTCACGGGCAGCGACCCGGCGGGGCGGCCGTCGGAGACGACGGGCAGCCCCTGGCGGACCAGCTCGGAGACGACGGGGTCCTGGTCGGACGGATCGATGACGACGGTGCCGTCGAGCGCCACGTTGGACCAGACGTCGTGGCGCGAGGTCGCCGGCAGGATGACCAGGGCGTAGCCGCGGGCGAGGGCCGCTGAGGTGGCCGCCCTCGCCATCTCCGCGAAGTACGCGAACTCGGTGAAGGTGAAAGGTTCATCCCCGTACGTCGTGACCGTCAGGCCGATGAGGCCGGACTTGCCGGTACGGAGCGTGCGGGCCGCTGCGGAAGGGCGGTAGCCCAGGCGCTCTGCGACCTCGCGGACATGGCGGCGGGTGGCGTCCGGGAGCCTGCCCTTGCCGTTGAGCGCGTCGGAGACGGTCGTGATGGAGACGCCGGCGGCGGCGGCCACATCCCGGATTCCGGCACGTCCCTGCCTGCCGCCGCGCCGGGGGGTCTCCGTCCGGCTCACCTGGTGCTTCCCTGCTGCTGTCATGGCGAGCCGATAGTAGGGGTCGGGCGGGGAATTGGTCCGGTCGCATATTCACGCGTTGACAGGCACGTTTCTGCAAGGTCATCAGACGTCAACCACCTTACGAAGCAAGGCTGTTAGTGGGGTTCACCGTCATGTGACATGCATCCGACTGGATGGACCTGCTGGGAGGGCAAGGTCTCGAGGAGGTCTCAACTCACCATTTCGAGGGACGCGCGCCACGGAGTGAGCCACCAGCGCGCGCCACCGTCGGTCGCGCTCCCCCTCATTCCGGGGTTCACCGGACGAATCCTCTGTCCACCCGTTCGCAGCGGCGCCCAATCCTCATAAGGTGAGCAGTATTGATGTGTACGGATGGTCGAGGAGGACCTGCGGTGAGCGAGACGAGCCCCAAGCTGCGCGCCGAACTGGACGGCGTACCTGCCTATGTTCCGGGCAAACCGGCATCGGCAGACGGACCCGCCGCCTTCAAGCTGTCCTCCAACGAGAACCCGTATCCGCCGCTGCCGGGCGTGATGGAGAGCGCGCTCGCGGCCGCTGAGCACTTCAACCGCTACCCGGACATGGCCTGCACCGGTCTGATGAACGAGCTGGCCGACCGCTTCGGTGTGCCCGTGTCGCACCTGGCCACCGGCACCGGTTCGGTCGGCGTGGCCCAGCAACTGCTCCAGGCCACCTCGGGGCCGGGCGACGAGGTGATCTACGCCTGGCGTTCCTTCGAGGCGTACCCGATCATCACGCAGGTCAGCGGCGCGACCTCGGTCAAGGTGCCGCTGACCGACGGGGATGTGCACGACCTGGACGCGATGGCGGACGCGATCACCGACCGCACGCGGCTGATCTTCGTCTGCAACCCGAACAACCCGACCGGCACCGTCGTGCGCCGGGCCGAGCTTGAACGATTCCTCGACCGGGTGCCGAGCGATGTGCTCGTGGTGCTGGACGAGGCGTACAAGGAGTTCATCCGCGACGTCGAGGTCCCCGACGGTCTGGAGATCTACCGGGACCGCCCCAATGTGGCGGTGCTGAGGACGTTCTCCAAGGCGTACGGGCTCGCGGGGCTGCGGGTCGGCTTCGCGGTGGCCCATGAGCCGGTGGCGGCCGCGCTGCGCAAGACGGCGGTGCCGTTCGGTGTGAGCCAGCTCGCGCAGGACGCGGCGGTGGCTTCGCTGCGCGCCGAGGACGAGCTGCTCGGCCGGGTCGGCTCGCTGGTCTGCGAGCGGGACCGGGTCTCCGAGGCCCTGGCGCGGCAGGGCTGGACCGTGCCCGAGTCCCAGGCGAACTTCGTCTGGCTGCGCCTCGGCGACCGCACCCTGGACTTCGCTGCGGCCTGCGAGAAGGCCGGTGTGGTGGTCCGGCCGTTCGCGGGCGAGGGCGTGCGCGTGACGATCGGCGAGGGGGAGGCGAACGACCTGTTCCTGAAGGTGACGGAGTCGTTCCGCCAGGAGCTTTAGCCGGCGCCACCCGGCAACAGGGCCCCGCGTCTCGTGAGAGGTGCGGGGCCCTTTCGTATGCCCGGCGCGGGGGCGGCGAGCGCGGGGGGACCCCCGGCGAAGGTCTCGAAAGTGAGTGCGCCATAATTGCTTGTGAATGTGAACGCGTTCACAAGCGTGTCCTGCTTCCTCCCGTGATCCGTTGGATTTCACGGACAAATCGCCGCTGCGGCGGTGGTGACGTAAGGAGAAGACGACGTGGAGCTAGCTCTGGCGCCGGAGACCCTGGCGCGATGGCAGTTCGGTACGACGACCGTCTACCACTTCCTCTTCGTTCCTCTGACGATCTCTCTCGCGGCGCTCACCGCCGGCCTGCAGACCGCCTGGGTGCGGACGAACAAGGAGAAGTACCTCAGGGCCACCAAGTTCTGGGGAAAGCTCTTCCTGATCAACATCGCCATGGGTGTCGTCACCGGCATCGTCCAGGAGTTCCAGTTCGGAATGAACTGGTCCGACTACTCGCGGTTCGTCGGTGACATCTTCGGGGCTCCGCTCGCGTTCGAGGCCCTGATCGCGTTCTTCTTCGAGTCCACCTTCATCGGCCTGTGGATCTTCGGCTGGGACAAGCTTCCGAAGAAGATCCACCTCGCCTGCATCTGGATGGTGTCCCTCGGCACCATCCTCTCCGCCTACTTCATCCTGGCGGCCAACTCCTGGATGCAGCACCCGGTCGGCTACCGCATCAACAAGGAACGCGGACGCGCCGAGCTCACCGACTTCTGGCATGTGCTCACGCAGAACACCGCGCTGACCCAGTTCTTCCACACCATCACGGCCGCCTTCCTGGTCGGTGGAGCGTTCATGGTCGGCATCGCGGCCTTCCACCTGGCCCGCAAGAAGCACATTCCGGTGATGCGGACCTCGCTGCGGCTGGGCCTGATCACCGTGGTGATCTCTGGGCTCCTGACCGCGGTCAGCGGTGACCAGCTCGGCAAGGTGATGTTCAAGCAGCAGCCGATGAAGATGGCGGCGGCCGAGGCGCTGTGGGACGGGCAGAACGCCGCACCCTTCTCGATCTTCGCCTACGGAGACGTCAGCAAGGGCCACAACTCCGTCGAGATCTCCGTACCGGGCGTGCTGTCCTTCCTCGCCGATGACGACTTCCACTCGTACGTGCCGGGCATCAACGACATCAACAAGGCTGAGCAGGAACGCTTTGGCCCCGGCGACTACCGGCCCAACATCCCGGTCGCCTTCTGGAGCTTCCGGTGGATGATCGGCTTCGGCATGGCCTCGTTCGGCCTCGGCATCCTCGGCCTGTGGCTCACCCGGAGGAAGTTCATGCTGCCGGAGGCTATGCGCACCGGCGAGGACGAGGTGCCACATCTGGTCCTCTTCAAGAACAAGGCCCTCAGCCCGCGCCTTGCCCGGTACTACTGGATCGTCGCCCTGTGGACCCTGCTCTTCCCGCTGATTGCCAACTCCTGGGGCTGGATCTTCACCGAGATGGGCCGGCAGCCCTGGGTGGTCTACGGCGTGCTCCGGACCCGTGACGCGGTCTCCCCCGGTGTCTCCCAGGGCGAGGTGCTGACCTCGCTGATCGTCTTCACCGTGCTGTACGCGGTGCTTGCCGTCATCGAGGTCCGGCTCCTCCTGAAGTACATCAAGGCCGGACCGCCGGAGCTCACGGAGGACGACCTCAACCCGCCCACCCGGATCGGCGGCGACCACGAAGACGCCGACCGGCCCATGGCCTTCTCCTACTGAGAGCGGGAGCCGAGAAATGGAACTCCACGACGTCTGGTTCGTGCTCATCGCCGTCCTGTGGACCGGCTACTTCTTCCTGGAGGGCTTCGACTTCGGGATCGGCGTCCTCACCAAGCTGCTGGCTCGGGACCGCAAGGAACGGCGGGTGCTGATCAACACCATCGGCCCGGTCTGGGACGGCAACGAGGTCTGGCTGCTCAGCGCCGGCGGGGCGACCTTCGCCGCGTTCCCCGAGTGGTACGCCACGCTGTTCTCCGGCTTCTACCTGCCGCTGCTCGTCATCCTGCTCTGCCTGATCGTGCGTGGCGTCGCCTTCGAGTACCGGGCGAAGCGGCCCGAGGAGAAGTGGCAGGCCAACTGGGAGCACGCGATCTTCTGGACCTCGCTGATCCCCGCTGTGCTGTGGGGCGTGGCCTTCGGGAACATCGTGCGCGGCGTGAAGATCGATGCGCACATGGAGTACACGGGCAGCGTTCTGGACCTGCTGAACCCCTACGCGCTCCTCGGCGGCCTGGTCACCCTCACCCTGTTCACCTTCCACGGCGCGGTGTTCGCCGGATTGAAGACCGTGGGCGACATCCGGGCCCGCGCCCGCCTGCTGGCCCTGAAGCTGGGGGCCGTCACGGCTGTGGCCGCGCTCGCCTTCCTCATCTGGACCCAGCTCGACAACGGGGACGGCTGGAGCCTGGTCGCGATGATCGTCGCGGCGGCGGCACTGGTCGGTGCGATCGCAATGATCGCGGCAGGCCGGGAGGGCTGGTCCTTCGCGCTTTCCGGCCTGGCCATCGCTGCGGCGGTCGCGATGCTGTTCCTGACGCTCTTCCCGAACGTCATGCCGTCCTCGCTGAACGACAGCTGGAGCCTCACGGTCACCAACGCCTCGTCCAGCCCGTACACGCTCAAGATCATGACCTGGTGCGCCGGGATCGCCACTCCGGTCGTCCTGCTCTACCAGGGGTGGACGTACTGGGTGTTCCGCAAGCGGATCGGCACCCAGCACATCGCCGAAGCGCACTGACGCCATGCACGTCCTGACCGCGCCGAGCCGCATGGGATGTTTCACGTGAAACCGATCGACCCGCGTCTGCTCCGTCACGCCCGCGCCACGCGCCTGTTCATGGTGGCGGTGGTGGTCCTCGGCATCGCCGGGGCGGCGCTGGTCATCGCCCAGGCCATGCTCGTCGCCGAGCTCGTGGTGGGCGGTTTCCAGAAGGGACTGACGGCCGGTGGCCTACGCACCCCGCTTCTTCTGCTCGCGGCGGTCGCGCTCGGGCGGGCCCTGGTCGCCTGGCTCACCGAGCTGGCCGCCCACCGGGCCGGTGCGGCGGTCAAGTCCGAACTGCGCGGGCGACTGCTGGCCCGGGCTGCCGAGCTGGGACCGGACTGGCTGAGCGGGCAGCGCACCGGCTCACTGGTGACGCTTGCCACGCGGGGGATCGACGCGCTCGACGACTACTTCGCGCGCTATCTGCCGCAGCTCGGGCTCGCGGTGGTCGTGCCGGTGGCAGTGCTCGCCAGGATTGTGACCGAGGACTGGGTGTCGGCGGCGATCATCGTCGTCACGCTGCCACTCATTCCGCTGTTCATGATCCTGATCGGCTGGGCGACCCAGTCGCGCATGGACCGTCAGTGGCGGCTGCTCTCCCGGCTCTCCGGTCACTTCCTCGACGTGGTGGCCGGGCTGCCGACACTGAAGGTGTTCGGCCGGGCGAAGGCCCAGGCCGAATCCATCCGAAGGATCACCTCGCAGTACCGGCAGGCCACCCTCCGCACGTTGCGGATCGCGTTCCTGTCGTCCTTTGCCCTCGAACTCCTCGCCACGCTCTCGGTGGCCCTCGTCGCCGTCACCATCGGCATGCGGCTGGTGCACGGCGAACTCGATCTCTACACCGGGCTGCTGGTCCTGATCCTGGCCCCCGAGGCGTATCTGCCCATCCGGCAGGTGGGAGCGCAGTTCCACGCCGCCGCCGAGGGGCTTTCTGCGGCCGAGGAGCTCTTCGCCGTGCTGGAGACGGAGCCCCGTGCCAGCGGTACGGGGGAGGTCCCCGGCCCGCTGCGGCTGGAGCTGGACGGGCTGACCGTCCGGCACGAGGGTCGCTCCGTGCCGTCGCTCGCCCCCACCACGCTGACCGTCGAAGAGGGGGAGACGGTCGCCCTGGTCGGCCCGAGCGGGGTCGGCAAGTCCACTCTGCTGAACGTGGTGTTGGGCTTCACGGCCCCCGACGAGGGCCGGGTACGGGTCGGTGGGACCGACCTGGCGGACATCTCCCTCGAACGCTGGCGGGAGCGCGTCGCCTGGGTGCCGCAGCGCCCCCACCTCTTTGCGGGCACCATCGCGGAGAACGTGAGGCTCGCCCGGCCCGCCGCCGACGACAGCGCGGTGGCGGCGGCGCTGCGCGACGCGGGAGCCTGCGAGTTCGTGCGCGGGCTTCCGGACGGCGACCGCACCCTTCTCGGTGAGGACGGCGCCGGGCTCTCCGCGGGCCAGCGGCAGCGGATCGCGCTGGCCCGGGCCTTCCTCGCCGACCGGCCGGTGCTGCTGCTGGATGAGCCGACCGCGAGCCTGGACGGCGAGACGGAGGCGGGGATCGTCGAGGCCGTACGGAGGCTGGCCGCGGGCCGGACCGTGCTGCTGGTGGTGCACCGGCCGGCGCTGCTGTCGGTCGCGGACCGGGTGGTGACGCTGACGGGCCCGGCCGCCCTTCCGCAGGAAGCCCACGGTGCGCTGTCCGGTCCGGCGGGCGTGCCGAGCTCCGCGACCGCGCCCGGCGACCTCCTGCCCGCCGAGCCGGCGCCCGCGGCCGAAGCGTCCGAGGCGCCCACGCCAGCAGGCAGGCACGTGCTGGCACGGGTCCGGGACGCCGCAGGCGCCCAACGTGCCCGGTTCGGGCTCGCCCTGCTCCTGGGAAGCCTCGCCCTGGGGTCCGCCGTGGGGCTCATGGCGGTCTCCGGCTGGCTGATCTCCCGGGCGTCCGAGCAGCCGCCCGTCCTCTATCTGATGGTCGCGGTGACGGCCACCCGCGCCTTCGGCATCGGACGGGCCGTCTTCCGCTACGCCGAGCGCCTCGTCTCGCACGACGCGGTCCTGCGGATGCTCGCCGAACTGCGCGTCGCGGTGTACCGCAGCCTGGAGCGCATCGCACCGGGCGGCCTGCGCGGTGCCCGGCGCGGGGATCTGCTCTCGCGGCTGGTCGCGGACGTGGACGCGCTTCAGGACTACTGGCTGCGGTGGCTGCTGCCCGCCGGCACCGCCGTCCTGGTGGGCGCCGCGACCGTCGGCTTCACCGGCTGGCTGCTCCCCCAGGCGGGCCTGGTCCTGGCCGCGGGGCTGCTGCTGGCGGGCGTCGGGGTCCCGCTCGTCAGCGGTGCCTGCGCACGCCGCGCGGAACGCCGGCTGGCCCCCGCCCGTGCCGATCTGGCCACCCGGATCACCGATCTGCTGGGCGGGACGGCGGAGCTCACCGTGGCGGGCGCCCTGCCCGGGCGTACGGCCCGCACTCGCGCGGCCGACGCCGTTCTCACCCGGATCGCATCGCGTGCGGCGACCGCGACCGCGCTCGGGGGCGGTCTCACCGCTCTGATCGCCGGCCTCACCGTGGTGGCAGCCGCCGCGGTCGCCCTTCCGGCGGTGGCTGACGGCAGGCTCGCCGGCGTGGAACTCGCCGTGGTCGTCCTCACCCCGCTGGCCGCCTTCGAGGCCGTGACCGGGCTGCCGCTCGCCGCCCAGTACCGGCAGCGGGTCAGGCGGAGCGCGGAGCGCGTGTATGAGGTGCTGGACGCCCCCGTGCCCGTACGGGAGCCCGAAGAGGCGGCCGCGACGCCGGTGAGCCCGTTCCCGCTGGAGGTGCGCGGGCTGTCGGCCCGGTACGCGGACACGGCCCACGACGCGCTCGCCTCCGTCGACCTCACGCTGGACGCGGGCCGCCGGATCGCCGTCGTGGGGCCCTCGGGGTCCGGGAAGACCACGCTGGCCCAGGTGCTGCTGCGCTTCCTGGACCCGAGGGCGGGCACCTACCGGATCGGCGGCGTGGACGCCTCGGCGCTGGACGGGGACACCGTGCGGAGGTTCGTCGGGCTGTGCGCCCAGGACGCCCACATCTTCGACAGCTCGCTCCGGGAGAACCTGCGGCTCGCCCGCCCTGCCGCGACCGAGCCCGAACTGCGGGACGCCCTGGCGCGGGCCCGCCTGCTCGACTGGGCGGACGGGCTGCCGGACGGGCTGGACACCCTCGTCGGGGAGCACGGCGCCCGCCTCTCCGGAGGGCAGCGCCAGCGGCTCGCCCTGGCCCGGGCCCTGCTCGCCGACTTCCCCGTCCTCGTGCTGGACGAGCCCGCCGAGCACCTGGACCTGCCCACGGCGGACGCCCTGACGGCGGACCTGCTGGCGGCGACCCTGGGGCGTACGACGGTCCTGATCACGCACCGGCTCGCCGGGCTGGACGCCGTGGACGAGGTGGTGGTCCTGGAGGCGGGGGCGATCGTGCAGCGGGGCCCGTACGACGTACTGGCTTCGGCCGACGGCCCGCTGCGCCGGATGCTGGCGCGGGAACGGGAGAGCTCCGGGCAGCCCGGAGCGCCTGCGGAGGCCTGTTCCTAGCCCTTGCCCGGCCAGGAGCCCCCGCCGCCGGAGAGGGGTGCGGGCCCACCTTCGGAAAGGGGCGCACCGCACATCCCGACTTTCCAGGGCAAATGTGACTAATTAGGCTCGTGGTATGTCTGAGGAGGATCCGGCCAGGAGCCTGCAGGACCTGTCCACCGAGCTCACCACCCAGGTGCCGCGCCTGCTGGAAGCCATGCGCTCCGTGGGGACCGGCCTCGAACTGCATTCCACGCTCGACCGGATCTGCGAGACGGCGGCGGAACTGGCCCATGCCCGGTACGCCGCGATCGGGGTCGTGAACGAGGAGGGCGAGGGGCTCTCCGACTTCGTCACCTACGGGGTGCCCGACCCGGTGGCGCACGAGATCGGCCGCCGGCCCGACGGGCAGCGGGGTCTGCTCGGCGCCCTGATCCACGACCCCCGCCCGCTGCGCCTCGCGGACCTGACCAGCGATCCGAGGTTCGCCGGTTTTCCGCCCGGCCATCCGCTGATGCGCACGTTTCTCGGCGTTCCGATCAAGGTCCAGGGCGAGATTTTCGGCAACCTGTATCTCGCCGAGAAGGACGGCGGCGGCGAGTTCAGCGACTACGACCTGCACCTGGTGCGCGTACTGGCGACGGAGGCCGGGATCGCCATCGGCAACGCGCGGCTGTACGAGGCGGCCCGGCAGCGCGAGCGGTGGATCGACGGCTCGGTCGCCGTGACGACCGCCCTGCTCTCCGGCAGCGACGCCGACGACGCCCTCACGGTCGTCGCGGAGCAGGCCCGCCGTCTCGCGGGGGCCGCCGCCGGCATCGTGCTGCTGCCTGCCGAGGGCGGCGGACTGGAGATCGTCGCCGTCTCGGCGGACGATCCGGCCGACTCGCTCGGGGTGATCGTTCCCGCTGAGAGCCCGGTGGTGGGCATGCTGCTGAGCGGCGAGGCGGTCTTCGTGGACGATTCGGCCACCGACACCCGCTTGATCACCAGGCTGGCGGATCCGTTCGGTCCGAGCATGCTGCTGCCCCTGCACAGCGGGGGCCGGGTCCTGGGCGCGCTGGCCATGCCCCGGGCCAGGGGCGACCGGCCCTTCACGGAGACGGAACGGACCCTGGCCACCCAGTTCGCCTCGCAGGCCGCGCTGGCCCTGATGATGGCCGACGCACAGCGCGACCGGGAGCGCCTCGCGGTCTACGAGGACCGCGACCGGATCGCTCGTGACCTGCACGATCTGGTCATCCAGCGGCTGTTCGCGACCGGGATGATGCTGGAGAGCGCGCAGCGGCGGTCGGACGTGCCGGAGGTGCAGACCGGGGTCGGCCGGGCGGTGGACGAGCTGGACGTGACCATCCAGGAGATCCGTACCGCGATCTTCGCCCTCCAGCAGGAACCGGCGGAGGCGCCGTCCGGGCTGCGTACCCGGGTCCTGCGCGAGATCAACATGGCGGCCGTGCCCCTGGGTTTCAAGCCGTCGCACCGCTTCCGCGGGGCGGTCGACTCGCTGGTCGGCGAGCTGACGGCCAAGAACCTGATCGCGGCGCTGCGGGAGGCGTTGTCCAACGCCTTCCGGCACGCCGGCGCGGCCCGCATCGAGGTGGTCGTGGACGCGACCGTCACGCTGGACGACGGGAGGGACGCGGTGCGGCTCTCGGTCGCCGACGACGGGGTGGGCATGCCGGAGGGCGGGCGCCGCAGCGGACTGCGGAATCTGGCCCGCCGGGCGGAGTCGCTGGGCGGGGCCAGCTGGTTCGAGCGGGGGATCGGGGAGGGCGGCGGCGGTACGACGGTGGTGTGGCAGGCACCGCTGTGAGCGCCGGTGCGCGGCGCGAGGGCCTGGCCGGCCGGGCTTGAGGCCCCTCGGCTCAGCGTCCGGAGAGGCTTCCCGCGCGTTCGGCGAGGATGCGTTCGATGACCACGGCCACACCGTCCTCGTTGTTGGTGACCGTGCGGCCGGATGCGGCGGCCAGGGCGGCCGGGTGGGCGTTGCCCATGGCGTACGAGGTACCGGCCCAGCTCAGCATCTCCACGTCGTTGGGCATGTCGCCGAAGGCGACGACCTCGGCGGCCGCGATGCCGCGCTCGGCGCAGCACAGCTCCAGGGTGCTGGCCTTGGAGACGCCGGGTCCGCTGATCTCGATGAGCGCGGTGGGGCTGGACCGGGTGAAGGTGGCGTGCTCCCCGGCGGCCGCCCGGGCCAGCGCCAGGAACTCGTCCGGGTCCAGCTCGCCGTGGCGGGCCAGCAGCTTCAGCACGGGCACCCCGCTGCCCGGGGCCTCCTCGTGCAGCAGCTTCTCCGCGAGGGCCACGGTGGCGCCCGGGTCGAGGTAGAAGGGGGGGTAGGCGGGCTCGTAGTGGATGCCGGTGGCCAGCTCGACGGCGAAGGACGTGCCGGGCGCGGCCGTACGCAGCGTGTGGACGACGTCGAGTGCCGTCGCGCGCTCCAGGCCCCGGACCTTCAGCAGCTGTCCGCCCGCGTGCAGATCGGCGACGGCCGCGCCGTTGGCGCAGATCGCGAGACCGTGTCCGTGGACGTGGTCGCTGACGACGTCCATCCAGCGGGCGGGGCGGCCGGTGACGAAGAAGACCTCGACCCCCGCTTCCTCGGCTGCCGCGAGCGCCCGGACCGTGCGGTCGGAGACGGTCTTGTCGTCGCGCAGAAGAGTGCCGTCCAGATCCGTGGCGATCAGCCGGGGGGCGACGGGAGCGGACTGCTCGATAACGGTGGTCACCCGTACATTCTCGCGCATGGAAGCGCACGTGCGTGCGGGGGGTCGCACATTTGAGAGCATGTAGCCCTGACCTGAGAACATGCCTTCGGCATATGCCCGAGTCCCCTGGGTCGGTCTCCATAGTCCGGCATCCGCTTGGCGGGGAGTGTGAAAGCGAGCGTGCTCAGCGTGGCCGGCCGCGGAGCAGTTCACTGAGGCGGTCGCCGATGACGGATACTCCAGGGCGCTGTTCGGACTCGACGTACCAGGGCTTGCGTCGGCGCAGGAGTGCGTCGCCGTGCTCGTTCCACGTGAAGTCGGGCTGCCGCAGGAGTTTCCGGAACACTGTGTCGACCGTTTCCGGGTGTGCGGCGGCCAGCCGGCGGATCGGCAGCGGTGTGATCGACTCCTCGCGCAGATACGTGCGGAGCAGATCCTGGTGGTGTTTGCGGCCCGGGAGATCGGGGTTCGCGAACAGGTCCCGCAATGCCCCGTAGTCCGCGTAGAAGTTGAGTCCGTCGACCTGGTCGTAGATGACGCCGACAGTCTCCGCCCCTGCCACTTCCGGCGGCAGCGTGACGAGGGGCGGGTTCACGGCGGCGTGTTGTCCGCGCCGGGGGGAGCCTGGGCGTCGACCGGCGCCGACGGCGTGCTGCCGATGGCGGTAGTAGGCATTGATACGCTCCTCGGCTTCCCCGGGTGTCAGGATCAGCTCGTCGCTGCCGAAGAACTCGGCGAAGGCGGCTCGGTCCTCACTCATCGAGTGCCATCCCTGCTCGACCTTCTCCGGGTTGCGGAAGACGAGCTCGGGCCGGCTGGTGGCCAGGTCAAGGGCCGCAACGGCGATCTCCGGCGCGGCGGTGCGAGGGTAGGAGGACATCACACCGGAGAACAGCCATGCGCCGGGCACCGGCGTCAGCGCCACCAGTCGGGCGCTGAGGAAGCTTCCCTTCGGGACCCGGCGGAGAGCCGTCCGCCCGGCGTTGGTGTAGGCGCGGTACTCGACGTCGTCCAGCAGGTTGAGCAGGAGCAGGGAGTCGCCGCGTCCGCCCCTTACCTCGAAGAGCCCTTCCACGGGGTCGCGCCAGGCCAGGACCATCTGCCGGTCAGCATCGGACAGGGCCGTTCGGCGGGCGACGAAACGGTCGGCGACCGTTTTGCTGTCAGGAAGGCGGTACTGCAGCAGAAAGTGGTCCATGACGTTGGTCGCCGTCGCCTCGTCCAACACGCCTTCGGGACCGGCTGCTTCCGAGAGGAGTGGATCAAGGAACCGTTCGAAGGGACGGCTCTCCCCGAACGCCACGAGGTCTTCCTTCAGTTCGGCACTACGGCGTAGTACCTGTGCGAGGTCTGTGACGGGGTTCATGTCGTGCTCCGAAGCGCTTCGGAATTCCTCCCGTTCCTCTTCATCAGCAACCGGACCAGCGTCGGTACGCGTCGATCCAGCGCGCTCCCGCCGGGGGTGGTTGCGGCAGCGGCAGTTCCGCCAGGCCGATGTCCTGACGTGCCCCATTCCGAACGCAACGGGCGACCATGCGGGAGTCGTTCGTGAGGCGGATCTCGACCACGGTCACCTCGACACCCAGGACGGTCGTGGTGAACGGCACGGCCAGGTGTTCATCGATGACCGCCAGGAATCCGTTGACGGCCTCGATCTCGTCGTACGTGTCGACGGTCGCCTCTTCGATCAGCACGTCCAGTCCGGCGCCGCTCCTCTTTTCCACGCTGCCAGATTAGCGAGCCGCGCCTGCCCGGTCGTCTGCCTCCACGGGACTGCCGGCGCGTAGTACTTCACCGCCGGCGCGCGGTCCACGGCCCATAAACTCGCACTCATGCGTCTGAGTACTGTCATTCTGCCGATCCACCGCTGGGCCGAAGGCCGGAGGGTGTGGGAGCGCGCCGAGGAACTCGGCTTCCACGCGGCCTACACCTACGACCACCTGTCCTGGCGGTCGTTCCGGGACGGGCCGTGGTTCGGTGCGATCCCCACGCTGACGGCAGCAGCTGGAGTGACGCGGAGTATGCGGTTGGGCACCCTGGTGACTTCGCCGAACTTCCGCCACCCGGTCACCCTGGCCAAGGAGCTGATCTCGCTCGATGACATCTCGGCGGGCCGGATCACGCTGGGCATCGGTGCGGGTGGCAATGGCTTCGACGCGACGACCCTGCTGCGGAGCGGAGAAGAGCCGTGGACGCCGCGGCAGCGCGCCGACCGCTTCGGGGAGTTCGTGACCCTGCTCGACGCCCTGTTGCGCGAGCCTGCCGGCAAGTCGTACGAGGGGGAGTTCTACGCGGCCAGTGAGGCGCGGAACCTGCCCGGCTGTGTGCAGCGGCCCCGTCTGCCCTTCGCCGTCGCCGCCACGGGGCCGCGCGGTCTGGCGCTGGCCGCGCGCCACGGTCAGGCGTGGGTGACCACGGGAGACCCGAAGCTGTACGAGGCGGGCAGCGGCGCTCAGTCGGTCGAGGCCATCGGCCGGCAGGTGGACGGGTTGGGGCGCGCGTGCGCGGAGGCCGGGCGGGACGTGGCCGGGCTGGAGAAGGTCCTGCTCACCGGGTTCACGCCCGAGTTCAACCCGGGCCTTGCCGCAGGCGGGGGCCGGCCCCTCGACTCCGTCGACGCGTTCGTGGACTTCGCGGGCAGGCACGCGGAGTTGGGGTTCACGGAGATCGTCATCCACGCACCGGTGCCTGCGGACGGTCCGGGGTTCGACGCGGCGGTGCCGGACGAGAAGCTGTTCGAGGAGATCGCGACGCGCGGTGCGGCGCAGCTGGCCGGCTGAGAGAGGCCGGTTTGCTTTCCGGGTCCCGGATCAGCCCGGCAGGCGCAGGAAGTCGGCGGGGACGGCATCCGTGAGCCACACCCCGTTGGCGCTGACCCAGAAGGTGTGGCCCGCGCGGTGCATGGCGCCCGCGTCCACGGACAGCACGACCGGGCGCCCGCGCCGGGCCCCCACGCGGGTGGCGGTCTCGCGGTCGGGCGAGAGGTGCACGTGGGTACGGTCCATCGGGCGCAGCCCCTCGGCGCGGATCGCGTCCAGGGCCCGGCCGACCGTCCCGTGGTAGAGGTACGCGGGCGGTTCCGCCGGTGGCAGCCCGAGGTCGACGGCCACAGTGTGGCCCTGGCTCGCCCGGATGCGGCCGGCGTCCACGGCGAAGCGCTGCTTGTCGTTGGAGGCGACCACATGGTCGAGCTCCGCCCTGTTGATCGGGAAGTGATGGCGAGCCGCCGCGCTCAGCAGCTCCTCGATCGGCACCCAGCCGTGGGCATCGAGGGTGAGCCCGATCCGCTCGGGCTGGTGCCGAAGGTGTTTGGAAAGGTATTTGGACACCTTGACGGTGCGTCTTTCATCCATCCGCTCAGCGTGCCCCTGACACCTCCTCGGCGCATCTCCATTTCGCTCGGGATTCACCGAAACGGTTCCCGCTCCGAGGTTTGATCCACAGTCAGTTCCACTTATCCACAGGTAATTTGGCCTTACTGTGGACAACGACCGGCCTGAATCGTCTGTTTGAGTAAGTTGTCAGTGTCTATGAGGTGTTGAGGCAAGTGAGTCCAATGTCCTTTTACTGACCTCTCGTTCGGAGGCCGCGGCAATGAAGGCGGCGACGCCACCCGGACCAACCAGGCCTTCAACCGCAGTGATTGTCGATGCCGGGAGACTCACCGGCCTCTCGTTCCTCGCGGCGCTCACCACCTCTGGAGGCGGATCGACGGCGAGGTGGTCCTCCAGGTGCCTGGTCGCGAACATACGCATGGCGCGGGCCAGTTCCACGTCCACCGTCTGCTGGGCGAGTGGTCTCAGCCGCCGCACCATCGACGCCGCGACGTCCGCGTCCTCGTCGGTCGGGGGGCGATGGCCCAGATAGCGGGCGAAGACGTGCTCGGCCGTGAACTCCAGGAAGCGGCAGGCTATCTGCTCGACATGACCGCGAAGTTCCCGCAGTTGTCCGGCGATCGCGGACAGCGGCACGCCCGCCGCGTGCAACTCGACCGCCACCGAAAGCTCCTGAGGGCTCGGCACTCCGAAGTCCTCCTCGCTGTCAGGCAGTCGTTCGAGGACGCCGAGCTCGATCGCCTCGTCGATGGCTTGGTCGTCGGCCTCTCCCCCGAATTGCGCCGCCAGTTGGGCGCGGCTGATGCGCCCGGCCCGCTCGTCCGTCCACGGCCCGTGCACCTCGGCGACGAGCCCCAGTACTCCGCCCAGCCCGCGCCCAGTGTCCCAGGCGTCCAGCAACTCCTTGATGCTCGCAAGGGTGTAGCCACGGTCCAGCATGTCGGCGATCTGCCGCAGGCGGCTGAGGTGGCCGGGCCCGTACACATTGGCCCGGCCACGCCGCTCCGGGGCGGGCAGCAGTCCGCGGTCCTGATAGCCGCGAATCGTACGGACCGTGGCGCCACTCGCGTGTGCGAGGTCCTCGATCCGGTACTCGGGCGCCGACGGGCCGCTGCCCGAAGCCGATTCGTCCTCGAAGGCCCCGAACCCGGCCGGGCTCACAGCGGGGGCTTCAGCCGGGCGATGCCCCGCAGCACACCCGGGCCGACGCGGGACAGGAGGCGTACGGCGTGGGACTCCGGCGTCACCGGAACAACCGCCTGATTGCGCACGACCGCACGGAGGACCGCCTGCGCGACCTTCTCCGGAGGGTAGTTGCGCGCGCCGTAGAGCTTGCCGGCGCGCGCCCGCAGTCGCTGCTCCTCGGCCTCGTCCGCCCCGACGAACCGCGCCGTGGCGGTGATTCCGGTGTTGACGATCCCGGGGCAGATCGCGCTGACCCCGATCGACTTCTCGGCCAGCTCGGCGCGCAGACACTCACTGAGCATCAGCACGGCGGCCTTCGACGTGCTGTACGCGGGGAGGGCGCGGGACGGCTGAAAGGCCGCCGCGGAAGCGGTGTTGACGATGTGACCGCCCTGGCCGCGCTCCGCCATCTGGCGCCCGAAGAACCGGCAGCCGTGGATGACCCCCCACAAGTTCACGTCGAGGACGTTCCGCCAGTCCTCGGACGTCGTCTCCAGGAACGGGCCCGAAAGCCCGATGCCCGCGTTGTTGACCAGCACGTCGACCACGCCGTACTCGTCGGCCACCCGGTCGGCAAGCTTCTCCATGGCCTGCTCGTCGCTCACGTCCACCGCCGCGGCCCAGGCTTCCGGTGCCCCGGCCAGACGGGCCGACTCCGCGGTCCGCTCGGCCCCTTCGGCGTCCCGGTCGACTGCCACCACCCGGGCACCCGCCTCCGCGAAGGCCAGTGCGGTGGCGCGTCCTATGCCGCCCGCCGCCCCCGTCACCAGCACGAGACGACCGCCGAACCACTCCGCGTAGGGCCCACTCGCCCGTGCCTCCACCTGGGTTCCGGTCGTCCGGGCCGACTCGACCGCCGTCACGAACTCCCCGACCCACGAGGCCAGCTGGTCCGGGCGGGTGCGCGGCACCCAGTGCTTGGCCGGAAGCGAGCGACGGGTCAACTGCGGGACCCAGGAGTCGAGGTCGTCGTAGAGCTGCTCCGAGAGGAACACGTCACCGGTCGGCGTGATGAGCTGCACCGGCACGTGCGCGTAGGCGTCGGGACGCGGCCTGCGCAGCCGGGAACGGACGTTGTCCCGGTAGAGCCAGGCACCGTGCGCCGCGTCACTGGGCAGCGAGGACGTCGGGTAGTCGCCCGGGGGCACCTTCTCCAGCCGCTCCAGGATGGCCGGCCACCGCTTGCCGAGCGGCCCGCGCCAGGCCAGTTCGGGCAGGACCGGGGTGTGCAGCATGTACACGTACCAGGACTTGGCGCCCTGTCCGAGGAGCTGGCCGACCCGGCGCGGGGTGGGCCGGTTCATCCGGCGCTTGATCCAGTGCCCGAAGTGGTCCAGGGACGGGCCGGACATCGAGGTGAAGGACGCGATCCGGCCCTCCGTGCGGCTGACCGTGGCGAACTCCCAGGACTGGACCGAACCCCAGTCGTGCCCCACCACATGCACAGGCCGGTCCGGGCTCACCGCGTCGGCCACGGCCAGGAAGTCGTCGGTCAGCTTCTCCAGCGTGAAACCGCCGCGCAGGGGCTTGGGCGCCGTCGAGCCGCCATGGCCGCGCACGTCGTACAGCACGACGTGCCACTCGTCGGCCAGTCGGGCGGCGACCTGGGTCCAGACCTCCTTGCTGTCCGGGTAGCCGTGCACCAGGACGATCGTCGGCCGGTCCGGGTCCCCCAGCTCGACGACGCACAGCTCGATGCGGCCCGTGGCCACGCGGCGCTCGCGCGCGCCCGGCAGATCATGCAGGCGCGGGCCGGCGTCCCCACCGGACCGCTCCGTGCTCACAGGCCGTTCGCTCTTCCCTCGTGACGCCATGCCACCGTCCGTTCGGTGCTGTGTGCGGTACGTGCTCGTAACGTGACACTGATGAATGTGACAATGACCGGTGGCTGCGTCAAGGGGTGGGCGTGCTCTGTGGATAACTCTCTGTGCGGTCCATGACGGCTTTCGGTCGGAGCTGCAGTGGTACTCAGTGCGGTCCCCTTACGGGTCCCCTACAACTCGAGGCTGACGCCGATCCAGCCGTCAGGTCTGACGACCGCTGTGGTCCGCGCCACTAACGTCGTATCCGTGAATGTCATCGCTGCCGAAGGTCTGAGTAAACGGTTCCCCCGGGTGACCGCGCTTGACCGGCTCACCCTGGACATCGGCCCGGGTGTGACCGGGCTGGTGGGCGCCAACGGGGCCGGCAAGTCCACGCTGATCAAGATCCTGCTGGGGCTGTCCCCCGCGACCGAGGGCAGGGCCGCCGTGCTCGGGCTCGACGTCTCGACCAGCGGTCCCGCCATCCGCGAGCGGGTCGGCTACATGCCGGAGCACGACTGCCTGCCGCCCGACGTCTCGGCCACCGAGTTCGTCGTCCACATGGCGCGCATGTCCGGTCTGCCGCCGACCGCCGCCCGTGAACGCACGGCGGACACCCTGCGCCATGTCGGCCTGTACGAGGAGCGCTACCGCCCCATCGGCGGCTACTCGACGGGCATGAAGCAGCGGGTGAAGCTGGCCCAGGCGCTGGTGCACGACCCCCAGCTGGTCCTGCTCGACGAGCCGACGAATGGGCTCGACCCGGTGGGGCGCGACGAGATGCTCGGCCTGATCCGCCGCATCCACAGTGACTTCGGCATCTCGGTCCTGGTCACCTCGCACCTGCTCGGCGAGCTGGAACGCACCTGCGACCACGTCGTCGTCATCGACGGCGGCAAGCTGCTGCGCTCCAGCTCCACGAGCGACTTCACTCGGACCACGACGACCCTCGCGGTCGAGGTCACCGACAGCGACACGCACCCGGACGGAACGGGCGCCCTGCGCCGTTCCCTCATCGAGGCGGGCGTCGGACTCGTCGGTCTCGACGGACTGGACACCCAGGGGCTGCCCGGCGCCGGCCACATCCTGCTGGTCGAGGCGACCGGCGAGGAGACGTACGACCTCGTGCGCGACAGCGTCGCGGGGCTCGGGCTCGGCCTCGTACGCATGGAACAGCGCCGTCACCACATCGCCGAGGTGTTCCGCAGCGACGAGGCGGCGCCCGCGGCCGTGCCGGCCGGAGCCGTACTGCAGAAGGGAAGCGGACGCGATGAGCACTGAGACCGGCGCCGCGACCGGGAGCGAGACCTCCCGGATCCACAACATCGGCTACCGCGCCTACGACGGCCCGCGGCTCGGGCGCGCCTACGCCCGCCGCTCGCTCTACTCGCAGACCCTGCGCGGCTCCTTCGGGCTCGGCCGGTCGGCCAAGTCCAAGGTGCTGCCCATGCTGCTGTTCGGCGTGATGTGCCTGGTGGCCGCGATCATCGTGGCCGTCGCCATCGCCACCCCGGGGACGACGAAACTGCCCATCAAGTACACGTCGTTCGCGATCTACCTGCAGCCCGTCATCAGCCTGTTCATCGCCGCGCAGGCGCCGCAGGCGGTCTCCAGGGACCTGCGGTTCAAGACCGTGCCGCTGTACTTCTCGCGGCCGATCGAGCACGGCGACTACGTCATCGCCAAGTTCGCCGCCATGGCCTCGGCGGTCTTCGTGCTCACCGGGGCGCCGGTCGTGATCCTCTACATCGGCGCGCTGCTGGGGAAGTTCGACTTCGGCGACCAGACGGAGTGGTTCGCCCAGGGGATGGTTTCCGTGCTGCTGCTTTCCGTGCTGTTCGCCGGACTCGGCCTGGTGATGGCCGCGCTGACCCCGCGCCGGGGCTTCGGTGTGGCGGCCGTCATCGCACTGTTGATGATCACGTACGGAGCGGTCTCGACCGTCCAGGGCATCGCCTGGTCCACGGGTTCGGACGGCGCGGTGCCGTGGCTGGGGCTGTTCTCCCCGCTCACGCTGGTCGACGGGGTGCAGACCGCGTTCCTCGGCGCGACTTCGGCCTTCCCCGGCGGGAACGGTCCGGGCGCCGGTACCGGCGTCGTCTACCTGCTCGTTGTCCTCGCGCTCGTCGCCGGCTCGTACGCCGTACTGATGCGCCGCTACCGGAAGGTCGGGCTGTGACCACGATCGAGATCGACCACACCTCCCGCTGGTTCGGCAACGTGGTCGCCGTCAACGACGTCAGCATGACCGTGGGCCCCGGTGTCACCGGTCTGCTGGGGCCCAATGGAGCCGGCAAGTCGACGCTGATCAACATGATGGCCGGATTCCTCGCTCCGTCCACGGGCACGGTCACACTGGACGGGAAGGCGATCTGGCGCAACGAGGCCGTGTACCGGGAGATCGGTATCGTCCCGGAACGCGAGGCGATGTACGACTTCCTGACCGGCCGCGAGTTCGTGGTGGCCAACGCCGAACTGCACGGACTGGGCGCCGCCGAGGCGGCCGCCGCCCTGGCCACGGTCGAGATGGAGTACGCGCAGGACCGCAAGATCGCGACGTACAGCAAGGGCATGCGCCAGCGGGTGAAGATGGCGTCCGCGCTGGTCCACAACCCGTCCGTGCTGCTGCTGGATGAGCCGTTCAACGGGATGGACCCGCGCCAGCGGATGCAGCTGATGGATCTGCTGCGGAGGATGGGCGCGGAGGGCCGGACGGTCCTCTTCTCCTCGCACATCCTCGAAGAGGTCGAACAGCTCGCCTCGCACATCGAGGTCGTCGTCGCCGGCCGGCACGCGGCGTCCGGTGACTTCCGCCGCATCCGCCGGCTGATGACGGACCGCCCGCACCGCTATCTCGTACGGTCGAGCGACGACCGGGCCCTGGCTGCCGCGCTCATCGCTGATCCCTCGACTGCGGGGATCGAAGTTGACCTGAGCGAGAACGCTTTGCGTATCCAGGCGATTGATTTTGCCCGCTTCACCGTGCTGTTGCCCAAGGTCGCACGCGAGCAGGGGATTCGTCTGCTGACCGTTTCACCGTCCGATGAGTCCCTCGAATCGGTCTTTTCCTATCTCGTAGCGGCCTGAGGCCGACAAGGAGCTGTGACGTCATGTACGACCCCACAGTCGCCCGGCTCACCTACCGGGCGCTGCTCGGCCGGCGCCGGGCCGCCATCCTCTTCGTGCTGCCCGCACTGCTGATCGTCATCGCGGTGGCGGTACGGATGTTCGCGGGGGCCGACGACCAGGTGGCCTCGGACGTCCTGGGCGGGTTCGCCATCGCCACCATGGTGCCGCTGATCGGCGTGATCGCCGGAACGGGCGCCATCGGGCCGGAGATCGATGACGGCTCGATCGTCTATCTGCTGTCCAAGCCGGTGAGCCGGCCGACGATCATCTTCACCAAGCTGATCGTCGCGATCGCGGTGACCATGGTCTTCTCGGCGGTGCCGACGCTGATCGCGGGCCTGATCCTCAATGGCAACGGCCAGCAGATCGCGGTGGCGTACACCATCGCCGCCCTGGTCGCCTCGATCGCCTACAGCGCGCTGTTCCTGCTGCTGGGCACCGTCAGCCGGCACGCGGTCGTGCTCGGTCTCGTCTACGCGCTGGTGTGGGAGGCCCTGTTCGGCAGCCTGGTGCCGGGCGCGCGCACGCTCAGTGTGCAGCAGTGGTCCCTCGCACTCGCGGAGAAGACCGGCGGCAACGGTGTGATCACCTCGGACGTCGGTCTGCCGCTCGCCACGGTCCTGCTGGCCGTGGTCACCGTCGCGGCGACCTGGTACGCGGGACAGAAGCTGCGCACGCTGAAGCTGGCCGGCGAGGAGTGAGCGGACTGCCTTCCGACATGTGAAAACCCCGGCCGACGGCCGGGGTTTTCACATGTCGGACAGTCTTACGCGTAACTGTACGTTTATCGGTGCGTTGTTCACGATGCGTGGAGGCAACTGGAATCCGTGGCGTCGTAGCGTTCGTGAAAGTGCAGATGGCCGATGCGGCGGGGGAGAGCCCTCGTCGGTCGGTTCCTTGAGTGAGTGGCAACCGTGAGCGTCCTCCGCCCCTGAAGCCCGGGGAGAGGGCTGTCCATTTGCGCGAAGCTCTCACGAACGGACGGCAGCTCATGCCAACGGAAGTCGCTCTACTCGAATCGCGCACGCTGCGCGTCGAACAGATGGGGCGCGTCGACGCCCTGGACAAGGTGAAGTGCCTTGTCATGCTCCCGGACGGAATTCACGTTCGCACGGAGGATGTGGCTCGTTACTTCGAAGTATCCACAAGGGCGGTCAGGAGGCTGACCGATCGGCATCAGGGCGAGCTCTCCGAGAACGGCATGCGCGTACTGCGCGGCTCTGACCTGCGGGACTTCCATAGCGACATGGTGTCGCTATGGGGTGGTCGCGAGGGGGAAAGTTATCCACAGGCGGCCACCCAGCTCCGCCTCTACACCCGTCGGACCGTCCTCAACGTCGCCATGCTTCTTCGCGACAGCGACGTCGCCCGGTGTGTGCGTACGTATCTGCTCGACGCCGAGCAGGACCTGCGTGCGGGGTACGCATCGCTCGAACACCGCGTCACCCGGGTCGAAAGCCACCTGGCCGGTGTGGGCATCGCGCTCCAGGAGCTGGGCCCGGTCCTCAGCAGGATGTCGCACCGGCTGGACAGCCTCGACCGGAGGCTGGAGGCGACCCACCAGGTCGTCGGCGCCATGAGCGCGAGGCTCAGCGGGGTCTCCGAGGACGTGGTCCGTCTCGACGACCGCATGGACGCCCTGGCACGCAATCTGAAGGAGCTGAACCGCCGCAACAAACGCTGATCCGGAACTGCGGCAGGCGCAGAACGCGACAGGCGTAGAAAAGGCTCAGGGGCCGAGGCGGTGCCCCGGCCCCTGAGCCCCGCGAGGAGGGCGACCGCCTACGACTCCCGCAGCAGCCGCTCCAGCACCACCGCGATTCCGTCGTCGTCGTTCGACGTGGTCGTCTCCTGAGCGACGGCCTTCAGATCGGCGTGGGCGTTGGCCATGGCCACGCCGTGCCGGGCCCAGGCGAACATGGGGATGTCGTTGGGCATGTCGCCGAAGGCGATCGTGTCCGCGGCCTTCACGCCCAGTCGGCGCGCGGCGAGAGAGAGGCCGGTGGCCTTGCTCAGTCCCAGCGGCAGGATCTCCACGACCCCCGGCCCCGCCATGACCACGTCGACCAGATTGCCGACCGCCGCCCGCGCGGCCTTGGCCAGTGCGTCGTCGTCCAGATCCGGGTGCTGTATGTACACCTTGTTCAGCGGAGCGGCCCACATCTCGGCCGGGTCCTGGACGAAGACGGCCGGTCGCGGTCCCTCCTGGACGCGGTAGCCCGGCCCGACCAGCACCTCGCCGTCGAGTCCGTCGCGGCTCGCGGCCAGCGCCAGCGGACCTACCTCGGCCTCGACCTTGGAAAGGGCGAGCCCGGCGAGCTGCCGGTCCAGGGTGAGCGACGTGAGCAGCCTGCGCTCACCCGCGTGGTAGACCTGAGCGCCCTGCGCACAGACGGCCAGTCCCTCGTAGCCGAGGTCGTCCAGGATGTGCCGGGTCCACGGGACGGCGCGGCCGGTGACGACGATGTGTGCCGCGCCGGCACCGGCGGCAGCCTTCAGCGCCTCGCGCGTCCGCGCGGAGACGGTTTCGTCGTCGCGCAGAAGGGTGCCGTCGAGATCGGTCGCGACGAGCTTGTACGGGAAGGTCACTTGGCGACCGGCTCCAGAATCTCGCGCCCGCCCAGGTAGGGGCGGAGCACCTCGGGTACCCGCACCGAACCGTCGGCCAGCTGGTGGTTCTCCAGGATCGCCACGATGGTGCGCGGGACGGCGCAGAGCGTGCCGTTCAGCGTGGCCAGGGGGCGCATGGACTTCTTGCCGTCGCGGTTGTCACGCATCCGGACCGAGAGCCTGCGCGCCTGGAACTCGCCGCAGTTGGACGCCGAGGTGAGCTCGCGGTACTTGCCCTGGGTCGGGATCCACGCTTCGCAGTCGTACTTCCTGGTGGCCGAGGCCCCCAGGTCGCCGCTGGCGACGTCGATGACCTGGAAGGGCAGTTCGAGGCCGGTGAGCCACTGCTTCTCCCAGTCCAGGAGGCGCAGGTGCTCGGCCTCCGCGTCCGCCGGGTCGACGTACGAGAACATCTCGACCTTGGTGAACTGGTGCACCCGGAAGATGCCGCGGGTGTCCTTGCCGTACGTCCCCGCCTCGCGGCGGTAGCAGGAGGAGTAGCCGGCGTAGCGCAGCGGCAGCTTCTCCGCGTCGATGATCTCGTCCATGTGGTACGCGGCGAGCGGTACCTCGGAGGTGCCGACCAGGTACTGGTCGTCCTTGTCCAGGTGGTAGACGTCCTCCGCTGCCTGGCCGAGGAAGCCGGTCCCCTCCATGGCGCGGGGGCGGACCAGGGTCGGAGTCAGCATCGGGGTGAAGCCGGCCTCGGTGGCCTGGGCGATCGCCGCGTTGACGAGGGCGAGTTCCAGGAGCGCGCCGATGCCCGTCAGGTAGTAGAAGCGCGAGCCGGAGACCTTGGCGCCGCGCTCCATGTCGATCGCGCCCAGGGCCTCGCCGAGCTCCAAGTGGTCCTTGGGCTCGAATCCCTCCGCCCCGAAGTCGCGGATCGTCCCGTGCGTCTCCAGGACGACGAAGTCCTCCTCGCCGCCGACCGGCACGTCCGGGTGGACGATGTTGCCGAGCCGCAGCAGCAGGTTCCTGGTCTCCGCGTCGGCCTCGTCCTGGGCGGCGTCGGCCGCCTTGACGTCGGCCTTGAGCTGCTCGGCGCGCTTCAGGAGTTCGGTGCGCTCCTCGGGAGAAGCCTTGGGGATGAGTTTGCCGAGCGATTTCTGCTCGGAACGGAGTTCGTCGAAAGCGACCCCGGACGACCTGCGCCGTTCGTCGGCGGAGAGCAGGGCGTCCACGAGTGCGACGTCCTCTCCCCGGTTGCGCTGGGAGGCGCGAACACGGTCGGGGTCCTCACGAATCAGGCGAAGGTCAATCACTGCTCCAGGCTACCGGTGTCGGCTTCGCCCACTTGAACCGATAGGAACAGCGTGGCGCTTTGCCCGAATTGCCGGTATTCGGCATTGTGAGGCGAGTGGGCCACGAGGCTTGCCCGGTGGGGTAGTTGGGCGATGCTTTTCCACAGGAGTGACCACCCCGTCAAAGTTATCCACAGGCTGTGGGGGAATCCTGTGGACGCGGAAGAGATCATTCCGAGGGGTTGGTGAAAACGTATGGATTCAAGGTTCAAACCCGTTTCACGCGCTCGTTCGGGTGGGAATTGCTAGCCCTAAAGAGTTGATCAGCGGAATTGGGCTGACACGGGGTGAACGGGCGCCCTGTGGATGGGTGTGAGTGGGCTGTGTCGGTTTGTCGACCATGTCGGATTGTGGTGTCGACTTGTCCCCAGGTGTGATCCCTCACCTGTGGATAACTTTTCCCGAGGTGGACAATCCTCTGATCCCACCGGTCCTGTGGACACAAAGCGGCCCTGGGCCGGGGGCCCAGGGCTGGGTCAGGCTCGCCCGTCCTGGTTGCGTGCCAGCCAGTCGGACGCCTCGGTGAACTCCACGTCGGAGGTGCCCGCGCGCAGCGGACGTACATCCTCCGGCGCCACACCGGCCCGCGGGTAGGAGCCGAGGAAGCGCACACTCGGGCAGATGCGCTTGAGCCCCATCAGGGCCTCGCCGACCCGGCGGTCGGAGATATGGCCCTCCGCGTCCACCGCGAAACAGTAGTTGCCGATGCCCGCCCCGGTCGGCCGCGACTGGATCAGCATCAGGTTCACCCCGCGCACCGCGAACTCCTGGAGCAGTTCGAGCAGGGCACCGGGGCGGTCGTCGCCCAGCCAGATCACCACGGAGGTCTTGTCCGCTCCGGTCGGCGCGGACGGCCGGGCCGGACGGCCCACCAGCACGAAGCGGGTCTGCGCGTTCTCCGCGTCGTGGATCTCGGTCACCAGCGGTTCGAGTCCGTACCGCTCCGCCGCGAACTCCCCCGCGAAGGCGGCGTCGTAGCGGCCCTCCTGCACGAGCCGCGCGCCGTCCGCGTTGGATGCCGCCGACTCCCATACCGCCTGCGGGAGATGAGCGGCCATCCAGTTGCGCACCTGCGGCTGCGCGGCCGGGTGAGCGGTGACCGTCTTGATGTCCGACAGCTTGGTGCCGGGCCGCACGAGCAGCGCGAAGGTGATCGAGAGCAGCACCTCGCGGTAGATCATCAGCGGCTCACCGCTGGTGAGTTGGTCGAGGGTGGTGGTGATGCCGCCCTCGACGGAGTTCTCGATCGGTACGAGTGCCGCGGCGGCCGTTCCGTTGCGCACCGCGTCCAGAGCCGCCGGTACGGAGACCATCGGGACGAGTTCGCGGGTGGCGGCTTCCGGGAGCGTACGGAGGGCGACCTCGGTGAAGGTGCCTTCGGGGCCGAGATAGGCGTAGCGCGTGGCGGACATACCGTCACCCTAATGCGCGGTGGCGGCGCGGGAGCCCCGGGCGGGTCGGCCCCCCGCCGCTCAGGACTCCAGAAGCCGCTGCCCCACGTACTCACCGGCCGCCGCCCCGCCCGGCACCGCGAACAGCCCGCTCGCCTCGTGGCGGAGGAAGGGGGAGAGCGCGTCCCCCCGGTCCAGCTTGCGCTGCACCGGGACGAAGCCGCGCAGCGGATCGGCCTGCCAGCAGATGAACAGCAGCCCGGCGTCCGGGGTGCCGTCCGGGGCGATCCCGTCGTGGAACGAGAACGGGCGGCGCAGCATCGCCGCACCGCTGTTGCGCTCGGGCGACGAGATCCGGGCGTGCGCGTTGTCCGGGATCAGCAGCTTGCCGTCCGGGCCCACCTTGTCGAGGTCCATCGCTGTGGTCTCGGTGCCACCGCTGAGGGGGGCGCCGTCCGCCTTGCGCCGGCCGATGACCCGTTCCTGGCGCTCCACCGGAAGCTTCTCCCAGTCGTCCAGGAGCATCCGGATCCGCCGGACCACCGCGTAGGAGCCGCCCGTGAGCCACTCGTACGCCGGGTCCTGGCCGCCGGGGACGAACACGCGCTCGGCGAAGTCGTCGTCCGTGGGCTTCGGGTTGCCCGTGCCGTCGATCTGGCCCATCAGGTTGCGGGCCGTCATCGGCTTGGCGGTTGCGCCGGGCGTCCGGTTGAAGCCGTTCATCTGCCAGCGCACGGTGGCCGTCGAGGCGGCCTCCTTCTGGACGGCCCGCAGCGCGTGGAAGGCGACGAGCGCGTCGTCGGCGCCGATCTGGACCCACAGGTCTCCGTTGGACCGGCCGCGGTCGAGGTGGTCGGAGGAGAACGGCGGCAGCGGGTCGAGTCCCGGCGGGCGGTGCGCGGTGAGGCCCGTGCGTTCGAAGAAGGTGGCGCCGAAACCGAAGGTGACGGTGAGCGAGGACGGGCCCGCGTCCAGCGCGACACCGGTGTCGTGTCCGGGGCCGTCCGCCGCGTCCGTGGTGGGTTCGCCGGCCATCAGCCGCTGAGCCACCGCGGACCACCGGCGCATCAGGGCGGCGGCCTGCTTGCGCCCGGCCCCGGGAGCGAGGTCGAAGGCGATCAGATGGCCGGACGCCTGAAGCGGAGTGGTGATCCCCGGTTGATGTTTCCCGTGAAACATCACCTCGGTGGAGCCGACCGTGGTCAGCGCGGCCGGTGCCTCGTCGCGGGTCGCCGCATAGCCGGTGGCGCCGCCGGCCGCTCCGAGGACCAGGCCGGTCGCCCCGGCGGCGCCTGCGGTGCCCAGCAGCCGCCGCCGGGAGAGGGCCTGGGTGTTGCTGGTGTCGCTGCTCGTGCTTTTTCCGCTCACGGTCCTGCTCAGCCGATCTTCACGTTCTTGTTGACCGTCGTCTGGTCGATGTCGGAGGTCCGTACCGTCACCGCGACCTTCCAGTCGCCCGCGATCGGGAGCTGGAGGCCGGTGGCGGTCCAGTGGCCCTCGGTCAGCCGCACCGGGGCGACCGGCAGGGGGCCGATGTCCTTGGACTCCAGGGTGAAGGCGATCTTCACCTCGGGAACGTCCATGGGCTTCTTGGCGGGGTCCTCGATCCACAGGTGGATCACGTTGGCGCCGGTGCGCCCCGGGTCGATGTCCATCCGTACCGTGCCCTTGCCGTTCGTGCCGCCCGTGTCGAAGGGCAGCGCGAGATTGACGGGACCGCTGTCCACGGGGCCGGCCGCCGCCGACGTGGAGCGTGCCGCCTCTTCCTGGGTACGGCCCGGCTCGGTCGACGTGAGGACGGTGGTCACCGCCAGCAGGGCCACGGCGACGCCCACCTCGGCCAGTACGGAGCGGCGCAGCCCCGACCGGCCGGGGTCGGCGTCGCGTATCCGCTTCTTCTCGGCGGTGGCCACGGCGGCCCGCTGCCGGGCGAGCTGGGCGGCCCGGGCGGGGTCCTCGGCGGTCTCCGGTTCGGCCTCGGGATCCTCCTCGGTTCCGGGCGTGGCCGCGGCCGGGGCATCGCCGCCCTCCGCGAGCTTCCCCGTCCACCGGCGCGACATCGAGGCGACCCCCACCAGGACGGCGACGAGCCCCACCTTGACCAGCAGCAGTTGTCCGTAACCCGTACCGGTCAGCGCCGACCACGTGCCGACCTGGCGCCACGACTGGTAGACCCCCGTCGCGACGAGGACGACCACGCTGACGAAGGCGATCGTGGAGAAGCGGCGTACGGCCGCCGAGGTCAGGTCGGGCGTGCGGTACAGCGCGGTCAGCAGCGCCACGAGCCCGCCCAGCCAGGCGGCGACGGCCAGTAGGTGGAGCACGTCCACGGGCATGGCGATACCGGGCTGGATACCGGTCGACGCGTGCTCGGCGAGCGCCCAGGTGCCGGCGATGCCGGCGGCGATGACGGCGCCGCCGATGGCGAGGCCGAAGGTGAGGTCCCTCTTCTCGCGCGGGTCCTCGCGCTTGGCATACGCGCCGAAGAGCACCGCGACGAACAGGGCGCTGGCGCCGAGCAGCAGGAGCCGGGAGACCAGGGCGGCACCGGGCTTGGTGTTGAGGACCGCCTTGAGACCGTCGAGGTCGAAGACGTCCCCCAGCTTCCCGGAGCCGGTGTACGAGCTGCGCAGAAGCAGCATCGCGATCGTTGCGGCGGTGAGCGTCATCCAGCCGCGTACGACCAGACGTTGCAGCGGGCGTGCCCCCGCCCCGCGCTGCCAGCAGGCCAGAACGAAGGCGGCACCGCCCGCGAGCACGATGAACCCGGCGTACGCGGCGTAGCGCGCGATGTCGTAGAGCGTGCCGACGAGTCCGCCCCCGGCCTCGCTGTCGGGGAGGGCGACGGTGGTCTCGGAGGGTGCACCGATGGAGAAGGTGAAGGCGCCGGAGACGGGGTGGCTGTCGGCGGAGACCGCCTGCCAGGCCACGGTGTAGGTGCCGTCGGTGAGGCCGCCGCGCAGGGCGACGCCGTACTTCACGGTGGACCCGCTGTGCAGGTCGCGCGGGGCGGCCTTCGTGTCGGCCCGCTCGCCCGAGGGGTCGAGGACGCGGATGGAGTCCGCGCCGAGGGCGACCTGTTCGGAGAAGGTGAGGGTGACCTGCGTGGGGGCGGTGGCAACCACCGCCCCGTCCTGGGGATCGCTGCCGGTCAGCGCGGCATGGGCCGACGCGGGGGCCGCGACGGCCAGCAGCAGACCGAGCACCGCGCCGAGCAGCGCGGTGAGCAGTCCGGCCGCGGCGAGCGGCCGGCGGAGGGCGGGCGGCGGCCCGAAGGGCGGGGCGGTGGCTGTCATGGCGTGTCAGTCCCTCACTGCTTCTTCGGGTTGTGGGTGGTCTCCTTCACGGGAAGGTCGACCTCGATCGCGCCGGCCTTCTCGAAGTGCAGTTCCACGGACACCTTCTGGCCCTGCTTGGGCTGCTTCTTGAGCTTCATGAACATGATGTGGCTGCCACCGCGTTCGAGGTCCAGCTCACCGCCCGCGGGCACATCGAAGGACGTCACCTTCCGCATGACCTGGTTCTTCGTCTCGTGGATCGTGACGTCGTCCGAGAGCGGGCTGGTGACCGAGGTGAGGCGGTCGTCGCCGGTGCCGTTGTTCCGCACGACGAGGAAGCCGGCCGCCATGTCGTTGACGGGCTGCGGCATGAACGCGCCGGTGACCTGCAGCTCCGGCTTGTCCGAGGAGGTCGAGCACCCCGCCAGCGTCAGGCCCGCGGTCACGGCCAGGACGGCGGCGAGGGTGGGGCGGTGGTTCACGGGTTCTCCCCCTTGATGATCTTGGGGAGGTCCTTGGTGTAGTCCTCGGGCGTGGTGTCCTCGCTGTACAGGAGGTAGCCCTTGTCGGTCTTCGGCGAGAAGGCGATGACCTGCGAGCCGTGCATCGACACGACCGTGCCGTCCTTCTCCTTCTTCGGCGCGGAGATGCCGATGCCGATCTGCCGGGCACCCGCCTGGATAGCCGCGAAGTCGCCGGTGAGACCGATGAAGGAGGGGTCCTGTGCCTTGAGCCAGCTGCCGAGGGAGGCCGGGGTGTCGCGTTCCGGGTCGGTGGTGACGAAGACGACCCGGAGGTTGTCCTGCTCCGCCTCGGGCAGGGCCTTCTTGGCGATGGCGATGTTGCTCATGATGAGCGGGCAGACATCCGGGCAGTTGGTGTAGCCGAAGTAGATGAGCGTCGGCTTGCCCTTGGTCTCCTTGCGCAGGTCGTACTTCTTGCCGTGCGTGTCGGTCAGGACGAGGTCCGGCTTCGTGAACGGCTGGTCGAGCACCGTCGCCGCCTGTGTCTTCGTCTGCATCGACACATCGGCGACGGGCTTCTTGCTGTCGTTGTCGCTGCCGCCGCAGGCGGACAGGGTGAGCGCGGCCGCGACGACGAGCGCCGCGACCGGAACGATCTTCTTAACCATGGAGCACTGTTCCTGAGGGGTCGGTGGAGCGGGTGGGGGCCAGGAAGAGCCTGGCCCCCGTGGGGCCTGTCAGGTCGTACGACGGCGCCCGGCCAGGACACCGAAGGCCACGCCGGCGACGCCGATGACGATGCCGACGATGCCGAGCACCCGGGCGGTGCTGTCCTCGGCGTCGGAGGACGAGGCGGCGGTGGTGGTCTCGCCGCCCTTCTCGGAGGAGCCGGCGGAGTCCGGGGACTTCGAGGGGTCCGCGCCGGCCGCTCCGTGCGCGTCATCGGCCGCAGCCGTCAGCTTGAGGACGGGCGCGGGGGACTCGGGCTCCTCGGCGCCTTCCTTGGGCTCCTCGATCCAGCGGACGACCTCCTTGTTGGAGTACGTCTGGATCGCCTTGAACACCAGCTGGTCCGCGTCCTCGGGGAGCTGGCCGACGGAGAGCGGGAACTGCTGGAAGCGGCCGGGCTCGATCTTGCCGCCGGTCCAGGTGACCTTGGAGACGGCTTCGTTGATCGTCTTGCCGTGCATCTGCAGCGGCTTGGCCAGCTTGCTCGTCGTCACCTCGATGTCCCAGCCGGGCACGGGCTGCGGCATGACGGACGCCAGCGGGTGGTCGGTCGGGAAGTTCACTTCGAGCTTGGTCGTCGAGGCGTTGTCACGCTCGTTGGGGACCTTGAAGTTGATGACGGCGTAGCCGCCCTTGGCGGCCTCGCCCTGCGGCTGGACGCTGACGTGGGCGGAGGCCGTACCGGCGAGCAGCAGCACGGTGGACGCGGCGACGCCGCCGGCGAGGGCGATGCGGGAAACGTTCATGGCAGGGATCACTCCACAGGGCACGAAGGGAAGGTGCTCCGGCGCACGGATGCGCACCGGTATCGCGACGCCACTTCCGTTCGGCTGGAGTGCGCGCCGATGCCGGAAGGGCCGGTGCGCATTGCGTGGAGGGCGTCGCGTCAGGCTGCGAGAGCGAGTACGGAGGGCGGTCCGCGCCTGATCACCAGGTGCTGCAACGGATCCCCGGTGGCCGGGCGCGGCGCGTCCACGGCGGTACGGGGGGTGCGCGGCCCGGTCGCGGCCTCGCCGGCCAGTCCGGTGCGCAGTGCGGCGACGAGCCGGAACGCGTCCCGGAGCGCCCGGAGCCGGGCCCCGGCCGCGACCTGCTGGGCACCGTGCGCCGACAGCCGGGCAAGCCGGAACAGGGCGACCTCGCCCCGCCGCAGCAGCCAGCCGGTGGCCAGGGCGGCCAGCAGGTGCCCGAGGAGCATGGGCAGGCTGGGAAGCGTGTGGAGGAGGCCGGCCGGGGTGGCCCATGCGGGGCCGGAAGGGGCGGCGGCCACGTGCTGGTGCGCATGAGCGGCCACCGCGGCCGGGTCGATGCCCGCGGTGCCGACGATGTGCCGGGCGTCGGCGGCGTTCAGCTGCTGGGGTCCGGCGCCGCAGACGAGACTCGCCGCGAACCGGATCAACGCGTCGTCGCCGCCCGTCGTCCCGGGGGAGGCGGTGTGCGTGCCCAGCCCGAACAGGGTGTGCAGGGCGAGCTGTCCGCCGGCCAGGGCAGCGGCGATGGAGGGCAGCGAGCGTTCACGTCCGGCGAGCGGGACGGCCACCGCGAGGACACCGAGGAAACCGGCGAGCAGCGTCCACCAGGGGACGGTCGCGCAGGCGGCCAGCGCATGCCCGGCCGCGGACAACGCGACGCAGACCGCGGCGAACACCGCGGCCCTCAGTAGCCGTAGACCGGCTCCGGCGCGTCCCACAGGCACAGACATGGCGGGCCCATCATCGCACCCGGCCCCCCGCTCCCGTACGGCAGGTCCGGAAGGTCGTCTTCCGGGCGGATTGGGTGTGAGCAGGGCCGTTCGGACGGGTTCCGGCGGCGCCGCGGCCGGACGCAACGGGCGGAGGGGGCCGGAGTACACCGGTGCGGTGCGTCCGGCTATCCGCCGAATGGGCGGCATCAGAGCACGCACGTGCTTACGACCGCCCCGGTGCGGCAATACGTAGCGGTATGTCTAGCCGCAACCAGGAGGCCGGAGCATGAGCATCTGGTGGTCACTCCATTTGCGGCGCGACGCTGCGAGCGTCCCGCTCGCCCGCCGGTTCCTGCTCGGCACGATGGAATCCGCGGGCGTGGACCCGGACATCTCCTTCGACCTGTCTCTCGCGCTCAGCGAAGCCTGTGCGAACGCGGTCGAGCACGGCGGGGAGTACGACGCCACCTCCGAGGGCACCGGGAAGGACCGGGACGCCTGGGAGGATCCGTCGGCCACGGCCAGTGGCCAGTACCGGGTCACCGCGTATCTGGACGGCGAGAAGTGCCGCATCGAAGTCGCCGATTCGGGGCCCGGTTTCCCCACCCGGGGCGGCCCCTGTACGTCGGAGCGGCAGCCCGGGAGCGGACTGCCGGACCCGCAGTACGCGTCGTATCCGCCCGTCACCGCCGAGGAGGGACGGGGCCTGTGCCTGATCGAACAGCTTGCCGATCACGTCCACTTCGGCAACCGCCCGGGGTGCTCCGGCGCGGTCGTGAGCTTCGACAAGGTCCTGAAATGGCGGAAGGACGCCCTGCTCATGGTGTCCTGAGCGGGGGCGCCCCTCCGTACGTACGGCAGGCGGCGGATCAGCCCTTGAGCCGGGCCATCCACGCCTCGACCTCGTCGGCCTGCCGGGGCAGCTTGTCCGAGAGGTTCCGGTTGCCGTCCTCGGTGACGAGGATGTCGTCCTCGATCCGGACGCCGATGCCGCGGTACTCCTCGGGCACGGTGAGGTCGTCGGCCTGGAAGTAGAGACCGGGCTCGACGGTGAGGCAGACACCCGGCTCCAGGGTGCCGTTCACGTACGCCTCGGTGCGCGCGGCGGCGCAGTCGTGGACGTCCATGCCGAGCATGTGGCCGGTGCCGTGCAGGGTCCAGCGGCGCTGGAGGCCCAGCTCCAGGACCTTCTCCACCGACAGGTCGCCGAGCAGGCCCCACTCGACGAGCTTCTCGGTGAGCACCCGCTGCGCGGCGTCGTGGAAGTCGCGGAAATCGGCCCCAGGCTTGACCGCGGCGATACCCGCCTCCTGCGCCTCGTACACCGCGTCGTAGATCTTGCGCTGGAGCGGTGTGAACGTGCCGCTGATGGGAAGGGTGCGGGTCACGTCGGCGGTGTAGAGGTCGTTGGTCTCCACCCCGGCGTCCAGCAGCAGCAGTTCGCCCGAACGCACGGCACCGTCGTTGCGCACCCAGTGCAGGGTGGTCGCGTGCGGGCCCGCGGCGCAGATGGAGCCGTACCCAATGTCGTTGCCCTCGATGCGGGCGCGCAGGAAGAACGTTCCCTCGATGTAGCGCTCGCTGGTGGCCTCGGCCTTGTCGAGGACCTTCACGACGTCCTCGAAGCCGCGTGCGGTGATGTCGCACGCCTTCTCCAGCTCGGCGATCTCGAAGGCGTCCTTCACCAGGCGCGCCTCGGAGAGGTAGACCCGCAGCTCCTCGTCGCGCTCGGCGGTGACCTTGTCGGTCAGGGCGGCCTCGATGCCGGCGTCGTGTCCGCGCACGTTGCGGACGGGCCCGGTGGCCTCGGCCAGAGCGGCGGGCAGCTCGCGCACGTCCTTGGCGGGGATGCCCAGCAGCTGCTCGGCCTCGGCGAGGGAGTGGCGGCGGCCGACCCACAGCTCGCCCTGGCCGTCGAGCCAGAACTCGCCGTTCTCCCGGTTCGAGCGGGGCAGCAGATAGATGGTCGCCTCGTGGCCGTCGTCCGTCGGCTCCAGGACGAGGACGCCGTCCTGCGTCTGGTCGCCGGTGAGGTACGCGTACTCGGTGGAGGCGCGGAAGGCGTACTCGGTGTCGTTGGAGCGGGTCTTCAGCCGGCCCGCGGGAATGACCAGCCGCTCGCCGGGGAAGCGCGCGGACAGCGCGGCGCGGCGGTCGGCGGTGTGACCGGCCTGAGCGATCGGCTCCAGGCCGTGCAGCTCGGTGTCGGCCCAGCCGGACTGCATGCTCGCGGCGAGCTCGTCGGACACGCCCGGGTACAGGCCGTTCTTCCGCTGCTTGACCGGCTCTGTCTCTTCGGTCTCCGGGGTCTCCGGGAACTCCTCAGACACGACTGTTCTCCTTGATACGACACTGGACCTCCTCCATCGTACGGGCGTACGGAAGGGGGCCCAGGGCCGGAAGACCTCTTACACGGGAAGGTTCCGGCTCAGTCGAACCGGGCCGCGAGTACGACCACGTCCTCGGCGCAGTCAGCCCGCCCGGCCCCGTCCGGCAGCACGGTGCGCACCACGTGGTCGGCCACCGAGGCGGCGTCTCCGCGCAGCGCCCTCGGGACGCTCGCCGCGGCCGCGTGCAGGCGCGCGTACGCGCGGTCCATCGAGTCGCCGGCCCGGCGCAGCAGCCCGTCGGTGTACAGCAGAACTGTCTCGCCGGGTGCGGGCGTGATGTCCACGCTGGGCGCTTCCCAGCAGGACAGCATGCCCAGAGGGGCGGAGAGCGTGGTTTCCACGTACGAGGTGCGGCGCTCGCCGATGATCAGGGGCGGCGTGTGCCCGGCCCCGGCGAGCAGGATCCTGCGCCGGGCCGGTTCGCAGTACGCGAAGAGCGCGGTCGCCGAGCGGGCCGGCTCGGTCAGCCGGAGCAGCAGTTCCAGGTCGGAGAGCACGGCGACGGGGTCCTCGCCCTCCATCACCGCGTACGCGCGCAGTCCGGCGCGCAGCCGTCCCGTGGCGGCCAGCGCGCTGGGGCCCGAGCCGCCCACCGAGCCGACGGCGAGACCGAGGGCGCCCTCCGGCAGGGCCAGCGCGTCGTACCAGTCGCCGCCGCCCTGGGGGGCCACCTCGTGGCGTACGGCGAGCTGGACGCCGGGGACCCGGGGCAGCCGGGTGGGCAGCAGTTCCTCGGCCACGGTGGCGACGTCGGTCCTGGCCCGTTCCAGTTCCAGCAGGCGGGCCAGGTGCTCGGAGGCGTATCCGGCGTACAGGCCGACGAGGTGGCGCCGGCGTTCCAGCGGTTCCGCGGGTTCGTCGTAGAGCCAGACGGCGGCGCCGAGCCGTCCGGCCGTCGCGGTGGCGAGGGGGAGCGCGTAGCTGGCGGCGTAGCCGAGGCGGGCGGCGACCTCGCGTCTGCGCGGGTCCAGGCCGGTGTCGCCGAGCAGATCGGGGGTGGTCAGCGGGGCGTCCGGGTTGGGCAGGCCCTCCAGGATGCGTCCGTACGAGGTGGCGCTGCGCGGCACGGTCTCGATCTGGCCCAGTTCGGCGTGGGCCAGCCCGAGCCCGACGGTGCTGACGGGGCCGCGCCGGTCGGACGGTTCGAAGGTGACCAGGCCCCGCCGGGCGCCCACCAGGGCGGCCCCGGCGTCGAGGAACTCGTGCAGCGCGTCGTCCAGGGTGCTGGTTCCGGCCAGACGCTCGGTGAGCTCGTGGAGCGTGGTGAGGTCGGAGACCCAGCCGGCGAGCCGGTCCTGGATGAAGGCACCGGGCGCGGCGGCCACCGCCTCGATCGGCGCGGCAGTCTCGTCCGAAACCGGAACTGTGGGATTGATTCCAGCCACTTTTGGCAGGTGCGGAGCGCTCATGGTCGCCGGCTTTCCGAGCGGTGTGTTCCGTCGAATAGCATCGCAAACCCCCATGTCATTCTGCGCCGCTACCAGTGCATCCACATGTACACGCACAAGTGAGGCGATGTCCAGCATTGTCCCCCCGGAAAACCCGGTGTCCGCGCCTTAATCAACTTGGCCAAAAAACGCACCTTGCCGTGTGCATTAGCGGTCGACTGGGTCTGCCCGACGGGGGTGCACCTCCGGGTGAAGTCCCTGGGGCGCGTCATTCCGGGCATGCTGGGTACGTAATTCTTTGGATGGCCGGGGGTGGCCCCGCCCGCCCCCGGAACCTGGCAGCAGGCCCGGACGTCCTCTCTTGTGACGGCCGCGCCCCACCCCCGAGTGGCGAGGCCGCACGTACGGACCGCAGGAGCGCCGTGCGCCCGGCACCTCGCCACGATGCCGACCGCAAGCAGCTCGATCCGGCTCAGCACGGCTCACGCTCGGTACCGACGAACGACCCGTACCGCAGGCTCGACGAGCACGTACACCCAGAAGATCCGCAGGCATGGTGTGACCACGCACGATGCGAGGCGGACCCTCGGCGTTCAACGGAAAGGAACGAGCGCTCATGCGCGAGATCCTCGGAAGGCGACGCAGGCTCGGCCGCAGGGGCGGCTCCGCCCGGCTCGACGCGGCCCTGACCTGCGCCACGGAGTGGCAGTGGCCCGTGCTCCCCGGAGCGGGGTTGCGCGAGGACGGCGCCCGCGGCCGCCGCTGCGCGTGCCCCGATCCCGAGTGCGCGGTGCCCGGCGCGCACCCCTTCGATCCCGGACTGCTCGCCGCGACCACCGATGCCCGGATGGTGCGCTGGTGGTGGACCAACCGTCCGGCCGCGCCGGTGCTGCTCGCCACGGGCGGCCGTGCGCCATGCGCCCTGAGCCTCCCGGCGGTGGCCGGTGCCCGCGCCCTGGCCGCGCTCGACCGGGCCGGCCTGCGGCGGGGACCCGTGGTGGCGACGCCCACCCGGTGGGCGCTGCTGGTCGCCCCGTACACCCTGGAACGGCTCGGGGAGCTGCTGTACGCGCAGGACCGGGTGCCCAGCTCGCTGCGGTTCCACGGGGAGGGCGGCTACGTCGTCCTGCCGCCGTCGGAGATCGGCACGGGCCAGGTCCGCTGGGAGCGCGCGCCGGAGCGCACTCCGGGTTCACGCCCCAAGGGCGCTGTCGCCGCGCCCTGGCTGCCGGACGTCGAGACCGTGCTGGACGCATTGGTCGAGGCGAGTACGAGTGCCCCGGACGGCGGTAGCAGACTTACGCACTGAGCGGTTGGGGACAGGGTTGGCCAGATTCTGATGCGTGCGTGTTCTTTCGCATGGCATTCATTACGGAGTTCTGTCGCTTCCCTGTCCGATCTCCGGTGAATCCCTTCCGTTCTTCCTCACTCCCTCCCGCGCTCTTCCGTCTTGCTTCACGATTTCCGGGTAAACGGCGGGGCCGCTTGTGGCGCATCCGTTTGTCCGGAGGTGTCGGTGATGCCGCGGAATTCGGGGTCTCAAAACCCGGCAGGGCGGAGCTTTCTGAGGGCACCTCGGGCGCTGCTCCCGCGGCACAGGCCCAACCGGCTTCCCGGACGGCAGGGCTGACGCCGGGCCATCGTGCGGCGGAGCTGGGGTGGATGAGGTGGGGCCGGGTCGGGAGGGGCCCGTGCGCGGGCCTGCGCGCCCCCGGTGCGCGGAGCGCGCCGTACCCGGAAATGAGGACGCCCGATCGCTGGCGACGGGGGATGCACCAGCGACCGGGCTTCTAGAACCGTAACAAGAGATCTGCCGTTCGCAAATTCGATCTCGCGTATTCGGACAGCGATTTACCTGCCAGTACGGCGAGTTGTGACGGGAGTCACCGTCCGGGCCGAGCGGCCGTCACGGTCAGCTGAGCGTCACCTGGCGGTTGGTGAGACCGCCACGCGCCCGCCGCTCCTCGGCGGTGAGCGGCGCGTCCGACGCGAGCGCCGCGGCGAGCCGCTCCGCGAACGCGGCGGCGGGCTTCTCGCAGTCCTCGGCGCCCATCGAGCTCGGCAGGTCCCAGACCGGGACCATCAGGCCGTGCGCCCGGAACGAGCCGACCAGCCGGGTGCCCTCGCCGAGCGAGGACTCGCCCGCGGCGTGCAGCCGGGCGAGTGCGTCGAGGAGCTGCTCCTCGGCGTGCGGCATGACCCAGCGCAGGTGGTTCTTCTCCGGCGTCTCGCACCAGTAGGCGGCGTCCACGCCCGACAGCAGGGCGGTCGGGATCGCGGCCTCGTTCGCGCGTTCGAGCGAGGCGGACACCTCGGCCGTGGCGTTCTCCGAGTCCGGCACCCAGAACTCGAAGCCGGAGTGGACGACCGGCTCGAAGGGCGCCTCGGTGTCCAGGAGGTCCTGGAGCCGGGGCCCGTCGGCCGGTACGCGGCGGGCGGCCACGGGCGAACCGGGCTCCGCCTCCAGTGCGCGGCTCAGCGTGTCCGCGAGGTCCCGGCTGAGGTCGCCGGAGGAGGTGTCGTTCTGCAGGGCGAGCAGGACGGAGCCGTCGTCGCGGCGCAGCGCGGGCCACGCCATGGGGAGGACCGTCGCGAGCGTCACCGACGGCACGCCCTCGGGCAGGCCGCCCTTGAGCGTCAGCCCGGCCGTTGCCGCCGGGACCAGCTCGCGCAGCGCGACCCAGTCGCATTCCCCGGCCAGGCCCTCGAACGGACGCTGGACCAGCTCGGTCACCGCCTGTGCCGCGGCGCGGCCGTGACATGCCTTGTAGCGGCGGCCCGAACCGCACGGGCAGGGCTCACGAGCCCCGACCACCGGGATCTCGCCGTCCTTGAGCTGCTGCTTCCCGGCCTTGGTCTGAGGGCGCTTCTTCGCCATGGTGGGCATACTCCCGATTGCGACAGTGCGGTCTGGCCCGCGAGCCTAGTCGCCCCGCCGCTTCCCGGTGCACCACGGTGTACGGCCGTCTAGGTCCGCGTATGCCCCGCCCGGGCGTTCAGCCCACGTCGTCGAACGCATCGTCGAACGCGCCGCTGAAATCCAGCCCTTCGAGGCCCGGCACGACCGTGGCCTTCGGTGCGCTCGGCAGGCCGGTCATCCCGGCAGGAAGACCGCTCCCCCGCGCGCCGCGGGAGCCGCGGCCCCCGTCGACCAGCACCCAGACGGTGACCTCGCCCGGTGCGTCGTCCCGTACGCCCCACTCCTGGGCCAGGGCGCTGATGATGTTGAGACCCCGGCCGCCGCGGGCGGTCACCGACGGGGTGGCCGGAATCGGCCTGGTCGGGCCGCCGCCGTCCGTCACCTCGACGGTCAGTCCGCCCGTCCTGTCGACACGCCAGGCGGCGCGCACGTCGCCGTCTCCCGTCCCGGTCTGCCAGCCCAGCGGCCTGCCGTGCCGGCAGGCATTGCTGAGCAGCTCGGAAAGAATCAGCACCGCATCGTCGACGACCGAATCCGACACCCCGTGGCTGCGCAACTGCTCGCGCATCCGGTGCCGCGCCTGCCCCACGCCCGCAGGGCCATGGGGAACGGCCATGCTCGACGACGTGGGCACCTCCTGTGCCACCACCAACGCCACCCCCGAGACCTCCTTTGTCCCCACGCCACGGAGTGGATGCCCTCCTGAGCTGTGCCGGAAACCGGCCAAGGGGCTGTCAGTGACGCACTCGTCACGAACAGGCACGTTCCGAGTGCGCCGGTGTACTCCCTGTAGTTGATCTCCTGATGGGCAGATGGGCTGATGCGTTCATACGTATAGGCGGGGCGGTGTACGCCGCCGTCACGAGCGGCCGAGCTGGGCCAGGACCTGCCGCGGGCGGTTGGTGATGATGGCCTCGACTCCGAGCCGTACGCAGAGCTCGACGTCCTCCGGCTCGTTGACCGTCCAGACGTGCGCCCGCTGCCCGGCCCGGTGGAGCCGTTCGATGTACCCGGGATGGCTGCGCACGATCCGGATGCTGGGCCCGGCGACCCGCGTCCCGGCGGGCAGCCGTCCGTCGCGCAGCCGGGGCGACACGAACTGCATCAGATACACGGTGGGCAGATGGGGCACGGCCGCCCGGACGCGGTGCAGCGAGCGGGCGGAAAAGCTCATGACGCGTACCGGCGAAGGGGTGCCGGCCGGCGGCGGGGCGTCGAGCTCGAAGCGTTTCAGCAGGTGGAGAAGGCGCTCCTCGACCTGTCCCGCCCAGCGGGTCGGGTGTTTGGTCTCGATCGCCAGCTGGAGCGGCCGCCCGGACGCCCGCGTCTCCACGAGGAGTTCGAGCAGGCGTTCCAGGGTGAGTACGGAGGTGAGCTCGCCGGGCACGGGGTCCCAGTCCGGCGACTCCGTCTCGTCGCGGTCCTTCCAGGAGCCGAAGTCGAGGGCGGCGAGGGCGTTCAGCTCCAAGGCGGAGACCGCGCCGCGCCCGTTGGACGTACGGTTCACCCTGCGGTCGTGTACGCAGACGAGGTGGCCGTCGGCGGTGAGGCGTACGTCGCACTCCAGGGCGTCGGCACCGTCCTCGATCGCCTTCCGGTACGCGGCGAGGGTGTGCTCGGGGGCGTCGTCGGACGCACCCCGGTGGGCGATGACCTGGATGGGGTGCTGCATGGGGTGCTGCTGCCGTGCTCGGTTCACCCGGGCCATGGTGTCACCGCGGGAACACGGCCGTGCACACCTTGCGACGCCGGGCCGTTTTGTCCGATGTAAGGGTCGTGCGCAGATGCACAGCTCCTGCTTACAGTGGCCTGACGTGTCGTGGGAAAAGCTGACTGCGGACACGTACACAGCGGATCTCTTGCCGAATGACTGATGTGGAACCGAGGAGTAAAGAGCTGTGAGCACCGAGAACGAGGGCAACGAGGGCAACGCGGCCGAAGCCGCCCCGTCCGTACCTCCCGTGCCGGCCGACGCTCCCCAGGCGCACCTCGAGGACGCGCCTCCCGCCGCCCCCCACTCGGACGGGACGGCCACCCGGCAGCAGCCGGTCGCGCAGGCGCCGGAACAGCAGCCTGCCCCCGCCCCTTCCTCGCCGGACCCCGTGACCGCGCAGACGGCCGCCTTCCCGACGAACCCGCAGTACGCACCCCCGCCCCCGCCGCAGTCCGCGGCCGACGCGGGCTGGCCCCCGCCGCCGCCCGCCGTCCCGGCCTACGCCCAGGGGGCGCACGGCGGTGGCGGCGGCCCGGTCTGGGGGCCGCCCGGCGGAACGCACACGCCCGAGGCGCCGCGCAAGCGCGGTGCGGGCGGTCTGGTGGCCGCCGTGGTGGTGGCGGCGCTCGTGGCGGGAGGCATCGGCGGCGCCCTCGGCTACTGGGCCGCGGACCGCAACGACGACGCCGGCTCGACCACGGTCTCCGCGTCGGCGAACCAGCAGGACCTCAAGCGCGACCCGGGCACCGTCGCCGGTGTGGCCGCCAAGGCGCTGCCGAGCGTCGTGACGATCGAGGCGCAGGGCGGTGACGGCGAGGGCGGTACGGGCACCGGCTTCGTGTACGACAAGGAAGGCCACATCCTCACGAACAACCACGTGGTGGCCTCCGCGGCGGACAGCGGCCAGCTCACGGCGACGTTCTCCAACGGCAAGAAGTACGACGCCGAGGTGGTCGGCCGCGCCCAGGGCTACGACGTGGCCGTCATCAAGCTGAAGAACCCGCCGAAGTCCCTGACGCCGCTGCCGCTGGGCAACTCGGACCAGGTGGCGGTCGGCGACTCCACCATCGCGATCGGCGCCCCGTTCGGCCTGTCCAACACGGTCACCACGGGCATCATCAGCGCGAAGAACCGCCCGGTCGCCTCCGGGGACGGCAACGGCGGCAGCAACTCGTACATGAGCGCCCTGCAGACCGACGCCTCGATCAACCCGGGCAACTCCGGCGGCCCGCTGCTCAGCTCGGGCGGCGCGGTCATCGGCATCAACTCGGCGATCCAGTCGACCGGCAGCTCCGGCCAGAGCCAGGCGGGCTCCATCGGCCTCGGCTTCGCCATCCCGATCAACCAGGCGACGACCGTCGCCCGGCAGCTGATCAAGACCGGCCAGCCGGTCTACCCGGTCATCGGTGCCACGGTGACGATGGACGAACAGAGCGGCGGCGCCGTCATCGCGGACCGGGGCACGGGCGGTACGGAGGCGGTCACGAAGGACGGGCCGGCGGCCAAGGCGGGTCTGCGCGCGGGCGACGTCATCACGAAGTTCAACGACACCCCCGTCGACAGCGGCCCCACCCTGATCGGCGAGATCTGGACCCACAAGCCGGGCGACCGGGTCACCCTGACCTACGAGCGCGACGGCAAGACGGCGACCGCCGAAGTCACCCTGGGGGAGCGCAAGGGCGACAACTGACCGGCTAGGCTGTTCCCGCGCCGGACCGGTCCTCACCGACCACGCCGGCGCGGGGTGGGTTGCCCGAGCGGCCTAAGGGAACGGTCTTGAAAACCGTCGTGGCGCGAGTCACCGTGGGTTCAAATCCCACACCCACCGCCAGGTGAGAGGCCCCTGACCAGTAGGTATGGTCGGGGGCCTCTGCCATGCCCGTTCCCCGTCGGGCACCACTGTTCCCCCTGGTTTCCCGCTCTGTCGGGCACGGAAGGGGCACGCGGGGGGCACGGCTTTGGAGCTGCCGAGGCCGGCTCGTCAGCGGTTGATCGGGATCTCGTAGACGATCTCGCAGTGTGCTGAGGGCACCACGATGTCCGCTGTCTCCACGGGGTGGCCGTCGTCGCTGTAGTACGTCCGCCGGATGTGCGTCACGAGCGCGGCTTTCTGGATGCCGAGTAGCGATGCTTCCTCGGCGGTCGCGTGTCGGGGTTCGGGCTGCTCGACCGCGTGACTGATGGTGACCCCGATCGCGGCCATGCGGGTCACGACCCCGGCTCCTGCGTGGGGCCCTCCCTCGGGGAGAACGACGATGGTGCCGCCAGTGACGGCGTACGGCTCCCAACTCGTCGACAACTGGACCGGCTTCCCGTCCGCAAGGAACTCGTACGTCGTCCGCACGCACAGCTCCCCCTCGGTGATGCCGAGCCGCGTCGCGATCTCCGCCGGGGCCGGCACCTTGGCGTCGGTTCGGCTCTCCCAGTCCCCGTGTCGGCGAAGGGCCTTCATGTCCTGGCGGAACGGGGACCCACCGGGCTGTTCACGTGCCGACGACCGGACGACTCTCACGCGCTCCCGGGGCTCGGCGACGTAGGTCCCCGATCCGGCCCGGCCCTCCAGCACGCCTTGAGAGATCAGCAACTCCTGTGCCCGGCGAACCACGTTCTCGCCCACGCCGCACTCCTGGCCGATCTGGGCGCGGGATGGGAGGCGGTCGCCCGGTTCCCAGACGTGCTCCGCGATGCGCTGCCGGAGTTCGTCGGCGATGCGGAGGTACGGCGGTTGCTCAGACATATGGGAAATCTAGTCCACTAGCTCTAATCTAGTTAACTAGCTTCACCGAAAGTGATCGCTGGCAACGGAGGGTGCGCTGTGTCCGCTTCGGGAGTGACCGCGGCGGCTATCGCCGCCCGCTTGTCTGCCGCCGGCCTCCGCCCGCGCGTGGAGGAGGACACCCGGTCCACGACGGTCGAGGCAAAAGTTCCGGACACGCTCTCCGCCGACTCGTGGCGGGAGGTCCTGGACGCGGTGGCCGATGCCGATCGATTCGGGCTCGTGGCCACCAGCTTGAACGGCCGCACCTTATGGGCGGTCGTACGTAAAACGGCCCCCACGACAGGCGACGTCGGGGGACCGGGCTATCAGCGATAGGAGCTGAACAGCATGCTCAACCGTATCCGCCAAGCCATCTCGCGCTCCAGAGCGCGGTGCTTCCCCAGCGGCCGGCATCGCCGCCCCTTAACGCCCTCCCGGCCGCTGGCCCCTCTCCCCGGCGCCGCGTCCGCTGACCCTTCGACCGTCGCCCTGAGGCGGGCTCCGGTCGGCACGGTCCACCGGTACCCGCTGAGGGGAGAGGACATCGCGCTTGTCCGTCCGTACCTGCTGGCATGGGAAGAACAGCGTGCACAGACGCCCGCAGCGCTTGTCGCCCCGCACCTGCCGGCCGAGGCATGGTCGGCCCTCGCGGGAGTCCGCTGATGCCTTCTCGCCGACAACCGCACCCAACGGGTACGACTTCCGCCCCCTATCGCTCGATCGCCTGCCGGATCGGCACGCACCACTCCTGCATCGAGCCGTCCCCGCCTGCGGCGACGGACGATGTACCGGTGATCTACGAGGAGTGCACCTGCCCGTGCCACTCGACCCCCGATCCGCCCGTGCCCGTGCAGGTGGTGGCATGAGGGTCCACGCCGCCGGCGGTGCACTGGTCTCGCCCGTCGAGGTCACGGCGGCCACCGTGCAGCGCGGCGACATCATCCAACTCGGCGGTCAGGCCTGCCGAGTGAGAGACCTCTATCAGCTCCCCCATGGGGCCAAGCAACTGGTCTTCGAGACGGGCGAATTGCTGGCCATACACGCCCGTACCCGGCTCATGGCCCTGCGACTGCTGAGAAGGCGGTGACCCGCTCCGTGTCCCGACGCCATCACGACATCGCCGACGACCTACGCCACCAGATCACGACGGGCAGCATCAAGCCTGGCGAACGCTTCCCGCCCGAAGCCGGCCTGGCCGCTCGGTACAGGGTCAGCACGGTGACCCTGCGACGCGCTCTCGCCGTGCTCCAGGGTGAAGGGCTCGTCGAGAAGATCCACGGCAAGGGGAACTACGTCCGTCACCCGCGCCGCAGGATCATGTACGTCGGCGGCTGGGGCACCCTGGACCCCTGGATCACCGCTGAGCCAACGTTGCGCATCACGGTTCGCCACACCACGGTTCCGGCCTCCGTGCACCTGACGACGCTGCTGAAGGTGCCAACGGGCAGCCCTCTCGCGGAGTACACCTGCCTCAGCCTCGAACAGGGGATGCCGCACGGAATGGCCCGCATCTACATCCCGCGCGACCTGGCCCCGGCCGGAGTCCTCGACGACGACACCGTGTGCCGGGAGGCAGTCACGAGATTCGCCGTCCTCGGCCCGTCGCCGGCCACCATCCGAGAGACGGTCTCCGCCCGCTCTCCCACCCCGGACGAAGCGTCGGCCCTCCGGATCGGAAACAACATGGCCGTTCTCGCGATCACCCGCATCGCCACCGACGCCATCGGCCGCGTCGTTGAAGCCGCGCTCCTGGCCTTTCCGGGAGACCGAGTCGACGCCGTCTTCACCGCCCACCACGTGCTCAACGAGAGGCCAGCCCAAGAATGACAACACCGAACGAACTTCGGCTTCTCCCATGGTCGGGCCCGAGGGACAAGCCCTGCTACCTGAGCACTGACGACCCGGACGGCTACATGTCCCGCCTGGCGGACAACTTCGAAGCCATCCAACTTGGCACGGCTGAACAACTGTTGAAGATGGCATCGGAAACCCTCGACGACGAGGACGCGGATCCGATTCAACTCCGCCGTCTAGGAAATGCCCTGGCCTGCGCCCTGAAGGACGTGCTGCGTGTCGCGGTCAGCCGCGAATAACTCGTGCCTGTGGGCGAGCCTCACCGAATCTGAATAGACGCTGACCAGCAGAAAACCTCATGCTACGTGGGGAGGGGGCCCGAGCACAGAACCGGGGGTTCCCCTCCCCGCCGCACTGTGCCCGGCGATGCGGAAAGCCCTGTCAGCCGGTGGGTAAGTCACCTTGAGTGCTGTGAGATTGGGAATCATCGTCTAATTTACCTAATTCAGGCCTTCACCTGAAACTATGCGCTCCTTTACTGAGCTGCCCTCGGCGTCGAAGTAACCGCTGCCGCCCCCGCTTCCTCACTTGCATCGCCGATATCCAGAGTCGCTAGAGAATGCCCTCAACTCACGTGCGCAGTCAGGACAAAGCCTCTCTGTCGCCAGGTAAACCTGTTCCTCCTATCGATGTCAGTACATGTGGAGAATGTCGATCGCGATGCCGAACATGCCAGCATTCAGGCTAAGCATGATCGTATCGCCCACTTGACTGGCCCAGGTTATGGAATGGTACAAGGGAATATCTGCTAGGCATTGAAATCGAAGGGGATCCCAAATTTTGACAGATCTATCATTACCTGCGCTGACGAGGACGCTATGACCCATTTTGCTGTACGGCCAAATATTTACCAATCGCGCCGAGTGCCCTTCAAGCACGCCAACCCGTTTGCCATTTGCAGGATCCCAAAGCTCAATAACGCCTTCGTCGCTCCCCGTGGATAGCAATACTCGGCCGCCCACCTGGATCAGGCACTGCACGGTAGAATTCTGCCCTACTGCAAGTTCAGAAATAACTTCGCCGATTCTTGGGTTGACGATTTGGACCTGTCCGTTGTAACCCAAGCAGGAAAGAAACTTGCGCCCATCGATTGGGACGGGGCATATGTCTCGAACGTTAAGATTCAGTCGAATTTGATGCACAGGTGAATTTCGCGATAGCCCCCAGAAGAGAATGCTATTCCTGACTGACCCTGCCATCAGTACATCATCGAAAACCTTCAGCGTGCAGAGTGAAGACACATGCGAGCCGTAGTCAGAGAGGGGCCATGAGTATGTTTTAGAGAGAGTCTTAGGGTTCCACAGTTCGATGAAACGGCTACCGCCGACCGCAAGTCTCGGACTTCCGCCTACTGAGAGTTCACACATGGAATAGACGGCTTGTGATGGAATGGTCTGCTGAATCTGTCCATTTACCGAACTGCGAATGACCACGCCCTCATTACCGGCCAATGCAGTTAGAAATTCAGGCCCATTCGATCCCTGCAGCACGCAGGTCAATTCAAATGAGTCGACCGCTGCGTCTTGAACCAGAGTCTTTTCTTCCCCAGTCTCAGGATCCCATAGCCTAATCGATCGATCATCACCGGTGCTGGCCAGTCGGCCGCGCTCATGAGAACCCACCGCACGGACGGAATAGATCCAATCAGTGTGCCCGTGGAGAACCTTTAGTGTTTGTCCTGTACTTGGATCCCAAATTCGCAACGTCTGATCATCGCTACCACTAACCAGTACTGACTTGCCGCTCAATTTTGCTTCACAGATGGTTAGTGCCGAGCCTTCATGCCCAATAAGAACTCTTTCCAATGCTCCGTCAAGCGGATCCCATAGACGAACGGCTCCGTCATAGCAAGCACCTGCGAGAAATTGACGCCCGCCAACTTCGATGGAACAAAGAGATCTAGCCCATTCCCAATGTCCAAGAGAAATCGTCAGATGTATTTTCGACTCTGAAAGATTCCAGAGATGAACCTTCCGGTCCTCGCTGCATGAGGCGACGAACCTTCGGCCGGAAACACTCACCTCGCATATGTCAGATACCCAATCTTCGTGCCTCTGGAGCGCCCCAATGATGGCCCCATCGGTAGGATCAATTAGTGAGACTTCAGCTTCGACAGCAGAAGCCCCGATCAGGACGCCCTGGGTACCGAATACGAGAGAATTCAGGGTTGAGAAGCCTTCCGGGAAGCCATCCAAGCTATGCAATAGATCACCGGAGACTGGATCCCAGAACCGAATCGTTCCGTCCCGCCCGGCAGTGGCCAGAGAATCCAGGTCGCCTAGACGGACTTGCGTAATAGCCCGCACCTCGTCCGTGTGACCCTCAAGAACGTGGATGACTTCACAAAGAACCGGGTCCCAGATGCGCACAGTTCGATCACCGCCGGCGCTGGCAAGGAGATGCTGGCCCGCTACCTCGAATGAACACAGAATGTAGGACCAGCGAGTGTGGCCTTCGAGGAGAGCCTCCTCTGATCCAGGAATTACGGATGACCAACTGGCTCGGTAGGGCGCTGCTTCGTCTAGATCTTGAAAAGAACGACCGAGCTGCTGCTGTGCTTCGGTCACGCTCAACAGACCAATTCGTTCAGCGTGCCCGGAATTTAGGGCGCGTGGCGTACGACGAATCAGTTTAGTTCTTTGCCGTGCGAGCTCTGAATCTACTCTATCTGTCACAGGGACCAGTCGCCGAAGGTCGGCATGTAGCAGGTATCTATCATCCTCCAGAAGCGTGTCGAGAACACCACCCAGCTCTGCATGTCTAGCAAGCGAACGACGAAGGTAGGGATCCGTATCGGCCCATCGACTCTTCGCACCCTCAGTAATCATTGCTTGGGCGAGTGCACTCTCATCTGACTTCCGTGAATATAGCTCAGATCGGGAATCTATTAGAGTGTCATTCAACGCTTGATGGAAAAGTCTATAGACAACATCGCCTTGATCCGCGTTCGTCTCCACGAGAAAGTTTGCCGCCGACGAGTGCGCGAAAGCAGAGAGATTATTCACCGCAAAAGGTTGCCCACTGAGGGCCTCAACGGCTATGCGCCACAATGTGATGGAAAATCCCGGCGCCTCCGCAAAAGCTAGAGCTGCAAGAATCAAGTCGGATCGACATCCCCCGACTGGTTCGATTCGGTCAAGGTAGTCACGGAGAGCGCCATCAACGGTGGGGGTGAATGAGATTTCCAGAGGAGCAACCGCCTCCGCATCGTGCAATCCGTGAGACCTTGCAACGAGCCCTGCCACGAGAAAATTATGGTCAGCCATTGCCGCAATTTTTTGAGCAATTGGCCAAGCGATTTCATCGTTGCTATAAGGGCTATCGGAGCGCTCGTCTCCTGTCAATTGCAAGGTCGCGAGGGTGTATGCCTCCAGATCTTCCTGCTTGAAATTGCTCGGATCGTCTAGATCGAGAACGGTTATTGCGCGGCCAAACTCTCCAAGTAGGTCGCCTGTGTCATCCCGACGCCGACTTCCTACTACTATGCGAACACCTAGGTGGGCACAGGTCTCAACCAGGGGGGCCAAAATGCGACGGACGATCAAGCGTGACTGTTGCCCAGTGGTTGCTTCATCGAGTGCATCAATCACGATGTTGAAAGAGCTGTTTGGTCTATCTGTGAGCGCTTCACGTAGGTATTCTGGCAGGTAATCAATATCCTCAGGGATTGCCGCAGAAGCCGCCTTTGAAATCTCGACAGCGACATCTAGAGCAGTTTTTCCCTTAGCGTGTACGGCGCAGTGTACGGCCCCGATTGGGGTTCGGATAGCGACGTCGCTGTCCGGCAAAGCAGCAGCGATTTCTGCATCGGCTGTTGTGACAATGCGTCCCAGGACGGCCGATTTCCCTACGCCGGGAGATCCCGTAACCACAAGGGCTTTGCGAACCGGTTCCTCGCAAATCCAAGTGACAATTTTAGAAAGCGCTGACGATCTACCGCGAAAGCGGAACCCTTGCTCTGTCTCGATGCTGACGCCGCGTGCGCGTGGTCGCCAATGTCGGCCAGCCTCGGGGTCATTGCGCAGAGACCATCCCCAAGACGAAAGAGCGGTCTCGCCGGCTGCCTCCGCTGTCCAGCCAGCAAGATCTCCAATTTTCTCGTCCGGAAGGATTCTGTCAATTTGTCTAAGCGAGATCGCCCGCGCATCTCCACGATCTCCGGTGGCTTGACCCACCATTCCGACGATCGCCTCATAGTCCGGAGACCACAACGGAGATCCGCTAAAGCCATTCTTCACGGTGTATCGCGACGTGGTGTCCAGGCGTACCCAACCGTATCCAAGAAATTCGCCAACCGTACCAGAGGCGGAATTTCCCAGCAGGTCGCCTCCTGGGAAACCAAAAGCCCACCACTCTTGACCGACAAGGTCAACTGGTGCTGGGCAACGGAGGCGCGGTATGCACCCTCCAGGAATGGGGGAAGATAGCGTCAATACCGCGACATCTTGGATCTGTTCAAGGCCGCCAGATGGAAACTTCACATTAGATACCCGAATGCGGGAATTTACACGTTCATCAGCCTTTGGGAACGCGACCCAAAGTTCCCCGTTGGCATCCGCGACCGTACGAACGACGTGCGCACAAGTGAGGACCCGGTAGGTGTCCAAGGTAAAACCTGAACCGATGGAGGTGGAATCTGACTGGGCTCGGTGAATAGCGGCCACCCATGAATCATCGACCGGCCTATTGGTGTTTTCTTTCTCCATGTCGATTTTCCGGGAGGTAACTTCTACGAAGGGTTCTGAACTTCGGCGCTATCAGACCAACTTAGCGTGACCTCGAAGTTTGCCTCTGTCGCGGCTTTCGCTACCAACCAGTTAGCCGTGCCATTCACCTTGATGCCGAACTTCAGCTCAACTTGACCAGGTTTCATTGCCCTGACTTGGTCAAGAACACTCTGCGCGGCAAGCACGGCAGGCTCCACTGCATCCCGAACGCGCCCGATCGCTTGCTCCGCTCCGACGGGATGAAAGTCACCACTGGCCTCAATCTCGAATTGGACGACTGTCCGGTCATCCAACGTGTACGACACTACCTGCGACGACATCGTGGCCCCCTAGTTACCCAGAATGACCGGACTCTACCGCTTCCCTGGGCTGTCGGGCTGTGTAGTGTCCAAACTTCTCCATGCCGAAGGCATGCGGGCGTCGCTCGTTACCGCGGCTCTGTCCAAGACCCCGTATCTGCACTCTGGTTGGGGCCGTCGTCGTCCGGGCCGTCCGTACCTGTACTTGCCTTCCGCTATTCGTGGCCTGAGGCGGCGTTCTGGCCAGTGGCTGGGACCCGGCGGATGCTGAGGTGAGTTCTGGTCTAGCAGACCGTGATGAAGTCGGTGGCTGTGTGCGAGCGCCTTGCCAGGCTCTACGGAAAGCGGCGCAAAACGTCCCGTCTCCCCCAACCCGCCGCTCACCCGGCTCCCATCCCGTCCGCCTTCGACCCACGCCCCGTGGAGTGGGCGTGGTTCAGGGCGTCAAGGTGGAGCGCGCCACTGTACGAACGACCTTGACGCCCTGAACCACGACCGCTCGGCTCTGCCTGGGTCGAAGGTGGGCGGGATGGAAGCCCCACGACGCTCGCTACGCTCCGGCCGACTCCCGCGAACGGTGCCCTGTCATCCCGGAGTCTGAGCGCCCCCGCCGGAGGCACGTCCTTGAGCCGCGGGACTATTTCCCGCTTCCGTCCGCAGCTCGCCAGCGCGCCGCCGGGCGCGGCCAGCCGGGGCGGAGACAGGAGGCAGGCCGCGCCGCAGAGACGGCGCGCGCCCGCGCCGTGCGCGGGCCTTGATCCGGAGACCTACGACTACGCGGGCGCTGTCCTCTTCAACAACCATGCCGGGGAGCTCTGGCAGCGCTTCACCACCCGACTCCGCCGCGAACTCGCCATCCACGGGGGCGTCCCGCGCCGTGAGCTGGGCGACCATCTCCGCGTCTCCGTCGGCAAGGTCGCCGAATTCCAGAAGCGCGGTGCCCTCCACTTCCACGCCGTCGTACGTCTCGACGGCCCGGAGGGACCTTGTACTCCGCCGCCCTCTTGGGCCACGGTCGCTCTCCTCACTGACACGATCCGCGCCGCAGCCGCGCACTCGTACACGTCCGTCTCCGTCCCGGCTGCCGGTGATCAGGCGTCCCGGACCTTCCGATGGGGACGACAGCTGGACGTCCGCCCGGTCAAGGCCTTCGGCGACGGTTCAGATGTCACCGAACAGGCCGTCGCCTCGTACGTGGCCAAGTACGCCACCAAAGCCGCCGAGAACACCGGCACCCTGGACCGCCGCATCGGGGAGCTCGCCGAACTCGACCGCCATCGCGTTCCCGATCACACCCGCCGACTCATCACCGCGTGCCGTGAGCTCGACAGCCTCTATCCGGACCGGCGCCTCTGGGCCTGGGCCCACATCCTCGGCTTTCGCGGCCACTTCTCGTCCAAGTCCCGCACCTACTCGACCACCCTCGGTGCCCTCCGCCAGGAACGCGCCGACTACCGCGCTATGCAGGAAGCGACCGTCCTCGGCCTGGCCGACCGTGAACCGGACACCGTCCTCGTCATGACGGACTGGCAGTACGTCGGCCACGGGCACACACCCGGCGAAGGGGCTCTCGCCGCCACCATTGCCCGTGATCTCCAGACCAACCGCGAGACCGCCCGCGACGCGCTGAGGGACCGCACCGACAACGAGGGGGAGTGGTGACCGTGGCGGACCGACTGCTCACGGTGAATCAGGTAGCCGAACGCCTAGGCACCGGTCTCCGCTTCCCCCGCCGGCTCATCGAGGAACGCCGCATCACGTTCGTCAAGGTCGGTCGACACGTCCGCATCCCCGAAAGCGCTGTGGAGGAGTACGTCAGCGCGCACACGGTGGCGCCGATCCTCCTGCGGCCCGCCTCGGCGTACTCATACCGGAGGGCCGCCTGATGGCCGCCAAGCGTAAGTCCCGACGCGCCTTCGGTCGGATCCGGAAGCTGCGGTCCGGCCGGTTCCAGGCTCGGTATCCGGGGCCTGACGGCGTGCTGCGTGCCGCTGATCAGACGTTCGCGACAACGACGGACGCCGATCGCTGGCTGGCACGGAAGCGAATCGAGATAGAGGAGGGCCGCTGGCTCGACCCCGCCGAGGGACGGACCACCGTCCGCGATTGGTCGGCACGGTGGCTCACCGCGGTCTCCCCGCAGCTCAAACACAAGACACAGGCGTCGTACCGGTCCCTGATCAACTCACTGATTGTTCCGGCGCTCGGTGACCGTGAGCTTTCCAGCCTCCGGCCTATCACCATCGTCGAGTGGGTCGGTGCGATGAAGACCCGTGGTCTCAGCGCCTCGCGGATCAGGCAGGCCTACCGGGTGCTCTCGCAGATCATGCGGGCGGCCGTCGACAACGAGATGATCGGGCAGACCCCGTGCAGGGGCGTGAAGCTCCCTCGGACGCCGCAGACCGAGCCGCACATCCTCACCCCACTGGAAGCCTCGCGGATCGTGCGGAGCGCGACGAAACCACATGACCTGCTGATCTCCTTGCGCGCCTACGCGGGTCTGCGGGTCGGGGAAGCGTTCGCGTTGCGGCGAGCGGACATCGATGTGTCCGGCGGCCTGGTCCTCGTTGACGAGAACCTGGCCGAAGCGAACGGCACCCTCGTCTTCGACACCCCCAAGTCCCATCAGAAGCGGGTTTTGCAGATCGGGTCGTCACTCGCGGCGCGGATCGGCCGGCACCTGGAGACGCTGCCCGACGGGGAGGATGCTCTCCTCTTCGTCACGCCCGGCGGGAAGCCTCTGCGCTACAACCAGTGGCGCAAGGCGTACTTCGATCCCGCCGTGGCGGCTGCCGGCCTCACTGACGTCACGCCGCACGATCTCCGCGCCTCGCATGGGACGTGGGTCGCCGACCGGTACGGCGTGATGACCGCCGCGCACCGGCTCGGGCACTCGAACGCGAGCGTAACCACTCGGCACTACGCCCGGCCTGTGGCTGGTCGTGACGACCAGGTAGCGGAAGCGGCTGATTCCTGGCTTTCAGGGGGCAACCCCGAGCGCGGGACGCTTGGGCCCGCTTAAGCAGCATTGCGGTGGGCGGCGTAGTGGTCACCTAATTGAGTGAACAGTTGTGCACTCAATTAGGTGACCACTTAATTGCCAACTAATTCCCGCGAAACTGTGTGCGCGCTAATTCGGCGCGCTAATCTCGTGTCACATCGAGTGCATCTCAGATGTGCTTGGGGTGGGCCAGGCTTCAGTTGCTTGGCAATCACCAGAGTGGACGCGCCCCCCGACCACGGTGTCAGTGCAGTTCGAGGGGCCGCCCCTTGGAGTCAGCGGCCGCGTGTCAGCAACCAGACCAGGGCTGCGGATGCGGTAGCTGCTACTACCTCAACCGACACCTGGTAGAACCACTGCTGCACGCGGTCGCTCGTCGTCTTCGACCGCAACCACGTGTGCACGGCTCTCAGGGCTTCGGTGAACTGCTCTCGCAGTTCTGCCCCACTGGATCGCGGTGCCTCAATGAGGCACCGCCACATTTGCGCGAGGCGCATGGCACAACCCTTCTCTTGTAGAGTCAACTAGGCGCTCAAGAGAGGGATATGGACCCGCGGAAAGTATGTCCGACTCGTTCGCCCCGTGTCTCGCGGATCGATGGAATGGTCGGAGCTCGCCGAAGGGGTCTGAATCGGTCCCATGGGGCACGTTGCGGGCACGGCGGCAACCAAGGTGGCCGAGGGGGAGCGTTTGTTGCTGGCTGACCTGCGCTTATGCGGTGACGTCACTGATGGCCGACCGGTCTTGAAAACCGTCGTGGCGCGAGTCACCGTGGGTTCAAATCCCACACCCACCGCGGTGAACGGCCCCCGACCGGGCGAATCGGTCGGGGGCCGTTCGTGTGCGCGGATCCTAGGATGCCCGGCGGGGGCGGTGCCGTAGCGCAGAGGTCGTCGCGCGCGGTCTCCAAAACCGTGAGGACACCGGTTCGAATCCGGTCGGGGCCGCCTCCGCCCTTCCCCCTTCGGGGGTCGCTCATGCGGGCGCTGGGCGCGTGGTTCGCCCCAGGTCAGGGGTTTGGCTCGGGTTTCTCACGCTTGCGGGGGAACCGGAAGCTGTGGGTGGTTCGCCGATGCGGCGGTGGGCAGTTTCGGTCCGCGACGTCGTGATCAGCACCGGGCGGTCGGCCGCCGGCCCGGGTTCAGCCTCAGCCCTACTTCCGGTTCCTGGAGGAACAGACATGGCAAGCATCCGTACCGCTCGTGCCCTCGCCGTTGTTGCCGCGCTGCCGTTGGCAGCCGTTCTCCTCGGCGGAGTGGCCCAGGCGGACAACGGCTCGTTCGCGAGCAGCGGATCGAACGCGGGCGTGGCCACCATCAGCGGCAGCGGGGTCGGGCGGGACAACGCGGGCAACTCCTCGACCTCGCAGCAGCAGGCGACGGGCTCCGGGGCGTCGAACCAGAGCACCTCCGCGCAGGTGAACGGGTCCGCCTTCACTCACCTCGACCAGTCCACGCACACCGTGGCGGTGAACTTCACGAACCTCTGGTGAGCCCCGTGCCGTTCGCGGCCCGGTCGGGGGGCCGGACCGCGACGGACGCACCCGACGGCCCGCCCGCACGCCGCTCCGGCGTACGGGCGGGCCGTCCGTGCGTCAGGGGCGACCCCGACGCCCCGGGTACGCCCCCCTCCACCTACAGGAGGTGGAGGGGGACCCGGCCCTACACCCTGAGGCGGACGCGGTTTCGGGACCTGGGGGCGATTTGGGCGGCGGGACCCGCTCCTAGCGTGGAGGCATGACCACGCCAGTCCGCACGGGCACCCACAGGGGAACCGCACCGGTACGCACGTACGCGTCGGCGCGCACGCCGGGCGCCTCCGGCCGCGCCGCGCACGTGGCGCACACGTCGGCGCCGCACCTCCCGTACCCCTCCTTCACGTCCTTCGTGCAGGCGCGCGGTCCGGTGCTGCTGCGGGCGGCGCGCTCGCTCACCGCCAACCCGAGCGACGCCGAGGACCTGCTGCAGACCGCGCTCACCAAGACGTACGTCGCCTGGGACCGGATCGAGGACCACCGTGCCCTCGACGGCTATGTCCGCCGGGCCCTGCTGAACACCAGGACCTCGCAGTGGCGCAAGCGCAAGGTCGACGAGTTCGCCTGCGACGAGCTGCCCGAGCCGGAGGCCGTTCCCGGGCCCGACCCCGCGGAGCGGCAGTCGCTGCACGACGCGATGTGGCGCGCGGTCCTGAGGCTGCCGGCCCGCCAGCGGGCGATGGTCGTCCTCCGCTATTACGAGGACCTGAGCGAGGCACAGACCGCCGAGGTGCTCGGGGTGTCCGTCGGCACGGTCAAGAGCGCGGTCTCCCGGGCGCTCGGCAAGCTCCGCGAGGACCCGGAGCTGACCTCGGACCGCTGAGCCGGGTCCGCCGCCGAGGCGGAACAGGGTGATCCAGCCCGGTCCCGGGTGGTGTGACATTGCGGGGCGACACCGATTCGTACCCCCGGAAGTAGTGACATACCAAGTGGTATGTGCGCAGAATCAGCGGACCCCTACTGCCGCGTAGCGCCCACCGGGAGGACGCCGTGCTCAGCACCATGCAGGACGTACCGCTGACTGTCACCCGCATCCTGACGCATGGGATGACGATTCACGGGAAGTCGCAGGTCACGACCTGGACCGGAGAGCCGGAGCCGCACCGGCGCAGCTTCGCGGAGATCGGCCGGCGCGCCACCCAGCTCGCCAACGCCCTGCGCGACGAACTCGGCATCGACGCCGATCAGCGTGTGGCGACGCTCATGTGGAACAACGCCGAGCACGTGGAGGCGTACCTCGCCATCCCGTCCATGGGCGCCGTTCTCCACACGCTGAACCTCCGCCTTCCCGCCGAGCAGCTGGTCTGGGTCGTCAAGCACGCCGACGACAAGGTCGTCATCGTCAACGGCTCCCTGCTGCCGCTCATCGCGCCGCTGCTTTCCCAGCTGACGTCGGTGGAACACCTGATCGTCTCGGGTCCCGGTGACCGTTCCCTCCTGGACGGCGCGGCGGTGCGCGTGCACGACTACGAGGAGCTGCTCGCCGGCCGCCCCACCAGCTTCGACTGGCCGGAGCTGGACGAGCGCCAGGCCGCCGCGATGTGCTACACCTCCGGCACGACCGGGGACCCGAAGGGCGTCGTCTACTCCCATCGTTCGATCTACCTGCACTCCATGCAGGTCAACATGTCCGAGTCGATGGGTCTCACCGACAAGGACACCACCCTCGTCGTCGTTCCGCAGTTCCACGTCAACGCCTGGGGCCTGCCGCACGCGACGTTCATGTCGGGCGTGAACATGCTGATGCCGGACCGTTTCCTCCAGCCGGCCCCGCTCGCCGACATGATCGAGCGCGAGCGCCCGACGCACGCCGCGGCCGTCCCCACCATCTGGCAGGGCCTGCTCGCCGAGGTCACCGCCCATCCGCGCGACCTCACGTCCATGGCCAACGTCACGATCGGCGGCGCCGCCTGCCCGCCCTCCCTCATGGAGGCGTACGACAAGCTGGGCGTACGCCTCTGTCACGCCTGGGGCATGACGGAGACCTCGCCGCTGGGCACCATGGCCAACCCGCCCGCCGGGCTGACCCCGGAGGAGGAGTGGCCCTACCGCGTCACCCAGGGACGCTTCCCGGCCGGGGTCGAGGCGCGGCTGGTCGGCCCGGCCGGTGAGCACCTGCCGTGGGACGGCGAGTCGGCCGGTGAGCTGGAGGTGCGCGGCGCCTGGATCGCCGGTGCGTACTACGGGGGCGCGGACGGCGAGGCGCTGCGGCCCGAGGACAAGTTCAGCGAGGACGGCTGGCTGAAGACCGGCGACGTCGGTGTGATCAGCGAGGACGGCTTCCTCACGCTCACCGACCGGGCGAAGGACGTCATCAAGTCCGGTGGCGAGTGGATCTCCAGTGTCGAGCTGGAGAACGCGCTGATGGCCCACCCGGACGTCGCGGAGGCCGCCGTCGTGGCCGTCCCGGACGACAAGTGGGGTGAGCGTCCGCTCGCCACCGTCGTCCTCAAGGAGGGCGCCACCGTCGACTACGAGGCGCTGCGGGCGTTCCTCGCCGAGTCCGGGATCGCCAAGTGGCAGCTTCCGGAGCGGTGGTCGGTCATCCCGTCCGTGCCGAAGACGAGCGTCGGCAAGTTCGACAAGAAGGTCATCCGCAAGCAGTACGCGCAGGGCGAGCTGGACATCACGCGGCTCTGAGCCGCTGCACGGAAAGGGCGAGGGCGGTACGGGTGCGTTCCCGTACCGCCCTCGTCGTATGCCTGTGTACGCCGGTCAGTTCGTGCCGATCTTCGCGAGCAGGTCGACGATGCGGGACTGCACCTCGTCGCTCGTGGAGCGTTCCGCCAGGAACAGCACGGTCTCGCCGGAGCCGAGGCGCGGCAGCTCCGCCTGGTCGATCCCGGCCGAGGTGTAGACGACCAGCGGGGTGCGGTTCAGCTGTCCGTTGGCGCGCAGCCAGTCCACGATCCCGGCGCGGCGGCGGCGTACCTGCATCAGGTCCATCACCACCAGGTTCGGCCGCATCCGGGTCGCCAGCGCCACGGCCTCGCTGTCCGTCGCGGCGCAGGCGACCTGCATGCCCCGCCGCTCCAGCGTCTCCGTCAGAGCGGCAGCGATGTCCTGGTGCTCCTCGATGAGCAGGACGCGCGGAGGGTGCTGCTCGCTGTCCCGCGGCGCGAGCGCCTTCAGGAGTACGGCGGGGTCGGCGCCGTACGCCGCCTCCCGCGACGCCTGTCCCAGGCCCGCCGTCACCAGTACGGGCACCTCGGCGGCGACCGCCGCCTGCCGCAGGGACTGCAGTGCCTTCCGGGTGATGGGCCCGGTCAGCGGGTCCACGAAGAGCGCGGCGGGGAACGCCGCGATCTGCGCGTCCACCTCTTCGCGCGAGTGCACGATCACCGGCCGGTATCCGCGGTCGCTCAGCGCCTGCTGCGTGGAGACGTCGGGCGCGGGCCAGACGAGCAGTCGGCGCGGGTTGTCCAACGGCTCCGGGGGCAGCTCGTCGTCAACCGGCTGCGGGGACGGCCGGTTGGCGACCTCTACCGCGCCACCGGGGCCGTCCAGTGGTTCCGGTCCCTCGGCCGCGCCCTCGTCGGGTGCACCGATGGCGTAGGCGCGTCCTTCGGCTTCGGGCGCGGAGAGCAGCTGCCCCGATCCCTGCCCGTGCACGGTGGGCGCGGGCTGCGCGGGCTGCGGGGGCGCGGGGGCCGGGGCGGGCGGCGTGGGGCGCTCGTCCTGGCCGGGCGCGGGCTCCGGGGGCGCGGCCAGCTTGCGGCGCCGTCCGACGCTGCTGCCGCCGCCCAGGGTCTGGTTCTGCTGGTGGGCGATGTGCTGGGCGAACGGCACGCCCTGCCCCAGCGTGCGCACGCTGAACGCGCGCCCCTGCGTCGAGTCCGACGCGCCCGGCATCGGCGCCTCGGCGGGCAGCGGCTGCCTCCGTGCGTCTGGCGCGGGCGCCAGCGTACGGGGGCGGGCCGGGGGGCCGGCGGGGGTGGCCGTGCCGGTGGTGTGGGTCGTACGTCCGGTGCTCTGCGTCTCCGGAGCGGTGACGGGTGCGGCGGGCCCCTGGCCGGAGGCGTCGTCGTCGTCCCAGCCGCCGGGCTGCGAGGGCGGTCCGGGCCGGTCGGCCGGGGCACCGGTCTGCTCCGGCTGGGCGGGGGGCGCGAAGGGTGCGCCCGGGGTGCCGAGCCTGGGGTCGGTGACCGGTGCGGCGGCCGGCGCGGCTTCGACGGCCGGGCCGGGCGGCGCGGCCGGGCCGGGCGGCGCGGTCTGGGCGGGCGGCGCGGCTTCCGGTGCGGGCAGTGCGAACGGTGCGGGCCGCACCTCCTGCGGACCGGTGTCGCCGTGGCGGGCGCGGCGTCGGCCCGTGGGGGCGGGCTGGGCCTGCGGAGGCACGGGGGCGTGCTCCGGCATCCCGGCGGGGGTGGCGGTGGGGGCGGCGTCCGGCGCGACGGGCAGCCCGGCCCCGGGCTGATAGGCGGCGGGCCCGGCCGGCCGCGTACCCACGCCTCCGCCGTACGAACCGGTCGCGGCGGCCTCGTCCGTACCCACGCCTCCGCCGTACGAACCCGCGGCGGCGGCCTCGTCCGTACCCGCACCCAGGTCGTACGAACCCGACTCGGCGCCCTCGGGAGCCGCATGCCCGACCCCCGCGCCCAGGGACCCGTCAGGCCCCCCGGCAGCAGGGGCCGCCCGGTCCGCGTCGGCGGGCGGGAGGGCGAAGGGGACGCGCGGTCCGGCCTCGGCGGCGGCGGCCCGCTCCTGGGCGGCGGCCAGGGCGCGGCGGCGTCGCCCGGTCGGCTGCGGTGCCGGGACGGGCAGCTCCGGCGCGGGGGCGGCCGGTGCGGGAGCCGGGCGTCCGGCGTGATCAAGGTCCGAGAAGGCGGCGGGCGCCGTGGACTCGACGGCGTTCACGACGGGGGGCAGCGCGAGGCGGCCCTCGTCACTCGCGCTCCCCCGGTGTCCGCCGGCCGGGACCGGGACCTGCGCCCCGGCCGGGACGCCCTGCGGGGGCACCGTCTGCCCGAGCTGAGGCCGCCCACCCTGCGCGCCCTCGGCGGCGGTCACCACGGACCCCTCCGACGGAGCGGCCGCGGGCAGCGCGAGAGCCTGCCCGGGGGTGCCCGTCTCGGCCGGGCTGGGGCGCCCGCGGCGGCGTCCGGAGCCCTCGGTGGCCTGCTGGGCGGGGATCAGCTCGTTCGGGGCGGTTTCGGGAGCGGGGGCGGCACGGCGCGCACGCCGGCGCCCGGTCGGCGCGGCCGCGCCGGTGTCCCCGGGGGCCACTTCCAGCTCGCCGCTGCCGTCGGAGCCGCCCACGGGGCTCTCCAGGAAGGCGTCGGTGGAGGAACGCCGCGCCCGGCGCCGTCCCCTGCCCGCCTCGGGTACGTCGGTCGACGGAGGGCCCGCGTGGTCGGGCTCCCCGAGGGGAACGGACTCGGGCGCCGCCGGAGGAGCCGACACCGCCTGCGGCCCCGGAGGCGCCACGGTCCCCGCGCCGGCGCCGATCGGCACCTCAAGCACGTACGCACTGCCGCTCATGCCCGGCATCTCGTGCGTCTGGAGCACACCGCCGTGCGCGCGGACGATGCCGCTCACGATGGGCACGTGCACCGGGTCTCCCCCGGCGAACGGTCCGCGCACCTCGATGCGTACGACGTCACCGCGCTGGGCGGCGGCGACCACGACGGTCGAGTCGACGTAACCGCCCCCGGGCACGACCCTCGCCTTGCCGGTCGAGTCGACGCCCGCGACGTCCGCGACGAGGTGCGCGAGAGCGGTCACCAGACGTCCGGCGTCGACCTCAGCCTCGATGGGCGGGGCGTGCACCGCGAACTGGGCGCGGCCGGGGCCGATCAGCTCGACCGAGGCGTCGATACCGGCGGTGACGACGCCGTCGAGCAGCACCCGTGTCTTGACCAGCGCCTCGGCACCGGCGTCGAGGCGCTGGTAGCCGAGCACGTTGTCGATCAGCGTCGTCATGCGCGCGTAGCCCGCGGCAAGGTGATGCAGGATCTGGTTCGCCTCGGGCCACAGCTGGCCGGCGGGGTCGGCGGCGAGCGTGGAGAGCTCGCCGCGCAGCTCCTCCAGGGGGCCGCGCAGCGACTCGCCGAGCACGGCGGTGAGCTGGGTGTGCCGGGCGGTGAGGTCGGTCAGCCGTTCGGCCTGTTCCTCCAGCTCGGAGGCGTACCGCTCGGTGCGGTCGGCCAGCTCGGCGGCGTGCGCCTCCGTGAGGGCGGCGAGCTCGGCGGTGTGCCGCTCGGTGAGCTCACTGACCGCGGCGGTGTGGCTCGCGGTCAGCTCGGCGATCTCGTCCTTGCGCCGCTTTTCCAGCTGCTCGTAGGGGCGGCGGTCGGTGAAGGTCATCACGGCGCCGACGAGCTGGTCGCCGTCGCGGACGGGGGCGGTGGTCAGGTCGACCGGCACCTGTTCCCCGCTCTTGGACCACAGCACCTGCCCGCGCACCCGGTGTTTGCGTCCCGACTTCAGCGTGTCGGCGAGTGGGGACTCCTCGTACGGGAAGGGCTCGCCCTCCGCGCGTGAGTGCAGGATCAGCGGGTGCAGCTCCTGGCCGCCGAGATCGCTGGCCCGGAAGCCGAGGATCTGCGCGGCGGCGGGGTTGACCAGGACGACCCGGCCGTCCGTGTCCGTACCGACGACACCCTCGGCGGCGGCGCGCAGGATCATCTCGGTCTGGCGCTGCGAGCGGGCCAGCTCGGCCTCGGTGTCGACGGTGCCGGAGAGGTCGCGCACGACGAGCATCAGCAGCTCGTCACCGGTGTAGCTGCCCCCGTACGAGCCCTGGACGTCCTTGTAGGCCGCCTGGCCGTCCTCCAGGCTGGCGCTGGTGACCTCGACGGGATACTCGTTGCCGTCGGTACGCCGCGCGATCATGCGCGTGGGCTTGGTACGGCCCCGCTCGTCCGCAGCCTCGGGCCGGCGCATCGATCCCGGGATCAGCTTGGAGTCGAACTCCGGCAGCAGATCGAGCAGCCCGCGGCCGACGAGCGCGGTGCCCGGCGACTCGAACATTTCGAGGGCGATGGTGTTGGCGTTGACGACCGTACCGTTGCAGTTGACGAGCAGAAGCCCGTCCGGAAGGGCGTCGAGTATGGCTGCGAGGCGAGCAGCGCCTCGGGATGGCCTGCTGCTCACGACGACGCTTCCTCCCTGATTACTGCACCTTGCCGACAGCGGCCCCATCTTGCCCCTCGGGCCTCAGGCTGTCACTGAAGGAGTCTAAAGGCAGGGGAGGGGCGTGGGACTGCGGATGAGGGGGAGCTCTCACCAAGGTTTGGTGCGTACGTTGTACGGCTCCGAGGCGCATCGCGCGCCGTGGTGACCCGCAGAGGGGCCCCGGGCGCGGTCAGCGCACGTTCGGCAGGACCGGCCGCAGACCGTTCCACCGGGCGATCTCGCACCCGTTGGTCCGCCTGAACGAGGCGTCGACGTGGCGGCCGTGCCAGGTGCCGGTGACCCGGGCGGTGGACTCCCCGCCGTACTGCTGCGTACACATCGCGTCCCGGGGAACCGGCGCGAAGGGGTCCGCCCCCTCTCCCTCCAGCTGGTCCAGCCGCTCGCACGCCTGCGCCGCGACCGGGTGGCTCCCCCCGGCCGGCCCGCACTCCAGCTCGTACCTGCCGTCGGCCTCCGGATTCCCCGACCCGGTGACGACCACGGTGAGCCGCGTTCCCGCGCCCTCGTCCTGGAGGAGCGGCAGGGACAGCGGCAACGGGAGGGGCCCGGAGGCGGCGGTGGCGGCGGGCGCGGCGGCGGACAGCGCGGCGAGGGACGCGACAGCGGTGAGAGCGAGACGGCGCATCATGGCGGACTCCTGTGGCGGAAGAACCTGCGGGGGCGGCGCCCCCGCCCTGCCTAACGCGCCACTCGCCCCGGCGTTGCGCACGGCAACCGCTTTGCCCTCGTGGCCACCCGCCTAGTACCGTAGGCCGCGATTGGTGGCGCGGCGTGCAGCTGTGTCATCATCTGCACGCACCACCCGCGCTCGCGCGGGCGTTGCGCTGGAGGCGTCGCCTAGTCCGGTCTATGGCGCCGCACTGCTAATGCGGTTTGGGGCTTACACCCCATCGAGGGTTCAAATCCCTCCGCCTCCGCACCACACCGAAGCCCCGGTCCCCAGGACCGGGGCTTCGGCCGTTTCTGGCCACGTCCCGGGCGTTTGCCCAGCTCGGGCCGGGTGCAGCCAATGGATTTCGCGTCCCGGCGCAGGTCATGTAATGTTGTTCTCGCAACGCCGACGGGGCAGAAAAAACCCCGGAAGCACAAGCACTCGTAGCTTAACGGATAGAGCATCTGACTACGGATCAGAAGGTTGCAGGTTCGAATCCTGCCGAGTGCACATAGTTGAGAGGCCCGGACGAGAGTCCGGGCCTCTTGCGTTGTAGGGGTTCCGCGTGCGGCGGCTGCACCGACGTGGTGTGGGTGAAGCCGAGGCAGGTCAGCCCTTCGGTCTGGCACAGCCGGTCATCGCGGCCGAACTGGCCCAGCTCACCGGATGGACCTGCTTCGATACCCGCCAGTACAACCAGGCGCGCGTCTACCTCACTGAATCCCTCGAACTGGCCGAGTCCATCGACGACCGCCAGTCCATGGCCAACGTCCTCGCCTGCATGAGTCTCCAGGCCACCTGCCAGGACAAGCTCGGAAGCCCTACACCCAGTTCGGACGGATCAGCACCGGCGATCCGGACCCGGCAGCGGGCACGACACGGCCACGGACGCCCTGGCCCCGGCGGCTGCTATCAGCTCGCAACGAGTCGCCGGCCACCTTCGGGAGTTCTACGAGCAGCTGGAGCTCTTCCGCCGGGAGCCGGCCGCGGTGGCGTTCGAGGCCCGGCTCCGGGAAGTGTTTCCCCGTCAGGTCAACGGATTGCCTCGTCCATGAGCACATAGAGCAGCCCGACCAGGGAGCCACTGCTGACGATCTCCCGGCGGTCGATCATGCCTCGTAGGTCGGCCAACGGGATCCACTCGATCCGGTCCGATTCGTTCTTCTCGGTCGGCGGGCCCTCGCACGTCGCTCCGTCGGCCCGGAAGACGTGGTGCTGGGAGTCGGTGATGCCGTTGGCCGGCTCGGCGTAGATCAACGGCTTGATCGGACCGGGGCGCCAGCCGGTTTCCTCCAGGACTTCACGGGCCGCAGCGTCGGCCGGCGTCTCGCCCTCTTCCACCAGCCCCATGGGCAGTTCCCATGCCCACGCGTCCGTGATGAAGCGGTGTCGCCACATCATCAGCACCTCGCGCCGCTCGTTGACCACGGCAGCCACGGCCAGGTGGCGGAGCTTGACGACGTGGTGCTCCCAGCGGTTCCCGTCCGGCGTCTCGACGTCGGTGAGCCACAGGTTCACCCAGCTGTTCTCGTAGATCGGACGTTCCCCGTGGATCTTCCACTGCATCGCTGCGGCCCCTCTCGATCGGCCTCCAGCATCACAGAACGAACTTCTAGGGCAGCAGAGTTCGGCGACTCAAGGGTTGTCCCGCAATCCCAGGAGTCCGAGGGTCATGCTGTGTCCGGGTCGGTGCCGATGGCGCCGACCGAGCGAAGCGTGTGCCCGAGGTCCTTGGTGAGGATGCGGGGGTGTCTCCGCCACCACCACAGGTCAGGGCCAGGCAGCTTGTGGAGCTGGTCAAGTGCTTGGCCGTCGTCATCGACGGTCGCGGCCTTGTAGCGGTCGTCCAGGGCTTTGACCTGCGGGGTCCAGAGCTGGACGATGTGTTCGTCCAGCAGGAGCCACGCCTCGTGCAGCCAGTTTCGGCAGTACAGGCCGTTGGTGTACTCGTAGATGTCTTCGCTGTAGCCGCGCTCGATGGAGCTGACCAGGGCGGCCCACGCGTTCACCCGTTCAGCGACTGTGAATGCCGTCCGCCAGCCGCGCTGGTGCAACAGCTCTCCCACCTCGGTTTCCGTAGCCACAGGCGTGAGGTTCTCACGCCTGTGGCTACGGACGTGAGGTTCTCACGCCGGATCCGTCCGACGAACGAGATATGTCCCGCCTCTGGCAGTCGAAGAACTACCGGTCCTCCGCCGACCACCAGGTCTTCCTTGACGCCGACACCCGCCTCGTCGTGGCGGTCGGCAGGCACTTGCCCGGCAACCGCAACGACTGCAAGGCGTGGGAGGAGTCCAACGCAAAGGCCGCCGTCGGCACGTATCTGATTTAAGGAAACGGTGAGCATCGTCGAACAGCACCTCACCCGCGTCTACCGCAAGCTGCGGATTCCGGGCCGCCGGGCCCTCCCGGCCGGCCTCGACCTGGAAGTCGCGCACTGCGGCCCGCTGGGGACGTGAGGGGGAGCCGGCGGCGTCCACTCACCGTCCCGAGGCCGCCACCCGGTCCGTTCCGGGCCGCTGTGCCGCCGCGACCGGCCGGCGCCGGGTCGGCAGGCCGGTCGTCGGGTTGGCCACGCCCCAGGCGGCGCCCTTGCAGACCAGCTCCTTGTAGACGGCGGCGATCCGGCCCGTCAGCGCCGCCTTGACCGCGCGGTCGTCGGCGGTGACGTACTGGATGAGGCCGTCCTTGCGGCCGAGCGAGACGCACTGGTTGAAGTAGCGCAGCGGGGTGGACGGGATCTTGGTGCCGGTGAGGCGGGCCGCGAGGGCGTCGGCGGCCTGCCAGGCGGTGGGGACGCCCGAGGCGCAGGACATCCGCAGCGGCTTGCCGCCGGGGCCCGCGACGAGGGCCGCGTCGCCGATCGCGTACACGTCGGGGTGCGAGACCGAGCGCATGGTCGCGTCGACCACGATCCGGCCGGTCTCCGAGGTCTCCAGGGCGGTGGCCGCCGCGAGCGGGTGGACCGCGAAGCCGGTCGTCCAGACGGTGACCGCCGCCGGGAACGAGGTGCCCTCGGCCGTGGTGACGTGACCGGCGCCGACCTCCGCGACGGCGGTGTTCTCGTGGACGGTGATCCCGAGCCGGGCGAAGACCTTGCGGACGTGCGCGCGGCCCGTGGGCGAGAGCCAGTCGCCGAGGCCGCCGCGTGCGGCGAGGGCGATGTCGAGGTCCGGGCGGGCCTCCGCGAACTCGGTCGCCGCTTCGAGGCCGGTCAGCCCGCCGCCGACGATCAGCACGGACTGGCCCGGAGCGAGGCCGGCCAGCCGGTCGCGCAGCTTGAGCGCGCCGGGGCGGCTCGCGATCTCGTGGGCGTGCTCGGCGGTCCCGGGGACGCCCTGGGTGTTCCAGGCGCTGCCGAGGGCGTAGACGAGGGAGTCGTATGCCAGCTCCTCCGCGCCGTCCGCGCTCTCGACGGTGACCGCCTTGCGCTCGACGTCCACGGCGGTGACCCGGCCGACCTTCAGCTCCACGCCCGTTCCGGCGAACATCTCGGTGAAGGGGCGGGGCTTGAGGTCCTGGCCGGCCGCGAGCTGGTGCATGCGGACCCGCTCCACGAAGTCGGGCTCCGCGTTGACGAGGGTGACGCTGACGTCCTCGCGGCGCAGCCGCCTGGCGACGCGGCCCGCCGCGATGGCTCCGGCGTATCCGGCTCCGAGGACGATGATGCGGTGCTGCTGCATGTGCCTGCTCCTGTCTCGCGCGGGTTCGCCCCTGCGGGGTGGTTTCTCGGTCCTTGAACCGGGTAGCCCGCGTTTTCCTGACAGGAGGCAGATGTGACCTGGGTCACTCTGCGCTCAGAAGGCTGTGAGCAGCGGCTTTCCGTGTTCCATGGCCGCCCACCGCCGGGTCGCGCGTTCCAGCTTGTCCGGGTTGACCTGGTTGCGGAACGAGGCGATTCCCTCCGGGGTGACTTCCACGCACATGACGCCGATGACCCGTTCGCCGACGACCGCCAGGACGGCGGTGGAGCCGTTGGCGTGGGTCATGTGCAGCTCGACGGACCCGCCGGTGTACGCGGTCTTCGCCTTGCCCGGCTTGAGCAGGCCGCGCATGAACGTCGCGACGGCCTTCGCGCCCTCGAACGCCTTGGCGCGGGCGGGCACCTTTCCGCCGCCGTCCCCGATGGAGATCGCGTCGGAGGTCAGCAGCTCCACGAGCGGCTCCGTACGGCCACCGGCGGCGGCGAGCAGGAACTCCTCGATGACCCGGCGGGCGGCGGCCTCGTCCACCTCGGTGCGCGTCCGGCCGTCGGCGATGTGCTTCTTCGCCCGGTGGTAGACCTGCTGCACGGCGGATTCGCTCAGGTCCAGGATCTCGGCGATCTCCCGGTGCGGATGGCCGAACGCCTCGCGGAGCACGTACACGGCCCGCTCGCCCGGAGTCAGCCGCTCCATGAGTGTGAGCACGGCGAACGAGACCGACTCGCGCTGCTCCACCGTGTCGGCGGGGCCGAGCATGGGGTCCCCGGCGAGCAGCGGTTCGGGCAGCCAGGCGCCCACGTACGTCTCGCGTCGGGCGCGGGCGGAGGTGAGCTGGTTGAGGCAGAGGTTGGTGAGGACCTTCGTCAGCCACGCCTCGGGGACCTCGATCCGCCCGGTGTCGGCGGCCTGCCAGCGCAGGTAGGTGTCCTGCACGGCGTCCTCGGCCTCGCTCGCCGAGCCCAGGAGGCGGTAGGCGATGGCCTCAAGCCGGGGCCTCGCCGCCTCGAACCGGTCCACGTCCTGCACGGTCGGGGTCATGCCCGGATCCTAGCTCCGGGCGTGCGGACGGCGCGGGCCCGCGGTCTCATACGGCGGCGGGGGCGATGTTCTGGTTGGCGCGGAAGAAGTTCTCCGGGTCGTAGGCGCGCTTGGCGGCTGCCAGGCGCTCGTACGTGGTGCGGTAGGTGGAGCGGACGCGGTCCGGTTCCTCGGCTTCGCCGAGGAAGTTGACGTAGGCGCCGCCCATGGAGTGGGGGTGCAGTTCGGTCCAGTAGTCGACGCACCACTGCCGGATCGGTTCCGCGTTGGCGGGGTCGGGGTCGATGCCCGCGATGACGCCGGACCACATGGCGTCCCGGTAGGCCCACGGCGTCGCGTCAGTGGCGACCCGGTGGGCCGCACCGTCCACCGGATACAGGTGCATGGTCGACAGGGCGGTGGGAAGGGCTCGGCCGTACTTCTCGTGCACCTTGACCGCCGCGTCCGAGACCGAGTCGAAGAAGTCGCCCCGCCAGTACCACTGGAGTCCCTTGGGGATCAGGCCGTCGAACATGGACTGGAGCGCCGGGTAGGGCATGGGGCTGGTGAAGTGGAAGGCGGGCGGGGCCGGGTCGCCGACCACCGACAGCGTGTCCTCCAGGCGGCCGTCCGAGAGGTCGCCGGTGCCGCACCAGACGACGCCGCACATCTTGCGGCCATGGATCTCCTCCGGGAACGGAGGGGCCGGCGGGATGGTCAGCAGGGCGAAGAACCCGTACAGGTCGTCCGGCGCCGCGGGCAGGAAGTCGCGGTACCAGCGCAGGACTTCGCCCGTGCGCTCAACCGGCCACACGGTCACCCCGGCGCCCACGGTGGCCACCGGGTGCAGCCGGTAGGTGAACGAGGTGACCACGCCGAAGTTGCCGCCGCCGCCCCGCAGCGCCCAGAACAGGTCGGGGTGCTCCGTCTCGGAGGCGGTGACGAAGGTGCCGTCGGCCAGGACGACGTCCGCGGAGACCAGGCTGTCGATCGTGAGGCCGTACGCGCGGGTCAGATAGCCGTGGCCGCCGCCCAGCGTGAGGCCGCCCACGCCGGTGGTCGACATGATTCCGGCCGGTACTCCCAGGCCGAACGTGTGCGTGGCGTGGTCGAGATCGCCGAGCAGGGCGCCTCCGCCCACCTGTGCCGTCCGTGCTTCGGGGTCGACGCGCACCGAGCGCATCGGGGACAGATCGAGGGTCAGCCCGTCCTCGATGAGGCACAGGCCGGGACCGCTGTGTCCGCCGCCGCGGACGGCCAGTTCGCGTCCCGTGTCCTGGGCGAACGCGAGGGTGGCTCGTACGTCCGCCACGTCGGCGCACCGGGCGATGGCGGCGGGGCGGCGGTCGATCATGGCGTTGTACAGGCTGCGGCTCTCGTCGTAGTCCGCATCCGCCGGAGTGGTGACGGTACCGCGCAGAGTGGTGCGAAGGCCGTCGAAAGCAGTGCTGTCGATGCTGGTCATGGGGGAACACCTCTGAGGGGTGCAGGTCGCGCACCCGCTGCTTCAAGTGTGACCCAGATCACGCGCCACACCTATGTGTGGGACCGTTGCGGGGTTCGCAATCGTCCGTCCGCAGGAGCCCGGGAGTCCGTAATGGAATGGCAGTGCACCGGCCTCCGTTGGCCCGAGGGCTCCGACGGCCCCGCGCTGGGCTGGCGCAAGGGGACGCGAACGCGGGCGAGTGCCCTGGCCTACGGAGCGGAGTTCGGCTTCCGGGCGTCCGGTGAGCGGCGCTGTTCCGGGGCCCGGGGCAACGCGTGCCCGCTGGGTGCCGTCGTCCCGGCGGGTTCCACGGGTGGGCGCTGCCCGGAGTGCGGGCGGCTCGACCGGGCGCACTCGGTGGCCGCCGACACGATCCCGGACGACCCCCGCACGTACCGGGTGTACCTCGCGTGGTTCGGGCCCGGCATGGTGAAGGTCGGGATCACCGCGGAGGAGCGGGGCGCGGCGCGGCTGCGGGAGCAGGGCGCTGTGGTCTTCAGCTGGCTGGGCCGGGGGCCGCTCATGGCGGCGCGCCGGGCCGAGGAGGTGCTGCGGGCGGCCCTCGGGGTCCCGGACCGCATTCCGTACGCCCGCAAGCGGGAGGCACGCCGGGCCCTCCCGGACGCGGCGGACCGGGCCGCCGAGGTCGCCGGGCTGTACGGGAAGGCGGCGGCCCTGGAGGGTGCGGGCCTGCCGGAGGCACTGGAACCGCTGCCGTTCGCGGCCGTGGACCACGCGGAGGTGTTCGGGCTGGGGGAGGTGTCCGGTCCGGTCCGCGCGGTGACCGGACTGGTGGACGGGGGCGCGGTGGCGGGGAGGCTCGTCGCGGCGGCCGGTCCCGACCTGCATCTGGACGCGGGTCCGCAGGGCCTCGTGATCGTGGACACCCGGCTGATGACCGGCTGGGCGCTGACGGCGGCCGGGGCGGGCGCGGCCGGGGCCGGGACGCCGACCGTGGTGGTGGGGGGCGGGGCGGCGCAGGACGGGCTGTTCTGAGAGGGTCGGCCGTATGGGTGACGATCGCGACGACGTGGTGCGGTTCCGGCAGCGGCTCGGACTGCCCGGACTCATCGACGTACACACGCATTTCATGCCGGAGCGGGTGCTGCGCAAGGTGTGGGCGTACTTCGACATGGTGGGCCCGCTGACCGGGACGGAGTGGCCGATCGCCTACCGGCACGAGGAGGCGGAACGGCTGGCCCTGCTCCGCTCGTTCGGGGTGCTCCGCTTCACGTCGATGCTGTACCCGCACAAGCCGGGGATGGCCGCCTGGCTGAACGACTGGGCGGCCGGTTTCGCCGCGCGGACGCCGGACTGCCTGCACACCGCGACGTTCTTCCCCGAACCGGACGCCGGGCGCTATGTGCGAGAGGCCGTGGAGGCGGGGGCCCGGGTCTTCAAGGCGCACCTCCAGGTCGGCGCGTACGACCCGAACGACCCCCTGCTCGACCCGGTGTGGGGTCTGCTCGCGGAGGCGGGCATCCCGGTCGTGGCGCACTGCGGCTCGGGCCCGGCTCCCGGCGAGCACACCGGCCCCGGACCCATCGGTCGCGTCCTCGCTCGGCATCCCCGGCTGCCGCTGATCGTGGCGCACATGGGGATGCCTGAGTACGCGGAGTTCCTGACGCTCGCGGAGACGTACCCGGAGGTCCGGCTGGACACGACGATGGCGTTCACCGACTTCGTCGAGGACGCCAGCCCGTTCCCCCCGGCGGAGCTCGGCCGTCTCGCGGCTCTCGGCGACCGCGTCCTGCTGGGCACGGACTTCCCGAACATCCCGTACCCGTACGCCCACCAGCTGCACGCGCTGGAACGCCTGGGGCTGGGCGACGACTGGCTCCGGGCGGTCTGCCACGACAACGCGAAGGCGCTGTTCGGCGTCTGAGGCCCGCGCCGCGGCTTTCTCAGGGAATTCACAGAAACGGAAAAGGACTCTCTCAGAGCCGTCTCACAGGCTGGCGTCATGACGACGACGACCTCGCCCCAGGGGCGTACCGAACTGCTCAGGCCGGACCGCACCCCCGTGCGGGTGCTGGTCGTGGACGACGAGGCCTCGCTCACGGAGCTGCTGTCGATGGCGCTCCGTTACGAGGGCTGGGAGGTGCGCAGCGCGGGGGACGGCGCGGCCGCCGTGCGCACCGCCCGCTCGTTCCGGCCCGATGTGGTCATCCTCGACGTGATGCTGCCCGACATGGACGGCCTCGCCGTCCTCGGCAGGCTGCGGCGGGAGCTCTCCGACGTGCCGGTGCTGTTCCTGACCGCGCGGGACTCCGTGGAGGACCGGATCGCCGGGCTCACGGCGGGGGGCGACGACTACGTCACCAAGCCGTTCAGCCTGGAGGAGGTCGTGGCCCGGCTGCGCGGCCTGATCCGGCGGTCGGGGACGGCGGCGGCGGCGCGCGGCGAGTCGCAACTCGTCGTGGGCGACCTGATGCTGGACGAGGACAGCCACGAGGTGAGCCGGGGCGGGAAGAACATCCACCTGACGGCGACGGAGTTCGAGCTGCTGCGGTTCCTGATGCGCAATCCGCGCCGGGTGCTCAGCAAGGCGCAGATCCTGGACCGGGTCTGGAACTACGACTTCGGCGGCCAGGCCAACGTGGTCGAGCTGTACATCTCCTACCTGCGCAAGAAGATCGACGCGGGCCGCGCGCCCATGATCCACACCCGGCGCGGGGCGGGATATCTGATCAAGCCCGGTGAGTAGCGGAGTGCGGCGGCCGTGGACCCTGCGCACCCGCCTCGTGGTCTCGGCGGTGACGCTGATCGCCGTGGTCGCCGCCGTGATCGGCTCGGTGACCGCGATCGCCTTCCACAGTTACATGTACGGGAAACTCGACGACCAGCTGCGGGACATCACGGTCCGGGCGCAGCGGGCGCCCGGTCTTCCCGCGCCCGGGGGCCCCAAAACGTCCCCGGAGCGTGATCCGCTCGGCTTCATCGGCATGGGCGGTCAGCCGCTGCAGACCTTCGGCGCCCTGGTCGAGCGGGGGGAGATCACGGACTCGGCCGTCGTGAAGGACGGCGGGTTCGAGGCCGGCGAGAACACCGAACCGCTGACCGCAGCCCAGCGGGACGCCGTGTCGGCGGCCGGTGTCACGGCGGACGACCGGGCGCACGACGTCGAGCTGCCCGGCCTGGGCGGCTACCGGGTGCGGGCGGTGCCCGTGAGCGGCGGCGGAACGGTCCTCGTGGGCATCCCCACCACCGAGGTGAGCCGTGCGCTGGGCACCCTGATCCTGGTGGAGGTCTGCGTGACCGGTGCCGGGCTCGTCGCGGCGGGCATCGCGGGCGCGGCGATGGTCGGGGTGGCGCTCCGCCCGTTGCGCCGGGTGGCGGCGACGGCGACCCGGGTCTCCGAACTACCGCTGCACAGCGGCGAGGTGGCCCTCCTCGAACGCGTCCCGGACGCGGAGGCGGACCCGCGGACCGAGGTCGGCCAGGTCGGCGCGGCGCTGAACCGGATGCTGGGGCATGTGGGTTCGGCCCTGGACGCGCGGCAGCGCAGCGAGACGCGGGTGCGCCGGTTCGTCGCGGACGCCAGCCACGAGCTGCGGACGCCGCTGGCCTCGATACGCGGCTACGCCGAACTCACCCGGCGCGGCCGGGAGAACCCCGGTCCGGACACCCGGCACGCGCTCGGCCGCATCGAGTCGGAGGCGCAGCGGATGACGGGCATGGTCGAGGACCTGCTCCTGCTCGCCCGGCTGGACGCGGGCCGCCCGCTCGCGTACGAGAGCACCGATCTCTCGCCGCTCGTCGTGGACGCGGTGAGCGACGCCCGGGCGGCGGACCGTGCCGAGCCCGCCCGCCACTGGCGCCTCGACCTGCCGGACGCCCCCGCGACGGTCCGCGCCGACCCCACCCGCATCCACCAGGTCCTGGTCAACCTCCTGGCCAACGCCCGTACCCACACCCCGCCCGGCACCACGGTCACCGCCCGTGTCCTGGCCGCCCCCGACGCCCCCTGGGTCGCCCTGGAGGTCCAGGACGACGGGCCCGGCATCCCCCCGGACCTCCTCCCCCACGTCTTCGAACGCTTCGCCCGGGGTGACGCCTCCCGCTCCCGCCACGCCGGATCGACGGGCCTCGGCCTGGCGATCGTCCAGGCGGTGGTGTCGGCCCACGGCGGCGCGGTGGAGGTGCGGTCGGTGCCGGGGGAGACGGTGTTCGCCGTACGGCTGCCGGTGGAGCGGGACCCGTCCGGTGTGCCCGCACGGCGTCACGAGGACCACTCACAGAGGGACCACAGCCTCAGCACACGCCTGTGACAGCGCCGTTGGCGACCGTCGACGGCATGCGAACAGAGACCCCTTGGAGCACCTTGCCGGCCCGGGACCACCTCCTCGCCGGCGTGGGCGGTGCGGCGGGCGCGCCCGTGCTCGATGTGGTGGTGCCCGTCTACAACGAGGAGGAGGACCTCGAACCGTGTGTGCTGCGGCTGCACGAGCACCTGGCCCGCACCTTCCCGTACGCCTTCCGGATCACCGTCGCCGACAACGCCAGCACCGACCGGACGCCCGAGGTGGCGGAGCGGCTGGCGCGGTCGCTGCCGGGGGTGCGGTCCTTCCGGCTGGAGGAGAAGGGGCGCGGGAGGGCGCTGCGTACCGTCTGGACCCTCTCGGACGCGCCGGTGCTCGCGTACATGGACGTCGACCTGTCCACCGACCTCAACGCCCTGCTTCCGCTGGTGGCGCCGCTCATCTCCGGGCACTCCGACCTCGCCATCGGGTCGCGGCTCGCGCGCAGTTCGCGCGTGGTGCGGGGGACGAAGCGGGAGTTCATCTCCCGGGCGTACAACATCATCCTGCGTTCGTCGCTGGCCGCGCGGTTCAGTGACGCCCAGTGCGGGTTCAAGGCGATCCGCCGCGAGGTCGCGCAACGGCTGCTGCCGATGGTGGAGGACACCGGCTGGTTCTTCGACACCGAGATGCTGGTGCTCGCCGAACGGGCCGGGCTGCGCATCCACGAGGTGCCCGTCGACTGGGTGGACGACCCCGACTCCACGGTCCACATCGTCCGGACCGCCACCGAGGACCTGAAGGGCGTGTGGCGGGTGGGGCGGGCGCTGGCCGTCGGCGCGCTGCCGCTGGACCGGCTGGCGCGGCCCTTCGGGGACGATCCGCGCGACCGGGCGATCGGCGGGGTGCCGGGCGGGCTCGCCCGTCAGCTCGTCGGGTTCTGCGTCGTGGGCGCCCTGTCCACGCTGTTCTACCTGGCGCTGTACTCGCTCTTCCGGCTCGGCTCCGGGCCCCAGCTCGCCAACGGCGCCGCGCTGCTGGTCTCGGCCGTCGCGAACACCGCCGCCAACCGGAGGCTCACCTTCGGGGTACGTGGCCGGGGCGGCGCGGTCCGCCACCAGGCGCAGGGCCTCGTGGTGTTCGCCATCGGGCTCGCCCTGACCAGCGGTTCGCTGGCCGCCCTGGGCGCTGCCTCCGGCTCGCCCTCCCACGGCACCGAACTCGCGGTGCTCATCGCGGCGAACCTGGCGGCGACCGTGCTGCGCTTCCTGCTGTTCCGCGCGTGGGTCTTCCCGGACCGGGAGCGGGGAAACGCGGTAACGGCTCCGGCCACGACGTTCCCCGGCGCCGGCCCGGCAAACCCCGTCCCGGCACCCGTTCCGGCCGCGCCCTTCCCGGCCGCGGACCCGGCAAACCCCGTGCGCGATGCCGCCGTTCCCGCACCCTCCGCCGCCGAAGCCACCCCCGACCTGAGGAACGCCCGATGACCACGCTCGACCCCGCCTACGCTCCGGCCGCCCGGCCGGACACGCCCCCGGGGCACGCACGGGCCGGTGCCTCCCTGCCCCGCCGGATCTGGCGCGGCCGGGCCGAGGACGCGCCCTGGGTGCGTCCCGCCTTCCTGGCCCTGCTGCTCGTCATCACGCTGGCGTACCTCTGGAACCTCAGCGCCTCCGGCTACGCCAACTCCTTCTACTCCGCCGCCGTGCAGGCCGGCAGCAGCAGCTGGAAGGCGTTCTTCTTCGGTTCGCTCGACGCGGCCAACGCCATCACCGTCGACAAGCCGCCGGCCACCCTGTGGCCCATGGCCCTGTCGGTGCGGGTCTTCGGGCTCAGCTCCTGGGCGATCCTCGCCCCGCAGGTGGTGATGGCCGCCGCGACGGCCGGGGTGCTCTACGCGACCGTGCGCCGCCGGTTCAGTGCCGCCGCCGGGCTCATCACCATGGCGGTGTTCGCGCTGACGCCGGTCGCCGCGCTGATGTTCCGCTTCAACAACCCGGACGCGCTGCTCGCGCTGCTGATGACGGTCACCGTCCACTGCGTGCTGCGCGCGATGGAGAAGGGCCGCACGAAGTGGCTGGTGTGGGCGGGTGCCGCGGTGGGAGTGGCGTTCCTGTCGAAGACCCTCCAGGCGTTTTTGATCCTGCCGCCGCTGGCCGTGCTGTACGCGGTGTGCGCGCCGGTCCCCGTACGCAGGAGGTTCGGGCAGCTCGGTCTGTCGGCGCTCACCATGGTCGTCGCGGGCGGCTGGTGGGTGGCGGCCGTCGAGCTGTGGCCCGCCTCCTCACGCCCGTACATCGGGGGCTCGCAGAACAACTCGTTCCTTGAGCTGACCTTCGGCTACAACGGGCTCGGCCGGATCAACGGCGAGGAGACCGGCAGCGTCGGCGGCGGAGGCGGCCCGGGCGGCGGCGGTCAGTGGGGCGAGACCGGCCTCGGCAGGATGTTCAACTCCGAGGTGGGCGCGCAGATCTCCTGGCTGCTGCCCGCCGCCCTGATCCTGCTCGCCGCCGGGATCTGGCTGACCTGGCGCGCGAAGAGGACGGACACCGCGCGGGCGGCGTTCCTCGCGTGGGGCGGTTCGCTGCTGATGACGGCCGCCGTGTTCAGCTTCATGGCCGGGATCTTCCACCAGTACTACACGGTGGCGCTGGCCCCCTATCTGGCCGCGCTGGTCGGCATGGGCGTCACGGTCCTGTGGGAGGAGCGGGCCCATTGGTGGGCGTGCGCCGCGCTCGCGGCGACCGTCGCGGTGACGGCGTACTGGGCGTACGTCCTCCTCGGCCGCACCCCGGACTACCTGCCGTGGCTGAGGACGGCCGTCCTCATCACCGGCCTCGTCGCGGCGGTGGGCCTGCTGCTCGTGGCCCGGCTCGGCCGCCGACTGGCCCTCGTCGCGGTGGTCCTGGGCCTCGCCGCGTCGCTCGCAGGGCCGGCCGCGTACACCGTGAGCACCCTGAACACGGGCCACCAGGGCTCCATCGTCACCGCCGGACCGGCTTCGGGCGGCATGGGCGGCGGCCCAGGCGGCGGGGGCGGCCGAGGCGGCCCGGGCGGCGGTCCCGGCGGCACGCCCCCGGGGCAGGGCGGCACCCACCAGCGGGGTACCGGCATGGGCACCCCGCCCGGCCCGGGGACGGGTCAGAACCAGGCCCAGCCCCCCACGCAGACCGGCGGAAACACCCGGACCGGCGGACGAGGCACCCCACCCACCCTGGGCGAACGCGGAGCCGGCGGCATGGGCGGCCTCCTCAACGGCGCGTCCGTCGGCTCCGGGGCGAAGGCGCTCCTGGAGAAGAACGCCGACGACTACACCTGGGCCGCCGCGGCCATCGGCTCCCAGAACGCCGCGAACTACCAACTCGCCACCGAAGAACCCGTCATGGCGATCGGCGGCTTCAACGGAAGCGACCCGTCCCCGACACTCGCGCAGTTCAAGAAGTACGTCGAGGACGGCCGCGTCCACTACTTCGTCTCGGGCGGCGGCATGGGTGGCGGCGGCATGGGCGGCAGTGGCACCGCCTCGCAGATCTCCGCCTGGGTGGAGAAGAACTTCAAGGAGGTGACAGCGGGCAGCGCCACCTTCTACGACCTCACCCGGCCGACGACGAACAGCTGACGGCGCTCCGGGGCCGGGCTCAGCGCCGCAGCAACAGGTCGGCGACGACAGGGCGGTGGTCCGAGGCGATCGCTTCCTCGGCCACCGCCGCGCCGCGCACCCGTACGGTGTCCTTCGAAACGGCCACGTAGTCGATCCGCTGCACCGGATTCAGCGCCGGGTACGTCGGCCCGCCCGGCTCGATGTCGGTCAGCTCCTTCCACAGCGGTGCCAGCTCCGGCGCGGTCGGCGGCGCGTTGAAGTCGCCGAGCAGGATCTGCCGCACGGGGCGAGGCCCCCGGTCCTCCGCCATGATCCGCCGGGTGTCCGCGACCTGGGCGATCCGGACGGACGGGTCGCCCCGGTAGTCGAGATGCGTCGCGTACACGTGGACGGGCAGCCCGCGCACCTTCAGCACCACCTCACCGAAGCCGGGCGCGGGCGCCGGGACCGGGTTCGGGTCCTGCGTCGAGAGCCGGGTCAGATCGTGGTTCTCGGCGCTCACGATCCGGTACCGGGACAGCACGGCGACGCCGAACTCCCGCCGCGCACCGCCCTCCTCCACCGGGTCGAGGCTGTAGATCGGCGCGAAGGAGACGTGCATCCCCAGCCGTCCGCCCAGCTCCGCCGCCAGGTCCCGCCACTCGCTCCGGTCGCCCCAGCGGACGTCCACCTCCTGGAGCCCGATCACATCCGCGTCCAGGGCGCGCAGCGCGGCCACCTGCCGGTCGAGATCGAAGACGTTGTCCATGCCGGCCCCGGCATGGATGTTGTACGTGGCGACGCGCAGCGGGACCGACTGCCCGGGCGCCCGCCCGTGCCCCGCCGCCGTCGCGGGAGGCGCGAGCGCGGCCCCCAACAACCCTGCGGCCACCAGGACTTCCACCGTACGACGACGCAGTGACATATCACTCCAGCTTCCGGGGCAGGTCGTATCCGACGCGGCGACCGGCACCGTACCCACGAGAAGACACTTGTACGCCCCAACGACCGCGATCCCCGGCCGCCGGGCCGTGACAGCGGCATAGCATCGGGCGGGACCCGCCGGACCGTAAGCCTCCGTTTCGCGGGTACGCGGCCGGTCCGTCCGCCCGCCGCCGAGACGAGGGAGAGCCATGGTGTCCGCGGCCGACCGCGTGAAGAACCCCGTCCGGTCCAGCGTGTGGCTGGAGACCCGGCAGCCCGCGCGTTCCCGCCGGACGGCCCAGCCTGCCGGGCTCGACCGGGAGCGGATCACCGCGGCCTCGGTGCGGCTGCTGGACGCCGAGGGGCTGGCGAAGTTCTCCATGCGACGACTGGCCGCCGAGCTGAACGTCACGGCCATGTCCCTGTACTGGTACGTGGACACCAAGGACGACCTGCTGGAACTGGCCCTCGACGCGGTCTACAGCGAGATCGCGCCGCCGCCCGCCGACGCCCCGTGGCAGGACCGGCTGCGCGCGGTGGCGGCGGCGTACCGGGGGCTGCTGGTGCGGCACGTGTGGGTGTCGCCGCTGGCGGGCCGCTTCCTCAACCTCGGCCCGCACGCGCTGCTGGTGACCCGCACCGTGCGGGACGTCATCCGGGCGACGGGGCTGCCCCCGGAGAGCCGCGGCGGGGCGCTGTCGGCGGTCTTCCAGTTCGTGTACGGATTCGGCACGGCCGAGGGCCGGTTCGCGCGGCGCAGCGCGGAGGCGGGGCTCAGCCAGGACGAGTACGTCCGGCAGGCGATGGCGGCGATCCAGGAGCAGCCCCGGCTCGACGGCTTCGTGGAGGAGTCGCCGGGCCTGATGGCGGCGCGCGGCGGGGCCACCGTGGAGGAGACCCTTGAGCGCGACTTCGCCTTCGCGCTGGACCTGCTGATCGCGGGGATCGACGCGATGCGGGACCGCGCGCGGTAGGGCTGCTCAGTAGCCGCGCGCGGTGTCCACCGTGAGCGCCGGGACCCGGCCCTCCGACAGCTCCCGCAGGCACGCCGAGAAGTCCGTGACGATGTCCTCGTCCGCCGTGATCCCCGCGGAGTGCGAGGTGACGACCGTACGCGGCAGCCGCCAGCACGCGTCCCCGGGCGCCGCCGGCTCGTCGGCCAGCACGTCGAGCACCGCCCGCCCCACCGACCCGGCGCGCAACGCCGCCTCCAGCGCCCCCAGATCCACCGTCGCGCCCCGCCCCACATTGAGGAACGTCGCCCCGCCCATCGCCGCGAACCGGTCCGCCCCGAAGTAGCCGGTGGTCGCCCCGGTCAGCGGAAGCGCCGCGACCACCCAGCGGGCGGCCACCGGTTCGTCGCCCACGACCACCGCGTCGAAGCCGGGCGGCACCGGGCGCGGGGTGCGGGCGGCGGCCACGGTCCGGATGCCGCAGGCCCGGAGCAGCGTGGCGACGGCGGAGCCGATGCGGCCGATGCCGTGCACCACGGCGGTCTGTCCGGCGACGAGTTCGGAGTCGATGCGGCGCCACTCGGCGCGGGCGTGCTGCGCGGCGAACTCCGGAACGGACTGGCACTCCGCGAGCACCCAGCCCAGCACGTACTGCGCGATCCGCTCGCCCATGCGCCCCACGGTCCGGGTCAGCAGTACGCCGTCCGGCCAGGGGCCGCCGCGCAGCAGGGCGTCCGTGCCCGCGTTGACGCTGTGGAACCAGACCAGGTCCGCCCGGCGCACCGCGTCGGGCAGCGAGGCACCCACGTACACGAAGGGGCCCTCACCGGGCTCGCGTGCGATGGTGCGCCCGGTGGCCGCCGCCAGTCCGCGCACGGCGGCCTCGCCGGCCTCGGGCCCGGCGACGATCCGGGCCCGGTCGAGCACGGCGGGGGAGATCACGGGGCGAGGTGGGCCGGGAAGCCACCGGTGGCGATGGGGCCCCAGCGCTCCGGGGTGATCCGGATGATCGACTTCCCCTGCTTCACCATCGCCGCCCGGTACTCGTCCCAGTCCGGGTGCTCGCCGGAGATGTTCCGGAAGTACTCGACGAGCGGCTCGACCGAGTCCGGCGCGTCGATGACCTCGGCGGTCCCGTCGATCTGGACCCAGGGCCCGTTCCAGTCGTCGGACAGGACGATGACGCTGACCCGTGCGTCGCGCTTGGCGTTACGGGTCTTGGCGCGTTCGGGGTACGTGGAGACCACGATCCGGCCCGCGTCGTCCACGCCGCAGGTGAGCGGGGAGCCCTGGGGACGGCCGTCGGCCCGGGTGGTCAGCAGGATCGCCCGGTGCCGGGGCCGTACGAAGTCCAGCAGGGCGTCGAGTTCCACGGCGGTGTTCGTTGCGATGTTGGGTGCCATGGAACGACCCTACGGCGGAGGGCTGTCAGACGGCGGGCAGGGAATCGCCCTGCACGGCCTGGATGTCGAGCTCGACGCGGAGTGTGGTGCCGATCGCCGCGATGCCGGCCTGGACCACCTGGTTGTAGTTCATGGCGAAGTCCTCGCGGCGCAGTTCGGCGGTGGCGCTGAACGCCGCGCGCACCCCGCCCCACGGGTCGGGACCGGTGCCGAGGTAGCTCAGGTCGAGGTCGACGGGGCGCGTCACGCCGCGCATGGTCAGCTCGCCGCGCACGGTCCAGCGGTCGGGCCCGGCCGGGGTCAGCCCGGTGGAGCGGTAGGTGATCTCCGGGAAGCGGTCGGCGTCCAGGAAGTCGGGGGAGCGCAGGTGCTTGTCCCGCATGCCGTTGCCGGTGTCGATGCTCGCCGCGTCGATGACCGCGTCGACCCGGGAGCTCTGCAGGTCCTCGGAGATCTCGACGCGCCCGCCGAACGCGGTGAACCGGCCGTGCACGCTGGAGATCCCGAGGTGCTGGGCGACCGCGCCCACCGAGGAGTGCGCCGGGTCCAGCGACCAGGTGCCCGGCGGCGGCAGCTCCACGCCGCCCTGGCGGTTGAGCACGACCGTGCCCGCCTCGACCGTGCCGCTCGCCGTGACGAGGGCGGTGGAGGCGGCGGGGGCGTACCCGACCGCCGTCACGATCACCGTGTACGCGCCCGCGGACAGCGGGGTGTCGGCCCGTACCGCTCCGGCCTCGTCGGCGGCGGCGCGCAGCACCTGGGTGCCGGTCATGTCGGTGACCGTCACGACCGCGTGCTGCACGGCCCAGCCGTCCCGCGTCCGTACCTGTGCGCGAAGTCCCATCCCGTTCTCTCTCCTTGCTCATGACCCGCCCGTCCACCGGACCGGGTCATTCAATGAGTCGGGCCCCGGGGCGGGGACGGCAGGCCGTCCCCTGCCTGCCGTCCCCGCCGCCGGGGCCCATTTCCACCGGCCGGTGCCGCGCATCCGCTCGAAACGCCGCCCCGCCAGGGGTTCTGTACGGGTCCGGGGTCTACCCCCGGACCGCGTGGGTCACTCGCCCGGGTGGACGAGCTCGATGTCGTGGCCGTCGACCCCGTGACCGGCCACCGTCAGGGCACCGGCCACCGGCGGGTAGCCGGTCGCGATGACTGTGTACTCGCCCGCGTCCAGGTCGGCGAAGGCGTACGCCCCGTCCTCCCCGGTGGTCGAGTTGGCGATCACGTTGCCGGCCGCGTCGACCAGCGTGACCCGGGCGTCGGGCAGCGGGCGGCGGCTCGCACCGGCCCGCACGACACCCTGGACCAGCGCACCGGCCTGGAGCGCGGCGTCGACCCGGGTGACACCCTGGCCGCCGATCTCGACCGGCAGGGCCAGCGGGCGGAAGCCGGCCGCGTTGACCGCGACGGTGACCGCGCCGGGGACCAGCTCGCCGAAGGCGAAGTCGCCCGTCTCGGCGGACTTGCCGGTGGCCAGGACGTCGCCGCGCACATCGGTCACGATGACCATGGCGTCCGCGATCGGGGTGCCGCCCTCGGCGGCGCGCACGGTGCCGGCCAGGCCGCTCGTACCCGAGAGGAGGATGTCGTACGCCAGCGGCTCGTCGCCGACGACCACGGTGGACGCCTGCGGCTGGAAACCGTCGGCGGACGCGATCAGGACGTACGAACCGGCGCCCGGGGCGGCCAGCGCGTAGCTCCCGTCGGCCTGCGCCGCGGCGATGCCCAGCTGACGGCCGCCGAGCGAGATCAGCGTGACGGCCGCCTGTGCCACGGGCGCGCCCTCGGCACCCCGGACCACACCGCGGACGGGGGTGCCGCCCTTGGCGAAGTCCACGGGGGCCTCGGCCCCGGCGACGGGGGCCGCCTCGGCGGTGTCGACGGCGGTGACCCCGGCGGCGCCCTCGGCGACCGCCTCGGTGACGGTGTCGGCGGGGGCCTCGGCGGGCGCGTCGGCCTGCGCCGGGGCGTCGCCCACGGCCCGCGTCCTGAGCGCGACCTCCTTGATGAACAGCGTGATCAGGAAGGCGAGCAGCGCGGCCGGAGCGGCGTACAGGAAGACGTCGCCGACGCCGTGCCCGTAGGCGGCCTCCATGACCGTGCGGAACGGGGTGGGCAGCTTGTCCAGGTCGGGGATGCCCCCGCCGCCGGTGCCGCCGTGGCCCAGGGCGGCGCCCTGCGGGCCGAGGTCCGCGAGGCCGTCCTTGACGTAGTGGGTGACGCGGTTCGCCATGACGGCGCCCAGCGCCGAGACGCCGATCGCACCACCGAGGGAACGGAAGAAGGTGACGACGGAGCTGGCCGAACCGAGGTCCTTCGGGTCCACCTGGTTCTGCGTGGCGAGCACCAGGTTCTGCATCATCATGCCGATGCCGAGACCCATCACGAACATGAAGACCGCGATGTGCCAGTACGTCGTGTCGTAGCGGATCGTGCCGAGCAGGCCGAGACCGGCGGTGACCAGGAAGCCACCGCTGACCAGCCATGCCTTCCAGCGGCCGGTCTTGGTGATGACCTGGCCCGAGATGGTCGAGGAGAGGAACAGACCCCCGATCATCGGGATGGTCATCACACCGGACATCGTCGGCGACTTGCCGCGCGCCAGCTGGAAGTACTGGCTGAAGAAGACGGTGCCGGCGAACATCGCGATGCCGACGAACAGCGAGGCGAGCGAGGCGAGCGTGATGGTCCGGTTGCGGAAGAGCCGCAGCGGGATGATCGGCTCGCTGGCACGGGACTCGGTGAAGACGAAGAGCAGCGCGAGGACCAGGGAGCCCGCGAGCATCACGCCGGTCTGCCAGGACATCCAGTCGTACTTGTCGCCCGCGAACGTGACCCACAGGAGCAGCAGCGAGACGGCGGCGCTGATGAAGAAGGCGCCGGTCCAGTCGACCTTGACCTCGCGCTTGACGACCGGGAGCTTCAGGGTCTTCTGGAGCACGATGAGGGCGATGACCGCGAACGGCACACCCACGTAGAAGCACCAGCGCCAGCCCATCCAGCTGGTGTCGGTGATGACGCCGCCGAGCAGCGGGCCGCCGACGGTGGCGACGGCGAAGACCGCGCCGATGTAGCCGCTGTAACGGCCGCGCTCGCGCGGGGCGATCATGGCGGCCATGACGATCTGGGCGAGGGCGGAGAGACCGCCGACGCCGATGCCCTGCACCACACGGCAGGCGATCAGCATGCCCGAGCTCGTCGAGAGACCGGCGACGACCGAGCCCGCGACGTAGATGATCAGGGCTATCTGGACCAGCAGCTTCTTGCTGAACAGGTCGGACAGCTTGCCCCACAGGGGGGTGGTCGCGGTCATCGCCAGCAGCGAGGCGGTGACGACCCAGGTGTAGGCGCTCTGCCCGCCGCCCAGGTCGGAGATGATCTCCGGCAGGGCGTTGGAGACGACGGTGGACGACAGGATCGCGACGAACATGCCGAGCAGCAGCCCGGCAAGTGCCTCCATGATCTGCCGGTGTGTCATCGGCGTGCCGTCGGAGGCGTCGTGGCCCCCGTGCTTGGCGTGGCCGCCCCGCACACCGGTTGGTGTGGTCGTAGCCATGTAAGTCCTTGTCTTTGCTTCTGTTACGCGGGTGTACGGGTGTACGAGCCGTCATGGCTGTCGTCCCGGCGGGAGCGGCAGTCGCCGCTGTGCTTTCCGGAGGTGCACCCTCCGGTGCCGCGACAGGAGAAGCTGTCGCGCAGCCGGGCCAGCAACGTGTTGAGCTGTCCGACCTCGTCGTCGGACCAATCCTGAAGATGGCAGGCGAACATCTCGGTCGACCGGCGGGAGAGGTCCTCCAGCACGCCTTCCCCCGCGGGGGTCAGCCGCAGGATCCGGGAGCGTTTGTCCGCCGGGTCCGGGAACCGTTCGATCCAGCCCCGTTCCGCCACGTGGGCGACGTGTCGGCTGGTCACCGACATGTCGACCGCGAGGAGCTCGGCCAGCCGGCTGATCCGCATCTCCCCGTGCCGGCTCAGCAGAGTCAGCACGGCGGCGGAACCACCGGGGCATTCGGCGGGCAGGATGCGGGCGAGACCCCTCTTGACGGCCCCGATGGCGCTCAGCTGCCGGGCCAGTTCTTCGTACTGACTCCGTGCGGCCACGGGACCCCCAGACAATCTCACCGGTCATCTTGTTGCTTAGGGCAACCATAGAAGCCGTTGGTTGCTGCAGGCAAACGAAAAGGGGCTTGCGGAAGTAAAGGAACGCAAAAGGGTACGCCGGGTGCTGGTCAAACCCGCAGTGTGTGCGGTAGAGGAGGGGTCGGTGTGGTCTGTGCCACAGCGGTGGTGGATCGGCGGGCGGCGCCCGGGGGTTGGGCCGTTCGCCCGAGTTCGCTAGGGTCCTGCGACATGGCACACAATCCCCACGCACCGCAGGGTCCCGAGGGCTCCTACGACCCGGCCGGCAGCACCCAGATGTTCCGCGCCTTCGTCGACGAGGGCGAACCGCAGCGCGCGCAGCAGCCCGCCGCCGTCTCCTCCGGGCCGAGGACCGGACTGATCGCCGGAATCGTCGCGGTGGTCATCGTGCTCGGCGCGGTCGCCTGGCTCGCGCTCGGCTGACCTTCCGCTCCGCGGGCGCGACGGGGCGCTGTACCCGCCACGCGTCCCGCCCGACCGCATCCGTCTCCGCGCCGCTCCCTCGCTGATCCGCGAGGGAGCGGCGCTCCGGTTTGCGGCCGCCTTCGTACGGGAACGCGCACCGGCCGCCGAGGGGACCCGGCGGCCGGCGGTGAAGCGCGTCCGGACTCAGTCCGCGATGAGCCCTTCCCTGAGCTGGGCGAGCGTACGGGTCAGCAGACGGGAGACGTGCATCTGCGAGATGCCCACCTCCTCGCCGATCTGCGACTGGGTCATGTTGGCGAAGAACCGCAGCATGATGATCTGGCGCTCGCGCGGCGGGAGCTTGGCCAGCAGCGGCTTGAGCGATTCGCGGTACTCGACGCCTTCCAGCGCCGTGTCCTCGTAACCCAGCCGGTCGGCCAGCGAGCCCTCGCCGCCGTCGTCCTCGGGCGCGGGCGAGTCCAGCGACGAGGCGGTGTAGGCGTTGCCCACGGCCAGACCGTCGACCACCTCCTCCTCGGAGACCCCGAGCGCCCGGGCCAGCTCCGGGACGGTCGGTGAGCGGTCCAGCTTCTGCGCGAGCTCGTCGCTGGTCCGGGTGAGGGCGAGCCGGAGCTCCTGGAGCCTGCGCGGCACCCGCACCGACCACGAGGTGTCGCGGAAGAACCGCTTGATCTCGCCCACCACGGTCGGCATCGCGAACGTCGGGAACTCCACGCCCCGTTCGCAGTCGAAGCGGTCGATCGCCTTGATCAGGCCGATGGTGCCGACCTGGACGATGTCCTCCATGGGTTCGTTACGGCTCCGGAACCGCGCCGCCGCGTACCGCACGAGGGGCAGGTTGAGCTCGATGAGTGTGTCCCGCACATAGGCACGCTCCGGGCTGTCGGTCCCGCCGGGGCCCGGAGCGGGACCCAGCGCGGCGAGCCGCAGGAACAGGGAGCGGGAGAGCGTGCGGGTGTCGATGGCTTCCGGCGAGCTGGTGAGCGCAACAGGTGCGGGCTCGCTCTTTTCGAGCGTGAGCACCTTCGAGCTGCCCTGTTCTTCGGACATGCCACCCCCTTGAGGTCGCGGACGGTCGCGGTGGCCACGACCATCGGAGGAACGCAGCCTCCACCTGAATACCGGAGGTGGGGCTGCGGCAAACTCACTTCCCGCAGAATGTCACATGTCGGCAACACGCTGTAGTGACTTGTCGACAAGTCAAGGGGGAGTCTGCGCAGTTAACAAGGGGTGTGGGGCTTTTGGACCCCGGGAAACGCCCCGGGAACGGTCTACCCGTTTCGGTTACGCCTCGATCCTGTTTGCGGATCGGAGTCTGGCGAAACTCCGGGCGAGGAGCCTTGACACGTGCATCTGAGAGACCCCCAGCTCGGCGCTGATCTGGGACTGCGTCAGGTTGCTGTAGTACCGCAGCAGCAGGATCCGCTGCTCCCGCTCGGGCAGTTGTACGAGGAGGTGCCGGACGAGGTCCCGGTGCTCGACGCCCGCGAGGGCCGGATCCTCGTAGCCGAGCCGGTCGAGGAGGCCGGGGAGCCCGTCGCCCTCCTGGGCGGCCTCCAGCGAGGTCGCGTGGTACGAACGCCCGGCCTCGATGCAGGCCAGCACCTCGTCCTCGGAGATCTTCAGCCGCTCGGCGATCTCCGCGGTGGTGGGTGAGCGGCCGTGCGCGGTGGTCAGGTCCTCGGTGGCGCCGGTGACCTGTACCCAGAGCTCGTGCAGCCGGCGGGGCACGTGGACGGTGCGCACGTTGTCCCGGAAGTACCGCTTGATCTCGCCGACCACGGTGGGCATCGCGAACGTCGGGAACTGGACGCCGCGTTCGGGGTCGAAGCGGTCGATCGCGTTGATCAGCCCGATGGTGCCGACCTGGACGACGTCCTCCATCGGCTCGTTCCGGCTGCGGAACCGCGCGGCGGCGTACCGCACGAGCGGGAGGTTGGCCTCGATCAGCGCGGTGCGCACCCGGTCGTGCTCCGCGGTGCCCGGCTCCAGGTTCTTGAGCTGCCCGAAGAGGACCTGGGTGAGCGCCCTGGTGTCGGCGGTCCGGGAGCGGGCGGGGGCGGCCGTCTCGTCGGGCGTCTCGTGGACCGTCGTCTGCACCTGGCCCGGCGGCGGGGCGGGCGGGGCGGCCGGTGCCGCCTGGTGGACCTGGGGAGGCACTTGAGGCGCAGTACTGGCCGGCACGATGACGCCACCCCTTCGCGGTCAACAACTACGGCTTGCGGTCAACTTCGGTCAATCCATCCGTCAAAAGCGGTCATAGCATCACAAGACATGACCACTATGTGCAAGCACCCCATAGCGCCGTGTTGACCTCGCCCGGGTTTAAAACGTGCGCCGGGTGTCCATCGGGCCCCTGGACAAAGAAAAGCCCCTCACCGTCGCGGTGAGGGGCTCGCAGGGCCGAAGGCGTCAGAACGGGTAGTCGGCGATCACCCAGGTGGCGAATTCACGCCACTGACCGGCGGCCGCCTGATGGTCCGGGTGCTCGATGTAACGCTTCAGCGCGGCCTCGTCCGCGACCGCCGAGTTGATGGCGAAGTCGTACGCGATCGGCCGGTCGGTGATGTTCCAGGCGCACTCCCAGAACTCCAGCTCCGGGATGGTCCCTTCCAGCGCCCGGAAGGCCTCCGCACCCGCGACGACCCTCGGGTCGTCCCGCTCGACGCCGTCGTTCAGCTTGAACAGGACCAGATGGCGGATCACGCGGTACCCCTAGTTGACGAGCTCGGACATGAAGTCGCCGACGCCCTGCGCGGCGTCCGCGATGCCCTCGAACCCTACTTGCACCAGGTCCGCGGCCCGGGCGGGGGAGTTGATGATCGTGTAGAGCACGAAGACGACGATCACGTAGAGAGCTATCTTCTTCGCTTGCGCCATCGGCCCCTGACTCCCCTTCGATCCCCTGCGGTTTCGATCCCCTGTGCGGTCGGGCGAGTCTATCCACACGCGTGCTCGGATCCGTCGGCCGTTTCCGTCACGAGCCGTGGCCGCGGCCCAGGGACCAACGTCCCGCGGATCGGGGTCCTTGGTCCGCCCGCGAAGGGGTGCCGGCGAGGCACGATGGAAGGTGAGCCCCTCGGACTCCGAGGGGCCGGGTACGGGACCCCTGCCGGGGACCCATGCCGTGGCCTCCCCCCGACCGCGGCAAGGAGCGGCAGGCCCCGTGACCGGGGGAAGCGGCACATCCCCCCGATGCCGCTTCCCCCTATCCTCTACTTCTCCTCGCGCCCCTTGTCACGCGAGCCCCGCGCATCGCCCAGCGCGTCGTACAGGTCCCGTCGGCTGATCCCGAACGGACGGAGCACCGTGCTCAGGGTGCGTGCGGTGACCCCCTGCTCCACCAGCAGCGGGACCAGGGGCCGCAGGTCCACGTTCCAGGCGGCGCGCTCCGGGGGGGCCAGGACGAACACGCACTCCTCCTCGCCCGTGACGGCCGCGACCGCCTCGGGGAGCGGCAGCCATCTCACCCCGTGCCCGAGGTCGGCATGCCCGTCCGGCACGGCGATCCGGCGGTCCTCGGCGGACCCGGCCAGCACCTCCGCGAGGACGGTGAGAGCGGCAGCGGGCGCCCGGAACACCACGGGGGCCGGTGCCGTCCGCAGCAGCTCCGCGTGCGGCGGGGCGGCCAGCGCCCGGTGGTCGGCCCGGCCCAGGTGGACCGCCGGTGCGACCGGCAGGCCCGCCGCGAGCAGCGCGGGCACGGTCCCGGTCGCGTCGCCCGTCACCTCGAACCGGGCCCCCTGAGCCGCCGCGTCGGCCAGCCATGCCCCGGCCGCCTGCGAGACGCCCTCCAGCGGGCCGGAGACGGACGCGGCGATCACCCCGCCGTCCGCGAGGGCCGCGCGCGCCTCGTCCGGGACGCGCGCCGCCTCCAGGTCCACCGAGGCGTCCGCCGTGCGCCACAGCAGTCCCGGGCGCCCCTCCGGTTCCGGCAGGCCGCGGCGGTGGACGAGGACCAGCGGCCGGCGGGGCCCGGTCTCGGTGAGCGTCAGGGTCACCTCGGTCGCCGGGTCTCCCAGCGCGGCCACGAAGTCCGGGTCGAGGTCGCTCGCCACCAGGGTGCTGCGGAAGGCGAAGGTGTCCGGTGAGGCGTGGTCGCTGCGCCGGAGCACCAGGCGGTCGGTCACCTCGTGGTGCGGGTTGACCACGGCGGTGCCGGTGGCGACGTGCGGCCCGGCCGCGAGGCGGACGGCGACAGGGCCGCGCAGGAGGGCCAGACCCTCCTGGTCGAAGGCGGCGCCCACTCCCACGACGCAGGTCGCCCGGGGCGTGATGTCCTGCTCGCCGGTGAATTCCAGGGTCTTCGCGTGGGTCGCGCGGACGTGTCCGTGGCCCCTGGCGTGGATCTTCATTGCCTTCTCCAGGGCCTAGGTGTTTTGTCCGGACCGGTCATGGTAGTCCGCGCCCGCATGCGCGGAGCGGGTCGGCGGGGGGCCAGTAGACTTCCCGGCATGTTCGAACACCTCCGCCATAAGCCGGGCACCCCTCTGCTCCGCAACCGCGAGCTCGTCATCGCGTGCTCGGCGTTCCGCAGCCGCGTGAATCTGTCCAGCGTGGTGCGGACGGCGGGGTGCTGCGGAGTCGAGCGGATCATCGCCTGCGGCAATGTGAAACTCGACCCGAAGATCGCACGCGACGGTGCCGACAACGTCGAGATCGAAATGCGCCGGAGCCTTCCGCCGGTGCTGAAGAAGATGCGCGAGGACGGCTACACGATCATCGCGCTCGAACAGGCCACGAATTCGAAGAGCCTGCACGAGATCAGCTTCCCCCGTAAGTCGGTCATCGTCCTCGGGAACGAGCGGACCGGCCTCAAGGAGGACGAGCTCGCCTGCGTGGACGAGTGCGTGGAAATCCCGGTCTGGGGCTCCCCGCACAGCTACAACGTCGCCACGGCTGGCGCGATGGCCATGTACGAGTACTGCAGGCAGTTCCCGACGGGCTGACCCGCCGCGCTCACTCCTCCGGTCCGGCCGTGACCGCCGTCAGGGTCGCGATGACCTCGGTGCTGTCCGAGTCCAGCCTGCGCGCCCACGACGAGGACACGGCGGCGGCCTCCTCGGCCTTCGTGAGCTGGAAACCGGTGATCTTCCAGCCGGCGGCGAGCGCCTTCCCGGTGAGCACCTCTCCGACGTACGAAGGGGTCAGCTCCGGGAGCCCCTGGATGTCCCGCGGCACGGGCTCCCGCCAAATGCTGGTGCCGACCGTGGCCGTGAGCGGCGCATCCGGCTTGGCGACGGTACGAAGACCGCTCCAGATGTCCTCGTCGCCGCGCACGAGACCGTGGAGCAATTTCCCCCACGGCATCAGGACCAGCAATGCGTCGGCGGCCCCCCGCAGCTCCTCAGGGGCATTCTCGATCGACGCGTTCACGAGCAGCAGATTGGGTACGCCGCCCTTGGCGGGTTTGCGGCGGCTGCGAATGCTCGTCTGCGTCATCCGCTGCCAGGCCGGGTCCAATCCCACGACCAGCCAGTCCGGATTCTCCTTGGCGATGCGATAGGACGCCCGGGCGTCCCCCGTACCGACATCGACAACGACCCGGGAACTCTCCTGGACCAGCCGCTCGAATTCGCCCTCGGCGGCCTTTTCGAGCTTCTTGCCCCGCACGATCTGCATCACGGCCAGTGCTTTCTTCTCTCGGCTCCCCGGACGGCGGTGGCCGGCCCCGGCGGGCGTCCCGCCGCCCCCGGCATGATCCCCCAGCACGGGCCCGGTGACCAACCGGCGCCGGGCGCGGGCACACGCAGAACCGCCCCCGATCCGTTCACACGGTTCGGGGGCGGTTCTGGCTGGCGGTAGCGGAGGGATTTGAACCCTCGGTGAGTTTCCCCACACTCGCTTTCGAGGCGAGCTCCTTCGGCCGCTCGGACACGCTACCGAGAGAGAGCTTAGACCATGTTGGCCGTACGCCGAAATCCGTTACGGGACGATCCCCAGCCCCCCGGCCCGGGCAGGTCAGCGGTCCCGGAAGAAGGCCGTCAGCGGGGCCGCGCACTCGGCCTCCAGCACCCCGGCGACCACCTCGGGGCGGTGGTTGAGGCGGCGGTCGCGTACGACGTCCCAGAGCGAGCCGGCGGCACCGGCCTTCTCGTCCCGGGCGCCGTAGACCACCCGGTCCACCCGGGCCTGCACCAGGGCGCCCGCGCACATCGTGCAGGGCTCCAGGGTGACCACCAGGGTGCAGCCGGTCAGGCGCCACTCGCCGAGTGCGGCGGCGGCCCGGCGCAGCGCCAGGACCTCGGCGTGCGCGGTCGGGTCGCCGGTCGCCTCGCGCTCGTTGTGCCCGGCGGCCAGCGGTGCCCCGTCCGGGCCGAGGACGACGGCGCCGACCGGTACGTCACCGGTCGCCGCCGCACGGTCGGCCTCGGCCAGGGCGCGGCGCATCACCGCCCGCCACGGGTCCCTGACGGGATCGGGCGGGTCCGAAATGTGCGGACGGGATGCTTCGGTCACCCGCGGGACCCTAGCGGACGGTCTCCAGCACCTCGGCCGCCCCCAGGGCGTCCGCGATCTCCGACAGGGCGTCCGTCCGCAGCATCAGCAGCTCGGCCTCGGGGAGCCCGAGGTCGGAGAGGACCCCGGAGTCGCCGATCGGGCCGGCCGGGACGACGCCCGCGGAGGGCCCGTCCTCGTCATCGTCGTCGTTGGCGGTGGTCTCGGGCTCGCCGTCCTCCGAGCCGTCGAGACCGACGAGCTCCTCCAGGGCGGCGATCGTGTCCTCGGCGCCTGGTTCGCGGCCGAGCAGTTCGTCGGTGAGCAGGATCTCCCCGTACGAGGAGCGGGCGGCGGCGGAGGCGTCCGAGACGTAGATCCGGGGGTCCTCCTCACCGTCCACCCGGACGACGCCGAACCAGGCGTCCTCCTGCTCGATGAATACGAGCACCGTGTCCTCGTCAACCGAGGCGTCACGGGCCAGATCCGTCAGGTCGGACAGGGTCTCCACATCGTCGAGCTCCGTGTCGCTCGCTTCCCACCCGTCTTCGGTGCGCGCGAGCAGTGCGGCGAAGTACACCGTGACTCTCCCACTGGTCTCGGGGCCAAGGGCCGGTCCGGGCGGGGAGCAGTCGGTGCTCCGGCTGCCCTGCGTCCCGCCCATTCGGCATCGTGACAGAAACCGGCGCTTCGCGAGAGCAGTTCGACGGTTGAGTCGGCCATCAGTTCTCTCCACCACCGTCACCAGCGGCTTTTCCGCAGGCCGGAGGGGCTACCAGCGGAACGTGCGCATCCGCATGGCCTGGCGCATTCGGGCGGCTTTCACCCGCCGCGGCTGGACCCGGTCGCGCAGCGCCTTCGCCTCGTGGAGCTCGCGGAGGAACTGGGCCCGCCGCCGACGGCGCTGTGCGTCGGTCTCGGGAGCGTCGGGGGAGTCCGGTGCGTCGGGGGTGTCCGGTGTGCTCCGAGGGTTCCGCGCCCGCCCCGGGTCCTCGGCGCTCTGTGCCCCGTCGGCCATCGGCTCTTCACCCCCAAGGCTGGCTGCGTCGCTGGGTCCGTATGCCACCACCTTCCCCCCGAACGTGTGGATGATGCCAGCGCACGGGTGCGGGAGGCGCGGCTACGCTGGGAGACATGCGGATCCACGTCGTCGACCACCCGCTGGTCGCGCACAAACTCACCACCCTGCGCGACAAGCGCACCGACTCCCCGACCTTCCGGCGCCTCGCCGACGAGCTGGTGACCCTGCTCGCGTACGAGGCCACCCGCGATGTGCGCACCGAACAGGTCGACATCGAGACCCCGGTGACACCCACCACCGGAGTGAAGCTGTCGCACCCCCGTCCCCTGGTCGTCCCGATCCTGCGGGCCGGTCTCGGCATGCTCGACGGCATGGTCCGGCTGCTGCCGACCGCCGAGGTGGGCTTCCTGGGCATGATCCGCGACGAGGAGACGCTCAAGGCGTCCACGTACGCGAGCCGGATGCCCGACGACCTCTCGGGCCGCCAGGTCTATGTGCTCGACCCGATGCTGGCCACCGGCGGCACGCTCGTCGCGGCGATCCAGGAGCTGATCAGGCGCGGCGCCGACGACGTCACTGCGGTCGTGCTCCTCGCCGCGCCCGAGGGCGTCGAGGTCATGGAGCGCGAGCTGGCCGGCACGCCGGTCACCGTGGTCACCGCCTCGGTCGACGAACGGCTCAACGAGAACGGCTACATCGTCCCGGGCCTCGGCGACGCGGGCGACCGCATGTACGGCACCGTCGACTAGGCCCTAGGCACTCCTGCGCGAACGCCCCCGCTCGGCGCCGTCCTCAGCAGGAGGAGGGCGCCGGGGCGGGCTTCGTCAGCGCGGACAGCGCGGCGGCGGCCGTCTGCGGCTTGCTGAACGCCGTGAACTTCTTGCCGATGATCAGATCGACCTCGCCGTTCTTGCGGGCGTCGGTCTTCGTCACGGCCCCGGGGAGCTGGGCGCCCAGCACCGAAAACGTGCCGTCGGCGGCGGCCGGGGCGCCGAGCAGGATGCCCGTACCCGGCACCTTCTTGTCGTACGCGGCGGTGGCGTTCCCCACCTTGCCGATCTTGAACCCGCGCTTCTTCAGCTCGTCGGCGGCGGACTTCGCGAGACCGCCGTGCGTGGTCGCGTTGTAGACGTTGACCGTGATCTTCGCGGGCTGCGGCAGCACCTTGGCGGGTTTCGACGCCTTCGGGGACGGGCAGCGCTCGGTCCGGTCGGCGGCGCTGGCCGTCTTGTCGCCGCCGGTGAAGACATCGATGAGCTGCAGCGTGCCCCATCCGGCCAGCCCGAGGGCGACCACGGAGGCGACGGTCGCGAGGACCACTTTGCTGCGGCGGCGGGGGCGTCGCATGCGGGGGTACTTGTCACCCGTGATGCGGTACTTTCCGCCCATGCCGGGGGGAGTGAGCATGCTCATGGGCGCAGCGTAGTGCGACCCGGTGGTGATGCCTACTAAATGATCAATGGATCGCACCCGTCCGGGTGGGAAAACACCCGAACGAACCCCGTGCGGGCTCCGAGGCGTCAGCCGAGTTCGAGCACGCGGGCGTGCAGCACCTGACGCTGCTGGAGCGCGGCACGGACCGCGCGGTGCAGCCCGTCCTCCAGGTAGAGGTCGCCCTGCCACTTCACGACGTGCGCGAACAGGTCGCCGTAGAACGTGGAGTCCTCGGCGAGCAGGGTTTCGAGGTCCAGCTGGCCCTTGGTGGTGACGAGCTGGTCGAGGCGGACCGGGCGCGGCGCGACGTCCGCCCACTGCCGGGTGCTTTCCCGGCCGTGGTCGGGATAAGGCCGCCCATTTCCGATGCGCTTGAAGATCACACGGAAAGCCTACCGGTCAAGAGCCACCGGGCGCAGCCACGATTGCCACCATGCCGCTTACAAGAAGGGTCACTTGCCCTTTGCCGCGGCTTTCGCGGCCTTCGCCGCCTGCTTGGCCTCCTGCTTGTACGCGCGCACCTCCGCCAGTGACTCGGGTCCTGTGATGTCCGCGACGGACCGGTGCGAGCCCTCCTCCCCGTACGGCCCCGCCGCCTCCCGCCAGCCCGGCGGCCGGACCCCGAACTGCTTGCCGAGGAGCGCGAGGAAGATCTGCGCCTTCTGCGTACCGAACCCGGGCAGGGCGTTGAGCCGTCGGCGCAGCTCCGCCCCGGTCGCGGCATCGCGCCATACGGCGGCCGCCTCACCGTCGTACTGCGCCACCAGGAACTGGCACAGTTGCTGCACCCGCTTCGCCATCGAGCCCGGATAGCGGTGCAGCGCGGGTTTGGCGGTGAACAGTCCGGTGAAGGCCTCCGGGTCGTACGAGGCGATCTCATGGGCGTCCAGATCGTCCTTGCCCATGCGCTGCGCCAGGGCGTGCGGGCCGGCGAAGGCCCACTCCATGGGCACCTGCTGGTCGAGCAGCATGCCCACCAGGGCGGCGAGCGGACTACGTGCGAGAAGCTCGTCCGCCGCCGGCTCCTGGGCGATCCGGAGGGTGATGTCTGGGCCATCGTCGCTCTTGGTCATGGGCGGCATCATGGCGAGCGGCGGGGGCGACGGCCAGTACAACCACCGCCGACCGACCGGTTTGCAGCCGTTTGCCGCTCAGCGGGGGCCGCTCAGGCCCCCGCTGACGCCGGTACCGGGACACTTTCCGGCTCCGCGGCCGGTGTGCGGCGGGTGCGGCGCTCCGCCTGCGCGAGATGGACGATCACGTGCGAGTGAAAGCGGTCCACGGCGTTGTCGACGCTGCGGATGAACCCGGTCTCGGCGTTGCCCCGCGTGGCGCCCATGCTCTTGAAGAGGGAGAGCCGGAACCCGGTGATCCGGCTGCCGTCGCGGGGAAGCACGTCACCCGGCTCCGGTCGGAGGCGCTCCAGGGTGCCGCGCGGGCCGCTCTGCCCCTCGACCAGCGTCTCGACGTGCAGATCGGCGGGTGCCTCGGCGAGCTGCCGCATCAGGCGCTTGGCGGACGTCAGCGGGTAACCCCCCTCGGGCGCCGGGATCTCCACCGAGGTGCGCAGCTTCCCGGTCCGCAGGTCGGCGACGATCGTGATGGTGCCGGGCGAGCCGTCCACCCGCAGTTCGGCGGCGAGCCGCCCCTCCTGGCAGAGCCGGTCGGCGTGCGCCGCGCGCCGCGACAGGGCGGTGGTGCCGCGCTGGGTGCGCTGGACGGGCAGGGCCTTCTGTCCCAGCTCGCCGCCGATCCGCAGGCACACCTGGCGGATGAGCCGTTCCCAGCTCTCCACGACCTCGACGGCGCGCGGGTCGCCCTGGCTGAGCGTCTCCTCGTCGATGCCGTTGCGCACGGGCACCCACGAGGGGCCCATGTTCTGGAAGCCGTGGCAGCCGGAGTTCTCGTGCTGGAGGTAGTGCAGCAGCTCCTGGAGGAGCCACGCGTGGGCGGCGTTGCCCACGCCCTCGTGCCGGATGAGCATCTGGGCCTGGTGCGCCACCTCCGCCCACGACAGGTGCCACAGGGCCACCTTGTGCTTGCGCCGCCCGTCGGTCTTGACCTCGACCAGCGGGCTGCCCTCCAGCGCCACGTCGTTGGAGAGCGTGATCACCGCCTCGTAGCCGCGGCGGGCGGCGATGTCCATGTAGTTCTGGACCTGCTCCGACCTCAGCTCGTTGCCGTTGGTCTTCGTTTCCACGAGCGCCGTCCACAGCTTCCCCGCCCGCTCGACCCGGATCACCCCGTCGGGACGCTTCGGGGTCTCGCCGTGCGGGAGGGAGACCTCGGTGAAGGTCTGCATGCGCCCCGCGGGGGCCCCGAAGGCGGCGGTCAGGCGGCGCCCGAACTCCGGCACCTGCGCCATCACGGACAGCAGCACGGAGGTCGCCCGGACCTCGCGCTCCTTGTCGCTCTTGAGGTTCGAGGCGGGGAAGAGCCGGGCGGCCCGCCAGGAGTCGTTCTCGGCGAGCGACTTCGTGGCGACGGCGGGCAGGGTCACCTTCTTCTTCGCCGTACGGGCACGGGGCCGCTTGGGCGCCGGGGCGGCCGGCCGCTCCTCGACCGCCGCGGTTCGCGGGCCGGGCTGCGCGGGAACGGCGGGGAGCGGCTGGGAGGCATCCGGGGGCAGCGGCTGGGAGGGGCCGGCGGACTCGACGGCGGGCGCCGTGCCTTCCCCGTCGCCCGGGTCCGCGATCCCGTCCGCGCCCTCGTTCTCGCCCTCGTCGTCCACGTCGATGCCGAAGTCGGTGGCGAGCCCGGCGAGCCCGGTCTCGTAGCCCTGGCCGATGGCCCGGTACTTCCACTCCGTGCCGCGCCGGTACAGCTCGCCGAAGATGAAGGCGCTCTCCACGGACGCGTCGCCGATCGAGAACCCGAGCAGCACCTCGCCGGACCGGTCGGCGACGGTCATCCGCAGGTCGTCCAGGTCGCCGAAGCGGGAGCCGCCGTACCGGCTCGCGGCGACGACCAGGCGCTCGACGTCCTCGGGGACGGCGGTCAGGTCGAGGCTGATGCGGTCCTCGCTGCCGCCGTCCGTCGGCGTCTTCCCCAGCAGCTGCACGCTGCCGTCGGCCGCCGAGGGGTTGTTGTAGTAGAAGAAGTCGGCGTCGCTGCGGACCTTGCCGCCCGCGTCCAGCAGGAGCACGGACACGTCCGCGTCACCGTCCCCGGCGGTGCTGCTCCAGCTCAGGCTCGCGATGACCGTGCCGGCATCGTCGCTGAGGTCCGCCAGCCCGACGTTGGCACCCTTGGTCATCTCACGCATGCAGTCCCCCAGACGCGCGGCCGCGTCGGGGCGCGCCCTGGCGACGGCAGCAGGTTGTTCCGTGACACAGCGCAACTCGCCGCACACGGGAGAACCGTATCCCCCAGATGGACTACACGTGAAGGAATCGTGAACTCCGTATGCGGCCGACGCCGAACCGCCGGGACCGCACCGCCGGTAAACCGGATCGCGCGAGGTCCGCTGATTGCTACCGTCGGTGCCACACGCACCGATCCACCCGCCGGACCAGAAGGACCCCTCATGCATGATGCCCGCGCCCTGATCGACATGGGTGCCGAAGCGGTACGCCGGCTCGCTCGTCGCGGTTACACGCTGGACCTGCCCGCACTGGAGGACCTCCAGTCCCGGCGCAACCAGAACATCCGCACGGCCGACGAGCTGCGGGCGGAGTCCAAGCGGGTGGCGAGCGAGGTCCAGCAGACGGCACGTCAGGGCGGTGACATCACCAAGCTGAAGGAGCGGGCCCGCGAGCTGAAGGAAGAGATCCGGAACATCGACGCGGACCAGGAGCGGGTCCAGGAGGAGCTGAACGACCTCCTCCTCAGCATTCCCAACCTCCCGTCCGACGAGGCCCCGGACGGCGACAGCGACGCGGACGCGGTCGAGATCCGGCGGGTGGGCACACCGCCGGTGTTCTCCTTCGAGCCGAAGGACCACGTCGACCTCGGCGAGGCGACGGGCATCCTCGACTTCGCCCGGGCGACCAAGCTCTCGGGCCCCCGTTTCGCGGTCACGCGCGGCGCGGGCGCGGCTCTGGAACGCGCCCTGGCGACCCTCTTCCTCGACCTGCACACCCGCCGCCACGGCTACGTCGAGCACGCAGTCCCGTACCTGGTCACCCGTAAGACCATGACCGGCACCGGACAGCTCCCGAAGTTCGAGGAGGACCTGTTCAAGACGGGGGTGGCCGACCGCGAGCTGTTCCTCATCCCGACGGCCGAGGTCCCGCTGACCAACCTGTACGCGGACGAGATCATCCCGCCCGCCGAGCTTCCCCTCGCCCTGACCGCCCAGACCCCGTGCTTCCGGTCCGAGGCGGGTTCGTACGGCCGGGACACCCGCGGCCTGATCCGCCAGCACCAGTTCTCCAAGGTGGAGATGGTCCGCATCGTCGACCCCGCGGAGGCCGGCACGGAGCTGGAGCGGATGGTCGGCCACGCCGAGGCGTGCCTGAAGGAGCTCGGCCTCGCCTACCGCGTGGTCAAACTCGCCGCCGGCGACACGGGCTTCTCGGCGCAGCTCACGTACGACATCGAGGTCTGGATCCCGAGCCAGAACACGTACCGCGAGATCTCCTCGGTCTCCGACTTCGGTACGTTCCAGGCCCGTCGCGCCCACATCCGCACCCGCGACGAGAACGGCAAGCCCAAGCTGGTCGCCACGCTCAACGGCTCCGGCCTCCCCATCGGCCGCACCCTGGCCGCCCTCCTCGAACAGTGCCAGCAGGAGGACGGCTCCCTCGTCCTGCCGGAGGCCCTGACCCCGTATCTCGGCTTCCGCCGGATCGCGGCGGACGGAACACCGGACGCGTAGGGAGCTCAGACGGCCGCCGCGCGCGGCACGCCGTGGAACACCTCGCGCGCGTGCCAGGCGCGGTGGGCCGGGGCGACCGGTTCGGCGGAGGGCTGCGGCCCGATGAGCGGGCGGCCGGCGAGCGCCGTGACGTGCGCGCCGGCCGCCGCGCTGTGGCCGACGAAGCTCTGCGACACGAGGATGCGGTCGTCGGAACCGAGGCCGAGGACCCCCTTGTCGAACAGCTTGTGGTGCAGGGAGCAGAGGCAGAGCCCGTTCTCGACCACGTCCGGCCCGTCGAAGGCCCACCACCGCACATGGGCGGCCTCAAGCCCGACAGGCACCGCGCCGATGCGCCCGTCATACCCGCAGAACGCGCACCGGTACTCGTACGCCGTCAACACCCTCTCCCGCATCCGCGGATCCCGCCCCCGAGGCCCGGCCCGGCCCGCCTCGGCTGTCTCGGCCGGCTGGAGCTCCAGCCCGACCGCCTCGCACAACTCCTCGTGCAGGGAGGGCGGGAAGTTGAGATCGAGCAGCACCCGCGCCATCCGCCCGAGCAACGACGGCTCCCGCCGCAACGCGTCCCGCAACTCGGGCACCAGCCGCCCGGTCGCCCCCGTCGCCCGCAACTCCCGTACGCCGGTGCCGGGGCTTCCCGCCCCGCGGTCGGTGCGCACCTCCCACACCCCGTCGCTCACGAGGTGGTGGAACGGGTACGCGGGCGTCGTCGGACGCCCCGGCCCGTACTCATCGAGCAGCCGCTTCAGGTCCGCCTCCACGGAGCTGTAGCGCAGTTCCCCCGCGGCGTCCTGCTGAAACCGGGCAAGCGCGTACAACACCAACAACGGCTTGTGCGGCGCCCGGACCCCACTCCGGGTCCACTGCCGCAGGGTCGCGGTACGTTCCAGCCAGTCCATCCGTCAGCCGGATCTCCTCGTGAGGGCCAAGCTCTTCGAAGTTCCGCCGATCATGGCACACGCCTGTCCGGCCGCTCCCGGCGCCGGAACTCCCGCAGTCGCACATGTCCCCCAAAGCCCGCTGGCTGTTGCCGTAGCTGCCGTTGTTCCACGATTCCGTACGCCGTCCGGGATATGAAACGGTGGTTGCCCCGGCGGACTTGGGCGCTACGATCCATGTCCATGACAGATATGGCAGGCAGTGGTTACGCACCCCTCCTGCTGGTGATCCGTCGCCACGTCGACTGCTGTCGGCAGTCCAGCGCACTGTGTCGCTGACGTAACCGGCCCCGCCCTCAGCCGGGCAGCTGTTCCCCCCTCGCGGCCCTTGCCGCCGCCCTCCTCGCCGACCGCTTGCGGTCCGTACCGCGCGGACGTCGTTCCGTGCCGGGCCCGCCCCTGCCGTTCCCGGCTAGGGGAGAGACGGAGGGCGGCCGAGGGCGCCGTTTCTCCGGCTCCGTATGCCGGCCTCTTCCCGGCCGGCCCGCGCGTCACTCGCCCGATTGGACATCGCCATGCCGCGTCTTCCCTTGTTCCCGCGCGCCGCCGTGCTCGGTGCCGCCGCCCTGCTCGCGGTGGGGTCCGCGTTCCCGGCGCAGGCCGCCACCGCCTTCGATCCGCTCCCGCCGCACAACCCGTACGCCGGGCCCCAGGGCACCGCGACCATGCACGGCGACACCGGCTCGTCCGACGCCACGCCGCTGGCGGGCCCGGACGCGGGACCGCTGACCTCCCAGCGCGTCGCCCTGCAGTCGGCCTGCCCGACCGTCCTGGTCGGCGCCGACGGATACCCGGTGGCGCTGTGCACGCCGATCCTCGGCCAGGTCCCCACCGTGCACCTGCTCGACCCCGCGACCGGCGACTCGCTGGCCCAGCTGAAGATCGCGAAGGGCTCGCTGCTCGGCGGGGTCTACGCGTACCTCGACCACCAGGACCGGCTGGTCGCGGTGGACGGCGACCGCACCCTGCTGCGCATCGCCCACCGCCGGACCGCCTCCGGCGGCTGGGAGTTGTACGTCGCCGGTTCGCTCCCGCTGACCTCCGCCGTACCGGAGGGGGACGCGGTCACCGGCATCTCGCCGGACTGGCGGGGCCGCGTCTGGTTCGCCACCGGCAGCGGCGTCGTGGGCACCGCCGACGACCGCACGGGCGCCGTCCACGCCCTGACGCTTCCCGCGGGGGAACGCGTCGACAACTCCATCTCGACGGCCCCCGCCGGCACGGCCGTCGCGACCACCCAGGCCACCTACCTGCTCACGGCCGGGGATGACGGCGTCCCCCTCGTCGCCTGGCGGCGACCCTACGACCGCGGGCCCGCGCGCAAGCCCGGCCAGCTCAGCTGGGGCACCGGCTCCACCCCGACGTTCTTCGGCCCCCGCACCGGCACCGACTACCTCACCGTCGTGGACAACGCCGCCCCCACCGAGAACCTGCTCGTCTACCGCACGGACACCGGTGCCCAGGTGTGCTCCGTCCCCGTCCTCCGGTCCGGCGGCAGCGGCAGCGAGAACTCCCCGGTCGGCGCGGGCAACTCCGTCTTCGTCGCCAGCACCTACGGATACCCCTACCCCGCGCTCCCCGACGACGCGGGCCCGTCCACCCCGGCCTCCGCAGGCTTCGAGGGCGGCCTCAGCCGCGTCGACGTGCGCGCGGACGGCTCCGGCTGCGACCTGAAGTGGGACACCGAGGTCCGCTCGGCGGCGGTACCCCGGCTGTCCACCTCGGACGGCCTGCTCCGCACCGTCGTCCGCGCCCCCGCCCTCCCCTTCACGGACACCACCTCGATCCTCGACTCGTTCTTCTACGCCGAGATCGACCCCGCGACCGGCAAGACCGTCCGCACCCACTACCTCGGCACGAGCGCCCTCTACGACACCCTCCAGATGGTCGGCTCCATCGCCCCCGGCGGCGTGATCTACCAGGGCACGATCACGGGCGTCCTGCGCATCAGCAACGGGTGAGGGCCAGGGTGGCTTCCCTCAGGCACGGGAGAGCAGCGCCGCGCTCACGCATACGACGGCCGGCAGCAGCATGAGTACGGCGCCGTGCACGCATCGGTTCTTTGTGTGGGCGATACGGCTGGTCCCCGTCAGGGCGCGGAAGAGACGAGGGTGTGGATCCGTGCTGGTCCGGAAGAGCCGGGACGGCAGTTCCGCGTATCTTTCGGCGCGGACCACATCGTCGTAGTAGGCGAGGGAGCGGGAGTTCCTTGCACTCCTCCGGCCGTGGCGGGGGAGCAGGGCCGTCAGCACCAGAAGCAGGGCTGCGGTCGTGCTGACCGTCGCGGCCCACCACAGCGGCAGGGGGCCGAAGGTGCCGGGCGTGCGGCAGACCAGAAGCAGGCCGAGCAGTGACCCTCCGGTGGCGAGCAGGACAGCGGCCTTGCCGTCCGCCCGCCCTATCTCGATGTGGTTCTGGGCGATCAGTTCACGCGACAGCTCCAACACGTCTTCCGGCCCGGACGAGCCGCGTCGGAAAACGTGTTGGCGCCGGCCGGTCACCGGAAGTCCTCGTACAGATCGCCCGCGTCGTCCGGCCTTTGGGGGGCGCTGATCCGACGCAGTACCTCGTCTCCCTGCGGCACTCCCACGTCACTGAGGACACGGGCCAGGTTGACGCCGACGAAGCCTCGATCCTCGGGGGTCAGCGCCCGAAGCGTCGTGGCGAGGGTGTGCTCCCAGCTGTTCGGGTCGGACAGGAGGTTGCGGTGGTCCACCGTCCAGTCCAGCACCTCGCGCGCCTGTTCCGGCTGGTGCAGGAGCCAGAGGGCCGCGAGCCCAACGGGGCCGCCGGCGACCACCTCCCGGTAGAAGCGGTACGCCTCGCGGTGCGCCTCGCCGAAGCCTGCGGGGAGGAGGGGATCGCCGTCGCTGCCAGGGGTGGGCCGGAGCGCGGCCGGCGGGTCCAGGAGCCAGTAGGTGAGGCCCCAGTCGTCGATCACCCGGGCCTGACCGGGCGGAACGACCTCGGTCGTGCCGAGGTGGGGTGGTGGCTTGCGCAAGGGGTCGGGGGCGCCGGGCAGGGTCGCGTTGGCGCTGATGTGATCGGCCACCAGTTGGCGGGCGTGTTCCTTGGTGAGCCGGTTCCGTGCCGCGAGGACCGGGTTGCTGATCCTCCAGGCGATCCCGTAGCGGGCGGGGGACTTCGGGGGACGTCGCGGGATGTCGACCGACATACGCTGCTCGGCGAGCGAGACCCAGACGATCTCGTAGAAGTCGCCCTGCCGCACTGCCCGCACAGTCGGGCGCGGGTATCCCCAGTAGTCGCCGCTCCGGGGTGGCACCATCCTGTCCTCCCCGTCGTCCGAGAGGAAGACCAGGGCCCTGTCGTCCGAGGCCCCGAGCCGGTGACGGATCACCTGCCAGGCGGGCGAGGAGTCGAGAGGTGTGATGAGACGGCCGGTCATGAGGCGAACCCTTCTGCCGACGGGTACGTTCGTGCGCGGTGGCGGCGCAGGAAGAAGCGGAGTACGCCGCGGTGGCTCCGAGCAACGTCGGAGAGTGTCCTGAGCAGGCGGGGAAAGGCGGTCCGCTGACGCAGGGCCGGGTCGTCCTCGATCAGGAACAGGCCCGCCACGACGGCTTCGTGAGTGGCCGGGTCGTCCAGCGCGGTGACGACGAGATCGACGGTCCGCCCGAAATGCTCGGTGAGCAGATCAGCGAGACGGAGCCGGTGATGGCCGGGCGCGCCGGCCACAGGGAAGGTCGTACGACTCATCGAGTTGATGATGTGTACGGCCATCGTGTGCTGCTGGGTGCCCGGCCCCGCCATCTGCCATGACCGCAGACGGTCGAGGACTGGAGGCTGGCCGGCCTTCTCGGACACAAGGACGCTGAGGGCGAAGGAGACCGAGGCGCGCAGTCCGGCGTGCTCGGTCTCCGTGTCCGGCCTGCTGAGGACCGTGTCCAGGAGTTTCAGGGCGAAGGCGGGGCGGGCCAGACCGTACTTGCCGGCGCAGGTCTCGGCCACGGTGCAGCGGAGCGGGACGGAGGCGGACCGGCTCCACCGGCCCAATTGCTCCCTGACCGCGCCGGTCAGGGGCGGGTGCTCGACCATCTCTCCGAGCGCATAGGCCACCAAACGGCGGCGCCAGCGCCTCTCCGACTCGGCGAAGGGTTTCAGCTGGCGCAGAGTGCTCGGGCCCGTCGCGTGTGTCAGGGCTCTCCCGATCGCCCGACCCGCCGCGAGTTCGATGCCGGGGCGGTGAGGAGTCTCGTCCAGGGCTTTCCAGAGCAGCGGATACATGCCCTCGTACTCCAGCCACAAGCAGCGGAGCAGAGCCTCGGACCGGTGTCGGCCGGAGAAGACGACGGGCTGGACAGTGCAGAGCGGCGCCGCCCCGAACCGTGGCGGGGCGAGCCGGGCACCGACGGCTTCCAGCCGATCACTCAGAGCCGGGCCGAGCAGGTCACGTTGTCCGTGCGGTTCTGGCGCGCCCGACAGCGGTGGCCCGGCGCGTTCGGTGATGAGAGGGCGCAGAACGCCGCTGAACTCCTCGACGACTGTCCGGTCCTGCCCGTCCAGCAGCGAGATCGCCGCCATCAGAGAGATCCGGTCCGCCTGGTGACGGGATTCCGAGAGTGCCTTGTGCGCTGCGGCGGAGCTGCCGGCCTGCAGTTCGGTGAGCACGGATGCGACCGGTCTGTCCGCTGCGACAAGGTCCCGCAGCCCGTCGGCCACGTCGACGGCTTCTCCGGGCAGTGGGTGAGCATGGAGATGCCCGGTGAAAGCTGCCGAAGCGAGGTGAACCAGGGCTTCGGCGAGAAGTTCCTCGGTGAGGTCGCCTGCCCGAGCCATGGTTTGGAGGCGCTCGGCGGCCACGTCTGCTGCCGGTGGCGGGTAATGGGTGACTTGCCAGGGCGAGGTGTCGTGAGGGAGTGGCACCTCGGCCCGTACTGTGATGACCAGATGCGCGTTCGCCCGGAGCAGCAGACCGGCCAGCCCGGTGAGCACGACCTCGCCGAGCACACTCGTCAGTTCGGGCGCCAGCCCCTGGAGCAGGTAGCCGCGCGGCTCCTTGGGGCGCCAGCGGGAGAGGTCGTCCGAGGCGTCCAGACCGGTGATGCCCCCGGCCCCGTGGCGTTCCGCCAGCAGTGCGAACGCGGTGGTGCTCGCACCGGTGCCACGACCGGCCCGCAGCACGAGGATGCGGTTGTCGAGTGCCTTCCGGCAGCGAGCGTACGCCGGAGGCTCGACGAATCCACGTAAGCGCTCCAGGACATCGTGCGCGGGATACGGGCCCTCTCTCAGCCGGGGGGTGAAGATCTCGTTCGTGGCTGCGTCGTCGAACCGGCCGCCGTTGATCACGGTGAAGTGGTCGCCGACGGTGCCCATGACAGCCACACCCTGCTCCACCTGCTGCTGGTTGTCGCGGTAGACCCCGGCCGAGCCCGGCCGGCTGCCGGCGTCCGGTTCCTCCGGACCGGCAGGGGTTCCGGCGTCAGCGCTCACCGGTCGCCCCCGGATGTTCCGGTTCGCTTGTCGCCCGCCACGTTGTCGCCGCTGCCCCAGTGCTGATTGGTGCCGCGGTACGAGGTGGAGGGGCCGGTGTAGGTGAAGTCTCCGCCGATGTTCCCCATGACGGCGGCTCCTTCGCTCACCCGCTGTGTGTTTCCGCTGTAGTGCGTGTGCGGACCGGTCTCCCGGCCGCTGTCCGGATCTGCCGATGCCTCGGCCCGCTCCCCGAACTCCTCCCGGGGCCGTACACCGGCATCCAGGAGGTTCCCGGACGGCGACGGGACGTAGAGCCACGCCCGCTGCGCGAAGTTCTTCCCCTCGACCGTGGCCGGGACCTCCACACAACGGTCGGGGTGCAGCCCCGTGTACGCACCGAGGACCGCGTCCTCGTAGACGCGCTGCGAGATGATCGCAACCACGTGAGTGATCTCTTCGCTGGCTGCTGCCAGGATGGCCTTGACCGGCCTGGAGTCCAACAGCCGGTGCGTGTCGTTGCGGGCCGTGCCATTGCCGTCGTCGGGAAGCCCCGCGTCCGGCAACGGCCCTACGTGGACGCTGGCCCGGAGCCTGATCCGCGGACCGACGCTCTGCCTGTTGTACGCGCCGAGAGTCTCGTCGAGCACGCCCAGGAACGGCCAGAGGACGAAGGGCAGCAACGCCGGGTCGAAGCCGAACACCACTCCGTCCCCCGTGTTGGCCGGAAATCGCTTGGAGTCACGCAGCTCCTGGAGATCGGCGCGCTCCAGCGCCTGGTCCACGAGTTCGGGAATCAGCTGGCTCACCGGGCCGTGCTGCAAGGCGGGAAGTCCGGTGAAGTCCTTCGCGTCGACGGCGAACAGTGCCTGATAGGGCGGCAACCGCCGACTCTTGGCGTACGGGGTGGGCAGGGTCGTGGACATCCGTGATCTCCTCGCTGACGGTCGGACGGGGAGCCGTTCTCCGGCTGATTCGAGCTTCTGCCGGTCGGGTCCGTCCGACTGCACAGCGCAGGGCGTTCAGGAGGTGGCGCCCGTCACAGGGATGTCTGCGGGGTGCTCAGCGCCCAATCCCTCAGCACCTGCATGTTCTTGATGACGATCACTCTCCGGGATGTCTCCACCGCGCCGGCCTCGCGTAGCCGCTGCAACCCTGTGATCACCGCGTTGCGGGTCACGCCGATGGCCTGGGCGATCTCCTCCTGGCTCAGGCCCGTCAGCCGTACGGCGTCGGCGGCGGTGTCGAACGCGCTGAGTTCGACCAGCCGCAGAAGGGAGCGCGCGAGCCTGACGACCAGCGGCAGGGTCAGCAGTTCGGTGCGGTGTATGTCGGACTCGCGCAGCCGGGAGAGGGCCTGCCGCATCAGGTCCATGACGAGCCCGCGCTCCTCGACGAACCGGCGAAACCGCTCCGCCTCAAGGACGACGGCTGTGCAGGGCGTGAGCGCGACCACTTCGGCGGTCCGCAGGGTGCGGTGGAAGACGGAGACCTCACCGAGCAGGTCTCCTGGCCCCCGGAAGGCCAGCCAGGTCACCACCCCGTTCGGCTCTCTTCGCACGACCTTGCTCAGGCCTCCGGTGAGGGCGAGTAGATGGGTGCCCACCGATCCCTGCCTCAGCATCACACTGCGCTCCCGGAACGTATGGGGCGTCCCCTGACTCCGCAGCTCGTGCCATGCCTCCGCCGACAACACCGGTTCCCCCTCCCGGACGGCTTCCTCGTTCCGTCCCACGAGTTCTACGTGGCTAAGGTCTGCCCTCGCCGGAAGTCCGTTGATTCTGGCCGGTATTGATTCCATTGCCTTCGCAATCCGAGGGCTCGCGGGGGCACTTGGACGTCGCGAGATGTGCGTGTGCCGGGATAACCGCGCCTGTGCGCCCTGTTGGAAGTGGCGAGGAGGTCCCATCATTCTGCGGGGCGACGGACCGGCCACTTCGGTCCATCGCAATGCAGACTTCGGAGGTGAACCGATGGATGTTGACCGCCACTGGGAGAGCGTATTCGCGGCAGGGATAGCCCGTACCTACGAGGCGGGGCAGCCCATGATCCTTAAGGGCAATCAGAAGGGAAAGGTTTTGCGGGTGTTCGAGGGGTGGGCTCTGGTCACCGATCCGCACGCGGACGGTTCGAGTACGTTCCTCGAACTCCGTGGACGCGGACAGCTTCTCGGGGAGACCTCGGTCCTCTCCGGTGAGCCGTGCAACGCCAACGTGACTGCCGTCTGCCGAACCGTCGTGCGTTCCGTCGCGGGCGACCGGTTTCTCGCTGCGGCCACGGCGCACCGGGACGTCCAGATCGGCATGATCCTGCATGCCCAGGAACGGCATCGGACCGCCAATATGCGGGCGGGCCTGCGCCGCTTCGGTGTGGTGTGCGGGCTCAGTCGGCTCCTCCTCGACCTAGCCCGCACGGCCGGCGCACCGCTGGTGGCCGGCATCCCGCAGAAGGTTCTGGCCGAGGCCCTGGGCGTCACGCCCCGGACACTGCACGACGCGGTCGCCGACCTGGTGGGGCGAGGTGCCCTGTCGGCGCGCTGGCCGGTCATCGACATCAAGGCAGAGGCCGTGCTGAGGGAGCTGGCCCGCAGCGAGGAGTGAAAGGCATGACCCGCTCCCGGCACAGCGGAAATTTTTCCGCACGCAAGGGCTGCCGACTGTCGATAGTGGTTCTGCCGCACACCATTCGGACGCATCCTGGAGAGGAACTCCGCCATGCCCGAACCGTTTCGGTCACCCCTGCCCGAAAGTCATCCTCTGCCGCCGTTCCACGGCCTGATGGCGGTGGACGTCAAGGATTCGACGCGCCTGCCGTCCCGCGAGCATGCCCGGCTCAGCAGGACCCTCACGGAAATCGTTCACCAGGGTCTCGAACTGGCCGGGCTGAAGGAAATGCCCCGCGAGTTCGAGAACCATTCGGGGGACGGCCTTGCTTTCGGGTTCGACCCGTCCCGGGTCCCGCATGTCATCAGCCCGTTCGCCGACGTACTGAATACGCTTCTGCAGGAACACAACGCCGGCTCCGGCCCGCGCCTCAGGCTGCGGATGAGCCTGCACATCGGCCCGGTGCCCCGCAGCCCGGGGCTGCCCGGTGACGGCAACGCCGCCCCTCTCAGCGAGACTCACCGCCTCCTGGATTCCGTGCCCGCTCGGGAATGGCTCGCCCGCGCGAACGCGGACGCCACGCCCCTTGTCCTGATCGTCTCGGACACCGTCTACCGCAGGGTGGTGGTCGACGGGTACTGCGCTCTTCCGGCCGCCCGTTTCGCCGAGGTCCATGCCGAGGTCCCGGGGAAGGGCTTCGCCCAGACGGCGTGGATCTACGTGCCGTCGCCGTCCGGGGACCTGTTGGCGCGCTCGGACGCGGGGGCGCGCCCGGATCACGAGGAGGCTGCCGGGAAGACCCCCGAACCCGCACCGGCTTCGCCGCGACAGGGCGGAACGCGCCTGCAGTTCGTGGAGTCCGGCGTCGCCGTCATGGACTGCACCATGGGCGACTTCCACCATCAGGCGGAGTCCCGGCACAGTCCGGACCGCCGTTCGTGAGCACCCCATCGGACCGTCCCGGGAACACCCACTCGCCTGGCCCCGGGGGACAGTACGTGGGCTGGGGCGCCGCTCTCTACGGAACGACGGCCCAGCACATCTGGATCAGCAACACGTCCTTCCATCCGTCCGAGCCGCACCTGTGCGCTTCTCCCGCAGAGCCTGGGTCGCAGGACCTCCGCCTGCTCAAGGTCCTGATGCGGCTGGAGAGCCTGCTCATCCGCCTCGCCGTACTCGCCGAGAGCGCTCACACCACTGCTGACCACCTCGCGGCCCTCCTGCGGTCCGATGGGGGCGCGCCGACACCGTCCGGCCGTCGCTCCTCCGGCGAGCCGGGCCTCGAACGACCCAGGAGGGGCGCGTGACCCTGTTGCCGTACAACAGCCTGTTCGACAACGTCGATGTCCACGTCGAGACCCACATGGACCCCGACGGCGCCCGTACGGGGGGCCCCGGCACGGCCCGCACGTTGCGGGAACTGCGGGCGCTGGTGCATGGCCCGTTGCGTCACGACGAGGAGGCCCGGAGGGTCTGGGGGGACGTCATGAGGGGGGCGGCCAAGGATCCGGACTCCGGTGGCTCCTCGGTCCTCCTGCTCATCTGGTTCGCGGCCCCGAGGCTCCGTCGTGCCGTGCGCCGTATTTCCTGGCGCCTCTCCGCCAACAGGTCCGATCTCGAAGCCGAGTCCGTGCTGGGTCTGCTCGAAGCCGTGCACGTGGTGGACCCGCTGGCCGCCGACGCCGGCGAGACGCTGATGCGTGCCGCCGCCCGGCGTGCGTGGGCGTTTGCCCGCACGCCCCTTCCGGGGCGCCCCGCCCCGGACCTCGAAGCTCTGCCGCGGCTTCCCGTGTTGCCCTCCGACAGCAGCTTCGAACCCTCCTACGTCGTGCACCTCACGCCTCCGGACCGCGCCGAAGGGCTTGCCGCACCGATCCGCTTCTCCGCTTCCAAAGAGCGGATCGAGGGAGAGCGTCTCGGCGCACTGGCGGAAGGACTGGGGCTGCGGGATGTGGTACTCCGCGCCCGTCGCCCTCGCCCCGGACGTCGTATCGGCACCCTGGCCCTTCACCCCACAGGAGCCCGCAATGAGCTATAGCCCTGACCGAGCCCTCACCTTCGCGGAGGCGTTCAACCTTCCGCTGAGCGTTGACCTGCGGACCGCGGCCCGGGCCTTCGCCGTGTGCCCCGCCACCGCGTACCGGCTGATCCACCTGGACGACTTCCCCTGCCGCGTACTGCGCCTAGGGCACCAGTACCGCATTCCGACCGCCTCGCTCATGCGGGCTCTGGGTGTGGAGAACCTGCCTGTCTACGCCGCGGACATCGAGGCCGGCGCCGAGGCGGCCGCCTCGGCGGGCCATGACCCTTACGAGTGGGAGGACGGCCAGTGAGCACAGCGACCGACGCAGTCTCGGACGACCTGCAGGGGCCCGATGTGCCCCGGTGCTTCGTCATCGGCCCCATCGGTGACAAGTTCGCGGAGCGCGGCACCGAGGCCCGGCGCGTGTACGAGGAGTCGCTGCGCGTGTACGACGAGGTCGTCCGCGCGGCCTGCCAGGAGCACCAGTTGGTCCCGCTGCGCGCCGACGCCATCGCGGACACCGGAGAGATCACCGACCAGATCCACAAACGGCTCGAGACGGACGACATCGTGATCGCCGATGTCAGCGCCGGCAACGCCAATGTGATGTACGAACTGGGCTATCGCAACGGGACGGGAAAGCCGGTGATCCTCATCGGCGAAAGCGGACGCCTGCCCTTCGACATCGCCCAGATGAGGACCATCCGCTTCCGGCGTACAGAGTCCAGCCTGCACGAGGCCCGGGACCAGCTCAGCCGCGTTCTCGGCGAGGGGCTTGCCCGAGGATTCCGCGCCGTTGCCCGCACCGGGGCGGCGGTCGTCCGTCAGGCGGCGATCGAGGGCGAGGGCGAGGGGGAGGACGAGGACGACGCGCCGGGCGTCGTCGACCGCCTGGCGCAGGCAGAGGAGGAGATGGAGCACGTCGTCCGGGACATCGAAGCCATGGGTGAGGCGCTCCACAGGATGGCGGCGGTGGCAGAGGAGCACACATCCGAGATGATCGGCGCTACGGAGGGCCAGGTCCCTGCGAGTGTGCGTCTCGCGGCCATCGGAAGACTCGCGAAGGCCGTCGCGGAGCCAGCGGCTGCCTTGAGGTCGAGCAGCGAGGCATTCTCCAAGCGGATGCTGGTCGTCGAGGGCGGCATGCACGCACTGCTGGACATGGTCGAGTCCACGCCCTCGGCGGAACGTGACGAGGACAGTGCCCACTTCTTCCGGCAGATCATCGAATTGGCGGAGACCACCAGGGAGAGCACCACCCATGTCGTCGGCTTCGGAACAGTGATGAAGACGGTCACCGGCTATTCGCGCCTGCTCCGCGACCCGGGCCGAGACGTCGCCGCGGCGGTGCGCACGGTCACGTCGGTCGTCCCCCGGATCGAGGCCCTGGAAAGCCGCGCCAAGGCCCTTCTCGCGGACGCCCCCACCTTTTCGATCAAGGGTGAGGGCACGACGGAGGTCTCTTCACCTCCCCCGCCGTCACTCACCCCTGACGGCTTCGTGACCCACCGGCCGTCGAGGGATCAGGCATCCGCCTGAGCGAGACGACGAACGTCGAAGGCCCCCGCAGCGAACTGCGGGGGCCTTCGACGTATTGCCCGGTGAGAGCAATGGCGGAGGATACGAGATTCGAACTCGTGAGGGGTTGCCCCCAACACGCTTTCCAAGCGTGCGCCCTAGGCCACTAGGCGAATCCTCCGCCGCAAACAATACAAGACGTTGAGGAGTGCTCGCGAACCCGTTCCCCGGGGAGGGGTCGAGGCGGGGGACGAGGTGGACTTGTGGGGGTGGGGATCGGCTAAGGTGGGCGTCAGCCCCTCACGTGGCGCTATCTGACTGAACTCCCCCAGGGCCGGAAGGCAGCAAGGGTAGGTTGGCTCTGGCGGGTGCGTGGGGGGCCCTTGCGTTTCCGGGTGGTGCGGGTCACGGGCGGGGCCGGTTGTCAGTGCGCCCCGATAACCTCGTAGGTGTGTCGTCCCTTGCGCTGTACCGCCGCTACCGCCCCGAGTCGTTCGCCGAGGTCATCGGTCAGGAGCATGTCACTGACCCGCTCCAGCAGGCCCTGCGGAACAACCGGGTCAATCACGCGTACCTGTTCAGCGGCCCGCGAGGCTGCGGCAAGACGACGAGTGCGCGCATCCTGGCCCGCTGCCTGAACTGCGAGCAGGGGCCCACGCCGACGCCCTGCGGGGAGTGCCAGTCCTGCCGTGACCTGGCGCGCAACGGGCCGGGGTCCATCGATGTGATCGAGATCGACGCCGCTTCGCACGGTGGCGTGGACGACGCCCGTGATCTGCGGGAGAAGGCGTTCTTCGGACCGGCGTCCAGTCGTTACAAGATCTACATCATCGACGAGGCGCACATGGTGACGTCGGCGGGGTTCAACGCCCTGCTGAAGGTGGTGGAGGAGCCACCGGAGCACCTGAAGTTCATCTTCGCGACCACGGAGCCCGAGAAGGTCATCGGGACCATTCGGTCGCGTACGCACCACTATCCGTTCCGCCTCGTCCCCCCCGGGACCCTGCGCGACTACCTCGCCGAGGTCTGCGGCCGGGAGAACAGCCACGTGGACGACGGTGTCCTGCCGCTCGTCGTGCGCGCGGGGGCCGGGTCCGTGCGTGACTCGATGTCCGTCATGGACCAGCTCCTCGCCGGTGCGGGCGACGAGGGTGTGACGTACGCCATGGCGACGGCACTGCTCGGTTATACGGACGGCTCGCTGCTCGACTCGATCGTGGACGCCTTCGCGGCGGGCGACGGGGCCGCGGCCTTCGAGGTCGTGGACCGGGTCGTCGAGGGCGGCAACGACCCGCGCCGGTTCGTCGCCGACCTGCTGGAGCGGCTGCGCGACCTGGTGATCCTGGCCGCCGTGCCGGACGCCGGCGAGAAGGGGCTGATCGACGCGCCCGACGATGTCGTGGAGCGGATGCAGGCCCAGGCGTCCGTGTTCGGGGCCGCCGAGCTGAGCCGCGCCGCCGACCTGGTCAACGAGGGGCTCACGGAGATGCGCGGCGCCACCTCGCCTCGCCTCCAGGTCGAGCTCATCTGCGCCCGGGTCCTGCTGCCCGCGGCCTTCGACGACGAGCGCTCCATGCAGGCCCGGCTGGACCGGCTGGAGCGGGGCGCCTCCTTCGCCACCACCGGCCCCGGCCCCGCCATGGGCTACGTGCCCGGCCCCGAGGCCCTCGCCCACGCACCGGTCCCGCCCGCCCCCCAGCCGGACGCCGGTCCCGCCGCCACCCGCGCCGCCGTCCGGGGAGACGCGCAGCCCCCGGCCGCGCCCCAGACCCCGCCCCCCGCCCCCGTACAGGCGCCGCCGCCCGCGGAGGCCCCCGCCGCCGGACAGCGGCCCGGTGCCTGGCCCGCCGCGGCCGCCCCGGACCAGGGGCGCCGCCCCGGTGGCTGGCCCACCGCAGCGGCACCCGGCCGGACCCCGGTCCCGGCTGCGGCGCCGCAGCCGAGCGCCCCGGCCGCGCCCCCAGGGCCCGGGGCGCCCGAGACCGCTCCGGGCATGGCGCAGGGCGCCGGCCAGGTGCGCAACATGTGGCCCGACATCCTGGAGGCGGTGAAGAACCGCCGACGTTTCACGTGGATCCTTCTCAGCCAGAACGCCCAGGTGACCGGGTTCGACGGCAGCACGCTGCAAATCGGCTTCCTCAACGCGGGCGCGCGGGACAACTTCACGAGCAGCGGCAGTGAGGACGTGCTGCGGCAGGCGCTGGCGGAGCAGTTCAACGCCCAGTGGAAGATCGAGGCGATCGTCGACCCGTCGGGCGGCGCCGGACAGCCCCCGCAGCCCCCGTCCGGCGGCGGCCAGCGCCCGTACAGCCCGCCGCCCGCCGCGCCGCGCCCCGCCGCTCCCGCACCGCAGCCGTACGAGCGGCCCGCCGCGCCCGAACCGGCACCGGCCCCCGCGCCCGCTCCGCAGCAGCAGGGCCCCGGCTCCGGCTCCCCGGCAGGGCCGCCGTCCGCCTCCTACGCGGCTCCCGAGGCGCCGAAGCCGGTCGCCCCCGAGGACGACATCCCGGAGGCCGACGACCCCGACCTGGTCGACTCCGCCCTCTCCGGGCACGAGCTGATCGTCCGCGAGCTGGGCGCCACGGTGGTCGAGGAGTTCAACAACGAGTAAGCGGGCCGCCCCCCTGTCCACGGACCGGCGGCCGTCAAGGGCGCCGCGCCCCGGCGGCTAGGCTGCACCCCGTGAAGGTCCTCGTCATCGGCGGCGGCGCCCGCGAACACGCCCTGTGCCGCTCTCTGTCCCTCGACCCCGACGTCACCGATCTGTACTGCGCCCCCGGCAACGCCGGCATCGCAGAGGTGGCCGAACTGCACCCCGTCGACGCCCTCGACGGTGCCGCCGTCGCGCGCCTCGCCGCAACGCTGGGCGCCGGGCTGGTGGTCGTCGGCCCGGAGGCGCCGCTCGTCGCCGGTGTCGCCGACTCGGTGCGCGCCGCAGGCATTCCGTGCTTCGGCCCGTCCGGTGCCGCCGCGCAGCTGGAGGGCTCGAAGGCGTTCGCCAAGGACGTCATGGCCGGGGCGGGCGTGCCCACCGCCCGCAGCTACGTGTGCACCACGCCCGCCGAGATCGACAGCGCCCTCGACGCGTTCGGCGCCCCGTACGTGGTCAAGGACGACGGTCTGGCCGCGGGCAAGGGCGTCGTCGTGACCGAGGACGTCGAGGTGGCCCGCGCCCACGCGCTGGCCTGCGACCGGGTGGTCATCGAGGAGTTCCTGGACGGCCCCGAGGTGAGCCTCTTCGCGATCACCGACGGCACCACCGTGCTGCCGCTCCAGCCCGCCCAGGACTTCAAGCGCGCCCTCGACGGCGACGAGGGCCCGAACACCGGCGGCATGGGCGCGTACTCCCCCCTGCCGTGGGCCGACCCCAAGCTGGTCGACGAGGTCATGGAAACGGTGCTCCAGCCGACCGTGGACGAGCTGCGCAGGCGCGGTACGCCCTTCTCGGGGCTGCTGTACGCGGGCCTCGCGATCACCTCGCGCGGGGTGCGGGTCATCGAGTTCAACGCCCGGTTCGGCGACCCGGAGACCCAGGTCGTCCTGGCGCGCCTGAGGACACCGCTCGCCGGTGTGCTGCTCGGAGCCGCCGAAGGCACCCTGGACCAGCTGCCGCCCCTGGCATGGCGCGACGAGGCGGCCGTCACCGTGGTCATCGCCTCGCACAACTACCCGGGCACCCCGCGCACGGGCGACCCGATCGAAGGGCTGGACGAGGTCGCGGCGCAGGACGCGCCGCACGCGTACGTGCTGCACGCCGGGACCAAGCGCGAGGGCGAAGCGATCGTCAGCGCGGGCGGCCGCGTGCTGTCCGTGACGGCGACGGCCGACGACCTCGCGGGCGCCCGCGAGCGCGCCTACGCGGCGGCGGCGCGGATCCGGCTCGACGGCTCCCAGCTCCGTACGGACATCGCCAAGAAGGCCGCGGAGGACGCGGCGGCCGCCGGAGCCTGAGCCGGACGCGCGATGGGCTCCGCCCGTACCCCGCTGACCCTCCGCACCTCAACACCTTTGACCAAAGCCATTCCATCGAGTGACGGCTGAGCCATCCGGATGACGCCCGCCGCACCCCCAACTAGGGTGCGGCGCAAGCGTTCCGGCACTTGGCCCACCGGCATTGCGATGTCGGTGGCGGGTGCCACAGTGGGGGAGTGAGCAACACCGCTGTGGGGGCAGAGGGGGTGAGGTCCAGCCGTGTCCGGTACCGGTACGGGTGAGGAGCCGGGTGCGCGGGCAGCGCGGGCCCGGGCGCTCGACCTGCTGCGCATTCGCGGCAGGGCGACGGCGGTCGCGCTGCTGCCCGCCGCGCTGGCCGTGGTGCTGTTCGCCGCGGGCGCGCGTGGATTCGCGGACGGCGGCGGCTGGGACGCGGCGCGCTGGGCCGTGGCGGTCTGCGCGGTCGTGGTGCTGCTGGTCGCGGGCGCCGTCGCGCTCGCGGTCGTACGGGCGAAGCCGGCGGTCAGTCCGACCGTCCCGCTGAGCGAATCGGCGGCGCCCGACCTCTACCGCCTGGTCCGCGAGCTGGCGGACCGGCTCGATGTGCCCGCGCCCTCGGCCATAGCCCTCACTCCCGACTGCGACAGCTGGCTGGAGGACCGCTCCCACCCGGCAGCCGGAGGCCCGGCCCGGCAGACGGAGACGGCCCCCGTGCTGGTCATCGGGTCGCCCTTCCTGTGGTGGATGCGGGTCGCCGAGCTGCGGGCCCTGCTCGCCCCGGTCGTGGCGGGCACCAGCGCGTCCGCCCAGCCCGACATAGCCGCCGCCCGGCGCTTCGTCCGGGGCCTGGACGGGGCGGTCGCCGACGCCGCCGTCCCCGCCCGGGGGCCGGTGCGCCGGGCCCTTCGGCTGCCGCGCCGCTTCGTCGGGCGGATCGCCCGGATACTGCTGCGCAGCTGTCGCGGTCACGCCGCGGAGATGGAGCGGGGGGTCGCCGCCGCCGCGTCGTCGCGCGCCCGGGACGTGGACTACGGGCTGCGGATCGTCGCGCAGGAGCAGGTGGGCCTCGCCTACGCCGGCTGGGACCGGCTGCTGACCCGGGTCGCGCTGCCCGCCTGGCGGATGGGCCGCTGGCCCGTGCGGCTGGACGCGGGCGTCGTCGCCGCGCTCACCGAGCTCTCCCGCCGCGACCGGCTGGCCGAGGGGTACGCCTCCCGGCTCGGCGAGCGGCCCGCCTGCGACCTCCTGGAGCAGCCGGGGGCGGCCGACGAGGCGGCGTCCCTGCTGGCGGCCCGGCTCTTCCACGGCGGGCCCGCCGAGACCGGCCCGGACTGGTCCCCGGTGGACTGGCAGCAGTATCCGGACGAGGTGGTCGACCGGAAGTGGCGCTCGGAGGCGGCCCGGCTGCACCGTGTCCTGGACGCCATGGGTGTCCCGGCCGCCGTCGTCGTCGGCGGGGTGCCCACGCTGGACCGCGTGGTCGAGCACCTGGAGGCGGGGGAGACCGGCGGCGAGGAGCTGGCGGCCGGGATCAGCGCCGCCGTGGCCCGCGAGGAGGCGGAGGCGGAGGAGCGGGCGCGGGCGGCGGCGCCCGGCGACCTGGCCGCCCCCGGTCCCGTCGCCGGTGACGACCTCCTCGCTCTCTGGGGCCCCGACCCGCTGCCGCTCTTCCCGCTCCAGCCGCCCCGTACAGGCACCGAGCTGCTCGCCGACCACGTCGCGGCCATGGTCTGCTGCGCCGCCGTGGACACAGCGGGCGCCGCGCCCGGCCTCGACTGGCTCGACGGACCCACGCTGCTGGTCGACGGCGAGCGCCGCGCGGACCTCGGCAGCCCCGTCCTCAGCCTGATCGAGGACGGCGACGCCGGACCGCTGCGGTCCTGGCTCGCTTCGGTCGGCGTACGCACCGACAAGCCCGTCCGTCTCGTCTGAAACAGGGCCCCCGCCGACGCGGGAGGCAGCGGACGGGATGGCCGAGAACAACCGCATAACCGGAGCAGCAGCTTCCGTTAACGTCAATTCACGACGAACGGTGACGGAGTGCGTGCGTTATGTGATGTGCTGGGGAACGGCGCTGACTGACGGCGCACCACTGTTGATCCGGGGGCCTGAGGGAGGGGGAGCGTGATGGGGGCGGAACAGATCCGTCGGTGGGAATCGGGTGCCCTGGCGCATGCCGTGACCGACCCTTTCGGCCAGGGCCCGCTGCCCTGGCTGCGCGGCAGCGAGAACTACTTCGACGACACCGGCCAGGTCGTGCCCTGGTACGCGGACCCGACCCTGTCCGGCGGCGGCACGCGCACCGCCGACGATGTGCGTCGGCAGATCAAGGGCTTCACCTCCACAGGCGCCGCGGCCCCCGGTGAGGCGATCGACTTCCACATCACGGTGGACCCGCCGCAGCAGTTCTCCGTGGACGTCTACCGGATCGGCCACTACGGGGGCGACGGCGCCTCCAAGATCACCACGAGCCCCCGTCTCTCGGGCATCGTCCAGCCGGCCCCCCTCACCGCCGACCGCACGGTCTCCTGCCACCACTGGTGGCTGTCCTGGCGGCTGCAGATCCCCAGCTACTGGTCGCTCGGGGCGTATGTCGCCGTGCTCACCACGCTCGACGGCTACCGCTCCCACATCCCGTTCACGATCCGCGACAACCACCCGGCGGACCTGCTGCTCGTCCTCCCGGACGTCACCTGGCAGGCGTACAACCTCTATCCGGAGGACGGCCGGACCGGCGCGAGCCTCTACCACGCCTGGGACGAGGAGGGCGGGCTGCTGGGGGAGGAGGACGCCGCGGTCACCGTCTCCTTCGACCGCCCCTACGCGGGCGCGGGACTCCCGCTGCACGTCGGGCACGCGTACGACTTCATCCGCTGGGCCGAGCGCTACGGCTACGACCTCGCCTACGCCGACACCCGCGACCTGCACGCGGGCCGGATCGACCCCACGCGCTACCGGGGCCTGGTCTTCCCGGGCCACGACGAGTACTGGTCGGTGCCGATGCGCCGCGCCGCCGAGCGCGCCCGCGAGCACGGCACCTCCCTGGTCTACCTCTCCGCCAACACCATGTACTGGCAGGTCAGCCTGGGGCCTTCCGCATCCGGGGTGCCCGACCGGCTGCTCACCTGCCGCAAGCGCCGAGGGCCCGGCAAGCCCGCGCTCTGGCGCGAGATCGACCGCCCGGAGCAGCAGTTGCTCGGCATCCAGTACGCGGGCCGGGTCCCCGAGCCCCACCCCCTGGTCGTGCGGAACGCGGAGCACTGGCTGTGGGACGCGACGGGCGCCGGGGAGGGCGACGAGATCGAGGGCCTGGTGGCGGGCGAGGCCGACCGCTACTTCCCGCGCACCACGCTGCCGGAGCACGACAACCGCATCCTGCTCGCCCACTCCCCGTACCAGGACAGCGAGGGCGTGATGCGGCACCAGGAGACCTCGTTGTACCGGGCCCCTTCCGGCGCGCTGGTCTTCGCCTCGGGCACCTTCGCCTGGTCCCCGGCCCTGGACCGCCCCGGCCATGTGGACCCCCGCATCCAGAAGGCGACCGCCAACCTCCTCGACCGGATCTGCAAGCGCGCCTGACCTGAGGACGCCCCCCCGCTTCCCCACCCACCCGGACGGCACCCCTCCGCAGCCGGGCGTTCCCGGATACGGGACAATCGGAACGGTTCTTGGAACAACGTACGCGGAGGCAGCGTGTCCGGATTCGTAGAAAAGCCCGAGCCGGTGCAGGTGCCGGGGCTGACCCACCTGCACACCGGCAAGGTGCGCGACCTGTACCGGAACGAGGCCGGTGACCTCGTCATGGTCGCCAGCGACCGGATGTCCGCGTACGACTGGGTGCTGCCGACCGAGATCCCGGACAAGGGCCGCGTCCTGACCCGCCTCTCGATGTGGTGGTTCGACCAGCTCGCCGACCTCGTGCCGAACCACGTCCTGTCGACCGAGGTGCCCGCCGGGGCCCCCGCCGACTGGGAGGGCCGCACGATGATCTGCAAGTCGCTGCGCATGGTCCCGGTCGAGTGCGTCGCCCGTGGCTACCTGGCGGGCTCCGGCCTGGTCGAGTACAACGCCTCGCGCACCGTCTGCGGCATCGGGCTCCCCGACGGCCTGGTCGACGGCTCCGAGCTGCCGGGCGCGATCTTCACCCCCGCCACCAAGGCCGCCGTCGGTGACCACGACGAGAACGTGAGTTACGAGGAGGTGGCCCGCCAGGTCGGCACGGAGACCGCCGTCGCGCTGCGCCGGACCACCCTGGACGTCTACGGCCGGGCCCGCGACATCGCCCGCGAGCGCGGGATCATCCTCGCGGACACGAAGTTCGAGTTCGGCTACGCGCCCACCGCCGACGGCGGCGAGGAACTGATCATCGCCGACGAGGTCCTGACCCCGGACTCCTCCCGCTTCTGGCCGGCCGCCTCCTGGGAGCCGGGCCACGCCCAGCCGTCGTACGACAAGCAGTTCGTGCGCGACTGGCTGACCTCCGCCGCCTCCGGCTGGGACCGCAAGAGCGAGCAGCCTCCGCCGCCGCTGCCCCAGGAGATCGTGGACGCGACCCGCGCCAAGTACATCGAGGCGTACGAACTCCTCACAGGCACGCCCTGGCAGTAGCGCCACACGAAGAAGCCCCCGGCCGAAAGGCCGGGGGCTTCTTCTCATCGGAGCGGACGACCAGGTTCGAACTGGCGACCTCAACCTTGGCAAGGTTGCGCTCTACCAACTGAGCTACGTCCGCAAGCGCCGAAGCGCGACACCCACTATACCCAACCCCGCTCGCGTGCGAGACGCACTGCCGCGTGGCGGTTGTCCGCACCCAGCTTCGACGCGGCCGCCGAGAGGTAGTTCCGTACGGTGCCCTGCGAGAGCGAGGCCCGCTCGGCGATCTCCGAGACCGGCGCCCCGTCGACGGCGAGCTCCAGCACCTCGGTCTCGCGCACGGTCAGCGGCGAGTCCCCGGCGGCGATGGCATCGGCAGCCAACTCCGGGTCCACGTAACGGTTTCCCGCCTGCACGGTACGGATGATGCCTGCCAGCTGGCGGGCGCTCACGGTCTTGGGCACGAAGCCCCGCACGCCCGCCGCGAGGGCCCGCTTGAGATGGCCGGGCCGACCGTGGCTGGTCACGATCATGGTCCGGCAGTCCGGCAGCTCGGCCCGCAGCGATGTGGCCACGCTCACACCGTCGGCCCCGGGCATCTCCAGGTCGAGCACCGCGACATCCGGGCGGTGGGCGCGTGCCATGGCAAGCGCCTCCGGACCCGTCGCCGCCTCCGCGACCACCACCAGGTCCTCTTCCAGCGCCAGGAGGGCGGCGAGCGCGCCCCGGATCAGATGCTCGTCATCGGCGAGCAGCACCCGTACCGCGGTCATCTCATTCCTCCACGAGGCCGGATCCCGGCCGCACTGTCAGGCCCGGGGCCACCATGGCCGCGGGACGCAGGACCAAGGGCGCGTGGCGTGCCGCCGGGACCGCCGCCAGCGGGATCGTCGCCGTCAGCCGGAACAGGCCGCCCTTCGCCGGGCCCGCCTCCAGCGAGCCGTCCAGTGCGGCGAGCCGTTCCCGGAGGCCGGCCAGTCCGGAGCCCGGCCCGTCCGAGGCGGGCGGGGGCGCGGCCCCGGTGGGCGTCGCGCCGTCGTTCTCCACGTGGAGCACCACGGAGTCGGCGGCGACCTCCACCCGGACCAGGCAGTGGCGCGGGTCGCCGTGGCGCAGCACGTTGGTGGCCGCCTCCCGGACGACCCAGCCGAGCGCCGACTGCACGGGCGCCGGCAGCTGCTCGCCGCTGTCGCCGGTCACCGCGCACTCGATACCGGCGGCGCTCAACACGCCCTGCGCACCGGCCAGTTCCGTGCTCAGATTCGCTTCGCGGTAGCCGCGCACGACATCGCGTACTTCCTGTTGCGAGGCGCGCGCTATCCGCTGCACCTCGACCATCTGGTCCACCGCCTCCGGCCTGCCGCGCTGGGCGAGCTCCACCGCCAGCTCGCTCTTGAGCGCGATCACCGCGAGGTTGCGGCCGAGCACGTCATGCATGTCCCGGCCGAACCGCAGCCGTTCCTCCGCCACGGCGAGCCTGGCCTGTATGCCCCGGGCCCGGTCGGCCTGCCACATGACGCTCATGCTCCAGGCGCTGGGCCGGACCGAGATCAGGACCAGCACGCAGCCGAAGAGGCTGCAGGGCACCACTCCGGCCAGGGTGCCGCCCCGGACGCCGGCCACCGCGAGGGCGCTGGTGACCACGGCCGTGAGGCAGAGCGACTCGATCAGGAAGCGGCGGACCGGCACCAGGAGCACCCGCGTGATCACAAGAGCCATCGGCGCGTTCAGCGTCATGAGGAGCAGCCCCGAACCCTTGACGCCGTCCACTCCGGCCAGAGCCGCCAACAGCCCGACGGTCACGACGAGAAGCGCCAAGGGGACCAGCAGGCGCCGCCCCGGGAAGACGGAGAGGCCCAGGTAGTGCTCGTAGGAAGCGTGCAGGTTGCGGTTGCTCAGCAGGCACTGCGCGAGGCTCATCAGGAGCAGTGCCAGACCGAGGGCCAGCGGAAGCGGTTCGTGGCGGATGTCCTGGTGGAAGGGCGCCCCCTGCCAGGCCAGGGCGAAGAGCCAGGGGATGCAGGAGATGGTGAACCGCGAATACAGGTCGATCCGCTCCATCTTGCTGCGCTCCTGCCAGCTGCGGCGCCAGCTCCGTACGCGCATCACGGCCCAATCTCCTTGTCAGCGGCGGGGGTCCCAGCGGAACCACCGCTGCACAGCAAACACGCCCAGTGCCGTCCAGGCCAGCCCGGTCAATGCGGCGCCGAGCAGGTCGGTGCCCTCGGGGCCGCCGAACCAGCCGGCCCGGACCAGGGTCATCACACCGGTCAGCGGCAGGTACGCGCAGACCGCCGCGAGCCGGTCGGGGAATATGTCCAGGGGGATGAAGAGGCCCGAGCCCATCATCGAGACGAGGAAGAGCGGCAGCGTCGTCAGCTGGGCGGTCTGCACGGTGCGGGTGATCACGGAGGTGACCGCGGCCAGGCCCGTCAGCAGCACCACTCCCAACAGCAGCCCCGCCACCAGCAGTTCCGGACGCTTCGGTGCGCCGAGGTCGAAGAAGGCCGTACCGGCGCCGATGATCACCGCGCTCTGCGCCAGGGCGAGGGCGCCGGCCGGAAGGGCGGTCCCGGCCAGGATCTCCCCGTCGGTGACCTCGCCGGTGCGCAGCCGCTTCAGGACCAGCTCCTCGCGCCGGGCGACGTAGGCGGCGACCAGGTTCATGTAGACGGCCTGGACGAGCACCGTCCCGACGCCGCCCATCAGGGCCGCTCCGGCGACGGTGAGGCCGGTCCCGTCGAGGTCGACCTTCTCGAACGCCGACTTCATCGCCATGATCATGGCTACCGGCATGAGGAGGGCGACGAAGACCGCCGCCCTGTTCCGGGCGAGCAGTGACAACTCGGCCCGGCCGAGGGCCGCCAGTCGGCTCACGGCCGTCGTGCGGGCGGGGCCGGCGGCGGGGGTGGTCGCGGTGGTCATGGGACGGGCACCTCTTCGGTTTCGGCGGCGGACTTCGCGATGTCGAGGAACGCCTCTTCGAGCGAGGCGGAGCGGGCGTCGAGCCCGTGGAGCCGGACGTCCGCGTCGGCGGCCCAGCGGAGCAGTTCGGCCAGGGTGTCCTGGAGCTGGTGCGTCCGTATCTCGATCCTGGGGCCCTCGGCGGCGGCGCGGAGCTCCAGGGGCAGCCGCGCCGCAGGAACGCCTTCGGGCAGTTCGAAGCGGATGCGGGCGGGGCGGGCGGCCGTCACCTCGGCCGTGGTGCCGGCGGTCACGATGCGGCCGCGGTGCATGATCGCCAGCCGGTCCGCGAGGGCTTCCGCCTCCTCCAGGTAGTGCGTGGTGAGCAGCACGGTGGTGCCGTCCTCCCGGAGCCGGCGCACCAGCGCCCAGGTGTCGCGGCGGCCCTCCGCGTCGAGACCGGTGGTCGGCTCGTCGAGGAAGAGCACCTCGGGCCGGCCGAGCAGCGCCAGCGCCAGGTCGAGCCGCCGCCGCTCACCGCCGGAGAGCTGCTTGACCCGGACACGGGCGCGGTGGCCGAGCCCGACCAGCTCCAGGGCCTCGCCGGTGGGCCGGGCGCCGCTGGTGCAGCCCGCCCACATCCGGACCGTCTCGGTGACCGACAAATCGGATGGGAAGCCGCCCTCCTGGAGCATCACGCCTATCCGCGGGCGGACCCGCGCGCGCTCGCCGAAGGGGTCGTGGCCCAGCACCCGGACCGTGCCGCCGTCGGGCCGGGCCAGGCCCTCCAGGAGCTCGACGGTGGAGGTCTTGCCGGCCCCGTTCGTACCGAGGAGGGCGAAGAGTTCGCCGCGGGCCACGGAGAAGGAGACGCCGGACACGGCCTCGAAGCCGCCGGCGTAGCTGCGCCGGACGTCTTCCGCCCGGATCACGCACTCACGGGACATGTCGTCGCTGGTCATGTCTTCAGGTTTCCGTCCGCGCCGGACCGGGGGCAGTGCGGACTGTCACCACCACTCATGACAAACGTCATGGGTGGTGATGCAGGGGGTGGGAAGACACTTGGTGCCGACTGGAAGGGACGGGAACACGACGAAGTCCCCGGTCGGAATCGACCGGGGACTTCATATTCTGAGCGGACGACCAGGTTCGAACTGGCGACCTCAACCTTGGCAAGGTTGCGCTCTACCAACTGAGCTACGTCCGCATTGCAACCACTCGGCTTTCACCGGTGGAGCGAGCACTACTCTACCTGATCCACCGGAGTGGTCCTGCAAGTCGTGCAGAGCGGGTGACAGGAATTGCACACTGCGCCTTCCCCCTGGAAGGGGGATGTTCTGCTACTGAACTACACCCGCACGCTGCGTGGGGTTCGGCCTTTCCGGCCTCGCCCCTCGGCGTGTTCCAGACTCTATCCGACCTGCGGGGGTGTAGCGCAAGTCGGCTCCCCCGCAGGTCCTCCGGCGGTGTCCCACCGGACCTGTCGCCGGGTCAACTCGCTTCCTGGAACGCCTCGTACACACTCTTCGGGATGCGGCCCCGGGCGGGGACGTCCATGCGGTGCGAGCGTGCCCAGGCGCGGACCGCCGCCGGGTCGGGCGCGAGCGAGGTGTGCCGGTACGGAACGGGAGTCTTGCCGTGCTTGCCGGCATTTGTCTGCTTGCGGCCGGCCGCCATGTACGGGGCCAGGGCGTTCCGCAGTTTCTTTGCGTTGGACGGATTGAGGTCGATCTCGTACGACTTCCCGTCCAGGGCGAAGGTGACCGTTTCCGCCGCTGTGCCCCCGTCGATGTCGTCGGAGAGTGTGACCACTACGCGCTGCGCCACGGATATCGGTCCTTTCCTACGGCATCGACGCGTCTGACATGCGCCGATGCCGGCCTTCCGGCTGTGAGCGCGGATGCGGGCCGACTGTTGTCGGTGCCCCGGGGCAATGCTGCATTCCCCGGTAATCATTTGTACAGCGAGTGGTGCCGCATTGTGAAGCCCGTCCAATTACTTCCGCGTGTCCGCCCGCTATGTGTGCTGCTCGTGAGCATTTGTTTCGCGGCTTTTCCGCCGTCCGGCGATCGGCCGATATCTGGGCGTGATCTATCCCGATTGATATCTACCCGCGTAGAATTTCCGGCCAGGTACGCTGAGTGGACCCGCGGGGGTCCGGGGTACCCCCTCCGGAGAAACAGCCGCACCACACCACCACACCGGGAGTGCCAGTGGCACGCGTCGTAGTCGACGTCATGCTCAAGCCCGAGATCCTCGACCCGCAGGGACAGGCGGTGCAGCGCGCACTGCCCCGTCTCGGCTTCGAGGGAATCGCGGACGTACGTCAGGGAAAGCGTTTCGAGCTGCAGGTCGAAGGGCCGGTCGATGACGCCGCCCTCGCCCGTATTCACGAGATGGCGGAGACGTTCCTCGCCAACACCGTGATCGAGGACTTCACCGTCAAGGTGGAGAACGCCGAGGAGTCGAAGTGACTGCTCGTATCGGAGTCGTCACCTTTCCGGGCACGCTCGATGACCAGGACGCCCTGCGGGCCGTTCGCGTCGCGGGCGCGGAGCCCGTATCGCTGTGGCACCGCGACAAGGACCTGCACCAGGTCGACGCGGTGATCCTGGCGGGCGGTTTCTCGTACGGCGACTATCTGCGCGCCGGAGCCATCTCCCGGTTCTCGCCGGTCATGGAGACGGTGATCGAGCAGGCGAAGGCAGGCATGCCGGTCCTCGGCATCTGCAACGGCTTCCAGATCCTGACCGAGGCGCACCTGCTGCCCGGCGCGATGCTGCGCAACAACCACCTGCACTTCATCTGCCGCGACCAGACCCTGCGCGTCGAGAACGCGGAGACCGCCTGGACCTCGGACTACTCCGCGGGCCAGGAGATCTCCGTACCGCTCAAGAACATGGACGGCCGCTACACCGCCGACGAGCACACGCTCGACGCGCTGGAGGCCGAGGGCCGCGTCGCCTTCCGCTACGTGGGCCACAACCCGAACGGCTCGCTGCGCGACATCGCCGGCATCACCAACGCCGCGGGCAACGTCGTCGGCCTGATGCCGCACCCGGAGCACGCCGTGGAGCCGCTGATCGGCACCGGTCGCACCGACGGTCTCGGTTTCTTCACCTCGATCATCAAGAAGCTGGTCAACGCATGAGCCTGGACACGGTCAAGCACGCGGCCGAAACCCCGGACACCGCGCAGCCCTGGAAGGAGCTCGGCCTCAAGGAGGACGAGTACGCCCGCATCCGCGAGATCCTGGGCCGCCGTCCCACCGGCGCCGAGCTCGCCATGTACTCCGTGATGTGGTCCGAGCACTGCTCGTACAAGAGCAGCAAGGTCCACCTCAAGCAGTTCGGCGAGAAGGTCCCGGCCAACGACGCCATGCTCGTCGGCATCGGTGAGAACGCCGGTGTGGTCGACGTCGGACAGGGATACGCGGTCACCTTCAAGGTCGAGTCGCACAACCACCCCTCGTACATCGAGCCCTACCAGGGCGCGGCGACCGGCGTCGGCGGCATCGTCCGCGACATCCTCGCCATGGGCGCCCGCCCCGTCGCCGTCGTGGACCCGCTGCGCTTCGGTGCGGCCGACCACCCGGACACCAAGCGGGTCCTGCCGGGTGTGGTCGCGGGCATCGGCGGGTACGGCAACTGCCTCGGCCTGCCGAACATCGGCGGCGAGGTCGTTTTCGACGCCTGTTATCAGGGAAACCCGCTCGTCAACGCCGGCTGCATCGGTGTGATGAAGCACGAGGACATCCACCTCGCGAAGGCTTCCGGGCCCGGCAACAAGGTCATCCTGTACGGCGCCCGCACCGGCGGCGACGGCATCGGCGGCGTCTCCGTGCTGGCCTCGGAGACCTTCGAGTCGACCGGCCCGGCCAAGCGCCCGGCCGTCCAGGTCGGCGACCCGTTCCAGGAGAAGCTCCTCATCGAGTGCACCCTGGAGATCTTCAAGGAGAAGCTCGTCGCGGGCATCCAGGACCTCGGCGGTGCCGGGCTCTCCTGCGCCACGTCCGAGCTGGCCTCCGCGGGCTCCGGCGGCATGCGCGTCGAGCTGGACACCGTGCCGCTGCGCGACTCCTCCCTCTCGCCCGAGGAAATCCTCATGAGCGAGTCGCAGGAGCGCATGTGCGCCATCGTCGAGCCGCAGCACGTCGACCGCTTCCTGGAGATCTGCGAGAAGTGGGACGTCATCGCCACCGTCATCGGTGAGGTGACCGAGGGTTCGCAGCTGGAGATCTTCTGGCACGGCGAGCAGATCGTGGATGTGCCGCCGCGGTCCGTCGCCCACGAGGGCCCGACCTACCACCGCCCGTTCGCCCGCCCGTCGTGGCAGGACGCGCTCCAGGCGGACGACGCGGGCAAGCTGGCCCGCCCGGCGAACGGCGCGGAGCTGCGCGAGCAGGTCCTCAAGCTGGTCGCCTCGCCGAACCAGGCGTCGAAGTCCTGGATCACGGACCAGTACGACCGGTTCGTGCAGGGCAACACCGTGCTCGCGATGCCCGAGGACGCCGGCATGGTCCGCATCGACGAGGAGTCCAACCTCGGCGTGGCCATGGCGACCGACGGCAACGGTCGGTACGCGAAGCTCGACCCGTACACCGGTGCGCAGCTCGCGCTGGCGGAGTCGTACCGGAACGTGGCCGCTACGGGTGCCAAGCCGCTCGCGATCTCGGACTGCCTGAACTTCGGTTCGCCCGAGGACCCGGACGTCATGTGGCAGTTCGCCGAGGCCACCCGCGGTCTCGCGGACGGCTGTCTGGAGCTGGGCACTCCGGTCACCGGCGGCAACGTCTCGCTGTACAACCAGACCGGTGAGACGGCGATCCACCCGACGCCGGTCGTGGCCGTGCTCGGTGTGATCGACGACGTGACGCGGCGTACGCCGGTCGCCTTCGGGGAAGAGGGCCAGCTCCTCTACCTGCTGGGTGACACGCGCGAGGAGTTCGGCGGCTCGGCCTGGTCCGAGGTCGTCCACAACCACCTCGGCGGGATGCCGCCCAAGGTGGACCTGGGCCGCGAGAAGCTGCTCGCCGAGATCCTGATCTCCGCCTCCCGCGACGGCATGATCGACGCTGCGCACGACCTGTCGGACGGCGGCCTGATCCAGGCGGTCACCGAGTCCTGCCTGCGTGGCGGGAAGGGCGCCCGGCTGGTCGTGCCGGACGGCCTCGACGCGTTCACGCTGCTGTTCTCCGAGTCCGCGGGCCGCGCGGTCGTCTCGGTTCCGCGCAGCGAGGAGCTGCGGTTCAACGACATGTGCGGGGCGCGCGGTCTGCCCGTGACGCGCATCGGTGTCGTGGACGGCGACGCGATCGAGATCCAGGGCGAGTTCAGCATCCCGCTGAGCGAGCTGCGCACGGCGCACGAGGAGACGATCCCGGCGCTGCTCGCGTAGTTCCCGGACCGCACCCGACGAAACCCCCGACCGGTTCCGCCCGGTCGGGGGTTTTCGCGTGGTGCGTACGGGGAAGTGCCGGGTCTCGGCGGGTGGTTCGGCCGTTGCCGGTACGGGGAAGAGTCAGGCCCTCGTACGGGTGCCGGGCAGCCGGATCGCCAGGATCAGGGCGAGGACCATCACGCCGGTGGCGCAGGCGAAGACCACGTCCGTCGAGGAGGCGAAGGCTTCCAGGGCCTGGTGGCGGGCGCTCCCGGTGAGGTGGCCGATGTCGCTGGTCGTTCCGCCGGGGCCCTTGGCGGCGTAGACCCTGCTGAGCACTGCTCCGAAGAGGGAGGCGCCCAGGGCGGTGCCGAGGGTCTGGAAGAAGCGGATGCCGGTGGTGGCGACGCCCAGCTGGGCGGGCGGGGCGGTGTCCTGGACGAGCTCGATCAGCTGGCCGATGAGCTGTCCGAAGCCGATTCCCATGAGCAGCAGCGCGCCGCGCACGGCCCACAGGCCGGTGTCCGTGTCGAGCGTGGTCAGCAGGGCGAGGGCGGCCGAGGCGAAGACCGTGCCGCTGACGACGAAGGTCTTCTGCGACCAGCCGGCCGCGACCAGGCGCCCCGAGACGAGCCCGACGACGGTCATCCCGATCGCCATCGGGACCAGGAAGAGACCGGCCGAGGTCGCGGCGACCCCGCGGACCACCTGGAGGTAGATCATCACGTAGACGATCGACCCCATCATCGCGACGCCGACCAGGCCCTGGACCGCGAAGCCGTACCGCATGAGCCGCAGCCGGAAGAGCGAGAGCGGCAGGATCGGTTCGGCGGCCGTGGCCTGGCGCCACAGGAACAGGCCGAGGGCGACGACGGCGGCGACGGCGAGGCCGACGACGACCGGCGAGGTCCACGCGTAGTCCTCGCCGCCCCACTCGGTGACCAGGAGCAGCGCGGTGGAGAAGATCGCCGCGAGACCGGCGCCGAGGAAGTCGATGCGGTGGCGGGTGGTGCTGACCGGGAGCTTCACCACGAAGACCGCGGCGACCAGGACGGCGACGCCGACGGGCAGGTTGACGTAGAAGATCCAGCGCCAGCCCGCGTGGTCGGCCAGGGCGCCGCCCAGCCAGGGGCCGAGCGCCATGCCCGCACCGGCGATGATCCCGCCGATGCTGCCCTTTCTGTCGCCGCCCTTGGCCTTCGCGCCGGCACCCGCTTCGGGGCCCGCCGTGCCGAGTTGGCGGAGGACGACCATGGTGACGCTCATCAGGCCGCCGCCGCCGATGCCCTGGAAGGCGCGTGCGGCGATCAGCTCGCCCATGGACTGGGCCATTCCGCACAGCGCGGACCCGGCGAGGAAGGTGGCGAGCGCTCCGATGAAGACCTTCTTCGAGCCGAGGGTGTCGCAGAGCTTGCCGTACAGGGGCAGCGCGGCGGTCGCGGCGAGCTGGTAGGCGGCGATCAGCCACGGGATCCGGTCGACGCCGTGCACCGGGTCGAGGTCGCGGACGATCGGGACGGTCGCCGAGGACACGATGTTCGAGTCCAGTACCGCCAGCAGGATCGTGACGATGCAGAGCGCCACGGCGATCATGACGCTCCTGCCGCCGGCCGGCTGTCCGTCCGTCGCCGTCCGCTGTGGCGGGGGTGCTGTGGCTGTTCCGGGCATGACTGGGATCCCCCCTCATGGGCGGTGCTGACGCGCACCGCTGTGGTCGGTCCCACTGTTCACTGAATTTGTGTACTGGGTCAAGTTTTCATCCGAGATTAATTTTCATCCTGGTACAGTGAGGACATGACCGAGGGGATGGGACTGCGCGAGCGCAAGAAGAGGGAAACCCGGCGGCGGCTGCTGGAAACGGCCACCAAGCTCTTCTCCGAGCGCGGGTTCGACCAGGTCTCCGTCGCGGAGATCGCCGATGCCGCCGATGTGTCGAAGATGACCGTCTTCAACTACTTCGACAGCAAGGAGGACCTGGTCTTCGCGCCGTTGGAGGAGCACGTCGGAGACGCCGCCCGGATCGTGCGGGAGCGCGCGCCCGGTGAATCGGCGGTGGCGGCGTTGCGCCGGCAGTTCGTGGCGGCGATCGAGCGTCACGACCCCTCGGTGGGGATGGGCGACCACCCGTTGGCGCTGGGCATCGTGCGGCTCATCCTGGAGACGCCCGCCCTGCTCACCCGCGCCCACTCCTTCTTCGTGCGGACGCAGGACCAGCTCACCGACGCCCTGATCGAAGAGGGCGAGGAGCCGGTCATCGCGCGCATCGTCGCCGCCCAGCTCCTCGGTACGCGAAACGCGCTGCTCACCGAGAACCGCAGGCGCCTGCTGTCCGGCGAACCGGCCGCCGCGGTCGTCCCCGACGCCGTCGCCCTCGCGCACCGCGGCTTCGACCTGCTGGAGAAGGGCCTCGGCGACTACGCGACGCGCACCTGAGCCGAGGGCTCCGCATACGCGGGGCGTCCCTCCGCGCACCAGGAGGCGCCGCCCTGTCAGTGCCGCGTCGTAGGCTCCCCGGCATGCCGCCCTCGCAGAAGCGCGCCCGTCGCTACGACCCGGCCAGGACCCGTACCGCGGTCCTCGCCCAGTTCGCCCACGTCCGGGACGGGGTGCGCGCGCTGACCCCGCAGCAGCTCGCCGCGCCGAGCGGCCTCGGTGACTGGACGGTGCGCGAGCTCGCCGCGCACATCACCATGGCCCTGTCGCACGTCAGCCGGACGCTGGAGCTTCCCGCACCGGCCCTCGCCAGACCCGAGGTGTCCCTCCTGGAGTGGCCGTTCACCACGGCGGCCCGCGCCTCGGGGATCGCGGACGACACCGCCGAACGGGCCGCGGCAGCCCCCGACCTGGACGCGCTCTACGCGGAGGTCGCCGACCGCTTCGAGGCCCTGGTGCCCGGCGCCTCCGAGGACCGCCTGCTGGCCACCCGGGTCGGGGCGATGCGCCTCGGCGACTTCCTGGTCACCCGCACCGTGGAGCTGGTCGTCCACACCTGGGACCTCAACGAGGCGACCGGGCTCTCCGTGCCGTACGACCGGCAGGCGCTCGCCGCGTGCAGCCGGCTCCTCGCCGACGCGCTGGCCGAGAGGGCGCCCGGCGGTTCGGTGGAGGTCCGGGTGCCGCCGTACGCGGTGGTGCAGTGCGTCCAGGGGCCGCGCCACACCCGGGGCACCCCGCCCAACGTCATCGAGACCGACCCGCTCACCTGGATACGGCTCGCGACCGGGCGTACGGAGTGGGCGCGGGAGGTCGAAGCGGCCAAGGTCGCGGCGAGCGGCGAGCGCGCGGATCTCTCGGGGCTGCTGCCGCTGATGGGCTGACCTCGCCCCGGACGCCCGGCGGGCGCCCCGAGATGCCACATACCGGGCGCCCGCGGTGTGAGGCTCGCCACGAAACGACCGGTCGGGCTGCTCGTCCCCGACGCCCGGGAGCCGGCTCACGCAGCGCCACGAGGGGCCCCACCGCGGGGTTCTGCGGGTGGCCGAATCCAGTCGGTGGATGGCCGGCGATCCGGGCGTCGCCTGCCCTGCGGCGGTCGCCGCGCGTAGATCGGGGAGGAGCCGTGATTACCGTACGTGACTGTTCCGAGAGGTCCGGGAGTGCGCTTCCGGGGCGCTTCGCCGGTGGTGGGGCGGGAGATCCCCAATTCGGACCAGTGGTCGATCTCCCCTACACTCGATGGCGTGCCTCGTGGTGATGGACGACTCAACCACGACCTGCTCCCCGGAGAGAAAGGCCCCCAGGACGCTTGCGGCGTCTTCGGTGTCTGGGCTCCGGGCGAAGAGGTCGCCAAGCTCACCTATTTCGGACTGTATGCCCTGCAGCACCGTGGACAGGAGTCCGCGGGCATCGCAGTGAGCAACGGGTCCCAGATCCTGGTCTTCAAGGACATGGGACTGGTCTCGCAGGTCTTCGACGAAACCTCCCTGGGATCGCTCCAGGGCCATATCGCGGTCGGTCATGCCCGCTACTCCACCACCGGTGCCTCGGTGTGGGAGAACGCGCAGCCGACGTTCCGTGCGACCGCGCACGGCTCGATCGCCCTCGGTCACAACGGGAACCTGGTCAACACGGCCCAGCTCGCGGAGATGGTCGCCGACCTTCCGCGCAAGGACGGCCGCGCCACCCAGGTCGCCGCGACCAACGACACCGACCTGGTGACCGCGCTGCTCGCCGGCCAGACCGACGACGACGGCAAGCCGCTGACCATCGAGGAGGCCGCCGCCAAGGTGCTTCCCGAGGTGCGCGGCGCCTTCTCCCTGGTCTTCATGGACGAACACACGCTCTACGCCGCCCGTGACCCGCAGGGCATCCGCCCGCTGGTCCTCGGCCGCCTGGAGCGCGGCTGGGTCGTCGCGTCGGAGTCCGCCGCCCTCGACATCTGCGGCGCCAGCTACGTGCGCGAGATCGAGCCGGGCGAGATGGTCGCCATCGACGAGAACGGTCTGCGTACCTCTCGATTCGCGGAAGCGAAGCCCAAGGGCTGTGTCTTCGAGTACGTCTACCTGGCGCGCCCCGACACCGACATCGCGGGCCGCAACGTCTACCTCTCCCGTGTGGAGATGGGCCGGAAGCTGGCCGCGGAAGCGCCCGTCGAGGCGGATCTGGTCATAGCGACCCCGGAGTCCGGCACCCCGGCCGCCATCGGTTACGCGGAGGCCAGCGGGATCCCGTTCGGCGCCGGCCTGGTGAAGAACGCCTACGTCGGCCGGACCTTCATCCAGCCGTCCCAGACGATCCGGCAGCTGGGCATCCGCCTCAAGCTGAACCCGCTCAAGGAAGTCATCAAGGGCAAGCGCCTGGTGGTCGTGGACGACTCGATCGTCCGCGGCAACACCCAGCGCGCACTGGTCCGGATGCTCCGTGAGGCCGGCGCCGCCGAGATCCACATCCGGATCTCGTCCCCGCCGGTGAAGTGGCCCTGCTTCTTCGGCATCGACTTCGCGACCCGCGCCGAGCTGATCGCCAACGGCATGTCCGTCGAGGAGATCGGCACGTCGATGGGCGCCGACTCGCTCGCGTACATCTCGATCGACTCGATGATCGAGGCGACGACGATCGACAAGCCGAACCTGTGCCGCGCCTGCTTCGACGGCGAGTACCCGATGGAGCTCCCGGACCCGGAGCTGCTCGGCAAGCAGCTGCTGGAGACCGAGCTGGCGGCGGGCCCCGCGGCGACCGCGGCGTCCGACGCGCTGCGGCGTCCGTGACCCGGACCGTCCGGCAGCCCTTCCCCCAGCCCCGTATCTCCACACGAAAGATCCCAGGCAATGTCTGAGACAACAGGTGCTTCCTACGCGGCAGCGGGCGTCGACATCGAGGCCGGCGACCGCGCCGTCGAGCTGATGAAGGAGTGGGTGAAGAAGACGCAGCGCCCCGAGGTCGCGGGTCTCGGCGGCCTCGGCGGCTTCGCCGGCCTCTTCGACGCCTCGGCGCTCAAGCGCTACGAGCGTCCGCTCCTGGCCTCCGCGACGGACGGCGTCGGCACGAAGGTCGACCTCGCCCGTCAGATGGGCGTGTACGACACGATCGGTCACGACCTCGTCGGCATGGTCGTGGACGACCTCGTCGTCTGCGGCGCCGAGCCGCTGTTCATGACCGACTACATCTGTGTCGGCAAGGTGCATCCCGAGCGTGTCGCGGCCATCGTCAAGGGCATCGCCGAGGGCTGTGTGCTGGCCGGCTGTGCGCTGGTCGGCGGCGAGACGGCCGAGCACCCGGGTCTGCTGGGCGCGGACGACTTCGACGTGGCCGGAGCGGGTACGGGCGTGGTCGAGGCCGACCGCCTGCTGGGCCCCGACCGCATCCGCGAGGGCGACGCCGTGATCGCCATGGCGTCCTCCGGGCTTCACTCGAACGGGTACTCGCTCGTCCGCCACGTGGTGTTCGACCGGGCCGGCTGGACGCTGGACCGCCAGGTCGAGGAGTTCGGGCGGACCCTGGGCGAGGAGCTCCTGGAGCCGACCCGGATCTACTCGCTGGACTGCCTGGCCCTCACCCGTACGACCGAGGTGCACGGCTTCAGCCACGTCACCGGCGGCGGCCTGGCCAACAACCTGGCCCGGGTCATCCCGGACAACCTGCACGCCACGGTGGACCGCTCCACGTGGACCCCGGGCGCGGTCTTCGACCTCGTCGGCAAGGCCGGCCAGGTCGAGCAGCTGGAGCTGGAGAAGACGCTGAACATGGGCGTCGGCATGATCGCGGTCGTCCCCGCCGAGTCCGTGGACGCGGCCCTGACGACGCTGGCCGACCGGGGTGTCGACTCCTGGGTCGCCGGCGAGATCACCGCCCGGGGCGACCACGCGACCGGCGCCGAGCTGGTGGGTTCGTACGCACGCTGAGCGGGAACACCGGTCGGGCCGACGGGCCCGGCCGGTCACCGGCCGTCTCGCCCTCCACGTGAGCAGGCAGCACAAAACCCGGTCCGGAGGGGCTCCGGACCGGGGTGATGTGTCAGCGCGAGGTCAAGCGCCGCGGCGCTTGGACGACGGACCGGACTGGTCGTTCTCGTCCTCGTCCTCGTCGTTGTTGTACAGATCCGCGTACTGTGCGTACGGGTCATCTTCCTCGTCGTCATCCTCGAACGGCTCCGCGTTCGGTGGCTGACTCGAAGTCGATGCGCCCAGCTCACTGGCCAGACGCGACAGGTCCGTCCCGCCGGTGCTGTATTTCAGCTGGCGGGCGACCTTGGTCTGCTTGGCCTTTGCCCGGCCGCGCCCCATGGCTCGACCCCCTCGGTGACGGGGCTCGACGGCCCCAGAGTCTTGACACGCGTTCATGTTTCAGGACGGTCTCTCGGCAGAGAGACCGTGCCTGTAGAGCTTTAACGGTACCTGCTTCCGCGGCCATACGGTACGCCGCCCGCATCACGCGCCCCGGAAGAGGACCCACGAGACGCCCCGTCCTCGCTGGTCAACTGCGATTTTAACCTCTTATCGGCAGGCGACCCGCCGACCGGCGTGAGTCTTGTCTCGCCGGTCGGCGGGCCGCGGCCGTTCGGAGGGGCGCCGGATCAGCGGCGACGGGCCTCCGCCATCCGCTGTTCGGCGATCCGGTCGGCCGCGGCGGCGGGCGGAATGCCGTCTTCCTTCGCACGTGCGAATATGGCCAGCGTGGTGTCGAAGATCTTCGTGGCCTTCGCCTTGCACCGGTCGAAGTCGAAGCCGTGCAGCTCGTCGGCGACCTGGATGACGCCGCCCGCGTTCACCACGTAGTCGGGCGCGTACAGGATGGCCCGGTCGGCCAGGTCCTTCTCGACGCCCGGGTGCGCGAGCTGGTTGTTGGCCGCGCCGCACACCACCTTCGCGGTGAGCACCGGCACGGTGGCGTCGTTGAGGGCGCCGCCCAGCGCGCACGGGGCGTAGATGTCCAGGCCCTCGGTACGGATCAGCGCCTCGGTGTCCGCCGCGACGGCGACCTGGGGGTGCTTGTCGGTGATCCGGCGCACGGACTCCTCGCGCACATCGGTGATCACGACCTCGGCGCCGTCCGCGAGCAGGTGCTCGACCAGGTAGTGGCCGACCTTGCCGACTCCGGCGACCCCCACTTTCCGGCCACGCAGCGTCGGGTCGCCCCACAGGTGCTGGGCCGAGGCCCGCATGCCCTGGAAGACGCCGAACGCGGTGAGCACCGACGAGTCGCCGGCGCCGCCGTTCTCGGGGGAGCGGCCGGTGGTCCAGCGGCACTCGCGGGCCACGACGTCCATGTCGGCGACGTAGGTGCCGACGTCGCACGCCGTCACGTACCGGCCGCCGAGCGAGGCGACGAACCGGCCGTAGGCCAGCAGCAGTTCCTCGCTCTTGATCTGCTCGGGGTCGCCGATGATGACGGCCTTGCCGCCACCGTGGTCGAGCCCGGCCAGGGCGTTCTTGTACGACATGCCGCGCGCGAGGTTCAGCGCGTCGGCGACGGCCTCGGCCTCGGAGGCGTACGGGTAGAAGCGGGTGCCGCCGAGGGCGGGGCCCAGGGCGGTGGAGTGGAGGGCGATGACGGCCTTGAGGCCGCTGGCCCGGTCCTGGCAGAGGACGACTTGTTCGTGTCCACCCTGGTCCGAGTGGAACAGGGTGTGCAGGACATCGACAGGCGCGCCGGTCACATCGGTCACTGTGGTGACTCCCAAGTACGAAGCGGCGGAAAGACCCTCCTGAAGGTGGGGAGGGCCGGCCGGACCGACCGTACGGACGGCCCGGCTGGGCAAGAGCGTAAGTCCTACCCCCACGTAGATCTGTTCCAGTGCCAAGGATCACCCCCCAGCGGGGGACAGGCGTGACACGATCACCGCATGTCGGTGGTGTCTTCGGTGCTGGTTCCCTACGCGTCCTACCTCCGGGTGTACGAGCCACTGGCGGCCTTCCCGGAGGGCGAGCGCGCCCACTGGGCCCGTTACGCGGCCCGCGACCGGGTGCCCACGGCGCAGGACGAACTCAGGCGCTCGCTGGCCGACTTGGTGGCGACCCCGCCCGCCGGTGTGCCGGCGCACGAGAGCGCCGACGCGTTCGTGGCCGAGGTGGACGGCGTGGTGTGCGTGTGCCCGTGGCGGACCCGGCTGCGCGGCTGGCTGGCGCTGGACGGGCTGGCGGAGCTGTTCCCCGGGCCGGTGCTCGACGCGGTGCTGCCGCCGGTGGTGCGCGGCCAGGCGCTGGCCGACCACGAGCGGTGGGCGGAGCGCAATCCGGACGCCCGGCCGTGGATCAGGACGGCGGTGTGGCAGGTTCCGGTGCGTTGGTTCGTGCTGTTCGCGGACGAGGAGCGGGAGCATGTGGTGGCCGGGCCGGACGGGGAGCCGCCGGTGTTCCGGTACCGGACGCCGATGGTCGAGGCGCGGCGTCGGCTGGCCAGGTCGCTGCGGACGCTGCGGGAGACGATGGACGAGGGTCCGCTGACGGCGGGGCTCGTGGACGTCGGGCGGTGGCTGGAGGAGTTCCACCCGCGCTCGCTCGTGGAGCTGGACTACGGCGGGCTGGTGCACGCGCTGCCGGAGCGGGAGCTCAGCGTGGACCGGAGCGCCGCCGATGTGGCGGAGGGGATCGCCGCGCTGCGGGCGGGGGACGCGGAGCGGGCGGCCGAGGCGTATGCGCGGCTCGCGGAGCGCTGGCGGGCCGTAAGGGACCGTCAGTTCGCCAACTGACCGCCTCGGCACCTTGTGCGGACGGCTCGTGAACCGGTGTCGGATGTGACACGTGTGGGTGAAGGGACGGAAGGGGCCCAGGGGGCGGTGGGACCTACGTCCCGAACCGGGCCTTTGCCTCAACCGTGATGGATAGCACTTACGGGGCCCTTGCGCCCTTCCCTACCCCTCGTGCCAAAATAGGACAAGGAGTCCGGTGAGGACTCCATCCGTCCGTGTATGGGCGGATCGCTCAGCATTGCACGCTATGGGGGGTCTGATGACTCCTGATCGCTCTGTGACTGATCGTCACGGTGGTGTGACTGTCCGCTATGGCATGGTCCATCGGCTTTCCGTCGCTGATGAACACCTGGGAGGGCAATTCCATCGGTTTGGCCGACCGGGCTGGACGGATGGTGTAGTTGTAGTGCCGAGGACAAGCCGTTCGTCCTATAACCGACTCGGCCCGCGTCCGCCATTTCGGGCAACGTGGGTCAAGGTGCAGAATTTAGAGGAAAGAACCGAGATGGTTCGGTTCTCCCGAGGAGGCCGCTCATGACCGCTCGCACCCCTGATGCCGAGCCGCTGCTGACCCCGGCTGAGGTTGCCACGATGTTCCGCGTGGACCCGAAGACGGTTACCCGTTGGGCGAAGGCAGGCAAGCTCACGTCCATCCGCACGCTCGGTGGGCATCGCCGGTACCGCGAGGCAGAGGTCCGCGCACTGCTTGCGGGCATTCCGCAGCAGCGCAGCGAGGCCTGACAAACCCCCTGTCACCCCATCACAACTGGGCTTTTGGGTCCCCCAACCCACTTGCTCACCCATAGCTCCATATGACGGGCGCCCGCCCCAACGGGCGCCGTACCTGTGCCGTACGGGTCATGTCATCCGATCGCGCTGGACTCCGCCGGGTCCAGCGCGATTTTTTTGCGCCCGGAACGGATCCGCTTCGTGGCTGCTCCCCGCAGGCCCGCGGTGCTCTTCGCGCAGCGCGGCCCGGCGGCCGGGGGCCTCGCCGGTGACGTCGCCCGAGGTGTCGGTGGGTGGTGCGGGGGTATCCGGAGGGCACCCCTCCGCGAGGTGCAATTGCACATATTAAATTTGCTAGTTGTAGGAAGGGTGTAAAGGCGCCCCTTCTCAAAACTGATTCAGTGACACCCGTCACAGTGCACGAGTGTTGCCAACTACGAGCCTGCCACTGTGAGGAAGCCGACGGAGGCGCCGAAGGTCATGTCGTGGGAGGACTTACGTCCCCGCTTCGCGACGGCTGTACGAGGGCCGGCCGACGCCTCGTGGGCGCCTCGGGCGGTCCGCCGGGCCGATCCGGCGTCCGGGCGGCCTGTGGGGCCGTCACGGGCTCCATGGTGAGCCTCAGCAGCCGGGCGCAGACCGCGCAGTACCGGGTGAGGTGGCGGTGGCCGGAGGCGGCGGCCAGATGCGCGCGCAGCAGTGCGCGGACGTCGTGCCGGGATGCCCGCGTGAGGCCGGGTGTCCCCTTGCGCCGGCTCTCGCCCGTGGATGCCCCCATCGCGCCACCTCCCGGTGGATGCGCGCCGCCCCGCTCCGGGAACCCGGGGGCGGCCCCTGGTTTCTGAGTACTCGTCGGCGGACACCGCAGTCAAGACGCGCGAAAGCCCGGATCGATACGATCCGGGCTTTCGTTCTGCGGTCCTGACGGGATTTGAACCCGCGGCCTCCACCTTGACAGGGTGGCGAGCACTCCTAACTGCTCCACAGGACCAGGTTTCGCTGCCTTCCTCGCGTCCGGCTGCGAAAACAGACTGTACAGGAGTTCAGCGGGTGCGGTCGAACTCACTGCGAGTGGTGGGTCCGTCACGGGCGTGCGCTACGGCGCGGCGGCGTCGATCGCCTTCACGATCCGCTTGTCCGAGACGGGGAACGCGGTGCCGAGGGCGTGCGCGAAGTAGCTCACCCGCAGCTCCTCGATCATCCACCGGATGTCCAGCACCTCCTGCGGGACGGGCCGGCCCTTCGGCATTTGCTCCAGCAGCCAGGCGTATTCGTCCTGCATCTCGTGGACCTTCTCCATGCGCGTGGTGTCGCGCTGGACGTTGGTCGGCATCTGCTGGAGCCTGCGGTCCTCCGCGACCAGGTAGCGCATCAGGTCGGGCAGCCTGCGCAGCCCGGTCGCGGTGACGAAGCCGGGCGGCATCAGGCGCGCCAAGTGGTCGCGTACGTCCGTGACGTTGTTGATCAGGACCAGGCTGTTGGTGGCCTTCAGCCGGCGCTCGCACGCCTGCCAGGCCGCCAGGATCTGCTGCACCTGGCCGATCGTGCGCACGGTGAGGTCCACGAGGTCCGCGCGGACCTTGTCGTACAGCGTCCGGAACGACGCCTCGTCCCAGGCCGGGCCGCCGTGCGCCGCGATCAGCCGGTCGGCGGCCGCCGTGGCGCAGTCGTCGAACAGGGCCTGGATCGAGCCGTGCGGATTGCGGGACAGGGCCAGCTTCTGCTGGTTCGTCAGCTTGTCCGACGCGAACTTCGCCGGGTTCACCGGGATGTTCAGCAGGATCAGCCTGCGGGTGCCGCGCCACATCGCCTGGGCCTGCTCGGCCTCCGTGTCGAAGAGGCGTACGGCTACGGTTTCGCCCTGGTCGACCAGCGCCGGGTACGCCTTGACCGGCTGGCCGGCCCGCCGGGTCTCGAAGACCTTGTCCAGCGTGCCGATCGTCCAGTCCTTCAGGCCGGAGCGCTCGATGGATTCGCCGGACGGCCCCGCGGTGGCCGCCGCGGCCTTGGAGAGGGCCTGCCGGGCCTTCGGGCGCAGCCGGAGCTTCAGCGCCTCCAGGTCCTTGTCCTCGGCGACCCTGCGGCGCCGCTCGTCCACGATCCGGAAGGTGATCTTGAGATGGTCCGGGACCCGGCTCAGGTCGAAGTCGTCCGCGGTGACCGGCACGCCGACCATCCGCTGGAGCTCACGGGCCAGCGTGGCCGGGAGGGGCTCCTGGAGGGGCACGGCCCGGTCCAGGAACTTGCCGGCGTAGTTCGGCGCGGGCACGTAGTGCCGGCGGACCGGCTTGGGCAGCGAGCGGATCAGTTCGGTGACGACCTCCTCGCGCAGGCCCGGGATCTGCCAGTCGAAGCCCTCCGACGTGACCTGGTTCAGCACCTGAAGCGGAATGTGGACGGTGACACCGTCGGCGTCCGCGCCCGGCTCGAACTGGTAGGTCACCCGGAACTTGAGCTTCCCCTGCCGCCAGGAGTCCGGGTAGTCGTCCTTGGTGACGGCCCCGGCCTTCTCGTTGATGAGCATCGAGCGCTCGAAGTCGAGCGCGTCCGGCTCGTCGCGCCGCTTGTGCTTCCACCAGGAGTCGAAGTGGGCGCCGGACACGATGTGTTCGGGGATGCGCTGGTCGTAGAAGTCGAACAGGGTCTCGTCGTCCACGAGGATGTCGCGGCGCCGGGCACGGTGCTCCAGCTCCTCGACCTCGCCGAGCAGCTTGCGGTTGTCGTGGAAGAACTGGTGGTGCGTGCGCCAGTCGCCCTCGACCAGGGCGTTGCGGATGAAGAGGTCCCGCGAGGTCTCCTGGTCGATCCGGCCGAAATTGATCTTGCGCTGGGCGACGATCGGCACGCCGTACAGCGTGACCCGCTCATACGCCATCACCGCGGCCTGGTCCTTCTCCCAGTGCGGTTCGCTGTAGGTGCGCTTCAGCAGGTGCTGGGCGAGCGGCTCGATCCACTCCGGCTCGACCTTCGCGTTGACCCGCGCCCAGAGCCGGGACGTCTCCACGAGCTCCGCCGACATCACGAACCGCGGCTGCTTCTTGAACAGTGCCGAACCGGGGAAGATCGCGAACTTGGCACTGCGAGCGCCCAGGTACTCGTTCTTCTCGGTGTCCTTCAGCCCGATGTGCGACAGCAGTCCGGCCAGCAGCGAGGTGTGCACCGACTGCTCGGGAGCGTCCTCGTCATTGAGGGTGATGCCCATTTGCTTGGCGACCGTGCGCAGCTGGGCGTAGATGTCCTGCCACTCGCGGATGCGGAGGAAGTTCAGGTACTCCTGCTTGCACATCCGGCGGAAGCTGGAGGAGCCGCGCTCCTTCTGCTGCTCCCGGATGTAGCGCCACAGGTTCAGGAACGCCAGGAAGTCGGACGTCTCGTCCTTGAACCGGGCGTGCTGCTGGTCGGCCTGCGTCTGCTTGTCGGAGGGCCGCTCGCGCGGGTCCTGGATGGAGAGCGCGGCGGCGATGACCATGACCTCGCGGACGCAGCCGTTGCGGTCGGCCTCCACGACCATACGGGCCAGGCGCGGGTCCACCGGCAGTTGCGAGAGCTTGCGGCCGAGCGGGGTGAGCCGCTTCTTCGGATCCTTCTCCGCGGGGTCGAGCGCCCCCAGCTCCTGGAGGAGCTGTACGCCGTCGCGGATGTTGCGGTGGTCCGGCGGGTCGATGAAGGGGAACTTCTCGATGTCGCCGAGGCCGGCGGCGGTCATCTGGAGGATGACGGAGGCCAGGTTCGTCCGCAGGATTTCCGCGTCGGTGAACTCCGGACGGGTCAGGAAGTCGTCCTCGGAGTACAGCCGGATGCAGATGCCGTCCGAGGTACGGCCGCAGCGGCCCTTGCGCTGGTTGGCGCTGGCCTGCGAGATCCGCTCGATCGGCAGCCGCTGCACCTTGGTGCGGTGGCTGTAGCGGGAGATGCGGGCGTTGCCCGGGTCGATCACGTACTTGATGCCGGGGACGGTCAGCGAGGTCTCGGCGACGTTGGTGGCCAGCACGATCCTGCGGCCGGTGTGGCGCTGGAACACCCGGTGCTGCTCGGCGTGCGACAGGCGTGCGTAGAGGGGGAGCACCTCGGTGTTGCGCAGGTTCCGTTTGCCGAGCGCGTCGGCGGTGTCGCGGATCTCGCGCTCGCCGGAGAGGAAGACCAGGACGTCTCCGGGGCCCTCGCCCTGGAGTTCGTCCACGGCCTCGCAGATCGCCGTGATCTGGTCGCGGTCGGCGTCGTCGCCGTCCTCCTCCAGGAGGGGGCGGTAGCGCACCTCCACCGGATACGTACGCCCGCTGACCTCGATGATCGGGGCGTCGCCGAAGTGGCGCGAGAAGCGTTCCGGGTCGATGGTCGCGGAGGTGACGACGACCTTGAGATCGGGGCGCCGTGGCAGCAGCCGGGCCAGATAGCCGAGCAGGAAGTCGATGTTCAGCGACCGCTCGTGGGCCTCGTCGATGATGATCGTGTCGTACGCCAGCAGCTCGCGGTCCGTCTGGATCTCGGCGAGCAGGATGCCGTCCGTCATCAGCTTGACGAAGGTCGCGTCCGGGTTCACCTGATCGGTGAAGCGGACCTTCCAGCCGACGGTCTCGCCGAGCGGCGTCTTCAACTCGTCGGCGATCCGCTCGGCCACCGTGCGGGCGGCGATCCGGCGCGGCTGGGTGTGCCCGATCATGCCCCGGAGGCCCCGGCCCAGCTCCATGCAGATCTTGGGGATCTGGGTGGTCTTGCCGGAGCCGGTCTCACCGGCGACGATCACGACCTGGTGGTCGCGTATCGCCTCCAGGATCTCGTTCTTCTTCTGGCTGACCGGGAGCTGTTCGGGGTACGTGATGGCGGGCATCCGGTCGGCCCGCTGCGTGAGCCGCCCGGCTGCCTTGTCCGCCTGGGCGGCGATCTCGTCCAGCACGGCCCGCTGGGCCTCGGGCTTGCGGATGCGGCGGGCGCCTTCGAGGCGGCGGCCGAGCCGGTTCGCGTCGCGGAGCGAGAGCTGCGCGAGCCGGGACTGGAGATCGGCGAAGGAAGTAGACATACGGATCCCAGGATCTCACCCGGGCCGGAGGAAGGGCGAACCCATTTCGGGCGGTACCCCGCGAGGGCGCCGGGGCCCGGAGCCCATCCGGCACTCGGGGGACTGTCGCACATGACGAAGGCCCCGTCCTGCGGACGGGGCCTTCGGGTGGTGGCTGGGGCCGGGATCGAACCGGCGACCTATCGCTTTTCAGGCGATCGCTCGTACCAACTGAGCTACCCAGCCACAAGGTTTCACGTGAAACCTCAGCGGTCCTGACGGGATTTGAACCCGCGGCCTCCACCTTGACAGGGTGGCGAGCACTCCTAACTGCTCCACAGGACCAAGCAATGTGCGAGACGAGTCTCGCACACGTTCAAGCGTGCCCCCAACGGGATTCGAACCCGTGCTACCGCCTTGAAAGGGCGGCGTCCTGGGCCACTAGACGATGAGGGCTAAGGGCCCACCTGCGCGCCTTGCAGCGCGTCGGGGACGTGAGAAGCATATGGGATGCCGGCGGCGTTCGCCAAAACGGTTTACGGGGAGGGGGTCGGGCCGGTCGGGGACGGGCTCGTGAGGGCGGGCTTCTGCTCCGGAAGATGGCGGCTGACCTCGGCCGTCGTCAGCCCGAGGCCACCCAGGGTGATCTCGTCCCAGGCTTGCAGGCGGCGGGTGGAGCGGTCCAGGTAGAGCACCGACGCGAGCACCTGTTCCGGCTTCTTGTTCTGGACGGCCCGCAGCCCGCCGCCGCCCGTGGAGCCCTCGACCATCAGCCGGGTGCCGCCCTTCAGGACCTCGTTCTGCCGGTGGTGTACGTGGCCCGCCAGCGCCAGCGGGACCTCCCCGTCCGTCTCCTTCACCGCCTCGGGCTCGTGCGCGACGGCGATGTCGACGGGGGTGCCGGACCGCCGCTGCTCGCGCAGGGCGGCGGTGAGCGTGCGGCCGGCCACCCTCTCGACGTCCTCCGCCTGCTCGGGGCCCGTCCGGTCCGGGGTGAACTGCGGGTCCCCGGTCCCGGCGACCCGCAGCCCGCCGACGGTCACGGCACGGCCCTGGTCCAGGACGTGGACGTTCGGGAAGCGCTTCTTGTCGGACAGGTACTTCTGCGTCACCGCCGAGTCGTGGTTCCCGCGCACCCAGACGTAGGGGGCGCCGAGATCGGCGACGGGGTCCAGGAAGCTGTTCTCGACCGCGGTGCCGTGGTCCATCGTGTCGCCGGAGTCGATGATCACGTCGATGTCGTACTGCTCCACGAGTGAGCCGATGATGTGCCACGCGGCCGGGTTCAGATGCACGTCCGAGACATGCAGGACCCGCAGGGTCGCCGGGTCCGGGCTGTAGACGGGGAGCGTCGAGGTGGCGTCGTACAGCTTGGTGACGTTGGTGACCAGGCGGGCCAGCTCCTGCTGGTAGACGTCGAAGTCGCTGACGATCGAGCGGGCGTCGCCGACGACCGAAGGGGCGCTGGAGAGCAGCCCGGAGAACCGGGGCTCCAGGACCGACTTCGGGTTCCAGGTGGCGTACGCGCCGACGCCGGACGCGGCCAGCAGTGCGAGGGCCAGGCCCCCGGCGGCCAGGGCCCGGCGCGGCCGGCGGTAGACCGCGAGGCCCAGCGCGGTCGCCCCGGTCACCACCGCCACGCACGAGCGCAGCGCCAGCTCGCGGGTGCCCGCCGCGACGTCCGACGTGACCTCGTCCTCCAGCCCGGCCAGCCGCTCGGGGTGCTGCACCAGGGCCTGCGAGCGGACCGGATCGAGCCGGTCCACGTCGACGTCGAGGCGGACCGGGGCGTGGTGCGAGTCCAGCTCCAGTGCGCCGAGAGGGGAGACGTTGATCTTGGTGCCGCCGCTGAGCGAGGGCCGCAGGGTCATCGTCGTGTCCATCGGCCCCACGGTCGTCCGGACGCTGCCCACCGCGAGCAGCCCGAGCCAGGCGCCGAACAGCACCACGACGACCAGCCCGAGGGCCCGGACGAACGGGCGGGGCGCGGCGAAGGGCCTGCGGGCGGCGCGGCGTGGCGTGCGGCGGGGTATCGGGCGGCGGAAGGGGACTCGGGCGCGGGCCATTGGGTGCCCCTGCCCCAGTCGCGGTGGGGGTATGCCCGGGTCCGGGCCCTGGGCGGGCCGGGTGGGCGTACGGGACAATGGCCGGGTGCTGGAGATGACGCGGGAAGCGTTCGAGGAACTGGTCGCCGAGGCACTGGACCGGATTCCGCCGGAGCTGACCCGGCTGATGGACAACGTCGCGGTCTTTGTCGAGGACGAGCCGGAGCCCGATGACCCGGAACTGCTCGGGTTGTACGAGGGCACGCCGCTGACCGAGCGCGGCGAGTGGTACGCGGGCGTGCTGCCGGACCGGATCACCATCTACCGGGGGCCGACGCTGCGGATGTGCGAGACGCGCGAGGACGTGGTGGCCGAGACGGAGATCACCGTCGTCCACGAGATCGCCCACCACTTCGGCATCGATGACGAGAGGCTGCACGCGCTCGGCTACGGGTGAGCCGCGCGTAGGGCCCGTTGTGAAGGAGCCGCGCCGCCGGGCGTGTCCCGGGCGGGGTCACGGGAGTTGGGCACAGCGCACCCGGCTCGTTCATGTCAGGCCCGTCCTTCTTCGCGTCCCCGGAGGTGCCCCCGTGCGCCAGTTCTCCGTTCCCGTCCGCTGGGCAGCGGTCACCGCTGTCACGCTCGCCACGTCCACCGGATGTATGAGCGTCGGCTCCGACGGGGCGGAACCGGCGCCCTCGCGGTCCGCCGAGCCGAAGGGTGCCGCGGTCGAGCCGAACGGGTCCACGGTGACGGGGAGCGGGCACGCCCGGTTCGGCGGCACCGGTGCGCGGTCGGAGCGCCGGGGCGCCGGGGCGAGCGCCTCCGCCTCGCCCTCCGGGAGCGCCCCGGCCGCCGACGGGCCCGGGGGCGGGCCGGAGAAGGGCGCGGGCGACGACCGGGCCGCCCGTCCCTCCGTACCGGCGGGCCCGGCGGAGTCCGCGCCGCCGGAGGAGCCCCCGGCGTCGGCCGGCCCCGGCCCGGTGACCGGCCCGGGGGATCCGGCGGACACGCCTGCGCCGCCGGACCCGGAGGAGCCCGGTCCGGAGCCCTCGGAGTCCGCGCAGCCGGCGCCCTCGACGTCTCCGGCCGCCCAGTTCCGTACCGATGCCCTGGGGTGGCCGGACGGGGTGGCGGAACTGCGTACGCCTGAGGCATCACCGCAGGTGGGACCGGCCTGAGGGGGTGGGCGAGGGGAGGCGGCTTGCGCGATGTGGGTGAGAGTGCGTATGGTGGTAGATCGTTTGATCCCATTGCCCGGCGCCGACACAGAAGAGCGCCGTGTGGCGCGTACTCTCCCTTGCCGTGGCTGGACCGCATTGAGGCGGTCGACATTGCGAAATCACGGAGTTATGGGCGCGTGCCGAGACTCCGGAAGGTTTCGCATTTCGCATGTCAATTTCCAGTTCTGACCACACCGTCATGCCCGAGAACGTCGAGAACGACGAGCTCACCGCTGCCGCCGAGGCCGTCGTCGCCGACGCCGCCGAGGCCGCCGAGCCCACCGTCACCTTCGCCGACCTGGGCCTGCCCGAGGGCATCGTCCGCAAGCTCGCGCAGAACGGTGTGACCACGCCCTTCCCGATCCAGGCGGCGACCATCCCGGACGCCCTGGCCGGCAAGGACATCCTCGGCCGCGGCCGTACCGGCTCCGGCAAGACCCTCTCCTTCGGCCTGCCGACCCTGTCGGCGCTGGCGGACGGCCACACCGAGAAGAAGAAGCCCCGCGCGATCATCCTCACCCCGACCCGTGAGCTCGCGATGCAGGTCGCGGACGCGCTGCAGCCGTACGGCGACGTGCTGGGCCTGAAGATGAAGGTCGTCTGCGGCGGTACGTCGATGGGCAACCAGATCTACGCCCTGGAGCGTGGCGTCGACATTCTCGTCGCCACCCCGGGCCGGCTGCGCGACATCATCAACCGCGGCGCGTGCTCGCTGGAGAACGTCCAGGTCGCCGTCCTCGACGAGGCCGACCAGATGTCCGACCTGGGCTTCCTGCCCGAGGTCACCGAGCTGCTGGACCAGATCCCCGGGGGCGGCCAGCGCATGCTCTTCTCCGCCACCATGGAGAACGAGATCGGCACGCTGGTCAAGCGCTACCTGAGCAACCCGGTCACCCACGAGGTCGACTCCGCCCAGGGCAACGTCTCGACCATGTCGCACCACGTCCTCGTCGTGAAGCCGAAGGACAAGGCGCCGGTCACCTCCGCGATCGCCGCCCGCAAGGGCCGCACGATCATCTTCGTCCGCACCCAGCTGGGCGCCGACCGCATCGCCGAGCAGCTCGTCGACGCGGGCGTCAAGGCGGACGCGCTGCACGGCGGCATGACGCAGGGCGCGCGCACCCGGGTCCTGGAGGACTTCAAGAAGGGTTACGTCAACGCGCTCGTCGCGACCGACGTGGCCGCGCGCGGTATCCACGTCGACGGCATCGACCTGGTCCTGAACGTGGACCCGGCCGGTGACCACAAGGACTACCTGCACCGCTCGGGCCGTACCGCCCGTGCCGGCAAGTCCGGTGTGGTCGTCTCGCTGGCGCTGCCGCACCAGCGCCGCCAGATCTTCCGCCTGATGGAGGACGCGGGCGTCGACGCCTCGCGCCACATCGTGCAGGGCGCGGGCGTCTTCGAGCCGGAGGTCGCCGAGATCACCGGCGCCCGTTCGCTCACCGAGGTCCAGGCCGACTCCGCGAACAACGCCGCGAAGCAGGCCGAGCGCGAGGCCGCCGAGCTGACCAAGCAGCTGGAGCGCGCCCAGCGCCGCGCCGTCGAGCTCCGCGAGGAGGCCGACCGCCTGGTGGCGCGTGCCGCCCGTGAGCGCGGGGACGACCCCGAGGCCGCCGTGGCCGAGGTCACCGCCGAGGCCGAGGCCGCCCTCGCGGCTGCCGCCGCCTCCGTGCCGGAGCAGCCGGCCGTGCGCGAGGACCGCCGCGACGACCGGGGCAACTACGAGCGCCGCGACAACCGCGGTGGCTACCGGGGCAACGACCGCCGCGACGACCGTGGCGACCGGGGCGACCGTCCGTTCCGCCGCGACGACCGGCCGTCCGGTGGCTACCGGGGCAACGACCGGCGCGACGACCGTCCGTCGTTCAACCGGGACCGTCGTGACGACCGCCCGTCGGGCGGCTTCCGCTCCGGCGGCGGTGACCGTCCGTTCAACCGGGACCGTCGTGACGACCGCCCCTCCGGTGGCTTCCGCTCCGGCGGCGGCGACCGCCGGGACGACCGCGGCGGCCGCTCCTTCGAGCGCCGCGACGACCGTCCGTCGTTCAACCGCGACCGTCGTGACGACCGCCCGTCCGGTGGCTTCCGCTCCGGCGGCGGTGACCGTCCGTTCAACCGCGACCGTCGTGACGACCGCCCCTCCGGCGGCTTCCGCTCGGACCGTCCGAACGGCCGCCGCGACGACCACCGTTCGACCGGTACCAGCACCGGCTCGTTCGGCCGTCGCGACGACAAGCCGCGCTGGAAGCGCAACGGCTGATCGTCCGTAGGTCTCCGACCTGATGAAGCGGGCCCGTCCTTCGAGGACGGGCCCGCTTCCGTTTGTTCGCGGCATCGTTCTTTGAACGAGTTCGAATCCGGCTACCGGTGGATGCGCGGCTGCTGTTAATGTCACCTGAATCGCATGGGGGGTAGGGGCCGGGGGGCTTTCACTTCGCACAGACCGCGGCACATGCTGCCGCGTCCTCCTCATGCTCTTGAAGCACCCGGGAGGGGCTCGTCTTGAGACGCCGTACGGCCGTGAGAAGTGCTGTCGCGATGATCGCGGCGCTGGGGATCGGGGCAGCGTTCGTGCCTCCCTCCGCCGGCGCGGAGGCTTCGCCGCCCGCCGGGCTCGTCATCCCCGCGGAGCAGAACCAGAACCCCAACGCGGCCCGCCTGGTGGGCGCCGGGGCGACCGGGTATCTGTGGGGGCAGGCAGGAGAGGGCTACAACTGGACCTCGTACGCCGACGGGTCCACGCGAGCCGTCCCGGTGCCGGACAAGCAGCGGGTCGCCACAGTGGCAGGCACGGACGTCGTGACCTTCACCGGTTTGGCGTCGCCCGTCCAGCGGGACATGCGGACCGGGCAGGAGTGGTCCCTGCCGATCCCCTCGGGGTGGCGCTACGCCGGCACCTACGGCGGCACGGTCGTCACGACCGCCACCCCGGACGGCAAGCCGGGACTGCGTCAGCTGTCCTGGCAGAACGGCCAGGTGGTGGAGACCCCGGTGGCCGGACTGCCGGACGGGGCCAGGTCGCTGTACGTCCAGGAGCACGGCAGCGCGGACGGCGTGTTCGTCGAGGCGACTGTGAACAGCCGACGGGTCGTGTACCGGCTGGACGGTTCGGGACTGCACCCGACGGCCCTCCTCGACAGCTGGGTGAAGCCCGGAGGACAACGGGTGGTCCAGCGGTTCGGCGACACGGGCACCTACCGCGTGTGGGACCTGACGGACCTCTCGAAGCCCGCCTACGAGATCACCCTCACAGATGTGGGTGACGAGAAACTGCTCGGCGTGGTCGGCGACGAGGTCCTGTACACCCGGCAGTCCGCGACCGGCGGGGACACCGCGACCGACCACACCGTCCTCGCGGTCCCGGTGACCGGCGGCCCGGAGCGCGTGGTCCTCGACCGTGCCGCGGCGATACCGGTGGTCGAGCCCGACGGCACGATGCTGCTGGGCAGGGCGAGCGGGAGTCAGGACGCGACCAGTTCCGTGTACGAGCTGCGGGCGGGCGCGGAAGGCAGGGTCACCACGGCGAAGGTGGCCGACGTCGCCGCGATCGCCACCGTCGTCGAAGGCATGAGCATGGCTCAGGGGCGCCTGCACACCGTCGACAGGATCCCGTTCGGCCAGGCGCGGCTGCGCCGGACCGACGTCTCGACGAGCGGCGGTCCGACGGCCGGACCGCGCGTGGACCGGGGGCTGTTCAACCAGTACGCGGGCTGTGACTGGGACTGGTGCGAGGAGATCCAGTCCACCGGTGACGGCCGGCTGGCGTACCAGGGCATCAACGGCGAGGGGCTGAGCGTCCTCGACGAGTCGGCGTCCCTGCCGGCCAGGAAGGTCAACGACCAGCTCACGTACCAGCAGCCGCACGACACGATGCAGGCTTCCGGCCGCTACACCGTGGCAAGGATTCCCGGACCGGCTTCGGAGGACTACAACCCGCGCCTGCAGGTCATCGACCTGGACACCGGGAAGCCGGTCTACACGGGCCCCGCCCAGAACGCGTACATGCCGGCGTTCGCGATCGACGGATCCACGCTGTGGGTGGAGGGTGCCTCGCAGGGCGTCGTCCAAGCGCTCGACGTACGCACCGGAAAGAACATCCGCAGCGTCGACGTCGGCGACTGCGACCTCACGGATCTTCGCGCCAACGGCACCGACCTCTACTGGGAGTGCGCGACCGGCACCTCCGGCGTCTACGGCACCGTCACGAAGAAGTCGGTCCGCCTCCCCGCCCACGGGGACGCGATGCTCGGTGACGGCTACGTCGTTTGGGAGAAGGACGGGGTCCTCTCCGTCACCGATGTGCGGGGCACGACGGGCACCCACGTCGTCGGCCGACCGGCCAATCCCGCGCAGGGCGAGGGGTGGACCGTCGACCGGTTCGGCGGCCCGCTCGCCTTCGCCGACACGGACGGCAGGGTGCACGTGGTCCCGTCCGGTGTGACGGCCTCCGCACTGTCCGTCCGCGACGTCGCCGCCGCGGCATCGGTGAACGTCGCGAGCGCTCCCTGGTCACCCCGCTGGTGGCTGTCGAAGCCCGCGTCGTCCTGGCAGCTGACGCTGCGGAACGCCGCGACGGGGGCCACGGTCCGCACGCTGGCCGGTGGTGAGGTGCGGGGCCTGGTGAAGACCGGGTGGGACGGCAAGGACGCGGGTGGCCGGTTCGCGGCCAATGGCGCGTACAGCTGGACGCTGACCGCGAAGCCCGCCGACGGCCGGGGTGCCGCCCTGACCGCTTCCGGGACGGTGAAGGTCTCCGGAGCGGCAGCCGTGGCACGGGACTTCGTGGGGAACGACGGCTTCGGGGACCTGCTCGCGTTCACCTCGGCGGGCACGGCCGACTGGCGTGCCGGTACCGGGACCGGGGCCGGGCGGGTCGAGAACAAGGTGTCGGCCACCGGCTGGACGGGCGCCGACACCGTGACCGCCGCCGTGCCGTTCGAGGACATCAGCGGCGACCGGTGCAACGACGTCCTGGTCCGTACGAAGGCGGGCGAGCTGCGCGCGTACACGCCGGGCTGCGGGGCCGCGCTCAAGCCCACCACGCCGTACCGGAAGATCGGCACCGGCTGGAACATGTTCGACGCCCTGACCTCACCCGGCGACATGTCGGGCGACGGGCGCGCCGATCTGCTCGGCCGGACGCCCGCGGGCGAGCTGTACTTCTACCGGGGCAAGGGCAACGGCCTCTTCGAGCCCCGGGTGAAGATCGGCTACGGCTGGCAGAAGTACCTCCTCGCCGGCATGGGCGACATGGACGGCGACGGCAGGGCCGACCTGGTGGCCCGCGACCGCTCGGGCAACGTCTGGCGCTACCCCGCCACCGGCAAGGGCACACTCGGTACCCGTACCAAGATCGGTTACGGCTGGACCATGTACGACACGATGGTCGGCTCCGGCGATCTGAACGGCGACGGCCGCGCGGACCTGCTCGCCCGCGACACGTCCGGCGTGCTGTGGAGCTACCGCGGCGACGGCAGGGGCGCGCTGGCGGCGCGTACCAAGGTCGGCGGCGGCTGGCAGATGTACAAGAATCTCTTCTGATCATTCGCTCGGCATCCGGGCTTCCCGGAAAGGAACTTCCCTTTGACCGTGTTCATACGCGGGCGCGCCGCGCTCGTGGGCGCCGTGGCCGGAGCGACCGTGCTCGCCACGGCCGCCGTACCGGCGAGTGCCGCCGACCCCGCCCCGGCCACCGTGGCGACGACCGGTGTGTACGGCCTCGACTTCGCGGGCGGGCGGCTGGTGACGGCGGAGCGGAGCGCCTCCGGCGACCGCATGGTGTACGACCGCCGGGTGTCCGCCGACGCCACGACCGCGGGGGCGCGCGAGAGCCTTGCCTTCGCCGGGACGTACGCCAATGGCGCGCACCTCAGGACGGTGCCGTGCGACAACGTCGGCTGCGTCGAGCTGGTCGCTTCGGGCCACGGAGACGTCGGCTCGGTGTCCGTCGACGGCGACGACGCCGGCACCGAGACCGTGAAGTTCTGGGCTCCCGGAAACTCGTACCACGGTGGTGACGTCAAGTACCCCGTGGGCACGGCCGAGGTCGTGGACCTGACCGGCCGGGCCTATGTCGTCAACGGAGGCTCCCCCGCCAAGCAGCGGGCGGGGATGTACCCGAGCTACACCTCGACCGCCGACCCCATCGTCCGCACCGCGGGCGCCGCCTCCGTCTGGGGCACAACGCTCTGGGCGGCGACCAGCACCACCGGGGCGCTCTCCGGGACCGACCTGAAGACGAAGAAGGTCGTCCTGACGGTGGCCACCGGCGCACCCTGCGTGATCAAGGAAGTGCGCACGGTCGGCCGCTGGGTCTACTGGAACTGCGGGACGACCGGTGCGGCGGGCGTGTACGACCGTACGGCGAAGAAGTCGTTCACCGTGCCGTCCGGGCCCGCCCTCGTCGGCGACGGCTACCTCGTCCGGCACGACCGGACGGCGGGCAAGCTGCTGCTCACCGACTTCCACACGGGCAAGGCGGCCGCTCCGCGCGCGGTTGCGGACCTCCCGGCCGGGAAGACCGCCGACCAGCGGCGGCTGACCTGGGCGGTGGACAAGTTCGGCGGCGACATCGTGTATCTCGACGCCGCGCAGACCCTGCACATCGTGCCCAGCGGGGTGCCCGCGCAGCCTCTCGCGAGGATCGCGTCCGACCTGGGGTCCGACTACCTGGACATCAAGGGCGTCGACGGTCTGGAGAGCTGGAACAGCACCATGCAGTTCAACAAGCCCGTCTCCTGGACGTACACCGTCAAGGACTGGACGGGCCGTACGGTGCGGACCCTCAAGGGTGCTGACGGGACCGAGGCGGACGTCACCTGGGACGGCATGACGGACGCGGGCGCGTACGCGGGCAACGGCAAGCACACCTGGACGCTGAAGGCGACGGCAGAGGACGGCGCGGGGACGTACTCCACCAGCGGGAGCCTGTCCGTGTCCGGCGGCCGACAGGGCTTCCACGACCAGGGCCAGTACAGCAGCGGCGACCTCGTCACGCTCAACTCCTACGGGGACCTGACCATCCAGTTCGGCCAGACCTCGGGTGTCTTCAGCGGCAAGAGGTCCGGGGCCGGCTGGCCGGCCGGCACCGTCGCCGTGCCCTTCGTGGACACCAGCGGCGACCGCTGCTCCGAACTGCTGGTCCGGATGCCCGGCGGGGAGCTGCGCCGGTACAACGGCAGTTGCGGCACCTCCGGCTACCGGCCGACCAGCAAGCACACCGTGATCGGCGGCGGCTGGCAGCAGTACGACGTGCTGACCGCGCCCGGTGACCTGAACGGCGACGGGCGGGCCGACCTCGTCGCCCGTCAGAAGTCCACCGGTGACATCTACTTCTACGCCGGAACGGCCGCCGGGGCGTTCCTCCCGAAGACCCGGATCAACACCGACTGGCGGACGTACGCCCAGCTCACCGGCGTCGGCGACATCACCGGTGACGGTATCCCCGACCTGCTCGGCCACGACCGCAACGGCGGCCTGTGGCGCTACAACGGCCTGGGCAACGGCCGCTTCGCCGCCCGTGTGAAGGTGTTCACCGACTGGGGCCGCTCGTACAACACCCTGGTCGGCGTCGGCGACCTGAACGGTGACGGCCGGAACGACATCGTCGTACGCGACTCGGCGGGCAAGCTGTTCCGCAACAACGGCAACGGCAAGGGCTCCTTCGGAGCCCGTACGCAGATCGCCACTGGCTGGCAGACGTACAAGGGAATCTTCTGAGCGCCTGAGCCCGCCTCCGCTCCGATGACGGGGCCGCGCGGCCGATACCCGATCGGCTGCGCGGCCGGGGCGGGCTATGCTCGGGGGTGATCTGCCGAGGGCCGTTAGCTCAATTGGTCAGAGCAGCGGACTTTTAATCCGTTGGTTGTGGGTTCGAGTCCCACACGGCCTACCGACAGCAGGGCGAGGGGAACCCCCTCTGACCTGCAGCGGAGCGCCCCGTCCGGTTCTCACCGGGCGGGGCGCTCCGCTGTTCGTGCGTGCTTGCGTGAGCTGAGGCGACTTCGTGGCCGGAGTCCGGTCCCCGGCGGCACGGCCGCGGCCCGCCCCGCGGCCCCGGGTCGGCGCGTGCGCGACCCGGGGCCCTTGCATGTGCGGGGTCAGTCGCAGGAGTTGAGGGTGTAGGACGCGTAGACCGCGCCGCCCTGGTCGCGGTCGCCGTTCTTGAAGATGATGTAGCGGCCGTTGGTGGTGCGGAGAAGGTCGAGGTCGTGGGCCGCGCCGTTGTAGCGGAGGCGGAGGTACTCGCCGGAGGCGGTGCTGCCCGAGACGTAGCGGAGCTTGCCGTCCGCGTGGCCGAACGTGTTGGCGCCGACCTGGCCGTCGGCGGTCAGGCCCCAGGTGGCCTGGAGCTTCTTGGTGGCGTAGGTGGTGTTGGAGCCGAAGTGCCCGTCGATGTCCGAGAGGTCGAAGTCGGAGCCGTTCGACTCGTTGGCACCCTCGGCCCACAGGATCTGCTGCCAGAGGCACGCGGCCGACGAGCTGGAGTAGGAGGAGCTGGACAGCTCGCCCTCGTCGCCGAAGTCGTCGGAGTAGGCGTCGCCGCCGTTGACGTAGCCACTGGCCGCCGATGCGGAGGCGGGCGAGGCGGTCACCGCCAGGGCGGTGGCGGCGAGCGTGGCCACGACGGTGGAGCCGAGGCGGGTGCGTGTCATGCGGAGGTTCATCGGTCTGTTCCCCGTTCGTCCGGTTCTGCGGGCGTCTGTGGGTCCATCGTGCGGGCGGCGGCGGGGCGCGGGTACCTGAAAAGTTGCAGGGTCGGGTTCAGGAGGCGTCCGGGCCCTTGCGCAGCGCGCGCCAGGTCGCGGGGCCGACCATGCCGTCGGCGTCCATGCCCGCCCGCTTCTGGAAAGTGAGGACGGCCTGGTGGGTCATGGGGCCGAAGTCGCCGTCCGCCTCCCCGACCTCCGTGACGCCGTGCAGGTACCGCAGGAGGCATTGCAGTTCGCGGACCTGGCTGCCGCCGTCGCCGCGCTGGATGGTGAAGTCCCAGGTGCCGCTGTGGCCCGCCGTGTAGCCGGTGCGGTGCGAGGCGTCCTCGTACAGCACCGGCCGTTCGCAGGTCGGGGGAGCGGTGGCGGCCGCTCGCGGGTCCCAGGGGGAGGCCAGGAGCAGCGCCGCCGTTCCCGCGACCACCGCCGCGAGGCCCGTGACGAGGGCGGGCCGGGTCCACCGCCGGGGGCGCAGCCTCGGCAGCCGGGCCGAGCGAGCGGTGCCGGCGGCGGCCTCGACCCGGCGGAGCAGGTCCTCGGTGCCGGTGGCGCGGGCGCGGTGGTCCGGTGCGAGGCAGTCGTGCAGGATCTCGCGCCACGCGTCGGGGAGGGCGGGCGAGAGGCGCAGCCCCTCGGTGCCGCGCGCGTACCGGGTCGCGGCGTCGGCGCGGGCCTCGGCGGAGGCGCCGGGAAGCGGGAACTCGCCGGTCAGGACGACGTGGGCGAGGACGCCGAAGGCCCAGACGTCGGCGGAGGGGCGGATGCGGGTGCCGCGCTCGTCGACGACGGGCCACAACAGTTCCGGCGGGGTGTAGTCGGGGGTGGCGAAGGCCGGGGTGTAGGCGTGGGTGCCCTGCATCTCGGCCGCCATGTTGAAGTCGGCGAGCCGGGCGGAGCCGTCCGCCATGAGCAGTACGTTGGCGGGTTTCAGGTCGCCGTGCACCCAGCCCGCGTGGTGCAGCTGGTGCAGCCCCTCGCAGACCTGGGCCAGCAGGGCGGGCCCGGAGCGGGGGGCGGCGGTACGGGCGAGCAGGGCGTCCAGGGAGCCCTCGGCGCGTTCCAGGACGAGGACGGTGGCGCCGTCCAGCTCGGGGTGGTCCGGGTCGTCGACGATCAGGGTGTCGTACATCCGGATCAGCCGGGGTGAGCGCAGTCGCCGCAGCAGCTGCACCTCGCGCTCGGCGAGGTCGCGCAGGTGCTCCAGCTGGCGCGGGGTGCGGGTGCCGGTGGGCAGGAACTTCAGCGCGGCCCGGTGCGGCAGCTCGTCGTGCGCGTCCCCGGCCTTCCCCCCGCTCCGTGCGCCCTGCCCGCCCTTCGCGTCCCGGTCGCGCGTCGCTTCGTACACCGTGGCGAACGCACCCGACGCGATCGGCTCGCGTACCTCCCACGGCCCGACCCGGTAGCCCTTGGGCACGGGCACCGCGTACGGCCGCGCGGTCACCGCGCGGCCTCGGCGCGAGCGGATCCGAGCACCACGAGGTCGTCCTCGCGCACCAGGTCGAAGCGCAGGGCGAGGGAGGCCAGGGACTCCTTCTTGCCGTGGGTGCGGCGGCCCGGCCCGGCGGTGTGCGCGTCGGGCCGAAGCCGCAGCTTGAGGGCCAGGTAGTCGATGTTCCAGTACACCGCCGAGCGGCTGGCCCTGGGCCAGCCGGGGCGCAGCCGTTCCACGATCTCCTCGACGGCGGGCAGCGGGGCGTTCGGCTCACCGCGCAGCCGGCGTTCGCACAGGGCGACCAGGACGGCGAAGTACCGTTTGGTGCGGTCCAGGGTGAACGCCGGCAGCGTACCGACGCCGTCGAGGCCCTGGCGGCGCACGCTGCGGAAGGCGTGCCGGGGCGCCCAGACGTCGAAGCTGAGCAGATCGCTGGCGGCGGGCAGGGCCACCCGCGACAGCTCGAACGGAACGGGTGCTTCCACTCGGCCCGGCGGGACCTTGATGTGTTCGCCGGCACCCTCCGGGTTCTCCACGACGTAGGTCTGGTCCTCGCTGAGGTTGCTCAGCAGCCAGAACGTCCGGTGGGCCGTGATCTCACCCGCGTTGCGCGGGACGCCCGCGTGGTCGATGAGGAGGTCGCCGGGTCCGTCGCAGGCCCGGCCGAAGGCGATGCGCTCCCCCGAGCCGATCCTGAGCTGGTCGGCGACGCTGCCGCACGAGGGCGGCACGATGATGACGCTGTACATGGAGCGGTCCCCCCTTTCCCGGATGTCCGGGATAGATCTCTCCAGTCAACTTCCCGGCAGAGTAGGGGAGTTGCAGGGGGAGGGGCCACGCATTCGGGCGGCCCGGCGCGTCACCCGGCGGGGTGCCGGGGGCACCCGCCGGGCCGCCGGGGCGGACGTCAGACCAGGAGCTTCGACTTCGCCCGCTGGTACTCCTCCTCGGTGATCGCGCCCTTGTCCTTGAGGTCGGCGAGCTTCGACAGGTCCTCGACGTGACCGCCGCCCCTGTGGCTGCCGCCGCCCTCCGAGCCGGCCGCGTCCCGGATGTACGCCTTGAAGGCGGCGTCGCGCTGCTTCGCCTCCTGGACGTCGCGCTTGCCCATGGACTTGCCGCGGGCGATCACGTAGATCAGCACGCCCAGATAGGGCAGCACCAGCGCCAGGATCAGCCAGCCGGCCTTGGCCCAGCCGCCGAGGTCATCGCTGCGGAAGATGTCCATGATGACTCGGAAGAGGAGGAACAGCCACATGATCCAGAGGAAGAACCAGAGCATCGTCCAGAACAGGTTGAGCAGGGGATAGTCGTCCATCGTCCACTCCCGGAGCCGTCGAAATGGCTGAGTCTGAAATCAGTCATATCGCCATATGGGTCCGTGCGCCCGTTGGAGCGGCGGCCGGGAGGGTGCGCCGTGAGGTGCGGAGGCTACTTCTCCGGCTCGGAGGCGCCGGCCGGAGTGCGGTCGGCCGCGGCCGTCTTCCTGCTGTGGACCATGATGCCGATGAAACCGGCGAGGAACCCGCTGATCAGGCCCGATATCGCGTGGTTGGCCGCGTTGGCCGCCGCGCTGCCCGGGAGGCCGATCGCCAGGTAGTTCACCACCGCGCTCATCACCGCGCCCATCACGCCGCCGATGAGTCCGCCCGTGGCGGCGGCGCGTACGGGTGACGAGGGGGCGGCCGAGGGAGCGGGGGTGTGATCCGGGGCGAGCGGTGCGGCCATGGTCGAAAGCCCTCCAGACAGGCTGCGAGCAGAGACCGGGAGCGGCTCTCCGCGCGCGGGCATGCGCGGTCGGGGGCCTGCTCACACGGGCAGCCCACCGAGCCGGGGGGTGCAGCAGATACCTTGCGACAGAACACATGTTCCTCGCAATACCTTCTCGATTCCAGCACGTTGACGTTCCGCCAGAGGTGGCCGCGGTCCGGGTCGCCGGTGCGCGCGGGGCGGGTGGTCAGGAGAGGGCCGAACATGCCGTAGAGTTGGGTTCAACGACGCGGGGTGGAGCAGCTCGGTAGCTCGCTGGGCTCATAACCCAGAGGTCGCAGGTTCAAATCCTGTCCCCGCTACTGAAGGATCAGGCCCGGCACGCTAGCAGCGTGCCGGGCCTGATGCGTTGTCGGTGCCCGTGTTTCGCCCCATCGGAGGCCGAGGATTCGCCTGGTGGCCGGGCGGGCGCGAGGCTGGGGGAGGCGCGCGGTACCGGCCGCGGCCGCACCGGGCAGGAGACCGCAGGTGGGGAAGTGGGCGCGACGGTGGCGAGGGCGCGGCGGCGCGGGGACCCGTCGCTTCGTCCGGGTGCTGCCTTTGGCGATGATCGTCATCGGGGTGGTGTTCGACCTCCTCACGCCGCCCTCCTTCACCGCCGTCCCGATATTCGCGGCCGCCCCGTTGATCGCCGCGCCCTTCTTCGGCCTGGGCACCACGATCCGGATCGGGATCCTCGCGGTGCTGGCCGTCGCCGGAATCCGGCTCTACACCGGCGATCTGATCGAGGTGGTCTCGTTCATCGAGATCGTCACCGTGCTCACGGTCGCCTTCCAGGCGTGCTTGATCAACCAGGTCGTGCGGCGGGGGAGCGAGCAGCTGGCGTCCGCCCGGATCATCGCCGAGACGGCCATGCGGGCCGTGGTCCCCGAACCGCCCGACCGGCTCGGCGGACTCCAGGTGGCCGCGCGGTACGAGGCGGCGCAGGCGGACGAGTTCGTCGGGGGCGACCTCTTCGCGGCCGCTGACACCCCGTACGGCGTACGGCTCGTGCTGGGCGACGTGCGCGGGAAGGGGCTGGAGGCGGTCGGCGCGGTGGCGGTGGTGATCGGGGCGTTCCGGGAGGCGGCGGAGCAGGAGGAGTCGCTGGAGGGCGTGGCGGGGCGGCTGGAGCACGCGCTGGCACGTGAGTCGGTGCGGCGGAGCAATCTGGACGCGTTCGAGGGGTTCGTGACCGCCGTGTTCGCGGAGGTCCCGCCGGGATCGGCGCGCGTACGACTGGTGAACCGCGGCCATCCGGACCCGTTGCTGCTGTACGGGGACGGCGTGGTGGAGGCGCTGACGCCCTCGGAGCCCGCGTTGCCGCTCGGCATGGACCTGGGGGTGCGGCCGGACCGCTCGGACGAGTGGGAGCTGCCGTCCGGCGGGACGCTGCTGTTCTACACGGACGGCCTGTCGGAGGCCCGTGACGTCGGTGGCGTCTTCTACGACCCGGTGGAGCGGCTGCGCGGGCGGCTCTTCCCGGGCCCCGAGGAGCTGCTGTCCGCGCTGACCGACGATGTACGGCTGCACACGGGGGGCGAGTCGACCGACGACATGGCGCTGCTCGCGGTGGCGCGGCCGGCGGAGGGGCAGCCCGACCGGAGGAGGACGGTGAAGATCGTCAAGAAGGGTGACACGCTGCGTGACTGAGGGGCGCCGCTCTGCATAACATTTGACGCAACGTCAGAAAACACGTAGTGGCTGAACGCCGATCAACTCGCCCGATTCCCCCCGGTTGTGTCCCGTAAGTCCCGGCCGCGCACGTGAACGATCAGTGGGAACAGCTTGGAATCGGACCCGTCTGTCTATTAACGTTCGATAACGCAGCGCGGTTGTCCCAGCCGTCGTCAGGACGGCGCCGCGCGCGTGCGCCGAATCCCGCAAGGGAACCGGGGAACCACCTACATGGGGTGAATCGGGCGTCTTCGTCTTCACAAGAGGCGGAGGGACCCGTAGGAGACCTTCCTGCTCCGAACCCGTCAGCTAACCCGGTAGGCGAGAAGGAAGGAAAGGAGTGCGCCCGCGTGGCGTCCAACAAGCCTGCCCCCGAATCACCCTCCCGGTTCGTGCCCGAGTACGGCGCCGACTACGTGTCCGGCCCCGGCACCGCGTACATCCCGGAACAGGGGAGCGACTACGCGACCGATCGGGGCAACGGCTTCGCCACCGGCGCCGGTCCCGGCTTCCGGGCCGACGACGCCGACTCCGAGCGGACCTGGGAGGAATGGAACCCCACCGAGGAGTCCGTCCGTCCCGTCCGCGGCAAGCACCGCGTCGCCAAGCAGCGCAATGGTCTGGCCCGTAGCTCCACCGTCCTCGGCGTCGGTGTCATCGCGGCCGTCGGCGCGGGCGGCATGGCCACCGCGCAGAGCAAACCGCCGGTCTCCATCTCTCTTCCCGATTCCATCGCGGACAATCTCCCCGACGCCAAGTCCCTTCCCGGCGTGGGCGCGTTGTTCTCCGACAACAGCGAGGCCGAAACCCCCGCCGCCGCTACGGCCGCCGCTCCGCTGACCACCGCCGGTATCACCACGGCCGAGGCCGAGCAGGGCACCACGGACGCCGGCGAGGCGCTGCGTGCCCGCATCCTCCAGCAGGCCGAGCAGCAGCAGGGCGCCGCCGACGCCGAGGCGAAGGCGGCCGAGGAGAAGGCAGCCGCCGAGAAGGCGGCCGCCGACGCGAAGAAGCAGCAGGACGAGGCCGAGGCCAAGGCCGCCGCCGAGAAGAAGAAGGCGGAGGAGGAGGCGAAGAAGAAGGCCGAGGCCCTGCGCCTGGCCAAGCTCGCCGCCAGCTACGCCATCCCCACCTCCTCGTACACGATCACCTCGACGTTCGGCGAGGCCGGCTCGATGTGGTCCTCCGGCTACCACACGGGCCTCGACTTCGCGGCCCCGACCGGAACCCCGATCAAGGCCATCCACACCGGCACCATCAAGTCGGCCGGCTGGTCCGGCGCCTACGGCTACCGCACGGTGCTGGAGCTGGAGGACGGCACCGAGCTGTGGTTCTGCCACCAGTCCTCGATCGGCGTCACGGTCGGCCAGAAGGTCACCACCGGCGACACCATCGGCCGCGTCGGCGCCACCGGCAACGTGACCGGCCCGCACCTCCACCTGGAGGTCCACACCCCGGACGGCACCGGCATCGACCCGATGGCCTGGCTGCGCGCCCGCGGTCTGACGGTCTGAGTCCGCGCAGTACTTTCCGCGGTTGCGGGGCGGCCTTCGCCGTTCCCGGTCCGCGGCCTTCCGAACCCCGGCAGCCCTGACGCACACCCCCCGACGTCAGGGCTGCCGGTCTGCGTGGCCGCCGCCCACCCGGTGTATGCAGCACGGAATAGCGGCCGGGCCGGAAGCCGTTGTTCCTCCTATGACTACACTGCGCGAACTCGGCCCGTCGGGCCTCCAGGTCTTCCCGCTCTGCCTCGGTGGAAACGTCTTCGGCTGGACCGCGGACGAGGACGAGTCCTTCGCCGTCCTCGACGCGTACGCGGCGGCCGGCGGCAACTTCGTCGACACCGCGGACGCCTACTCGCACTGGGTTCCCGGCAACGAGGGCGGCGAGTCGGAGACGGTCATCGGCAAGTGGCTCGCGTCGCGCGGCAACCGGTCCGACGTCGTGGTGGCCACCAAGGTCGGTGCGCTTCCCGGCTACAAGGGCCTCTCGGCGCCGACGATCAAGGCGGCCGCCGAGGAGTCGCTGCGCCGGCTGGGCACGGACCACATCGACCTGTACTACACGCACTTCGATGACGAGACCGTCCCGGTCGAGGAGATCATCACCGCCCTCGACGAGCTGGTGAAGGAGGGCAAGGTCCGCGAGATCGCCGCCTCCAACATCAGCGCCGCGCGGCTGCGCGCCTCCCTCGAATTCTCCGAACGCGAGGGCCTGGCCCGCTATGTGGCGCTCCAGCCGCACTACAACCTCGTCTCCCGGGACACCTACGAGGGCGAGCTCCAGGACACCGCGGCCGACGCCGGGCTCGCGGCCGTCCCGTACTACGCGCTGGCCTCGGGCTTCCTCACCGGCAAGTACCGCCCGGGGACGACCGTGGACAGTGCCCGCGCCGGGAGCGCGGCCGGTCACCTGGAGTCGGAGCGCGGACAGCGGGTGCTCGCCGCGCTCGACGCGGTGGCGCGGGACCGGGACGCCGAGATCGCGACGGTGGCCCTGGCCTGGCTCGCGGCGCGCCCGACGGTCGCCGCGCCGATCGCCTCCGCCCGCACGGTCGGCCAGCTGCCCGCCCTGCTGGCGGTGGCCGGGCTTCAGCTGACGGACGAGGAGCTGTCGACGCTGACGGCGGCGTCGGCGTAGGGATCAGGCCGGCGGCCCGCCGGCGCGGGGCTGCCGGCCGTAGGGCTGCGTCGGATACGGGGGCTGCGGGCTGCCGTACGGGGACGGGCCGCCGTACGGGGACGGGCCGCCGCTGTACGGATTAGGGCTGCCGCCGTACGGGGCCGGGCTGCCGTACGCGTACGGCGCGGGCCCGCCCATGGGCGGCTGGCGGGGCGGCCAGGCGGCCGTGTAGCCGGGCGGCCGCCGGTGGGTGGCCCGGGCCGCGTACGCGAGGGCAGGCCCCGCGATCTCGCGGCGCTGCCACAGGTGGTGCAGCAGCTCCAGCTCGCGTGCGGCGAAGTCCGGATCCGCCCTGCCCCGCCCGGCCTGCCGGCGCAGGGAGGCCAGGGACGTCGCGAACGCCTCGTACTCGGCGACCGAGCGCGCCGCCGCCCTGCCGCGCTCCTTCGCCTCCTTGGCGCGGAGCCTCGCGTAGTCCGGGTGGTACGGATGGCCGGTGGCGCTCACCGCGTACCGTCGGCGTGCCGCGTTCCTGGCCAGGGCGCGGGCCCGCATCGAGGCGAGGGCGCGGGGCTCGTCGGGGGTGAGCCAGCCGGCTTCGGCGTACGCGGGGAGCTCGACGGCCAGGGAGCGGAGCTCCTTGCGGCGGGCCCTGACCACCTGCCAGGTCACCAGGCCGAACACCGGGACCATGAACGCCCCGTACACGATGTAGAAGCCGTACCGGCCGAAGGTCGCCGAGCCGTTCCACAGGGCGTGCATGCCCATGGCGAGGATCAGGCCGAGCAGGGGGACGGCGATGCGCCGCACCCGGCGGCCGGGTGCGGCGCTCGCGGCTATCCCGAGACCGATGCCGGTCAGGACGGTGAAGAGCGGGTGGGCGAAGGGGGTCATGACGGCCCGTACCAGGAACGTCACCACGGTCACCGACGCGAAGCCGGAGTCCAGCTGCTGGTCCTCACCGAAGGCGTTGCCCAGGTAGAGGATGTTCTCGGTGAAGGCGAACCCCGTCGCGGTGAAGCCCGCGGCGACGACGCCGTCCACGATCCCGGTGAACTCCCGTCGGCGGAAGAGGAGGAGCAGCAGGACGGCCGCAGCCTTGGCGCTCTCCTCGACCACCGGTGCGATGACCGTGGCGCCGAGGGTGTCGGCGTTCCCCGGATCGCTGTCGGCTATCCACCGGGTCGCGAACGAGTTGGCGAGGATGGCGACCAGCGCTGCCGCGCACGCGCCCCAGGCGAAGGCGAACAGCAGATTCCGCCACGGGGTCGGGTCGACCCGGTCCAGCCAGCGGAAGGCTGTCATCAGCACGGGGACCGGCAGGACGGCCAGGCCCAGGCCGACGAGGAATCCCTCGGTGCCGGTCTGGTCGCGGACCAGGGCGAGGATCACCACCCCGCAGAGCGCCAGCAGCGTGAAGACGGCGACCACTCGGAACGTCCGATTCCGCCAGAGCAGGCCGACGCGGCGCGGCCGGTATCGCCACTGGCCCCGCGCCGGAACGGCGGCCAGGATCTCGCCGACCCGCTGCTCCTGGAGCACCGGGACGGCCGGCTGATCCCGCCGTTGTCGCTGAACAGACCCGTCGGACACCCCTCGACCCTAACGAGCGGGTCCGACAACGGCCATGGTGCCCGTCGGGCTCAGACGCGTGCGAAGAGCAGGTCGTGCACGACGTGGCCCTTCCCCAGACCCTGGCCCTCGAACCGGGTCCGCGGGCGGAACGCGGGGCGCGGGGCGTAACCGCCGTCGGCCACCGTGTTCTCGAAGAGGGGATGCGCGGTGAGCACGTCGAGCATCTGCTCGGCGTACGGCTCCCAGTCGGTCGCGCAGTGCACGATCGCCCCCGACTTCAGCGGGCCCGCCACCAGGTCCAGGAACTCCGGCTGGATCAGGCGGCGCTTGTGGTGGCGGGACTTGGGCCACGGGTCGGGGAAGTAGACCCGCAGCCCGTCCAGCGAATCCGGCTCCAGCATCTCGCGCAGCAGGATGATCGCGTCACCGTTGGCGACCCGGACGTTGGTCGAGCCGTTCCGGTCGGCGAGGCCGAGCAGATTGCCCTGGCCGGGCGTGTGCACGTCGACGGCGAGGATGCCGGTCCCGGGGTCGTCGGCCGCCATCTGCGCGGTGGCCTCGCCCATGCCGAAGCCGATCTCCAGGACCACCGGGAGGCCGTCGAACATGGCGGGCAGGTCGAGGACGCTCAGCCCGTCGATGTCCAGGCCCCACTTGGGCCAGAGCCGTTCCAGGGCGTTCTGCTGGCCGGGCGTGACGCGGCTGCGGCGCGGCTGGAAGCTGCGGATCCGGCGCTCGTGGTGCGAGCCGGCCGGGTCGGCCGCCGGACCCCCGGGGAATCGGGGCTGCTGGCGCATCCGGCGCGCGCGCTCCAGGGACGCGGCCCGCACGTCGTCGGGGATTCCGGCGGTGGTGGGCACGGTGCCGTCGGGCGTCGGGCGGGAGGGGTTCTTGGGCTCAGACACAATGCCCTGATTCTACGGGGCCGGGCGACGGCGGGTCGCTCGGCGACCGCGCGGGCCGGGGTGCTCCGGGGGCGCGCCCGTCACCCCGCGGGTGCCGGTGTCGGCGGCTTCCAGCCGGCTGTCCGGGCCCGGAGCAGGGCGCGGCGGGCCACCTCGCGGCCGATGGGCAGCGAGGCGGTGGCGGCGGGCGACGGGGCGTTCAGCACGTGCACCGTGTGCGGGGCCTCGCGGATCAGGAAGTCGTCCACCAGCGTGCCGTCGCGGAGCACGGCCTGGGCGCGGACCCCGGCCGGCGAGGGGCGCAGGTCCTCCTCCGTGACGTCGGGCAGGAGGCGGCGGACCGCCTCCGTGAACGCGCGCTTCGAGAGGGAGCGGTGCACCTCGCCCGCCCCGTACCGCCAGTGTCTGCGGGCGATGCGCCACGAGCCCGGCCAGCTGAGCGTGTCCATCAGCTCGCGGGGCCGGACGACGGGCCAGCCGTAACCCTCGCGGGCGGCGGCGGGCACGGCGTTGGGGCCGACGTGGACGGAGCCGTCGAAGCCCCGGGTCAGGTGGACGCCGAGGAACGGGAACGCCGGGTCGGGCACCGGATAGACGAGCCCGCGCACCAGCTCGGGCCGCGCCAGCTCGTAGTACTCCCCCCGGAAGGGCACGATCCGCATCCCCGGGTCGTCGCCGGCCAGCCTGGCGATCCGGTCGCAGTGCAACCCCGCGCAGTTGACCAGCACCCTGGCCCGGACCACGAGTCCGTCGGCCGTGCGCACGGCCACGCCCCAGGGGCGGCGGTCGATCGCCGTGACCTCGGCGCCGAAGCGGATCACGCCGCCCGCGCCGCGTACCTCCTCGGCGAGGCGCCCGGCGACCGCCCGGAAGTCGCACACGCCGGTCGTGCCGACCCGGATCGCGGCGAGTCCCCGCACCTTCGGCTCGTACTCGGCGATCTGCGCGGGCCCCAGCTCGCGCACCGGCAGCCCGTGCTCGCGGCCGCGCTGGACCAGGGCGTGGAGCCGGGGCAGCTCGGTGCGGTCCGTCGCGACGATCAGCTTGCCGGTCACCGCGTGGGCGATGGAGTGCTCCCGGCAGAAGTCGGTCATCTCGGCGCTGCCGCGCAGGGCGTACCGCGCCTTGAGCGAGCCCGGCGGGTAGTAGATGCCGCTGTGGATCACCCCGCTGTTGCGCCCCGTCTGGTGGTGCGCCGGGCCCTTCTCCTTCTCCAGCACGGTCACGCGGGTGCCCGGCGCGGTGCGCGTGAGCGCGTACGCGGCCGACAGGCCGACGATCCCGCCGCCGATCACCAGCACATCGCAGTCGTACGCCGCGTGCGTCATCATCACGCCACCTCCCACCCCGATAGTGCACTGACCCACTGACAACGCACTCAAACCCGTGCGGCCAGCGTGGCGCTTCCCAGGAAGCGGGATTTCTATGCCGATGCCGGTACTTCTATGCCGGGGCGACCAGAAGGGGGCGGGCGCGCTCGCGCAGTTCCACGACGCGCGGCTCGTCCCCGTACGGTTCCAGCCGGTGCAGCAGGTCGCGTACGTACTCCGTGGTCCGCGCCGACGAGATGCGGCCCGCCACCTCCACGGCCCGGGTGCCCGCCGCGCAGGCGGCGTCCAGATTCCCCGACTCCAGCTCGGCGACCGCCGACACCACGAGCCGCAGCCCGTGCGAGCGGACGAACTCCTCGGTGGGCCGGGACAGCGCCTGCTCGGTGAAGCGCCGGACCTGGCGGGGTGCCTTCAGGTCGAGATGGCACTCGGCGGCGTCGGCCGCGAACCGGTCGTACGAGTAGAAGCCGAGCCATGCCGGGTCGGCGTCGCCCTCCCGGGAGCGTTCGAGCCAGCTCTCGGATGCCTTGAGCGCGGCCCCCGCGGCCGGCGCGTCGTTCGCCTTCGCGTGCGCGCGGGCCTCGACCAGGCGGAAGAAGCTCATCGTGCGGGCGGTGGCGAGGCCCCGGTTGCGCTCGACGGCGGCCTGCGCGAGGTCGACCCCCTCGTCGGCGAAGCCGCGATAGGTCGCCTGGAGCGACATCGACGCCAGGACATAACCGCCGAGCGGTACGTCGGCCGCGGCCCGTGCGAGGCGCAGCGCCTGGATGTAGTACCGCTGGGCCGCCTCCTGCTGGCCGGTGTCGAAGGCCATCCAGCCGGCGAGCCGGGTCAGCTCGGCCGCCGCCCCGAACAGCGCACGGCCGACGTCGTCGCTGTACGAGCCGAGAAGGAGCGGGGCCGCGTCCACACGTAAGCACTCCGGGACCATCGAGGAGCGCCAGTCCCCGCCGCCGTACTTGGAGTCCCAGCGGCGCGCGTCCTGGGCGGCCTCGCGGAGCTTGGAGACGTCGCTGTGGCCGACGCGCAGCGCGGAGGCGTCACCTCCGGATTCGGGGCCGGGCTGTGCCGGGATCAGGAGACTGTGGCCGGTGGCCGTGCCGGTCGCCTGGGCGGGCGACGCGGGTGCCCCCGGCTGGGCGGATGCCCCGGCGGGGCCGTGCGCCCCCGGTGCGCCGTGTGCGCCGGGCGGCTGCCCCGCGACCGTGGCCGGGGTCCGCGCGACCGAGGGGTCGGCGGGGGATATCAGCCAGCGGGACGCGGGGGTGGCGTACGCGCTCACCGAGAACGAGCCCGCGAGCGACTGCCAGATCCCGCCGCTGCCCGCACGCCGCCCGGCCAGATCCAGCCGGTACAACTCCGTCGCGGACCGGACGGCCGCGTCCACGTCTCGCGGGAACGCCAGACCGACCTCCGGCGCCGGATCGGCGTCGGCGAGACCGATCTCGTGCAGGGGGACGGGCCGGCCCAGCTTGGCGCCGATCGCCGCGGCGATGAGATGGGGCGCGGCGCCCTGGGGCACCATGCCCTTGGAGACCCAGCGGGCGACCGACGTCTTGTCGTAGCGGAGGGTCAGTCCCCGCTGCGCCCCGAGGTCGTTGACCCGCCGGGCGAGCCCGGCATTACTGATTCCCGCGAGGGCGAGAACGGTGCCGAGCTTCTCGTTCGGTCCTCGTTGCTCCCTGGACATGGCCACCCCTCGACACACAGACGGCAGCCGCGTCACCGTCTCGGCGCGCGGCATTCGTACCGTGTTCTCCCCAGGGACGAACCCTGTCACTCCGCCCGCACACGCATTTGGCCGTGCCCCGGGGAATATGCCGCCCTGCAGAGAACATCAGTGCACCCAGCGTAGTTCGTCGCATCCCTACCGTTAAGGGCCGGACGTCCGTATGGCGGGATTGTTGTCCGTCCCGGCCACGCGCGGAGTGCTGTGGGGCGGGAGGTGACGCGAGGGGCGTACGGGGCGGTGGAGGCGAACACGGGGAGGAGGAAGGGAAAAGGAAGGGCGGGGGAATGACGGGGGTGCGGGGGAGGGGGAGTGGAGAGCGCCGGGGCGGGGTGCGGGCCGGTGTGCGAGGGAGTGCGATTCCGCTTCGCGGCGGCGGTGTCCGGGCTCCGTCGCGCCGCTCCCTCCGCGCGCCGACCAGCGCGGACCGGCGCGCGGGGCGTACGTGGCCGCTGTCGTCCCGCTCGCCTCCGGCAGGTCCGGACGGGTCCCCCGAGGGCTCCGCGCGTGCACCCCGGTGTGTGGCCGTGCGCCCGCACGTGCGCTCTGGCCCGGTCCCGGAGGCGACGCTTGCATGGGTCCTGCGTGGATCGGCCCGCTGCGTCCGACGCAGAGGGCTGGGGGATATCGCCGCCTCATTCCCCGCAGGCGGTGGACCGGTCCGGGGGGCGAGGCCCGCCTCCCGGACCGTGAGTTCCCGGGCCCCAGGGGGTGGACCGGTGGCGCGGCGGGTGGGTTGCCGAGTGGACACGTCGACCGGGGCAGCATTGGCCAAATGCGGGTAAACAATAATGATTCGGTCAGTTGATCATGTGATCAACGGTTCCCCTCAGTAGTGAGATTGGCCGGATGTCGACGGTCGGATGAGGTCGGGCCGGGGGAGGTGCGGGCCGTCCCGCCGTCGCGATATCAGGGTGCGCGGATTGGCCGGAAGCGGGCCGTTCGCATGGGGCCGGACCGGGGAACACAACGCCCGGAATTTTCAATTCCGTTGTTCTGCCGGGCGACGCGCGCGAACCCTGCGCGGAACGCGCGTCCCGGAGTCCGCCTCGCGGCCTTTGCCAGGGGCGCATGCGCTCACGACGTGCGCCGTCCGTAGCCACTCCTGCGCGCCGTTGTCGTGGCAGCATGTCCGCAACGGCGCCGATCGTCACCGGAGTTCTCCGGGTGCTTGCCTGCCGCGCCGTTTTTTGTCCACAGCCTGTGGAGGCGGCGATGCGTTGGTTGGTGGGTTGGAGCAGTATCGCCGCGAGCTTCGGCACGGCCGGGGCGGTCGGCGACGCCGACGACGGGCGCACGATGCACCCCGTGGGCTCCCAACTCCTGTGGGGCGACCCCGATCCGCTCTGGGCGGTCGGTGACTGGCGGCCCGACGAGATCCGCACCGTCCGGGCGGACACCGCCGAGGGCGCACCCCTGGTCCGCCTCGCCGTCCTCGGCTGCTGCGGGGCCACCGACGAGCAGCTGCGCGTCGGCCTGCTGGCCGCCCGGGGCGGCGCCCTGCGCCACCTCACCGCGTGGACCGGCAGCTACACGGTCGTCGTCCAGATCGGCCGCCGGATCACCGTCGTCGGTGACCTCGCCGGGGCCCGCCCGGTCTTCTACACGCCGTGGGCCGGCGGCACGGCGTACGCCACCGCCGCGCTGCCGCTCGCCGACCTCATCGAGGCCCAGCTCGACATCGGCCACCTGGCCGCGCTGCTGGCCTGCCCCGAGACCCCGGAGGCGCTGCGCGACGGCACGCCGTACGCGGGCGTGAAGCGCATTCCGCCCGGACACGCCCTGATCCTCCGCGAGGGCTCGCGGGAGATCACCGGCTACGAGGCGGTGGCCTCCCTCGCCGTCGCGGCGCCCGAGCTCGACCCGGTGAGCGCCGTCGACGGGGTGCGCGACGCCCTGGTCGAAGCGGTACGCGCCCGGCTCCTGGCCCCGCGCCACGCGCCGGAGACCCTGCCTCCCGACCCCGGCCCGGTCCCCGGCATGGGCCCGGCCGAACGACGGGCCGCCCGGGGCGCGCCCGTGCCCGGCATCGGCGCCGACCTCTCCGGGGGCAGCGCATCGGCGACCCTCGCCCTGCTCGCCGCCGGTCTCCCCGGGCTGCCCGGCACGATCCTGGGCCATGGCACCGGGGCGGGGGAGCGGCTGCTCGCCGTCACCTTCAACGACCTGACGACCCGCGCCCACGAACCCGAGCTCGAACGGGCCCGCGCCATCGCGGCCAACCCCCGGCTGCACCATGTCGTCGTCGCGGCGGGCGAAGAGGCCCTGCCCTACGCCGAGCTGGGGGCCGGACCGCTCACAGACGAGCCGGCGCCCTCCCTCGTCCTCGCCGAACGGCACCGGCGCCGGCTCTCCGCGGGCAGCGCCGACCACTTCGTGGGCGCCGGCGCCCGGCAGGTGCTCGACGCCCACCCGGCCCGCCTCGCCGACCTGCTGATGGACCGGCGCCGCCGCCACCTGTTGCGCCCGGTCGCCGCCCTCGCCAAGGCCGAAGGCCCCTCGGCGCACTCGCTGTTCGTGCCCCTGACCGTCTACCGGGCGGCCCGCAAGCTGGCCCGTACGTCCTACCGCACCGGCCTCGAAACGGCTGCCGGACGGCTGCCCGACGCCAGCCGCCTCACGCCCGGCCTCGACACCCCGGCCGATGCCTCGCTCGCCGCACTCGCCTGGTCGAGGCCGGGGCCGGCCGCCCGGTGGCTGACCGGAGAGGCGCTGGCAGAAGTATCGGTTCGCCTTCAGGAGGCGGCGATCCGTCCCTCCTCGGTCCAGCGCCCCGGCGAGGCCCGGGCGAGGGCAGCCCTCGCCCGCAGCGCCGCAGACCACCGCATCCTGGAGCAGGCCGCCGAGATCCGCAGCCAGCGGCTGCACGCCCCCTTCCTGGACAACCAGGTCGTACGCGCGGCCCGCGCGCTTCCCGAGTCGCTGCGGGTCCAGCCGGGCGCCCGCGCGGCGATCCTGCGCCGCGTGCTGGCCGGTGCGGGCATCCACGAGCTGCCGCCCGGCTGGGGTGCCCCCTCGCAGCACACCTCGACGGCGGTGACCCGGACCGGGCTGCGCGCCGCTCTGCCCGAGCTGATCGCGCTCTTCGACGCCCCGCTGCTCGCCGACGCCGGTCTGGTGGAGGCGCGCGTCGTGCGCAAGGCACTGCGCGCGGCCTCCGAGGGGGAACCGCTGCCCCTGGACGGCCTCGCCGAGCTCGCCTCCACGGAACTGTGGCTGCGCCGCCTCGTCTCCCGGCGCGGAACCTGCTGGACCGGTACCGCGGCCCCCCGACAGCGCGCGGTGGCGGGGGGTGTGGTCCCGACCCGGCGCTCGCTTCAGGGGTGAGCGGTGGCGGGGGCGCGCCGGGGCGGGTTCGTCCTCCGGCGTTGCGAGGGCAGGGCGCCACCGGGTCGGTTCGTCCTCAGGCGTCGCGAGGGCAGGGCCCCACCGGGTCGGTTCGTCCTCCGGCGTCCCGGTCCGTCCGACCGCTGCTCGCCGGCACTTTCGCCGGGACACAATGGTGCCGTGCGGTATCTGATCCTGGGCGCCACCGAGGCGCGAGACGAGAACGGTGGCCCGCTGCCCCTCGGCGGCAGCAGGCTGCGTGCGCTTCTCGCCGCCCTCGCGCTGCGGCCGGGACGCCCCGTGCCGGTGGCCGACCTCGTGGACGACGTCTGGGCGGACGATCCCCCCGCCGACGCCCCCGCCGCGCTCCAGGCCCTCGTCGGGCGGCTCCGCAGGGTGCTGGGCCGGGAGGCGCTGGCCAGTACGCCGGGTGGTTACCGCCTGACGGCAGGCCCGGACGACGTCGACCTCTACGTGTTCGAGCGGCTGGCCCGGCAGGGCGGGGTCGAGCTGGAGGCGGGCGCGCCGGGCGAGGCCGCCCGCACGCTGCGGGCCGCCCTCGCCCTCTGGCGCGGCCCTGCCCTGGCCGACCTGCCCCACGGAGACCGGGGCCACGCGCTGCGCCCCGAGGCCCACCGTCTCGCCGCACTGGAACGCCGCATCGAGGCGGATCTGCGCCGCGCGACGGCAGGCGCGGGGGGTTACGGGGGTGCGGCGCACCCGGCCCGGGGGGCGGGGCCCACCGCGGCCACCGCTGCGGCCCGGGGCCCGGGGGCAAGCTCCGCCGAGGCGCCGGGCCTCGCGGGCGTCACGGGGCCGGGGGAGGCCACCGGCTCCGCCGTCCCCGAGTCGGCCGCCCTCGCAGACCCCTTTCCCGTCGACCCTTCCGCCGCCGGGCCCCACGAGGCCCCCGCTCTGCCCGCCGCCGCCCTGGTCGCCGAGCTGACCGAGCTGACCGCCGCCCACCCGTACGACGAGCGCTTCCGGGCCCAGCTGATACGTGCCCTGCGTGCCGACGGGCGGCAAGCCGACGCGCTCGCCGCGTACGAGGACGCGCGCCGGTCCCTCGCCGACGGGCTCGGCACCGACCCCGGTCCCGAACTGACGGCCCTGCACCGCGAACTACTCGCCCCGGCGCCCGCGCCCGCCGAAACCGGGTTGTTTCACGTGAAACCCGGTCGGAGCAATCTGCGCCCCCGGCTGACCTCCTTCGTGGGGCGCGAGCCCGAACTGCGCGCCATCCGCGCAGACCTGACCCGGTCGAGGCTGGTCACCCTCACCGGCCCCGGAGGCTCCGGGAAGACCCGCCTCGCCGAGGAGTCCGCCGCGCACCTGGCCCCCGGCCCGGGCGCCGCTCCGCCGGACGTCTGGATCGCCGAACTCGCTCCCGTCGAGGACCCCGAAGCCGTCCCGGGTGCTGTGCTCTCCGCGCTCGGACTGCGCGAGACCGCCCTGCTGCGGGACACCTCCCTCGATGCCGCGCCCCCGCGCACGGACCCGGTCGATCTGCTGGTCGACCGCCTCGGCCACGGCGCCCGCCCCGCACCCGTTCTCCTCGTTCTCGACAACTGCGAGCACGTCATCGGCGCCGCCGCCGCGCTGGCCGAGACCTTGCTGACCCGCTGCCCGCAGCTGCGCATCCTCGCCACCAGCCGCGAACCGCTGGCGGTCCCCGGTGAGTCCGTACGACCGGTCGGCCCTCTCCCCGCCGACCCTGCGCACCGCCTGTTCACGGAGCGCGCCAGGGCCGTGCGCCCCGGCTTCGACCCCGGTCAGGGGCCCGCGCACGACGCGGACGCCGTCGCGGAGATCTGCCGCCGGCTGGACGGGCTGCCGCTCGCGATCGAGCTGGCCGCCGCCCGGTTGCGCCTGCTCGGACCGCGTCAGATCGCGGACCGGCTCGACGACAGGTTCCGTCTGCTGACGGGCGGCAGCCGGACCGTACTGCCCCGCCAGCAGACGCTGCGAGCGGTGGTCGACTGGTCCTGGGACCTTCTGGACGAGGACGAACGCACCGCCCTGCGCCAGGTTTCCGTCTTCGCCGGAGGCTGGGACCTGGCCGCCGCCGAAGCGGTCATCCGGACACCGGCGGCACCGGGCCGGCCCGCCGCCGATACCGCCGACCTGCTCGGTGCGCTGGTCGACAAGTCCCTGGTGGTGGCCGCCCCGGGCGGTGACGGCGCGATGCGCTACCGCCTCCTGGAGACGATCCACGAGTACGCCACCGAGCGGTGCGCCGAGGCCCCGGAGGTGCGTGCCGCCGCCGAGAGCGCGCACACCGCGTACTTCCTCGCGCTGGTCGAGGAGGCCGATCCGCTCCTGCGTTCCGGCGATCAGCTGCCGTGGATCCAGCGGCTGGAGACCGACCTCGACAACATCCGGGCCGCCCTCCAGCGGACGACCTCGCCCTCCGCTTCCTCCGAGGCGGAGGCAGCCCGCCTGGTGCTCGGCATGGGCTGGTTCTGGTGGCTGCGCAACTACCGTTCCGAGGGTCTGTCCTGGACCCGGAAGGCCTGTGCACTCGGTCCCGAGCCCACCGACGAGTCGGACCCCCGGTACTGGCCCCGGATGAACCTGCACATGCTGTGGTTCTTCTTCGCGGCGGAGAGCGGTCAGGCCGCGATGGCGTACGACGACGCCGCACTCCACGGACTCGTGGTCCGGGTGGCCGACGCGTTCGCCGCCTCGCTCACCCACAGCGTCCGGTTCCCGGGACTGCTCTGGCCGATGACCGCGTATCTCACCGGTACGCCGGAGAACGCCCGGGAGAAGATCGACGCCGCGGTGGACAACGCCCGCGAGCACGGCGGCCCATGGGAGTACGGCGTCATCCTGATGTTCCGCGCGCACATGGTGGTCGACATGCCGGGCGGCATGCCCGGGATCGATGACGACCTGGACGAGCTGCGCACCCTGAGCCGCCGCGTCGGCGACCGCTGGATGCGCGCGCAGGTGGCCAGCGCGGCGGCCGAGGCGGGCATGATGCGCGGACGCTACGCCGAGGCTCGTATCGCGTACGAGGAGGCGCTGCTGCTCGCCCGCGAGGTCGGCGCACACGCCGAGGCCCCGTTCCTCCTGGCCCGGCTCGCCGAACTCTCCTACCGCACCGGCGACCTGGCGGACGCCCAACAGCGGCTGGACGGCTCGGAGGCCGAGGCCGAACGCCACCAGGCGCACGACGCCACCGCGTACGTCCACTATCTGCGCGCCACGATGGCGTTCTACCGGGGCGACATCGCGGACGCCCGACGGCTGCTCACGGTCGCCCTGGACGAGGCCGGGCGCGGCGGCCCGCCGTCGCACTTCACCGTGGCGATGGCCGGCCTGTCGGCCCGGATCGCGACGCATGAGCCGGGTCCGGACGGCGGCCTCGTCGCCGGAGCGCGCGGTCTCGCCGACACCCTCGTCGCGGCCAAGGAGGCGCAGTGCGCCGAGATCGTCACGGGGCACCTGGCGGATGGCGCGGCATCGGTCCTGGCGAGGCTCGGTCACCATGCGGTGGCCGCACGCGTGTCCGCCGCCGCCGACGACTGGCGGCGGGCGTCGAGCCCGCGCACCGAGGGGGAGCTGGCCGAGACCGGTGCGGCCGAGCGCCTGTGCCGGGAGGCGCTGGGCTCCGCGCGCTACGAGGAGGAGCGCGCCGCGGGCCACGGGCTGTCCCTGGACGACGTCATCGCCCTGCTGCAGGAGATCGTCGGGGATCTGCCCTGACATCGGGCCCGGTGTGACAGGTGGCCTGCCGTGGCATGCGCGGACCGGCCACGCCGAGGTCGGGGGCCTCCGCGATGCCCAGGCTTCCGCCCTCAGACTTCCGCGATCCTCAGCGGCAGCTGATGCGGGACTCGGCCCAGTCCGCGAGGGCGACCCCGCCGAACGGCTGCTCCGGCTCGACCACCAGCCGGATCCGCTCCTGGCCCGCCACGTTCACCCCGACCGGCACGGCAGGGTCGTTGCCCCGGACCACGGGGGACTGCCACAGCCGCTTCCCGTCCCCGCCGAACACCGAAAACCGCACCGCGCCGAGTCCCAGAGTGAGGTCGTCCACCCCTGCCATGGCCTCGTACCGGGTGCACTGGCGGTTCAGCTGGATGACCACCGAGGAGCGGCTGTTGACGGTCACTCCGTGCGCGTACCGCGTACCGCCGACCGAGACGCCGTAGCGCTGCCAGACCCAGCCGCTCTCCCCGAGCACCACCTCGGGTGCGGTGTGGTCGCCGAAGACGCTGTAGTCCAACTCGCTGACCTGGTAGACGTCCGGCGCTGGAGCGGGAGGCGGCGGAGTCGGGGCGGACGTGGTGGGGTCCGGTTCCGGTGGTGTGGTCGTCGGTGTCGGCGTGGGGGTCGGCGTCGGTGTGGGGCTAGGCGTCGGCGTGGGTGTCGGGGTGGGCGTGGCCGTCGGCGTCGGCGTCGGCGGGGTGGGGGCCGGCGGTGCGGGCTTCGGGGGTGGCGTCGGTTCCGGCGGCGTCGGCTTCGGCGGGGTCGGCGAGGGCACCGCGGGCGCCACGGCCGGGGGCTTGGGAACCGGCTTCGCCTCGGGCCGGGGGCTGTCGTCGCCCACCAGGGCCCAGACGAGCCCCGCCGCCGCGGCGACGGCCACCGCCGCGGCGATGCCGGCCTTCGCGGGTGCGCCGAGCCCTTCGGAGGCCGCCGCACCCCCCGCCGAGCCCGCGGACGAGCCGCCCCCGGTCGCCGCCGCGGCGGCACTCGCCCCGGCGGCACCGACCGCGCCGCCCGCCACGATCCCGGCGGCCTTGAGCGTGTACCCGGCGGCGAACCAGCCGATGACCGCGACAGGCAGCAGCGCGGGGATACCGGCGTTGACCTGGGCCAGCTCGCCCGCCGCGACGCGGCACTTCGCGCACTCGTCCAGATGCCCCCGCAGCCCGCGCTCCGCCCGCATCCGCAACCCGCCCCGGGCATACGCGCCGAGCCGGTCGGCATACCGCGCGCAGTCGCCGCCGGAGGTGAGCGCCTGGCTCACATGGGCCTGCAGATACGCCTGCTTGAGCCCCTCACGCGCCCTGCTGGCGAGCACCGATGTGGCGTTGGCGGTCAGTCCGAACAGGGGCGCGATGTCGCTGGGCGACTCCTCCTCGACGGTGGTGTGCCACAGGACCGCCTGCCAGCGCTCCGGGAGGCTGCGGAACGCCTGCATGGCCATCGACTGCTCGGCCTCGTGCATCGCGAGCACGTCCGCGCCGAGGTCCAGGGTGTCGTCGTCGGACACCTCGGACGACCGGGCGGCCTGGGCGGCGAACGCGGCGAAGTCGTCCACCAGTTGTTCGCGCTTCGCGGTCTTCGTCCAGGCGGCGGCCACGTGCCGGACCGCCGTCATCAGGTAGGCGCGCACCGCCTCCTCGGGCCCCTTGCCGCCCCGTACCGCCTGCAGCGTCCGGGCGAAGACCTCGGCGGTCAGGTCGTCGGCGGTGTGCGCGTCCCGGCAGCAGGTGCGGGCGTAGCGGCGCACGGCCTGGGAGTGGCGCCGGAACAGCTCGTCGTAGGCGAGGTTGTCGCCCTCCCGCATGCGCTGGATCAACTGCGCGTCCGACGGACCCGCCGCCGCACCCTCCGCCCCGCCCGAGCCCCGTCCCGCCCGCTGCATCGGCACGGCGGGAACCGCTTCGGCGGGACCCGCGCCGGGTCCCTCGGAAGCGCCCTCCGCGCCGCTGTCATCGGCCGGTGCGGGCGGCCAGGGGCCCGGCAGGACCGTTCCGCCTGAGGCGTCCGCCTCCGCCTCCGCGTCGACGTCGTGGCGGCCGGGGACGGCCTGGCTCGGCACCTGGTGCCCGGGTGAGCCGGCCGGCTCCGTGCCGTCGCCGTCGGTGGACACACCGTCGTACGACTCTTCCCTCTGCCCGTCACCGCTCATCGCGGACGCCCCCGTATGCGCCATCGGACCCGAATACCGGGCAAGCGTGCCACAGAGCGCCGATGCGGCGTGCCCTCGGTCCCACCAACCACTCATCCGGGGTCTCCTCGCCGAATACGAGCCCTAAAGGGCACTCATTCGGGGAGGATGCGAGGAGTTGGGTTGACGGAGGGCTGTGTCCCCGTAACAGCGGGCGGAGGCACGGCATCGTGGCCCCGCCCCGCGCCCGAAACCGTCACTCGGGGCGCGAGCGCAGGCCCTCCAGCAGGATGTCCAGCAGCCGGGAAGAGGCCGCCGCCTGCTGGGCCGCGTCCGGCAGCGAAGGGGCGGCCGTCGCGATGACCAGCAGGACGTCCGACACCGTCACGTCGTGGCGCAGCTCGCCCGAGGTCCGCGCCCGGTCGACCAGCCGCCCCACGACCTCCAGCAGCTCGGCCGCACCGGCGCCCAGGTCTTCCTCGCCGGTCTCCGGGGCGGTCCGCTGCCGGGACACCGGCCGGGGTGCGCCCGCGCCCGTTTCCTGCCGTTGCTGGGGCACTCGGGGCTCGTCCCCGGACTCGACGGCCTCACCGACCACGGTCGAGTCCTCGGCCTCCACACCGACCCGCAGTATCTGCGGGGGCAGGAGCCGCCCCGCCCCCGAGGCCACGGAGGTCCGCAGGAAGCGCGAGAGCGCCGACCACGGCTCGTCCTCCTGCCCGAGCGCGGAACGCGCCTGGTCGGTCAGCCGGGAGGTCTCCTCCTCGGCTATCCGGCGCACCAGTACGTCCTTGCTGGGAAAGCGCCGGTAGACCGTGCCGACGCCGACCCTGGCCCGGCGGGCCACGTCTTCCATCGGGGCCCCGTACCCGAGCTCCCCGAACACCTCGCGCGCGGCGCGCAGTACGTGTTCGAGATTGCGCTGCGCGTCCACCCGGAGAGGGGCCGACCGAGCGTGCGCCGACGCACCACCGGGCTGGGCGGCGAGTCCGCTGCCCAGTGCGTTCACCGCTGCCGGAGGCGTGGTCGTCGTGGTGCCACCCGTTCCGTTGAGGGTGCCAACTGCCCCGATGTGTCCGCTTTCTTCAGGCACGACAGCAGTGGTCGGCCAATGCGATTCCTGAATGTCCATAACTGTTCCCCCGGTTATGACGTCTCCCCCCGGAGACTCCCGCCGTGTCTGTCGGGGTGGACCGATCGTCACTGTCCGATACCCCGACGACATACGAACATAGTTGAGCCCGGGTCAATTCAGAAGGGGGCAGTTCCGCCCGGAGCGCCCCCCGATCGGCGCAAGGACCGGTTGGTCACCACTTGATCCCCGCCCCGGCCCCTCGCCGCAATGCCTGACCTGCGGGGCTTGCGTACCAGCGGTCCCTCCGGCAGCACCGGCCCGTCCACGCGCTCCGGTCACACAATTTGCCGGGGCTGTGGACAAACTCCGGTGCACGTTGCGTCATGGGGTGGTGATGGCTTCAGCTTCCGGGGGCACGCCCCCCGGCCCCCCGCCGGGTACGCGCATCCTCGTCGTCGGCGGAGGCTACGTCGGGATGTACACAGCGCTGCGTCTCCAGCGGAAGCTGAAGCAGAGACTGAGAAACGGCGGCACCGAGATCGTGGTGGTCGCGCCGGAGCCCTATATGACGTATCAGCCGTTCCTCCCCGAGGCCGCCGCCGGCTCGATCTCGCCGCGCCATGTCGTCGTACCGCTGCGCCGGGTCCTGCCCCACTGCACCATCGTCATCGGCGAGGCCCGGGCCATCGACCACACCAAGCGCACCGCGACGGTCACCACCCTCGCCAGTGGCGAGGACGGCACCGGTGCGCTGGAGATCGAGTACGACGAACTCGTCCTCGCCCCCGGGTCCGTCTCGCGCACCCTCCCCGTCCCCGGCCTCGCCGACCACGGTGTGGGCTTCAAGACGATCGAGGAGGCCATCGGGCTGCGCAACCACGTCATCGAGCAGATGGACATCGCGTCCGCCACCCGCGACCCCGCCGTCCGTGACGCCGCCCTGACCTTCGTCTTCGTGGGCGGCGGCTATGCGGGCGTGGAGGCGCTCGCGGAGCTGGAGGACATGGCCCGCTACACCTCGCGGTACTACCACAACATCAAGGCCGAGGACCTGAAGTGGATCCTCGTGGAAGCCACCGGCCGCATCCTGCCCGAGGTCGGCGAATCCCTCGGCCGGTATGCCGTACGGGAATTGCGGGGGCGCAACATCGACGTACGCCTCGACACCCGGCTGGACTCCTGCGAGGACCGCGTCGCCGTCCTCAGTGACGGCTCCCGCTTCCCCACCCGCACCCTCGTGTGGACGGCCGGTGTCAAACCCGCACCGGTCCTCGCCGCCACCGGCCTCCCCCTGGACGAACGCGGCAGGCTCGTGTGCACCGCGAAGCTCACCGTGGAGGGCACCGAGCACGCCTGGTCAGCGGGCGACGCCGCCGCCGTACCCGACCTCACCGCCGCCGAAACCGGTCGCACGACCGCCCCCAACGCCCAGCACGCCGTACGCCAGGCGAAGGTCCTTGCGGACAACATCGTCGCCTCGCTCGACCGGGCACCCCTCACCGAATACCGCCACAGCTACGCGGGCTCCGTCGCCTCGCTCGGACTCCACAAGGGCGTCGCGCACATCTACGGGCGCCGCCTGAAGGGCTATCCGGCCTGGCTGATACACCGCATTTACCACCTGAGCCGGGTGCCCACCTTCAACCGGAAGGCACGCGTCCTGGCCGAATGGACGCTTGCCGGCCTCTTCAAACGCGAGATCGTCTCCCTGGGCTCCCTGGAGCATCCCCGAGCGGAGTTCGAACTCGCCGCCGGACGCCGGCCGCGGCCCGACGGGGACGACTGTCAGTAGGGTCCGACACACTGGACGTGTGACCATGGGTGGGCCCACATCTGCACAGAGTGACCCGGCCGGCAGCAACCGACAGTGACCAGCGAAGACCGCCCCAGGAGCGACGAACGCGCCCGAAGCCCTGGCAGAGGAAGCACCCGTCCGAGCGGACCAGACCGACACACGAGGCCAGAAATTCCGTGAACTTCACGCGTTGGAGTGCCCGCCTCCCCGGAACGCAGCGTCGCGCCGCCCGGGAGGACCACAGCTCCGTACCGGCGGCCCGCGCCGAACCGGGCGCCGCCCCGTCGCAGGGCGGGACCGCCGGCGTCCCCCTGCCCTCGGCGCCCGACCTGGAGGACCTCTCCGCCCGCGACATCCTGGGCCGGCTGCCCGCCCTCGTCGCCCTGGTGCACGGCCCCCACCACCACGTCGCCTACGTCAACGACGCGTACGCCGCCGCCTTCGGCCCTCGCCCCTGCGGCGCCCCGGCCGCCGAGGTGATGCCCGAGCTGACCGAGATCGGCCTGCTCCCCCTCATGGACCAGGTCCTGCGCAGCGGCACCCCGCGCACGGTCAAGTCCCGCAAGGCCGCTGACGGCCGCTCGTACACCGTGACCTGCACTCCTGTGCGCCCCGACCAGGAGAAGGGCCGCGACAGCGGAGTCCTCGTGTACGCCGCCGACGTCACCGATCACGCCGAGGCCGCCGAGCGGCTGCGCGCCAGCGAGGGCCGCCACCGCGAAACCGCCGTCACGCTCCAGCGCTCGCTGCTGCCGCAGGAGCTGGAACAGCCCGACGACCTGCGGATCGCCGCCACCTACCAGCCGGGCGGCACGGACGCCGCGGTCGGCGGCGACTGGTACGACGTCATCACCCTCGGCGCGGGCCGCACCGCGCTGGTCATCGGGGACGTGATGGGGCGCGGGGTGCGCGCCGCCGCCGTCATGGGCCAGCTCCGCACCGCCGTACGGGCCTACGCCCGCCTGGACCTCCCGCCGCACGAGGTCCTTCAGCTGCTCGACGGGCTCGCCGCCGAGATCGACGCCAGCCAGATCGCCACGTGCGCCTACGCCGTGCACGATCCCAACGAGGGGCTGCTCGTCTACTCCTCGGCCGGCCATCTGCCGATCCTGGTGCGCGACGAGGACGGCGCGGTCCGCCGCGCGGAGGACCCGATCGGCCCGCCTCTCGGCACAGGCGGCTGGATCCACACTTCGGGAACGATCCCGCTGCCGCCCGGTTCCACCGCCGTCCTCTACACGGACGGGTTGGTCGAGCGCCGCAGCGAGGACATCGACGAGGGCGTGGGCGCGCTGGAGCGTGCGCTCTCCGGGGCGACGGGCGCGCCGCAGGTCGTCTGCGACCGGCTGATCCGTTCCCTCAACGTCACGGCGGAGCACGACGACGACGTGGCGGTCCTGGTCGTGCAGCACCCGGCGCGCACGGGCGCGGCCGCCGAGCTGTTCCACAACGCCTCGCTCGAACTGCTCGGCGGCGTCGAAGCGGCGCCTCGCGCCCGCGCCTTCGCGACGGGCGTGCTCGCCTCGTGGCGTTTCCCGGTGGAGCTGTGCGATCTCGGGGTCCTCGCCGCCGGGGAGCTCGTCGCGAACTCCCTCCAGCACGGCACCCCGCCGATGCGTCTCGGCCTGCGCCGCACCGACCGCCGCCTGATCATCGAGGTGACGGACGGCGACGACCACCTGCCGCGCCGCCGCCGCGCCGAACCGGCGGACGAGGCGGGCCGGGGCATCTCGATCGTGGCGTCGATCGCCACATCGTGGGGGAGCCGCCGCACGCCGGGCGGCGGCAAGGCGGTGTGGTGCGAGTTCGTCCTGCCGCGGTAGCCGGCCGCGCTCAGCGCGCGGCGGCGACGGGCTCCGGCGCACTCTCCGGCACGGAGACGGCCACCACCCGAGACGGCACGTGCGCGAGCGAGGGCTGGTCCTGCACGGGGGTGAGCCGTCGGCCGAGCCGCAGTGCGAGCGCGGTGATGCCCAGCGAGAACAGCACGAACGTCACGATGTACGGGCCGTGCAGCGACGCCCCCATCGGGCCGCCCACGGCCGGGCCGACGGCCAGCGCGAGCTGCTTGCAGAGCGCGAACGCCGAGTTGTACTGGCCCACCATCGACTCCGGCGCCAGGTCCGCGACCAGGGGCGCGACGGTCGGCGACAGCATGGACTCGCCGAGCCCGAACAGCGCGTACGTGGAGATCATCGCGGCCGTCGCCATGGTCTGACTGCCGTGCCCGAGGCCCGCGTATCCGGCCACGATCCAGGCGAAGGCCCAGATCAGTCCGACCGCCGCGATGACCCGGGTGCGCCGCCGGCGCTCCACGAGCCGCAGCACCACGAACTGGGCGACGACGATCACGGCGGTGTTGGCGGCCAGCGCGATCCCGAGCGTGGAGGGCTCGATGCCGGCGGCCTCGGTGCCGTACGCCGCGAGCCCGGACTCGAACTGTCCGTAGCACGCGAAGAACAGCACGAAGCCCAGCACGCACAGCTGCACCATCGCGCGGTGCGAGAGCAGCGCCCGCAGCCCGCCGCGCGGGGCGGGCGCCCCGGCCACCGTCTCCGGCGCGCCGACGGGGGCGTTCGGCATCCGCACGGTCGCCGCGATGACGCCGAGCACGAGGAACATCACCGCTTCGATCAGGAACAGCAGCGTGAACGACGCCGGGCTGCTCGTGTCGACAATCTGCCCGCCGACCAGACCGCCGATCCCCAGGCCCAGGTTCTGCAGGAAGAACTGCATCGCGAAGGCCCGAGTGCGGGTGGCGGTGCCGGTGCACCGGACGAGCATGGTGGCGAGCGCGGGTTGCATGACGGCGGTGCCCGCGCCGAGCACGGCTGCCGCGAGGACGGCGGCGGTGACCTGCGAGGACACTCCGAGCGCGACGGCGCCCAGGGAAGCGACGGCCGAGGCGGCGATCAGCACGGGCAGCGGGCCGCGACGGTCGATCGCCCGGCCGGTGAACGGCAGGACGGCGAGCGCCGCCATGGCGAAGACCGCCAGCACGATCCCGGCCGTACCGGCGCCCAGATCCCGTACCTGCGCCACATAGACGTACAGATACGGAACGGTGAACCCGAGTCCGAACGCACTCAGCGCGCTCCCCAGCTGGATCCGCCGCAGTGCTGCGCCCATTTCCCTGGTCACACTCACCTACCTCAAGCTCTCGAAACCTCTGAGTCGTACCGATCGAACGACTCGAACCCGAAGACTTTATCATTAAAGTTAGAGGTTGAACACTACGACTCGAAGGACTTCGACGGCTGTGGGTGGCGTGCCATACTGCGCGCCATGTCCGACACCACCGAGCCCGGACTCGATGAGCCGAGCCTCGACGAGCAGATCGCTGCCTACCAGCGCGAGTACCGCGACCTGGACCCCCAGGTCGAACAGGTCGTCTCCGCCCTCGGCCGGCTGAACCGCCGGATGAACGTCGCGTACGGGAGACAGCTCGCCGCGCTCGGCATCAGCAACGCGGAGTGGGAGGTCCTGAAGACTCTCGTCCTGGGCGGTGAGCCCTACCGCCTCGGCCCCGGCGAACTCGCCAAGCGGCTCGGGCTCACTCCGGCCGCGATGACGCACCGGATCGACCGCATGGCCGGTGAGGGCCTCGTGACCCGCGACCGCGACGAGAACAATCGCGTCCGCGTCATCGTGGAACTGACGGACGAGGGTCGTACGAAGTGGCTGGAGGCGATGCGGATGGCCACGGACTTCGAGGCGGACCTGCTCCAGGACCTCGACGGCGAGGAGCGCGGGGTGCTCGGCGCGATGCTGACCCGCCTGCTGCGAAGGGTGGAGCACGCCCAGCCGGACGCCGGAGGCCGGCTCACCGACCTGGACTGAGAGGCCCTGCCGGGCACGCGGGGAGGGGGTTGACACGCCCCTCGTCGATCCGTAAGGTTCTTCGGGTTGCCACGGGGCCTGAACGGTTCTGCGGCAGCCGATCCCGCCGCGGACGCGGCACACCAAACTCAGCACGACCTCCCGTTCGGGGAAATTTCGGCATGCCGAAATTCATTTCGAAGGCCCGATTATGAGCCGCCGGGAAAATCCGCTAGAGTTTTGGACGTCGGAAGGGCCCAACAGCCCGGAAGACAAGCCCCGCTGACTGGGAATCAGGCCCGAAAGGATCTGATAGAGTCGGACTCGCCGGAAAGGGAAA
>NZ_JBVJAM010000010.1:0-342055 GCF_055590565.1 Streptomyces sp. NPDC041814 | reverse complement strand
GACGGCCTCCACCACGCGGTCCAGGCCGTCGCCACCATGCACAACCTCGCCATGACACGGTGAAACAGCAGGTCAGCCACCACTCCGGCCTGCCCGAGCCCGACCTTCTGCAACACCCTTTAGCCTTCCGGGGGCGGCTCAGAGTGCGAGGACGTGCCGCAGCGCCGTGGCGACCTTCACCATCGTCTGGTTCGAGAGCGCGCCCAGGTCTCCTATGATCTCGTCCCTGTACATCGGGCCCAGGTCGTCGCAGAGCACGCGCCCCACGAGTGGTTCATCAGGTCCCAACTCCACGATGCTCGCCAGTTCAGGCTTCGCCGACGTAGTAATGCGCACGACCAGGACATCGTTGAGGGCGCGGTTACGAGCATTGTTCGAAACCACGAGCCACGGTTTGAAACCTGCGCCGAGGTCGGCGCGGTACACGCGGCCACGGATGGGAACGATCTCGCTCATTCACCGGTCCCGACTCGGCTCCGCCGACGGGCCCCGCGGGCCCGCACAGCTGCCTCGTAGGCCCGGTCCTCCTCGTCGTGGGCCGCCGCGAGAGCGGCGTAGCCGTTCTCCATGGCCTTCTCCTCCACCGCGTGACAGCCGGCGTGCAGCAGCGCACGAAGCACTTCGGCTTCGGACGTGTCGTCGTCCACTCTTATGCCCGTCACCTGCCACAGGGCTTGGTTCTCCGGAGCTCCGTGGAGCCGGAAACGCTGTATCGCGTTTTCGAGCAGCGCGTCCAGAGGGACACTTTTGCGGATCACAGCAGCCATGCATCACAGCATGCAGCACATAGTGCTGCATGTCAAAGGCTGGCGATGGCGGCCAGGCGCGCACTGAGGGGCGCTCGAACCACTGGAGCACCCCCGTCGCGGCGAAGCAGAGCGCGCCCGCGAGGGTGCCGGTGTTGGAGATCGCCAGGCTCACCGGGACGTATGCGCCGGGCGTGACCAGGTCCGCCAAGGCCGCGATCATGAACAGCACCGAGCCGGCCATGTTGACAGCGACGATCCACCAGCCGAGGTCGTGCGGGCGGACGCCCGTGGGCGCGTGGCAGACCTCGGCGAGGGCGAGCTGGCCGGAGATCAGGAAGAGCACGCAGCCGATCACGTCCGGCGCCCGCACCAGGCGGGCCGCCTGCTGGGTGCTGAGGCCCTGGAGGAACGAGTCCAGCAGGTTGAGCCCGAAGACCAGCGTGCCGGTGAGGATCAGGAACGCACTCAGCCGGTCGATGCGCATCGGCTCGTAGCTCCACCACCGCCACGCGGCCGTCTCAAGCCGGTACGCGCCGGGCGGGCGGCGCGGGGCGTTGACGGACTGGAGGAGTGACGCGTAACCCCCGAGGTTGAAGAAGAGGCTGCCGCCGAAGTACGTGGCCGATACGGCCGTCGCCGCCGCACCGGTGAGCGCGAGCGCCGCCCCGGCCACGAAGAGGAGGCGTCACCGTCACCCCGGCAAGGGCGGGCTCGGCATCTTCTCCCCCCGCCTGGACGCGGCGGGCAACAGCGTACGGGGGCAGCGGGTCGCCCACTTCCTGTCCGCGGCGCTGGGCATGGACCTGTTCGCGTCCAGGCCCCACGGGGCGGCCGGTCAACGGCCGCCCTCGTGACCGGGCTTCGGCTCAGGTCCGCTTGAAGTACTCGATCTCGCCCAGGGCGATCGGGTGTCCGCTGGCCTGGCCCGCCGCCTCGCGGATGGTGAAGCGGACCTTTACGACGTCGCTGATGCCCATCCGCAGGGTCTGCTCCCCCGGCTTGTCGGCCAGCGTCATCGTCTTCTCGTGGACCTTTCCGTCCTTCGTCGTGATGGTCAGGTCCGCCCGGGTCGGCCGGGCGCCCTTCTGGAAGACCTCCGCCTTCGCCGAGACGCCCGTGTGGACCGTGACGCCGACCAGCCGGAACGGGTCCTCGAACTCCGCCGTCAGCGCGTCGCCCGTCTTCGGGGCGCCCCAGTACGTGTTCGTGACACCGTCCACCGCCGCCTTGGCCGGGTGCCCCGGGGCGGAGGCGTTCGCGGAGACGTGGAGCGGGCTGACCTCGCCCGTGCCGCCGAGCTTGTCCCGGACGTCCTCCACGACGTAGCGGCCCGCCGGGATCAGCAGGAAGCCCGCGACCAGCAGGCCCGCGACCACGAGCGCGATGAGGCTGCCCCGCAGCAGCCTCCCCGAGCCCGCCCGCACCCGCCGGTTGAACGGCCACCGCGTCCGCCACCACGGCAGCGGGGCCGCCTGGTCCCGGGGCTTCAGGGGCTCGGCACAGTTCCGGCAGAACGTACGCCCCGGCCGGTTGTTCGCGCCGCACGAGGGACACGGCTCGCCGTCCGGTTCCTCGTCCGCCGCGGCCGTCCTGACGGTGGGCCGGGCGACGACGGGCACCCCGGGCAGCACCGCGCCGATGGGCTCCTCGTCCCGCTCCGGCTCCGCCGCCGGCGGTTCCGGCCGTGCCGGTCGCGCCGGTCGCACGGGGGCGGGCGCGGGGGGCCGCGGCGGGGCCGGGCGCGGGGCAGGGGCCGGTACGGGGGCCGGGTCCGGCTCCGGGGCGGGGGCCGGACGCGGTTCGGGCGCGGGGGCCGGACGCGGTTCGGGCGCGGGGGCCGAACGCGGCTCCGGGGCGGGGGCCGGACGCGGCTCCGGGGCGGGGGCCGGGGCCGGGGTCGGAGACGGTTCAGCAGGGGCCGGTTCCGGGGCCGGGGCCGGGGCCGGGGTCGGTTCCGCGTCCGGGGCCGGGTCCGCCGCCGGGCGCGACCCCCCGGGCCGTACCCGCGTCGACCAGCCCAGATACGTACCGCAGCTGCCGCAGAAGTCCTCGTCCTCCGCGTTCGCCGCACCGCAGGACGGGCACGGGCGGGTCATGAGGGGCTCCTGGTGATTTCGAGGCGGCAGGTCAGGTGGGCCGGGCAGGAGGCGCGGGCCACGGCGAGGACGCGGGGCTCGTCCAGGGGGCGGTCCGTGCGGATGCGGATCAGCAGTTCGCCCGTGGGGGCGGGCGGCAGGGGCGAGTCCGGTTCGGCGGACCAGGTGACGCCTCCGCCGTCCTGGATGTCCGCCTCCACGCCGAAGCACAGGCGCAGGTGGTCCGCCAGGCCCTGGCGGGTGCCGCGGCGGCGGTGGAGTTCGACGGCGCGGGCGACCGCGGCGCGGCGGCGGTCCTCCGGCCATGCCGGGTCGATCCCGGCACCGACCCAGGAGGAGAGCCAGGGGAGGAAGTCCGCGGGGGCCAGCGCCGGGTCGAAGTACGCCGGGAGGTTGTCGAGCGTGGACAGGACCGGGGCGAGGACCGTGTCGAGGCCCGCCGTGAAGCGCTGGGCCAGGTCGTCGTCCGCGTACAGGGCGGGCAGCAGCGCGCCGATCGGGTAGCGGCTGGGGAGGCCGGGGACGGCGGCCCTCGTCATGAGCGCTCCCCGGCGGCGGCGACCGAGACCTGGTGCTGATGGGAGAAGACGAGCGCGTTGGCCGCCACGTCGATGCGGTCCACCGCCCCGCCGCGCCTCCCGGTGAGGGGATCCGCCGGGAACAGGCGGACCTCCTCGACCAGGCGGACGCCGGGCACGTTCTGGAGGACGGCGAACACCTCGCCGTACTGCACGGGCCTGCCGAACGGCCAGCCGGTGCCGTCCGCGCCGCCCCTCAGCGGGTCGATGAGGCGGAAGAGCGCGTCGAGCGCGGCGGTCCGGACGCGGTCCGTGTCGCCCTCGTCCGCGACGAGCCCCGCGACGACGGTGACGCCCTGGTAGGCGGGGGGTTCGACCACCAGGCGGGTGCCGACGAGCCTGCGTTCGTCCAGGCGTCCGGCCACCGCCGCCAGCACGGAGTCCGGCGGGACCAGCTGCTCGAAACGGAGCCGCCCGCCCTCGTCGGGGACCGCGTCCGGCACGACCAGGACCCGGACCGCGCCGCCCTCGCCGGGGGCGGCGGGCAGGCAGCGGACGCGGCGCAGCGAGGGCGCGGCCTCGCGGGCGATGGCCTCGTGGTCCTCGGCGGTGACGGCCCGCTCCTGGACGCGGAGGATCTGCGGCGCGCGCAGCTTCGCGTTCTCGACGGTCTCGCCGTCCACCCCGCCGCGCGCCGCCTCGCGGTTGTCGACCCCGGCGACGTACGGGACGGAGCTGCGCAGGACCCGGATCGCGCCGCGCGCCACGTTCCCGGCGGCGCCGCCGCCCGTGCGGTAGCGGGCGAGGCGGATGTGGGCGCCCTTCGGCGGCACCGCCCCGTACGCCCGTATGGTGCCGTCCGCCTCGCGCACCTCGGGCGGGAAGGCGAACCGGCCCCCGACGGCGTCGATCCGCACGTGCCGGTCGCCCGGGCCGGACGCGCCGAAGTGCTCGACCGGGGTCCAGGACTGCCAGCCGCCGTCCGACGACACCTCCACGAGCGGCGGTTCGCCGTCGAGCAGGACGGGCGTCCGGGGCGCCGCGAAGGTCTGGCCCGCGACCCCCTCGGACGTGCCGAGCGGAACGTCGTACACGGTCTCCGCGTGCTCCACCCCGGCCGTGCCGCCGACGGTGAAGACCTCCGCCTCGCGGATCGTCGGGGACTCGGAGTAGAAGGGCTGGCCGGGGGCGGCCTCGGTGACCCGGCAGCGCAGCCAGCCCGCGCGGATGCCCGCGGTGACGGACTCGGTGTGCCCGGCGGGCACGAACACCGTGATCTCACCCGGCTTGTTGAGCCCGCCGGTGGAGTCGACGCCGGTCGCGCACGGCACCCAGCGGGCGCCGTCCCACGCCTCCCAGACCAGCGGCGGCTGCCGGGGGTCGACGCCGACGCCCTCCACCCGGCTGTCCAGGCGTACGGCGACGATGCAGCGCGGCACGGCGGTGGGCAGCCCGAACAGGAGGGCGTCGCCGGGCTGGGGCCGGGCCTGGAAGCAGGGGATGTCCCGGCCCTCGGCGAGCGGCCCGGTGCGGTCGGTCTGCTCGCCGGTCGCCGGGACCGTGACCAGGCGGACGAGGGAGCTCGGCACGATGGCCAGGTCCTCACCGGTCGAGAAGACGACCGCCTCCTCCGTCTCGCCGCGTGCGCTCGCCACCTCCGTACCGGCCGGGAGGCGCACCGTGTCCGGCTGCGGCGCGGACAGCCAGAAGTCGACGTCGGCGCGGGCGGCCGTCGGCGGGAACAGCTGGACGCCGAGCAGGTCCAGGAAGGCGAAGTAGTTGCGGTCGGGCACCCGGTTCAGCCGGTACAGCAGCTGGTCGACCATGTAGGCGAACGTCTCGATCAGCGTGACCCCGGGGTCCGACACGTTGTGGTCGGTCCACTCGGGCGAGCGCTGCTGGACGTACCGCTTGGCCTCGTCCACGAGCTGCTGGAAGCGGCGGTCGTCCAGATTGGGCGGGGTCAGGGACATCAGCGGGCTCCCGCCTCGGGGATCGTGTAGAAGGGGAAGACGAGGTTGCGCAGGTCGTTGGTGGACCGGACGGTGTAGTGCACGTCGATGTAGAGCGTGCCTTCCTCGACGGTGTCGTACGCGACGACCACGTCCCGGACCTCGATGCGCGGTTCCCAGCGCTCCAGGGACGTGCGCACCTCGTGGGCGATCCGCCCCGCCGTGGCACCGTCGCCGGGCGCGAAGACGTACTCGTGGATGCCGCAGCCGAATTCCGGCCGCATGGGGCGCTCGCCGGGCGCGGTGCCGAGGATCAGGCCGATGGCCTCCTCGATCTCCTGCTCGCGCTCGACCATGCCGATGCCGCCCGTGGCGGCCACGCGCAGCGGGAAGCCCCAGCCGCGCCCGATGAATCCGTGCTCGCTCATACCGGGCCCCCGATCAGGACGTTGGGCGCGCCCATGACGATCTTCGCACCGCAGGTCGTGGTGTCGCCCATGCGGGCGGCGGGCAGCCCGCCGATCAGGACCGCGCCGCCGACGGCCGCCGCCGGGTTCGGCATGACGACGTTCCCCGGGCCGAGCAGGGCGTGCGGGGGCACGACGCAGACGTGCAGGCTTCCGGTGACGGCGGCCGGCTTGCCGCCGATCAGCACGGTGGCGACGGCGACCGCGCCCGGGGGCGGGGTGCCGATGACGCCCCCGTGGACGGTGGGGTCGCCCGTACGGGCTGCCTGGGGCATGGCTGGTGATCTCCTCGGTGGGACGCGTCAGTTGATGCGGACGAGTGCGGCCTTCAGGACGGCGAGCAGGCCGCCGTCGACGGTGACGCCGGTCTTGCCGTTGATGGTCACCGACGCGCCCTTCACATGGACGTTCCCGGTGCCCGCGTCGAGCGTGATCCCGGTGCGGCCGAGCGACAGGGAGCTGAGGACCCGGGAGGTGCCGCGTGCGTACACCTTGAGCGCGATCTCGCCGCGCCGCTCGTCCAGCACGACCTCCAGCTGCTCGTCCCCGGTGGCCAGCCGGACGCCGGACGGGCCGCGCGGGGTGTCGAGCAGTTCGATGCGGTTGCCCGAACGGGACACCAGGGAGCGGCGGTTGACCTTGCCGCTGGTCGGGTCCACGAGCGGGACGTCGTGCGGGGACGGCTTGTCGCGACCGTTGTAGAGCCCGCCGAGCACGTACGGGGCGTCGATCAGACCCTGTTCGAAGCCGACCAGCACCTCGTCGTTGACCTCGGGGCTGAAGACCCCGCCGCCGCCCTGGCCGCCCCACTGGACCGTACGGACCCAGTCCGTTACGTAAAGGTCGTCCAGCCAGGGGAACTTGAGCTTCACCGAGCCGCTTTCCTTGCCCCGGCCCTCGCGGATGTCGGTGACGACGCCGATCGCGAGGCCCGGCATGCGGGGGCCGGGGACGGGCGCGCCCGGCCCGCCGGTGAGGCCGCTCAGCGAGCGGTCCGGGTCGGTGCTGACCAGGACGGTCGTGCGGTAGCCGCTCTGCGGGTCCAGGGTGTGGTGGGCGGCGGTCGCGGTGTAGCGCCCGGCGAAGGCGGGGCCGACGTTGCCGAGGGCGACCGGTTCGCCCGCGCGGAGCTTCGGGTTGCCCTCCGCGACCGCCTCGATCTCGCCGAAGCCGGAGGCGACCCGTCCGGCGACGGCACCGGCGACCGCGCGGGCCTCGGCCTGGGTGCGGTACGGGGTGTCGGCGACGGTCATCCGGGCGTTCTTGCCGAACAGGGCGGCGGGCGTGGACGGGTTGGTGCCCGGGGTGACGGTCTCGGAGCGGATGGACTGCTCGCGGGCGACCACCCGGACCTTGTTCTCCACGTCCCAGCCGCGCACCTCGACGCTGTCCGCCCCGTCCGCCGCGGTCAGCACGGCCCGGAGCGCCAGCAGGTTGCGGCCGTACTCCAGGACCATCGGGTGCTTGGACGCGGAGGTGGACGGGGACGGCGCCGAGGAGGCGGGCTTCGGCTTCACGAACTGGAGCATGCCCTTCTCGTCCACCCGGACATGCGCCCCGCACTCCCCCGCGAGGTACTGGAGGAAGTCCCAGTCCGAGATGTTCGGCTGGGTCAGCTGCTTGTACATCACCGGGGCCGCCTCGACCTTCCCGCACGGCAGCCCGGCCCCGGCGGCGACCTTGCGGACGATGTCGGCGGCCTTCATGTTCCGGTACGCGACGACCTTGCGGCCGCGCCGCAGCCGGTGCGCCTTGGAGAGCGCGCGGACCACGGTGAACGAGCCGGTGGTGTCGCTGTCCAGCTCCAGCGCGGTCACCTCGCCCGTGAACAGCCGCTCGCGCGCCCGTTCCTGGACGGTGACCACGGAGATCTTCAGCTCGGTGCCGATCGTGATCCCGGTGGCGGTGAGCAGCGTGTGATACGGGTCGCGGTAGGTCAGGACGGCGCTGTCGGGCAGCCCGATGTTCTCGTCCACCTCGCAGCTCACCAGCTGGGCGGCCCACGCCTGGGGCAGCTCGGCGGGCGCCTCCACGATGGGGTCGGCGGCGAAGGAGCGGGCGGGGCCGGTCATCGGGCCGCCTCCGCCACGCCGTCCTCGGCCGCACCGTCCTCCAGCGCGGGCACCAGGAGTTCGCTGCCCGGGGGCAGGTGCATGGGGTCGTCGATGCCGTTCGCCTCCGCGATCGTCCGCCAGGCCGTGGCGTCGCCGTACTCCCGCCAGGCGAGCAGCGGCAGGCTGTCCCCGGCGACGACCGTGTGCGTACGCCGTGCCTCCCGCGAGCCGGACGTCGGGTTCTGGCCCGCCGGGTCGACGCTCGCCTCCTCGATGGAGAGCGAGCAGGTGGCGCGCAGCGGCTTCCCGTCCACGTCGAACAGCGTGTACGAGACGGAGAGGCTGGAGAGCACCCCGTCGAACGACGTCGTCCGGGACGTCCCCCAGTCGAAGCGCACCCAGGGGCTCGACGGCTTCTTCCGGCCCAGGCTGCTCGGCGTCGGCACGCAGGCCGTCATCAGCTGCTCGACCGCCTTCTCCACGGAGTTGTCGTGCGTGGCGGTGGCGTCCAGGAACACGTCCATCGAGAGCGAGCGCGGTCCGCTGCCCACGAACTCGGGCAGCGCGGACTCCCCCGCCGTCCGGGACGGGGTGCGGCGCCACTCGGTGGACTTGCGCAGCGAGAGCGTCGCCGGGTTGAACTGGAGCGTCAGCAGGGCGAGGGTCCCGCCCGGCTTGGCGCCGACGTCGGACGGCGGCTCCATGATCGTCAGTTGTGCGCGGGCACGGCTCGTGCGGGCTGCGGCTGGCACGGGTTCCCTCCTTCCGCCGGCTGTTCTCGACGGTCCGTTGACTTCTCTCGACGGGCCATCAGGACGGGACCAGCCCTTCGTGCGCGATCTCCAGCGTCTCGACGGCCGCCTGGGAGCTGGCCGGGTCGAAGGACGGCCCCTGCCAGCGGACCGGGACGATCCCCTGCACCTGCCAGCTGACGATCCGGCTGAGGTCCGGGCGCAGGGCGACGATCTCGCCGTCCTTGCGTTCGACGCGCTGCGTCGTCTCGTTCAGCCAGCGCGCGATCTTGAGGGTGTCGGCGGTGACCGGGCGGGTCAGCGTGATGTTGGTCCAGGTGATCCGCCCCGGCAGCTGCCAGGTGTACCCGTTGTTGCCGCCCTCGGCGTACTGCTCGATCTCCACCTCGGCGCCCAGGCCGGAGCAGGTGTGGAACGCGCCGAGGTCGCTGCCGCCGATGGTGAGCTTGAAGAACACGCTCGTCGCGAAGATGTTGTCGGTCATCCGTTGCTTTCTCTCTTCAGCGCCGGCCGTCGTACGGGCGTCCGGAACGTTCGCGGCCCCGCCGCAGGTCGGCCCGGAGGAGCCGGGCGACGGGGTCGATGAGGCGTCGGGCGAGGTCTTCGACGTCGAGGTCCGGGGCCTCCGCGGGCCGCTCGGGCGCGGGGGCCGGGGCGGGCTGCCGCTGGACGACGGTGACCGGGACACCGGCGAGCCCGGCCTGGGCGGCGGCGCGCTGGACGGCCGGTGGCTGCGCGGCCGGAGACTGCGCGGGCCGTCCGGAGGGGGCGCCCCGTTCCGGCCCGGGCCCGGCGGGGGCACCGGTCTCCGCCGCGCGGGGCATCGCGAGGCGCTGGACGGGCGCGTGCGCGCGGACGACGGGGCCCCGGGCGGCGGGCTCCGGTCCGGGGCCGCCCGGTACGGGGGGCTCCGGCGGCGCGCCGGTCCGGGCCGGGAGCGGCGCGTGCGGCCGGGGCGGGGCGACGGGGTCGGCGGCGACCCGCTGGACGACGGGGGCGGCGGGCGCGCCGGGCGCGGCGGACTCCGGGCGCGGGGTGTCGCGCCGCCAGGTGGCCGGTACGACGGGCCGGGTGGCGGCGGTTTCGCGGGCGGTGAAGCCGTCGGCGGCGCCGGTACGCACGACGATGCTCCGGGCCGCGAGGAGCGCGCGGGCGCGCTGGACGGGGGCGGGCCGGGGGGCCGGGCGGACGCGGACGGGCCCCTCCGGGGCGCGTGGGACGGCGGGCGGCGGCGCGGTGCGCAACGGCATCGCGGGGGGCCCGGCGGGGCCGGGCGGCGCGGGGCGCGGGGCGCCGCTCACGGGGCCTGCGGGGCCGGCCGTGCCTGCGGTCGGCGGGAGGGCGGACAGGGGCGCGCCGAGTCCGCCCCGGGTGCGGGCGTGGGAGCCGGGGCCGGTGGGCGGGGCCGGGTGCGCGGGGTCGGCACTGTCCGCCGTCTGCCGCTGGACGACGGGCAGCGCGGGGCCCGCGTCGCGGGCGGCCGGGGCGAAGGGGGCCGCGCCTGCGGGGAGTTCGCGCAGGGGCTTGCCCAGGGTGGGCCGGGCCGGGGCGGCAGAGGCACCCGCCCGGGCCGCCCCGCTGTCCGCCGGACCGGCAGACGCGTCCCGCCGCTGGACCACCGCGTCCGGAGCCGGGCGTACGGAGGACCCGGCCGTCGGTGCGGACCCGTCCGCCTGCCGCTGGACCACGGGGAGGGCGGGCCCGCCCGGGAGGTCCGACGCGGAGGCCCCCGCCTGGCGCTGAACCACCGGCAGCGCGGGCCCGCCCGGGGTCACGGGCGGCTGCGCGTCGAGGGTGGGCCGTACGGAGGAACCACTGTCCGGACCGGCAGACGCGTCCACGTGCCGCTGGACGACCGGCAGGACCGGGGCATCCGACGCGGGCAGCTCCGGGGCGGCGGCCGACGTGCCCGCCTGCCGCCGGCCGGGCCCGCCCGAGCCCACCACGGGCGGCTGCGCGTCCAGGGTGGGGCGTACGGAGGGACCACTGTCCGGACCGGCAGGCACGTCCGCGTGGCGCTGGACGACCGGCAGGGTCGGGGCATCCGGCGCGGGCCGTTCCGGGGCGGCGGCCGACGGGTCCGCCTGGCGCTGAACCACCGGCTGGACGGTCCCGCCCGGCGCCGTCACGGGCGGCTGCGCGTCCAGCGTCGGGCGCACGGACGAGCCGCCCGCCGGACCGGCAGCCGCGTCCATGTGCCGCTGAACCACCGGCAGAACGGGCCCGTCCGGGGCGGCGGAGGCGTCCACCTGCCGCTGGACGGGCTCGCCCGGCGCCGTCACGGGCGGCCGCGCGTCCAGCGTCGGGCGCACGGAGGAGCCACCCGCCGGACCGGCAGCCCCACCCGGCACCGACTGCTCCGGGACGACGGCCGACGCCTCCGCCTGCCGCTGGACCACCGGCAGGGCAGGACCGGCCGCTGCAACCGGCCCGGACGCATCCGCCTGCCGCTGGGCAGGCCCGCCCGGGGCCGTCACAGGCGGCTGCGCGTCCAGCGTCGGACGTACGGAGGAACCACCCGCCGGACCCGCAGGCGCGTCCGGCTGCCGCTCGGCCGGCGGCAGAAAAGGACCCGCCGGTGCGGACTGCTCCGGGGCGGCGGACCTGTCCGCCTGCCGCTGCACCACCGCCGGTCCAGGGCCGCCCGGTCCCGGACGCACGGAGGAACCGTCCGCCGGGCCACCGGACGCGTCCAACTGCCGCCGCACCACCGGCAGGACGGGCCCGGTCGGGGCACCCGGCCCCGGCTGCCCGGGGGCGGCGGACGCGTCCGCCTCGCGCTGGACCACTGGCAGGGCGGGCCCGGAAGGCACCGGCCCCGGGGCGGCCGGCGGGGGCGCGGAGAGCGGTTCGCCCGAGGGGCCGCCCAGGGCAGGACGTACGGCGGGCCCGGACGGGCCTCCCGGCGCGTCCGCCCGGCGCTGGACCGGCGGCGCGACCCGTGCGGGCACCCCGGACGACGGGACGGCGGACAGCGTGCGCGGGACGGCCTTCGCCGGGCGCCGCGCCAGGGTCAGCGGTGGCGCGGTGCGCCGGGCGCGTACCGGGGCGGGGTTGTCCACCGGCGGCACGCCGGGGCCGGAGGCGCGGGACGCCGACCCGGGCACGGCCCGGACGGCGCGCCGGGGGCCCGGAGGGGCCTGCGGACCGGGGCCGGTGGGCGTGGCCCCCGGGTCCGTGCCCGCATCGCCGCCCTCCGGCGCCGAAGGCCCGGCCGCGCGCAGCACCAGCGGCGCCCCGGAGGGCGCGGTGCGCGGCGTGCCCGGTGTCCGGGTCACCCCGTGGATCCGGCCCACCGGGGCGGACGGGAGCACGGCGTGGCCCAGGTCGCCGTCGCTGTAGGCCACGTTCTGCCAGGACGCGAGACGGGACCGGAAGCGCAGGCCGTCGCTGACGCCGATCGAGGACCGGGCGACGGTCACGGTCGGGGGCGCGACCCGGCGCCACCCGCCGTCCCAGTCCGCACCGGGACGCGGGGCGGCGGTCCCGGCACCCGTGGCGGCGTCCCCCGGTGCGCCGCCCCGGTCCGCCGACGCGGAACGTGGCGAAGGGCCGGCCGGGTCGCCCCCGGTCCCGGGCGCGGCGGCGGACCCCGAAGCGTCCTGCACGCCACGTGCCGCCCGGTCGGCGCCCCGGCGGAACCAGCCCCTCAACTCCACGCCCTCACCCGCTCTCGTTCACGCGGGTGTTGATCCGCGCAATCTCCCTCACCCATTCCTGCCGCTCACCATGCGTGAGGTCCAGGATCTCCTCGCGCTGCCAGTGGAAGTGGTAGGCGATGTACGCGATCTCCTCCCGCAGCCGGGAAGGCGCGTACGTCACGATTCCCCCAGGCGCTCACCCGACAGGTCCACCTCGAACGAGCCCTGGCACAGCGGGCAGGTGACCGCCGCGTGGGTGTGGCCCTCGCTGTTGATGCGGCGGTAGAAGTCCTGGAGGAACGCCACGTCGGTCGCGTACATCCGCTCGACCACCCCGGCGTGCACATCGGTGATCGTGCCGAGGCGGGTGATGACCTGGCTGAGGAGCACCACGCTCAGGTACGCGGGGTTCTCCTTGACCCGGAGGTCGATCTGCGGACGCAGTTCGTCGCGGGCCGTGGCGAGCCGCATGGTCCCGGTCCGGTGGGTCCGGCCCTCGTCGTCCAGATAGCCGCGCGGCAGCTCGAAGTCGAACTCGTCGGGACGGCGGGCGGCCGGGGACGGCGCGGGAGCCGGGGCCGGAGCCTCGGCCGGCGCCGGCGCGGCGGCCGCGAGGGTGTCCAGCACCTCTTCGAGGCCACCGCCGGAAACGGTCCTGCGCCTCATTCGACCACGATCTCCTCGAAGGTGATGGTGACCGTCTCGGTGGCCGCGCTGGACTCGCCGGCCTTCAGCGAGGGGCCCTCCCAGCGGCTGGCCCAGCCCTGCATCAGCTGGATGCGGCGGACGGTCTCACCCTTGGAGTCCTTGATCTCGATGGTGAGGTTCTGCCGCGCGGTGTCGACGGCGCCGTTGTTCAGCGTCTCCTTGATCCACTTGGTGAACTCGCTGCTCTTGTCGAGTCCCCGCGTGATCGTCACCTCGCCGGCCTGGCGCGCGCCGGGCTGCTTGCGGATGATCTGCTTACCGGTGGAGGTCACCTGCCGGACCTCCACCACCTCTTCCTCGACGGTCAGGCCGCTGATCTCCTGGATCGACTCCACGAGATAGCCGCCGAGCTGCACGCCGAAGACGTGGGTGGAAAGAGCGTCGCCCTCTGCCATGACTGTCTGTCACCTGTTCCGTTCGTTGCCGTCGCTTGAGTTGCTGCGGGAGAGGGGCTGCGGTCACTCGTCCACGAGGCTCGTGCTGTCCGAGAACTGGGAGAGGCGGAAGACGACGAACTCCGCCGGCTTCACCGGCGCGACGCCGATCTCGCAGACGACCTGGCCGAGGTCGATGGACTCCTGCGGGTTGTTGTCCCGGTCGCACTTGACGTAGAACGCCTCCTCCGCCGTACGGCCGAAGAGCGCGCCCCGGCGCCACTCCTCGGACAGGAACGCGGTGACGTTGCGCCGGATGCTCGACCAGAGGCGGTCGTCGTTGGGCTCGAAGACGACCCACTGGGTGCCCAGGAGGATGGACTCCTCCAGGTAGTTGAAGAGCCGGCGGACGTTGAGGTAGCGCCAGGCCGGGTCGGAGGAGAGGGTGCGGGCGCCCCAGATCCGGATGCCCCGGCCGGGGAACGCGCGCACGCAGTTGACGCCGATCGGGTTGAGCAGGTCCTGCTCGCCCCGGCTCAGCCGGAGTTCGAGGTCGAGCGCGCCCCGGATGACCTCGTTGGCGGGCGCCTTGTGCACACCGCGCTCGCCGTCGCTGCGGGCCCAGACACCGGCGACGTGGCCGCTCGGGGGCATCAGGGTCTGGCGGCCGGTGGCCGGGTCGAGCACCTTGAGCCAGGGGTAGTACACGGTCGCGTAGCGCGAGTCGTAACCGGCGTCGTCGTTGCGCCAGGTGCGGACGCGCTGGGCGTTCATGCCGGGCGGGGTGTCCAGGACGGCGACCCGGTCGCCCATCTGCTCGCAGTGCGCGATGAGGGCGAGCTGTACGGCCCTGACGCCCTCGTCGTCGATGTCACCGCGCTGGTGGGCGCTCATCAGGTCGGGGACGGCGACCATGGTGATCTCGTCGATCGCCTCAAGGGCCGCGATGCCCGTACGCGCCGACGCGTCGCCCACGTACTCGGTGGGGCCGGTCCGGCCGGTGGTGGTCGCGTCCGGGGTGGCGGGCGCGAGGGTGAGGCTCTGCTTCTCCGGGCGGGACTGCGCCGTGCCGGGCTGCTCGGTGACCTCGATGAGCTTCGACTGACGGGCCTGGGTGACCAGGTAGCCCTTGACGTTCTTGCGTACGGAGGTGTCGAAGGTCTCCACGACCTTCCCGCCCTGGCGGACCAGCAGGCGGAAGCGGTCCTCCGGCGGGTTCTCGCCCTCGGCGTCGGCGACCTCGATGGAGATCCCGTCGCCGGCACCCGGACGGGCCGAGACCAGGAAGCCGCCGATGGCCACGGAGGGGGCCGTCGCGGGGGCACCGTCCTGCGGGGCGTCCTCGGCGGGCCCGCCGATGCGCACGATGTACGCGGCGCCGCCGCCGTTGCTGAAGAACCCGTGGACGGCGAGCGTCAGATACGTGTCCGGGGTGAAGGTGCCGAACGTCGAAACGTACTGGTCCCAGCTGGTCACCAGCGTCGGCCGGTGGAAGGGGCCGGTCTCCGCGAAGCCGACGAAGGCGGCGACCGCGGTGCCGACACCCTCGATGGGCCGTGCTCCGGACTGCACCTCCTCCACGTATACACCTGGGGTGAGGTACGACGGCATGCTCGCTCCTTCGGCTGGTCAGACGTTCGCCCGCCCAGTCTTGGCAGAGGGCGGGCGCGGGCAGTAGGTCTCAAAGTCCTGGCCGGGGGGCAGGGCGGCTGCCTTTCCGGGCCGGTGCCCCGGAACGCCGGGCACGAGGGATTGGATTCAGCCAGAAATGAGGGGCCGGGCCGACGAGATCGGCCGGATTTCCCCGGTCGCTCCGGGGAACCGGATGAGGCCCGGTCCGCTCCGCCGAGCGCGGGTCCCGGTGGTCCAGCCCATTTGCCCCGCGCGGAAATGACCGGGAATCACCCGGGAAACGCCGGAATTGGCCCGCTGCCCGCACTCCGGGCATTTGCGGGTCCAGTGGTTCCGGGTGTGTCCGGGTGTGTGAAGGGACACACCCGGATGAACACGTGGTGGCGCATCCCCGCAGGTGGGAAACCCGTCTGTTCACACAGCGGGAACAGAAAGCCAGGAATCCGGCGCTATCGTTCCTCTCGCGAAACGTCGCTCAACACGCCGCTCACATTGAGCACTTGGTGACACCCGGAGGCCTGCTTACCGGTGGCCGGAGTCCCAGGCTTGGAGCAGGTCACGGAAACGGTGACCGCCGCCTTCTCCGGTATCTGAATGGGGGTCACCCAGTGGTAGTCCTGGTTCCTGAACGTCTCCAGGGCAATGGTGGTGATCTTCCGCTGCCCGAAGGAGATGGTCAGCAGCCCCTCGTCGCCCTGGAAATTGGCCACGACGATGTCCGTGACACCGAAAGTCTTGCCTGCCGGGACCACGTAGGTGCCCGCCCTCCGGCCCCCGGCGGTGGTCTTCACGTCGATGGTCTCGGAGCTCTGCTGGCCGCCGCCCCCGCCGCCGGAACCGCCCGAGCCGCCGGAGCCTCCGGTCGAGCCGGAGCCGCCCGTCGCACCGCCGGACCCGTCGGCGCCGGCCGAACCCTCCCCCTTGCCCTGGGGGTCCTGCTGCCCGCCGCCCGAGGCCGAACCGCCTTGCCTGGGCTGCCGGTTCTCCTCCTGCGCGGCCTTGGCGCCCGCCTCCTTGGCGGTGCTGCGGACGGCCGGGCGCACCAGCGCGAACCAGGCGAGCAGCAGTGCGAGCACCGCCGCGAGCAGGATCAGCAGCCACTTCGGGAACAGCGGGAGCTGGGCGAACTCGCCCTGGAGCGGCTCCGGCCGGCCCGCCCGGGGGCTCTCGGCCCCGGCGTCCTCCGGCTCCCCGGCCACCACCTCGAACGGCCAGGCGGCCGGCGCGCCGAACCAGATCAGCTTCCGGGCCCGGACCTTGAGGCCCGCCTCGGCGGACTCACCGGGCTCCAGCTTCCTGCGCTCCGGCGTGAACGCGAGGCGCAGTTCCTCGCCGGGCTGCCGGGCCGCGAGCGCGACCTCCGTGGGAGCGTTCCCAAGGTTCTGTACGACGGTGCGGAAGCGGGCCCCCAGCCAGCCCCGGCGGCGCCCCGGCTCCAGCCGCGCGCGCAGCTCGTGGAACGGCTCGACCACCACCGTCATCTCGGGGACGGCCACGGACTCGGGGTGCTCGGCGGGCAGCACCCGTATCCCCACGGGCTTCTCACCGGCGCGGACCTCGTGGGACCGGGGCGGCGCGAAGCGCACCGTGACGGTCTCGGAGGTGCCGGGGTAGAGGGAGACCCGGGCCGGTTCCACCGTGGTCCACGCCGCACAGTCGCCGACCACGTCGAGGGTGTACGCCTCGACGATGTCCCCGTCGTTGCGCACGGTCAGCGTGGTCGTCGCTTCGGCGCCGGGCGACACCGTCACCGTGGGCATTGCGAGTTCGGCAGATGTGGTCACCCTGCGACGTTAGGCCGCACCGCACCCCCGGCAGCAGGGGCGCGAGGGCAATGTGCGGGCAGGGGCGGTGCCCCGGGGGCACACCCGCGCCGGATGCCCGCACCGCATCCCCGGGCCAGGTCCCCCTGCCGGCGCGGGACGTACGCGTACGGCACCGGACGTAACGGAATTCGGCGGAAGCGGCCCAGAAGGACGAGCACATGACCACGATCACGACAGACATGACGACGACGGGGGCCGCGGTTCCGCGCGGCCTCGCACCGCCCGAGCAGCCCGCCCCCGGCATAGCCGCCCCGGCGTCCGGCCGGGTCTCGGTGGCGGTGTACGCGGAGGACCTGATCCTCCGGACCGGGGTGGTGCAACAGCTGCGCCGGCGCCCGGAGATCGAGCTGATACCGGACGAGGAGGCGGACCGGGCCCAGGTGTCCCTGGTGGTGGTGGACGTGGTGAACGAGCCGGCCGTCCAGCTCCTGCACCGCCTCCAGCGCAACACCGCCACCCGCACCGGCCTGGTCGTCGGCTACTTCGAGGCGGGCGCCCTCCAGACCCTGATCGAGTACGGGGTGGCCGCCGTGCTGCGGCGCGGGGAGGCCGACCAGGACCGGCTGGTCCATCTGGTGACGGCCATCGCGAAGGGCGAGGGGGTCCTTCCCGGGGACCTCCTCGGCAAGCTCATCGACCACGTCAGCAGCCTGCACCGCTCGGTCCTGGACCCGAGGGGCCTCTCGCTGTCCACGCTCACGACGCGCGAGGCGGAGATGATCCGGCTGGTGTCGGAGGGCTACGGCACGGCGGAGATCGCGCAGAAGACCTCGTACTCCGAACGCACCGTCAAGAACGTGCTGCACGAGGTCGCGACCCGCCTCAACCTGCGCAACCGGGCGCACGCGGTGGGGTACGCGATGCGTCACGGGCTGATCTGACGCCAGGCCCTGGTCCGGCACCGGGAGGGCAGCGGACGTTGCCCCCTCGGTGCCCCGGTGCGGCCGTCGGGCCGGGGCCCGCGTCCCGGGGTCTGCCCCGGTGCCCCTTGCCCCGGGCCGGGTCCTGCCGGTCTGTTGGCAGTGACCGTTCGTGGAAAGGCAGACCGTTGTCCCAGCGTGAGCACCGCACCGACCGGACCGCCGAGACCCGGTCCGCCCCCGCGCGCGTCCCTGCCCCGGCCGAACGGGCCGGGCTCCTGGAGGTCCAGCGCACCCTGGGCAACGCGGCCGCCCTGCATCTGCTGCGGCGGGCCGGCCACCCGGAGCCCCGGCAGGAGGGCCCGGAGCAGCCCGCCGTGCAGCGCTCGGCCGTCCACGACGTGCTGAACGGCAGCGGCAGGCCGCTGGAGGCGTCGCTGCGCGCGGAGATGGAGACCCGGCTCGGCGCGGACTTCTCGGACGTACGCGTCCACGACGGCGCGGCGGCCCGCGCGTCCGCCGCCGGGGTCGGGGCCCGCGCCTACACGAGCGGCCACCACGTCGTCATCGGCGAGGGCGGCGGCGACAAGCACACGCTGGCCCATGAGCTGACCCACGTCATCCAGCAGCGGCAGGGCGCGGTCTCCGGGACGGACCACGGGGACGGGCTGCGGATCTCCGACCCGTCCGACCGCTTCGAGCGGGCGGCCGAGGCGAACGCCCACCGCGTGATGCGGGGCGCGGCCCCGGCGGCGCGGGAGTCCGGGGAGCCGGTCGCGGGTCAGGGACGCGCGAGGGCGGACGCCGTGCAGCGGTTCATGGCGCCGACCGCGAGCGGTGACGCCGCCGCCTGGCGGCAGGATGCCCTGCAGTACTTCCAGTCCGCCGAGGCGAGGAACATCCTGAGGAACTACGCGGAGCTGGTGCTGGGGGAGCCGTTGCAGAACAAGCTTCTGGCGAAGCTGGTCGCGGACCTGGGCATCAAGGCCGAGTGGAAAACCGTGGTGCAGGCGACCGGCGGGGCAGCCGGTTCGGCGGGAGCGAACCTGGACGCGTCGCTGACCGCCGTGATGCGGAACCTGAACATCATGGAGCAGGAGGTCCTGACCTCGCGCAAGGTCGGGGAGCCGTCCGACTACGACAAGCCGCTGCCGCAGGCCGTCGTGGGCACCGAGTTCACGTTCACGGACGACACCCTCAACGGGATCACCGGGGGCAATCCGCTGCGCGTGGACATCAGCGGGCTGACCGGGCAGGCGGACGCCCGCGCACGGTCCGCGATCACCTACGCCCGGAACAAGATGAACGACTGGGCCGGGCGGGTCCAGGCCGCCGATCTGCCGGCCGGCTTCGAGCTGGCCGTGAGCAACACCACCGTGAAGGGCCAGGAGGCACGGAAGTTCACGTACACCAAGGGCGATACGACGTGGTGGTGGGAGATCACCATGGACGACGCCTGCCTGGAGACCCGGACCGACCCGACCCCGATCGCCGGCCTGCACGCCACCCATGTGCAGTACATCGTGGAACGCCACATCTTCCGGCTCGCCGAGAACAGCGGTCTGCGCGTGGACCAGAGCATCTTCGGGGGCGGCGGGCACATCTCGCTGGACAGCTCCTCGACCTTCGGCGGAAGCGTCGAGCTCTTCGTCAAGTCCATGCGGGAGTGGGAGTCGCAGTGGGAGGCGTGGGTCGACAGGTTCGGCGCCGCACCGCGAGGGAAGGACGCGGTGAACGCGCCGTGGACCGGGGACCTCCCCCAGGGCCGGGCCCATCTGGACCGCGTGCAGGCGCTGCTGACGCAGATCATGGACGACGCGCTCCTGGGCAATGTGGATCTGCCCGGCGCGGTACGGCGCCTGCAGGAGCACATGATGACGCTGCCCCTCCACCAGGACGCGACGCCGAACCTGCGGGACAAGGTCGCCGCCCATCCGGAGGACCGGCTGCACTACCAGGCGGTCAACCTTGAGCACATGAACGACTCGGACGAGGATCACCGGCGGGTCGAGTTCCGCGACATCCAGGCACAGGCGGGCTACGAGGAACTGCTGGACGACCTCCGGCACATCGGCTTCCTGCTTCAGGGCGTCCGCGGCGACGTCGGGCCCGAGCAGGCCGGCCGCCTCGCGGACCGCCACCCGGGTTAGCCCCCCGCCGCCCCCAAAGGGCACCCGGTCTTCCCCGTCCCGGGGTACTCCGGGCCCTGTCCGGACGCGCCCTTCGGCGGGATGCTCGTCGTGGAGAACCATCGACCAGACTGTGAGGTGGACCGTGGGCGGTCCTGCTGGCCCGGCGAGGGGTGCCCGGTTGCGCCGGATGTGCGGTGCGGTGGTGCTGCTGACGCCGTTGCTGGTGGCGGGTTCCGTGTCCGCCCCGCAGAGCGCCCAGCCGGCCGCCGCCGCGTCGAAGGCGGTGACCGACACCGGCCGGATCGCCTTCGCCGGTACGGGCCACCGCAGCCTCGGCCGGGTCACGTCGGAGACGGCCACGGGCGACCTGTTCGGGAGCGACGGCCCGGCCCACTACGACCAGGACGCCTACGGACGCGGCGACGCGCTCGTGTTCACCGGCCTCCGGGACGAGAAGCGCCCCCAGGTCTACCTGCGCGACGCGGCCGGCAACGTACTGCGGCTGACGAGCGGCATGGACGCCGCGCATCCCGAGCTCTCCCCCGACGGGAAGACCGTGGTCTTCGACTCGCCCGGGAACGGCGGCCGCCGGGACCTGTGGTCGGTGCCCACCGACGGGTCCGGGAAGACGCGGCAGCTGACCGACACCACGTTCGACGAGACGTCCCCGACGCTCTCCCCGGACGGCACCCGCATCGCGTACGCGAGTGACGGCGGCCCGGAGGCGGGCACGCAGATCTACGCACGCGACCTGGACGGCGGCACGGTGACGTGCCTGAGCAACAGCGCCGAGGGCAACGCGGACGAGCCCGAGTGGAACCCGGTCAAGGACGGCGCCCACGGCTCCCGCATCGCCTACACGCTGCACGTCGAACCCACCTCCGACACGGACACCGGCCACCGGCTGCGGGTCGCCACCGACGGGTCCGGGACCGCCCAGCCGGTGCTGACCGGTCTCGGCAAGGACTGGGGCTCCCGGTCACCGGCCTGGCTGCCCGACGGCGAGGGCCTGCTCTTCCTCAGCCCCAACACGGACTGCGGCTGCTCCGTCTACGACCACGTCTACCGGATCGTGTCCCTGGCCGACCCGGCCCCGCACATGGTGCTCACCGAGGACCGCGAGGTGGAGACCCCGGCGGTGCTCGGGACCGCGGACTCCTGGTCCACCGTCGTCACCCGCAGGACCACCAAGGACCCCGCCCTCGTCACGCTCCAGGACATGCGGCAGGACGGCTCCGACCCCCGCGACCTCCGGCTCGACGTCCTGCGCGAGGACCCCAGGGCCCTGACCAACACGAGTGACGACCCGGCCGTCGACCCGCTGTTCCACCCGGCCGACGGCTACGACCCCTGGACCGAGCGGCAGACGTACACGCCCGACGGACGCCACATCGCCGTGACGAAGTTCGAGACGATCGACGGGCAGCGGGTCCAGCGGATCTGGCTCGCCGACACGGACGGGAGGCACCCGTCGCCCATGGAGCTGGACGGGCGCGGCCCCCGGGACCGCGACACCGACCCCTCGTTCTCGCCGGACGGCACCCTGCTCGCCTTCACCCGGTCCACGCCCGGTACGGACGGCTCCTGGACCAGCCGCGTGCTCGTCGCGGAGGTGGACTCCGGGCGCATCTCCGGCGAGATCGTGCCGCCCGACGGCGAGGTCACCGGCGCCGACGCGCAGCCCGCCTGGTCCTCGGACGGCACCCTGCTGGCGTTCACCCGCGCCGAGGTCATCCGGGGTCTCGGCGGCATCAAGCACGTCTGGACCGCGCCGGTGAAGGCGCTGAAGCAGCAGAAGGACCTGAGCCGCCTCGGGGGCTGCCCCGGCGAGTGCAAGGTCATCGACGACAGCCCCGCCTTCTCGCCCGACGGCAGGTCCATCGCCTTCAACCGCAAGGACCGCGCGGACCAGATCAACCAGCGCGCCAGCGTCGTCGTCACCTCCCCGGACGGCAAGAACTGCCGGGTCGTCCTGCCGGCCGGCCGGAGCGGCGACCCCGCCGCGTGCGCCGCGAAGATCCCGGACGTCGAGACGACCGGCCCGTACCAGCCGCGTGACGTGGCCTGGTCGCCGGACGCCTCCCGGCTGGTCCTCAGCCACCGCCGCGGCCGGGCCCCCAACTCCCCGGAGCAGCTCTCCGAACTCGTCCTCGCCACCGGCACCCTGACCCCGCTCACCGCGGAGCTGCCCGGCCGCCAGAAGGAGCCCGCGTTCCAGCAGAAGGTGGACCTGGCCGTCACCGCGCAGCCCACCGTGCCCACCGTGGAGACCGGCTCGTCGGTGTCCGTCACGGTCACCGTCACCAACAACGGCCCCGCCCCCTCCCCCGGCACCACGCTGGTCGCCGACCTCCCGCCCGGCGTCCGGCTGGACGGCATGTCCACCCCGACGGGCGCGTGCGACGACGACGGTGCGCCGAGCTGTGACCTCGGCGTGCTCGCGCCCGGCGCCCGGGTCCCGGTCACCGTGCGGCTCATCGGCGTCACCAACGGGCCCTGGGAGCTGGGCTGGTCGGTCACCGGGGCGGTCGTGGACCCGAACCCCACGGACAACGCCACCAGCACCTCCGTACGGGTCCGCACCACGCCCGAACTGCCGAGCCCGCCGCCCTCCGGACCGGCCACCCCGCCCAAGCTGCCGCCCCCGGCCGCGCAGCCGCCCGCCCTGCCGCCCGCGCCCGAGGCCGGACCCGGCGTCGTGGTCCGGGCGCAGCCCAGCCCCGGCTACGTCGGCGGCCGGGTCGTGGTGACGTACACCGTCCGCAACGGCGCGAACGCCCTCGCCACCGGCCTCCGGCTGCGGCTCGGGCTGCCCTCCGGCATCCCCGTGGCCACGCTCCCGGCGGGCTGCACCGGCGAGGTGTGCGCGCTCCCCGACCTGGCGCCGGGCGCCTCCTCGGTCCTGCGGGTCGTGCTCGCCCCGGACCACGCGCTGCGGGCCCGGATCACCGGCACGCTGACGACCACCGGCACCGACGCGGACCGGGGCGACAACGTCTCGCGCATCCCGCTGCGCATCCTCCAGCCCCGGATCGTCTCGGTGCCGGAGATCGGCAAGCCCGGCTTCGTCACCTCGGTGCGCGGCAAGGACTTCCCGCCCGGTGCGCCCGTGAAGCTGGCCTGGAAGCCCGGGATCACGGCCGCCGCCGCGCCCACCCTGCCGGGCCGCGACGGCACGTTCATCGCGCAGCTGCTGATCATGGTCAAGGACCGGACCGGGCCGCGCGAGATCACCGCCTCCGGCCCCGGGTTCTCACCGGTGAGGACGGACTTCCTCGTGGTGACGGGCAACCTGGTCCCGCCGGACGAGATGGGGCGCCGGTGATCCACGAAGTGGACGAGGCGCTGCGGCTGCTGCTGGTGGACGCGGGCCTGGAGGACAGCGGTGTCGACCTCGTCTTCGACGCCCCGACGAAGGACTGGTCCGCCCGCCGCAACGCGCCCACGGTGAGCGTCTTCCTGTACGGCATCCGCGAGGACGCGACGCGCCGCCGCAGCGGCACGTCCGAGGAGTACGACGCCGAGGGCCTGGTCACCGGCCGCCGCGAGCCCCCGCGCTGGTTCGAGCTGACGTATCTGGTGACGGCGTGGACCAACCGGCCCCAGGACGAACACCGCCTGCTCTCCGAGGTGTTGCGCTGCCTGATCCGCACCCGCACACTGCCCGCCCGGATGCTCACGGGCAGCCTCGCCGACCTCGCCCTCACCGTCGAGATGGAGGCCGCCTCAGCGGGCTCGGGCGACCGCCCGTCCACGGTGGACGTCTGGTCCGCGCTGGGCGGCGAGCTGAAGGCCGCGATCGACGTACGCGTGTGGGCCCCGCTCTCCGGCGAGGTGGAGCCCGCCGGGCCGCCGGTCACGGAGGGCCTGCTCGTCCGCACGGCCGCCGCCGTGGACGGCGGGGCGACGGAGCCGGGGCGCCGCCTGCGCTACGGGGGCGGCACGGCCGCGTCCGGCGACGGCTTCGCGGCGGAACGCGAGCGGCAGCTCCCGCCGGGGCGGCGGAGGCGCGGGGGCGGGGTCGCCCGGTGACCGTCGCTCAGCAGCTCCCCGGCACCTCCGTCGCCGAGCTCTGGGAACGGCTCGGGCACGTCGAGCGGCGGGTGCGGACCGCCGTCGCACTGCGCCGCGAGACCGACCCGGCACCGGATGATCCGTTGCGGGGGCAGTACCTCACGCCCGACGGTGCCCAGCGCCTCCTGGACTCGCGCGACGCGTTCCTCCCCGTACCGGACCTCGGCCCCGGCGCGCCGCCCGAGCGCGGGCGGATCGCGGAGCTGGCCGAACGGTTCGGGCTGACCGGGCCGGACGTGGATCTCCTGCTCGTCGCCCTGGCCCCGGACATCGACGCACGGTTCGAGAGGCTGTACGGGTATCTCAACGACGACCTGACCCGGCGGCGCGCCACGATCGGGCTCGCGCTCGAACTGTGCGGGCTGCCCGGCGCGGGCCCCGGCAGGTTCCGGTTCGCGCCCTCCGCGCCGCTCGTCGCGTCCGGACTCGTGGAGGTGCTGGACCCCGAACTCCCCCTGCTCTCCCGGGTGCTGCGCGTCCCGGACCGGATCACCGCGCATCTGCTCGGCGACGACGAGGTGGACGCCCGGCTGTACGGGCTGGTCCGGGTCGGGGACCCCGGCGACGAGCCGGACACGGGCCCGGTCACCCGGCGCGTCGCGGCGGCCGCCGGGACCGGGAGCGGGTTCACGCATCTGCTGGACCGGGGCGGCGACCCGGCCCGTCTCGCCGTCGGCGCGCTCGCCGCGTCCGGGCTGCGCCCGCTCGTCGTGGACCCGGCGGCCCTGGCGGCGGCGCCCGGACCGGAGCGGGCGGTCAGGATGCTGGCGACCGAGGCCCGGCTGAGCGGCGGCGGGCTGGTGCTCGGCCCGCTGGAGGCGCTGGCGCCGGAACAGCCCAAGGGCGCCGCCCTCGTCGGGGCGCTGTGCGCGGCGGTCGGCGGCGGCTCGCCGTTGCTCGTGTACGGGCGGAAGCACTGGGACCCGTTGTGGGCCGGGGAGAGCCCGGTGACGGTGCCGGTCCCGCCGCCGGACCCGGCGGACGCGGTACGGCGGTGGCGCGGCGCGCTCACCGGGGCCGGTGCCGCGGCCGGGCTCGCCGCCGGGACGGAGGAGGCCGACGCCCTGCTCGCGGACGCGACCCGGGCGTACCGGCTGGACTCCGGCCAGATCCGCCGGGCCGCCGACGTGGCCGTCCGGCTGGCCGTGCAGGAGGGCCGCCCGGTGGAGGCCGCCGATCTGCGGACCGCCGTCCGGGCGCAGAACGGCGCGGGGCTCGCCCGCCTCGCCCGGCGCATCGAGCCGACCGTCGGCTGGGACGACCTCGTGCTGCCCCCGGCGACCCGCCGCCAGCTCTCCGACCTGGCCCTGCGCGCCCGCCACCGGGACCAGGTGCTCGGGCGGTGGCGGATGCGGCCGGGCGGCGGCCGGGGGCGGGGCATCGTCGCGCTGTTCGCCGGGGAGTCGGGGACGGGCAAGACCATGTCGGCCGAGGTCGTCGCGGCGGACCTGGGCATGGAGCTGTACGTGGTCGACCTGTCGTCCGTGGTCGACAAGTACGTCGGGGAGACCGAGAAGAACCTGGAACGGATCTTCGTGGAGGCGTCCGAGGTCAACGCGGTGCTGCTGTTCGACGAGGCGGACGCCGTCTTCGGGAAGCGCTCGCAGGTCAAGGACGCCCAGGACCGGCACGCGAACGTGGAGTCGGCGTACCTGCTCCAGCGGGTCGAGTCCTTCGACGGCATCGCCGTCCTCACGACGAACCTGCGGGCCAACCTGGACGAGGCGTTCACCCGCCGCCTGGACGTGGTCGCCGACTTCCCCGTACCGGACGCGCAGCAGCGGCTCGCGCTGTGGGAACGCTGCCTGGGTACGGAGGTCCCGCGCGCCCCGGACCTCGACCTGCCGACGTGCGCGGACCGGTTCGAGCTGACGGGCGGCTCGATCCGGGCGTGCGCGGTGACGGCCGCGTACCAGGCGGCGGAGTCGGGCCGTCCGCTGGACACCGAGCAGCTGGTCGGGGCGGTGCTGGCGGAGTACCGGAAGCTCGGACGACTGGTCCTGGAGAGCGAGTTCGGCCCGTGGCTGGAGCGCACGAGGCGACGCGGCTAGGGCCTTCACCCCGCTCCGTATCATCAGGTGCATGACTGCCGAGCCCGCCCGTTCCACCGCCCGTATGCGTGCGTCCGACGCCGACCGCGAAGCGGTGGTGGAGCAGCTGCGGGAGGCCGCGGCGGAGGGGCGGATCGACATGGAGGAGCTGGACGAACGCCTCAACCTGGCCCTCACGGCCAAGACGTACGGCGAACTCGCGCCCATCACCGACGACTTGGGCGGCCCGGCCGTGCGGGAGACGGGCGAGCCGCTGACGGTGCGGGGCGGCATGCACAAGGTGCGGCGGACCGGCGGCTGGAAGGTCCCCGCGCGCATCGTCGTGTCGGGCGGCCTCGGCGGCGCCCTCCTGGACTTCAGCGGCGCCGAGTGCCGGGTGCCCGTGGTCGAGCTGGAGGTGGACGCGCAGATGGGCGGGGTCCGCATCGTGGTGCCGGACGGCTGGGGCGTGGACACGGACGCGCTGGACCTGGCGTTCGGGGGCCTGAAGTCGAGGGTCAAGGGCGAGCGGGCGCCGGGCGCGCCCCTGCTGAGGATCACCGGTTCCTGCGGCGCGGGCGGCGTCCGCATCCGCCGCCCGGGTCTGCGCGAGCGCCGCGCGCGGCGCTGAGGCCGGTCAGAGCGGGCGGACGGTGAGGATCTGCTCCGCCCGGCCGACCGGCCCGTTGACGTCGTGCAGGACCGTGCTGGTGAGGCCCTGGCCGGTGGGGCCGAAGACGACCGTGGTGTCCAGGCCGGTCCAGCGGCCCTCGGGCTGGCGGTGCAGATGGATCGTCAGGTCCACGTTGGGGAACATCCACTCGGTGGGCTGCTCGCGTACGGCGATGCCGTTGGCGGTGTCCACGAGCGCCACGTACGAGGCCAGCGGCCCGGCGGTCTCGCCCGCCACCAGGTCGAGCGGGGTGGTGATCCAGGCGGTGGTGCGGCCGGGCAGCGGCGGGGCGAGCGGGCGGACGTCGAGCGACGCGATGTAGCCGCCGGGCCAGAGGTCGGCCATCGGCCAGGGGGCGAGCGCCTCGGGCGGGGTGAGCCGGTCGTCCTCGCCGTCAGCGACCCCGGTCGTGTCGACGGGGGCGAGCGACCAGGCCCTGGCCCGTACGACCGGGCGGCCCGCAATGAGCGCGACGGCCTCCACGAGCTCGATGGTGCGGCCGGGGCGGACGGTCTCGACGCGGATCTCGCACTCGTCCAGGGCGAGCCGCCCGAGGATGTCGAAGCTGATCCGGGACAGCAGCAGGCGCTCGCCCGGCCGCTCCGCGAGGTGGCGTTCGACGGCGTGGACGAGGAGCCCGCCGAACGGGCTGAAGTGCACCTCGTCCGTGCTCCACGCACCGCTCGCATGGGCGGTCGGCTTGTAGCGGTGGGCGTCGATGCGCTCGTAGTAGCTGCCGGTGTTCAACGGATCGCTTCCCTCACGGCCGTACGGATCGGGCATCAACAGCCTGCCACCGGGGGCGTTCCGGCCGACGCGCGGGTACCGCGCCCCCGCACCCGCGTTCGAGCGTGATCAATTCGCAATCGATTCCGGTCTTGACCGAGACCCATCAAGGAGTCGCGCGATTACGCTCCGAAGCATGTCCGACAGCGCACCTACCGCCGGTAGCACTTCCCCGGCCCCCACCGACCTCACCGAGGACCGCCCCGTTTACGTCATCGGCGGCGGCCCGGGCGGACTGGCCGCGGCTGCCGCCCTGCGCGCGCGGGGCGTCCGGGCGGTCGTGCTGGAGAAGTCCGGGGCCGTGGGCGCCTCCTGGCGCGGCCACTACGACCGGCTGCACCTGCACACCACCCGGCGCTGGTCCGCGCTGCCCGGGCTGCCGATGCCGAGGAAGTTCGGCCGCTGGGTGGCCCGCGACAACGTCGTGCGGTACCTGGAGAAGTACGCCGAGCACCACGAGCTGGAAGTGATCACCGGCGTCGAGGTCTCCCGGATCGACCGCGCGGCGGACGGCACCGGCTGGCGGCTGAGCGCGAGCGGGGGCCGCGAGCTGACCGGCCGCGCCGTCGTGGTCGCCACCGGCTTCAACCACACCCCGCGCCTTCCGGACTGGCCGGGCCGCGAGACGTTCACCGGAGACCTCCTGCACGCCTCGGACTACCGCTCCCCGGCCCCGTACGCGGGCAAGGACGTCCTGGTCGTCGGCGTCGGCAACACGGGCGCGGAGATCGCCGTCGACCTCGTGGAGGGCGGCGCCGCACGCGTACGGCTCGCGGTGCGCACCGTCCCGCACATCGTGCGCCGCTCCACGGCGGGCTGGCCCGCGCAGGCGACCGGCATCCTGGTCCGCAGACTGCCCGTCGCCCTGGTGGACCGGGCGGGCCGCCTGATGGCCCGCGCCGCCGTGCCGGACCTGTCGGAGCACGGACTGCCCCGCCCCGACACGGGCCTGTACTCCCGCGTCAAGGAGGGCGCGATCCCGGTCCAGGACGTCGGCCTGATCGACGCGGTGAAGCGCGGCCGGGTCGAACCCGTGGCGGCCGTCGAGTCGTTCGACGAGGACGCGGTGGTCCTCGCGGACGGCACCCGGGCCACCCCGGACGCCGTGATCGCCGCGACCGGCTACCGCCGCGCCCTCGAACCGCTGGTCGGCCACCTCGGCGTGCTGGACGCCCGGGGCCGCCCGGCGGTCCACGGCCCCCGCACCCCGAAGCAGGCCCCCGGCCTCTACTTCACCGGCTTCACCAACCCCATCAGCGGCATGCTCCGCGAACTGGCCCGCGACGCGGAGCGGATCGCGAAGCGGATCGCCCGCAAGGGGCGTTGAGGGTCAACGGGTGAGGGTGTACACCCCCGGGGCATCCAGATCGCCGTACAGGCGGACCAGCTTCGGGTGCTCCGGCGTGCCGCTGATCAGCCAGCCGGAGTCGACGTACTCGTCGAAGTCGTCGAAGCCGCAGCGCTCGATGCGCACCTTCAGACGCTGGTTCCAGGTAGTGGATGCGCCGGGTTCGTACGCCCAGGTGCCCGTGCCCGTGCAGCGGTACTTCGCGCGGCGGGCGTCCGCGTGGTCCTCGTATGCGGATTCATGGTCCGTCAGGCCCTCGGCGCGGGCCGTGCCGTCGGCGTTCAGCCGCAGCGTGCCGTTGTGGCCGTCGGCCCAGGCGCCCGCCAGCCCGGCCGCGTCGACCTTCGGAGGCCGGTACTCGGTGAGCAGCCCTGTCCCGAACGCCGTGGCGCCGATACCGAACACGAGCGTCGCCGCCAGCGCCCCGCAGCCGAGCACGGACAGCAGCAGACGGCGCCCGTCCAGGACGGCGTACCGCGCCAGAAGGGCGGGCCCGGCGAGCAGCACTTCGCCGGACAGGCAGGTCAGGACCAGGGGTCCGGGCCGGGGGGGCAGAGCGACCGCGACGACAGCCGTGATCAGGGCCGCCGGGACCGCGGCCACCGCCGGCACCCACCACCAGGCGTCCCTCCCGGTCAGCCGGGCACCGGCCCGGCGAGCCGCCCACACCAGGGGCAGCACGATCGCCAGGCTCCCCCACAGGGCGGCCGGGACCCCGAAGCACAGGGAGAACGGCAGCATGAGCAGGCCGCCCCCGGGCCCGTCCGGCGGCCTGTACGTCTCCATGGTGAGTCCCGCGAAGGCGTACACCTCGAAGGCGAGCATCAAGCCCACGTACAGCGCCGCCGCCCCCGCCACGATGGACCGCCCCGTCCACACGGACGGCGACCCGTCCGGCGCGCGGCCCGGCCGCCATCTCCCCCACGGCTTACCCGTGTCCCATGCGGTGTTGCTCGACATAAGGGCCCCTCCCGCACGCATTCTGGCCCTACGCCACCAGCGTCGCCCCCTCGGGGCCCCGCACGCGCCGGATCACCAGCACCATCAGCGCCGCCACCGCGCACAGCGCCCCCGCCGCGTACCAGACCACGTCATACGTACCGAAGTGGTCCCGCGCCACTCCGCCGAGGAACGCGACCAGCGCCGCCCCCACCTGGTGCGATGCCAGGACCCAGCCGAAGACGATCGCGCTGTCGTCGCCGTACTGCTCGCGGCACAGGGCCAGGGTCGGCGGGACGGTGGCGACCCAGTCCAGGCCGTAGAACACGATGAAGAAGACCATCGGCGGCTCCACCGTCGGGTGCATCAGGAGCGGCAGGAACAGCAGCGAGATCCCCCGCAGCCCGTAGTACACCGCCAGCAGCCGGCGCGCGTCGAAGCGGTCGGTGAGCCAGCCGGAGAAGACCGTGCCGATGATGTCGAAGATCCCGATGACCGCGAGGAGCGAGGCGGCGGCGGTGATCGGCATGTGGTGGTCGTGCGCCGAGGGCACGAAGTGCGTACGGATCAGGCCGTTGGTGGAGGCGCCGCAGATCGCGAAGGACCCGGCCAGCAGCCAGAACGGCCCCGTGCGCGCCGCGTCGAACAGCACCCGCACGGCCCGGCCCGCCGCACCCCTCGCGGGCGCCGGCTTCTCGGTGTACTCCCCGCCGTACGGGGCGAGCCCCACGTCGGCCGGGTGGTCGCGCATCAGGAGCCACACGAACGGGACGACGACCAGGGCCGCCAGCGCCACGGTCACCGACGCCGGGCGCCAGCCGTGCCGGTCCACGATCCACGCGCAGAGGGGGAGGAAGACCAGCTGGCCCGACGCCCCGGCGGCGGTGAGGACACCGGTCACCAGGCCGCGCCGGGCGGTGAACCAGCGGTTGGTGACGGTCGCGGAGAACGCCAGCGCCATCGAACCCGTGCCGAGCCCCACGAGGACGCCCCAGTAGAGCATCAGCTGCCAGGCCGCCGTCATCCACACGCTCGCCAGCGCCCCGACCGCGACCATGCTCAGCGCCACGGCCACCACCCGGCGGATGCCGAACCGGTCCATCAGCGCGGCGGCGAACGGCGCGGTCACCCCGTACAGCGCCATGTCGATGGAGACGGCGAACCCGATCTCCCCGCGCGACCAGCCGAACTCGTCCTGGAGCGGGTCGAAGAGCAGACCGGGCAGGGAGTTGAAGGCGGCCCCGCCGATGATCGTCACGAAGGTGACGGCGGCGACGATCCAGGCGCGGTGGATACGCCAGCGACCGGGCTTCCCGGGGGTGTTCGGAGCGGGGGCGACGGGAGCGACGCTCTCGGTTGTCGGATTCACCCGCTCAGCATCCGGGCGCGGACCCCTCCCCCACGAGTGGCCCGATGGCCACGGTTCGCAGGAATCGGGCCACCACCCTGACGCCCTCCGCACACGCGTACGATCTGGGGCACGCCGCTCCGACCAAGTCCCGGGGGAACTTCATGCAGTGGGCCGAACGACAGCACTTCAACCACGGGTCTTCGCTGATGCAGGGATGGGGAGCCGTGCTGCTGCTCATCGCCTGTGCCCTGTGGGTCCGGGTCGGCTTCCTGATCTGGGACACGGAGGACAGGATGTACTGCTTCCGCGCCTCGTCCATCTGCAAGCTGGAGACCACCATGCCCGAGCAGCTGACCCTGCTCGGCGTCTCGGCTCCGCTCGCGGTGGCCGGTACGGGACTGCTCGTCGCCGGAAGTGTGCGCCGGCAGACCAGCGCACACGTCCTGAGAGTCATCGAGATGCAGCAGTCCGAGGAGCGGGCGCGCAACAAGTAGCGCCCGCCCGCCGCAGGCTCAGCCGATCCGTTCCAGCCGGCGGACCGGGCGGGCCGCGAGCAGCACGCCCACCGCCAGGACGTTGACCACCGCTCCCGCGAACAGCACCTCGGGCGCGCCCAGTTCGTCCGCGAGCGGGCCCGCCAGGGCGCGGCCCGCCGCCACCATCAGCAGCGATCCGGCCACGTCGTACGCGTGCAGGCGGTTCAGGGACTCGGGCGGTACGTGGGTCTGGACGGTGGTCGACCACATCACCAGCCAGAACGCGGAGGCCGCGCCCGCCACGAACTGGCCCGCGCCCAGGGCCGGTACGGACAGCCCGAGGCCCAGCACGACGAGGTTCGCGCAGACACCGGTGAGCGCGACGGCGCCCGCCGCGAGGGGGCGGCGGGGGCGCAGGCGCAGGGCGAGCAGGCCGCCGACGACACTGCCCGCGCCGTTGACCGCCATCATGGCGCCGTACGTCCCCGAGCCGTGCGCCTCGGTGACGCGGACGGCGGTGAGCGGGAGCATCGGGCCGAGCACGGCGAAGCCGTACACCGTCCAGACGGCGATCACCCCCCAGAGCCAGCTGCGCGCGGTGAATTCGCGCCAGCCGTCCACGAGTTCCGCGAGGAACGAGCCGCGCGGCGCCTCGTCCGAGGGGGCCGGGGCCAGCCGGAGCAGGAAGAGGCACGCCCCGGAGACCAGGAAGGTCGAGGCGTTGGCCGCGTAGACCGCGCCCGCGCTCGCCAGGCCGACGAGGACGCCCGCGAAGGCGGGGCCCGCCATGGTCATCAGCGCCTCGGAGACGCGCAGCACGGCGTTGGCGCGCTGCACGTCCGGGGCCACACGCGGCACGGTGGAGGCGACGCCCGGCTGGAACAGGGCCGCGCCGACACCGGCCACCGAGCTCAGCGCGTACACCGCCCAGAGCGGGGGGTTGCCGGTCGCGAAGGTCACGGCGAGCACGGAGGCACCGACGAGCCGGAGCGCGTCCGCGATGATCATCATGCGGCGCGGCGTGAACCGGTCCGCGAGGACCCCGCCGAAGAGGACGAACACGGCGAGCGGGCCCATCCAGCAGGCCAGCGCGTAACCGACCGAGGAGGCCGGGCGGCCCGCGCCGAGAAGCCCCGCGGTGAGGGCGACGGGGATCATGCCGTCACCGAAGACGGCGGCGGTGCGGGCGACGAAGAACAGCCTGAAGTTACGGTTCCAGAGCTGCCTGCCGGGCTCCTCGAACAGAGGCGGCAGAGGCGGGAGAGGGGACGGGCCGCCGAGGGCGGCCTGGGGGTCCGTGGCGGGAATGCGCACGGAGTCTGCTGACTTTTCCTTCACACCGATGACATGTATCAGCTTATGGTCTATACCAGCTAGGGGCTTTTCACGGGCCCCGGCCGGCCGAAGGGAGTCCGCTGTGCCGCACCGGGTCGTCGTCCTCGCCCTCGACGGGCTGCTCCCCTTCGAACTGGGCATCCCCCAGAGGATTTTCGGGCGCTCGCTCGGTTCCGAGCCGCTGAACCGGGGCCGGAAACTGTACGACGTCGTGACCTGCTCGACCCGGCCGCCCGGGCCCGTCCGCACGGACGCGGACTTCTCGATCGTCGTGGAGCACGGCCCCGAGGCCCTTGCCACGGCGGACACGGTCGTCATCCCGGCCAGTTACGAGCTGGGCCCCGTCTACACCGAAGGCCGGCTGACCGACGAACTGGCCGCCGCGTTCGCGTACATCCGGCCGGGCACCCGGATGGTGTCCATCTGCACCGGCAGCTACGTCCTGGCCGCCGCCGGGTATCTCGACGGGCGCCCCGCCACCACGCACTGGGCCTCCGCCGACCACTTCCAGCAACTCTTCCCCCACGTCCGGGTCGACCCGGACGTCCTGTTCATCGACGACGGGGACGTGCTGACCTCCGCCGGGGTGGCCGCCGGGATCGACCTCTGCCTGCACATGGTGCGGCGCGACCACGGGACCGCCGTGGCCAACGACGTCGCCCGGCGCACGGTCGTGCCGCCGCACCGGGACGGGGGGCAGGCGCAGTACATCCAGCGGCCCGTGCCGGAGACCCGTTTCGCCACGACGACGACCGCCCGGGCCTGGGCGCTGGCCCGGCTGGAGCGGCCGATCCTGCTGCGGGACATGGCCCGGCAGGAGTCGATGAGCGTACGGACGTTCACCCGGCGGTTCCGCGAGGAGGTCGGCGTCAGCCCCGTGCAGTGGCTGACCCAGCAGCGCGTGGAGCTGGCGCGGCGGCTCCTGGAGTCCACGGACCTGTCCATCGACCAGGTCGCCCGGGACGCGGGCTTCGGCACCTCCACCTCGCTGCGGCAGCACCTCCAGGCGGCGCTGGGCGTCTCGCCGACGGTGTACCGCCGCACGTTCCGCACGACGGCGGGAAAGAGCGCCTAGGGAACCGCGGGCTCGGCGCCGTGCGCGCCCGGCTGGAGCCGGCCCTGGACCAGCGGGACGCCGCGGTCCACCTCGCACCAGATCCGCTTGCCCGCGCCCTCCGGCTGCCAGCCCCATCGGTCGGCGAGGCCGTCGACCAGCTCCAGGCCGCGGCCACCGGTGTCCTCACCCCGCGCGTGCCGCTGCTGCGGCGGGCGGCAGCTGGCGTCGGCCACCTCGACGCGCACGGTCCCGGCGCCGCCCGGGGCGCCCGCCGGACCGAAGAGCATGCGCAGCACGGCCGGACAGCCGGTGTGCACGACCGCGTTGGTGACCAGCTCCGAGATGAGCAGGATGAGGGTCTCGGCCAGCGGCTCGTCGTCCCTGACGCCGGAACCGGCGAGCCGTGAGCGCGCCCATCTGCGGGCCCGTCCGACCTCCGCGGGGTCGGGCCCGACCTCCAACTGAACCTGAAGCACCTGCACCGCTCACACCATCCGAACCGGCGGACACATCGCCTCGCGCCTCCATGGGGTCACGGAACGTGATTCCCTTGCACGACAGCATGGTTGACGTACAGTCACCGCAACAAGCGCTTCGGGCATATTCCAGCGCGAAGGAGTACGCGTAGTGCATACTGTGCGACGCACATTGCGGAGAGTCGAACAGCACCTCATCCGGACCCGACGCGCCCCGCAGGCCGCGTCCGGACCGTCAGGTTCCAGAACGACTCCCATCCCACGGAGGGTACCCGAGCCGGGTGCCGACTCCACGCCGTGACGAATCAGGCGAAGGACACAAGCCGGTATCGGTGACCGACGGTCGCACTGCGTCACGCCCAGGGGCCGGATGCCCCTGGGCGTCCGCCACTAATCCGGTTCGATGACCGTCACGTACGAAGCCAGCGCGGCCACCGCGTCCTCCTCGACGACCCCGCCGTCCCGGTCCGTGTCCAGGCTCTGCGCGGCGAACGCCGCCGCGTCCGGGCTCGCGCCGAGGACCCTCAGGGCCCGCTCCACGGCCGGTACCGGCGCCCTGTCGCCGCCGGACGGCCCGGCCGCCACCGCGAGGGCCGCCCGCAGGAACGGGCGGGCGATCTCCGCGAACCGCTCCGGGTTGTCGCGCAGCCGCTTCACCGCCCCGCCCACGAATTCCTCACGGGTGACCCGCTGGTCCCCGTCCACGTCGGCGATGCCCGCCATGCCCTGCCAGAACGCCTCGGCGCCGCTGTAGAGCGCCTGGCCCTTGTCGCAGCGGGCCGTCGTACCGAACTCGGTGAGCAGACGGGCCGCGGCGGCGTTGAAATCCGCGCGATCGATGTATCCGTTGCCGTCCTGGTCGAAGGCGGCGAAGCGGAAGGCGATCTTGCGCTCATACTCTGCGCTGTCCATGCGGGGAGCGTACGACGCCTTCAGCCGTCACGTGTCACTTACGGGGCTCAGCCCTGTGACAGCTCCGCACGAGCCGGTGCGGCGACGGCAGATTCAGGCCGTCATCGGCTCGGCCTTCTCGTCCACGGCCGCGTCCCAGTCCGGGAAGACATCGAACAAGCGGCGCACGCCGAGGGCGGCGAGCACGCGGTTGACGTGGGAGCCCTCCTCGGCGCCCCGGGCGGGCAGGATCAGGCGCAGCCGTCCGCCGCAGGACCGCATCAGGCGGCGCAGGGCGATGAGCACCCCGACGCCGCTGGAATCGCAGAACTGGACGCCGGACAGGTCGAGCACCACGTCGTGGCGCCCCACGGCCACCACCTCGTGGACGGACTGGCGGACGATGGCCGAAGTCAGCAGGTCCAGTTCGCCGCCTATGTGCAGCACGGTCCATCCGCCCCGCTCGGTCTCCGAGACTTTCAGGGTCACGCGACTGGGCCTCTCGTTCCGGGGATTCCGGGCAGCCCGGTGATCCGGAAGTTTGCGTTCCTCCCTGGCGGCTGCCCCCGTACGTCCCTCGCGAAACACCCGTCTCGCAAAGACGGCGTGTTCCCAGGACGTACTTGTCGTAAAGGGGCGTGCTTCTGGGGAGGTGGGGACTACATTCGGACAGGACGAGTGGGACAGGGACGCACAGGTCCGACGGCGGAGGACTGGGGGGCAGATGGCCGAAAACGCACCACCCCGCTGGGACCGCAGGATGCAGCAGCGGCTGTCGCGCGGCGAGGCCGCCGCCCTCGGCGAGATGTACGACCGGTTCGCCGCCCTCGTCCACAGCCAGGCCAACCGGATGCTGGACGACGAGGACGCCGCCGACGTGGTCACCCGCGAGGTCTTCGCCTACGTCTGGGAGAACCCGGACATGTACGACCCGAAGCAGGGCTCCATGCGGGCCTGGCTGGCCTTCCTCACGCACCGCGAGTCCGTGCGGCGGCTGCGCGACGCGGCGTATGCCGAGGACGCCCGGGACCCTCACGGCCCCGGTGGTCCGGACGCCCTGGAGGAGCGGGTCCGCCGGGCCACCGCCGCGGCCCGGGCCGACTACATCGTCGCCTCGATGCCGGCGCCGCTGCGGGCCGCCCTGGAGCTGGCGTACGTACAGCGCCGCGACTACCGGCAGGCCGCGGCGGACCTCGGCGTCACGGAGGACGAGGCGCGCAGGCGGCTGCGGCTCGGGCTGCAGCTGCTGTCCACCGCCCGGACCCGGCCGGTGGAGGGCGCCCCGCCGCCCGGTTACGGGAGGACGCTGTGAGCGGCGGCGCGGGCGGCGACCGGGACGAGGAGGGCCGCGACGAGGTGCGCGGCGCCCGGCGCATACCGGGACCCAGGCCCGCCGCTGACGACTTCGGGGACCTGGAACGGGTGCCGCCGCCCGCCCCGGTCCTCCCGCACCGGGTGCTTCAGGCCCTCCTGGGCGCCTGGGCGCTCGCCGCGTGCTCCGCCGAGGAGACCGAGGCCGTCGAGGCGCACCTGACCGGATGCGGGCCCTGTTCCGACGAGGCGCTGCGGCTGCGGGACGCGGTCGGGCTGCTGCACACCGACCGGAGCCTGGATCTCGATCCGCTGCTGCGGTCCCGGGTGCTGGAGAGCTGCCTGAACCGGCGCCCCGCGAAGGTCCCGGTGCCGGACTGGGCCGCCCCGTACGACGCGGAGACGGCGCGGCTCGACGCGCTGCTGCGGGACATCGGCACCGCCGAGTGGCACGCCCCGGTGCGGCTGAAGTGGTTCGAGGACGAGCGGCAGGCGGACCGCCGGACCACCGTCGCCGGGGTGATCGGGCACCTGATGAGCGTGGACGGCCTGGTGGGCGCGGCCCTCGGCCTGGACGACCCGCTCCCCGGCGCCCCGCTCACGCCGACCGCGCGGACCGAGGCGTACTGGACGTCCGCCCGGCGCCCGCTCACCCGCGCGGTGCGTGAGCCGTGGCGCGAGCAGAGCCGCACGCTGCTCAGGACCGTCTCGTTCGCGCGGCGCGGGGCCGCGGAGCTGTCCGTGCCGTACGGGGACCTCGCGCTGCCGTTGCGGGACGCGATGCTCGACCGGGCCTTCGAGTGCTGGGTGCACGCGTGGGACATCGCGAAGGCGGTGGACTACCCGTACGAGCCGCCGTCCGCCGGGCATCTGCACCGGATGATCGACCTCGCGGTCCGGCTGCTGCCGGGGGCGCTGGCGCTGCGGCGCCGGACGGGGCTCGCGGGGCCGGCCGGGCGGCTGGTGTCGGCCGGGTCCCCGGGGCGCTCGCTGCACCTGGAGATCGAGGGCTCGGGCGGCGGCGACTGGTACGTCTCGCTGGACTCCCCCGCCGCCCTCGGGTCCGCCGAGCACACGGTGGCGCAGGTCGCGCTGGACGGCGTGGAGTTCTGCCGGCTGGTGGCGGGGCACGTGCCGCCCGTCGAGGCGGCGGCCGGGCAGCGCGGGGACCGCGAGGCGATCAGCGACGTGCTGTCCGCGGCCGCCTCGCTCAGCCGCCTGTAGCCCCGCCCGGGGAGCCCCTCAGTCGAAGACGACCGTGCGGCGGCCGTTGAGCAGGATGCGGCGTTCCGCGTGCCACTTCACCGCGCGGGCCAGCGCCTGGCACTCGACGTCGCGGCCGATGGCGACGAGCTGGTCGGGGGTGACGCCGTGGCCGACGCGCTCGACCTCCTGCTCGATGATCGGCCCCTCGTCCAGGTCGGCGGTGACGTAGTGGGCGGTGGCGCCGATGAGCTTCACGCCGCGCGCGTGCGCCTGGTGGTAGGGCTTGGCGCCCTTGAAGCTCGGCAGGAACGAGTGGTGGATGTTGATGATCCGGCCGCTGAGCTGCTTGCACAGGTCGTCCGAGAGGACCTGCATGTAGCGGGCCAGGACGACCAGCTCGACGTTCTCCTCGCGGACCAGGTCCAGCAGCTCAGCCTCGGCCTGCGGCTTGTTGTCGCGGGTCACCGGGATGTGCCGGAAGGGCACGTCGTACGAGGCGACGAGCTCGGCGAAGTCCGGGTGGTTGGAGACGACGGCGGCGATCTCGACCGGCAGGGCGCCGATCCGGGACCGGAAGAGCAGGTCGTTGAGGCAGTGGCCGAAGCGGCTGACCATGAGCACGATCCGCATGCGCTCCGAGGCGCGGTGGATCTGCCAGTCCATGGCGAAGGAGTCGCCGATCGCGGCGAAGCTGGCCCGCAGCTTGTCGACGGTGACCGGAGTGCCCGCCGAGAAGTGGACGCGCATGAAGAACAGACCGGTGTCGTGGTCCCCGAACTGCTGGCTGTCCTCGATGTTGCAGCCGGTCATGAAGAGGTAGCTCGACACGGCGTGCACGATGCCCTGTTTGTCGGGGCAGGACAGCGTGAGGACGTACTGGTCGGGGGCAGGCTGCGGCGCGGTCATCCCCGTAGCGTGCCACACCGGGCGTGGATCAGGCGGACCTGGTCAGAATGCGGAGGACGTCCAGGGAGCGCGGCGGGGTGTCGGGGTCCTCGCCGTCGTTGGCGGCCAGCAGCACGTGCGCCTCGCGGGCGGCCGCGACGGCCTCCGGCCAGCCGGGGTGCTCCAGGTAGACGGAGACCGGGGCGTCCGCTCCGACCTGGTGCAGGATGCGCAGCACCCGGAGTACGGCGGCGTCCACCAGGGCGGCCTCGGTGGCGTCCCGGAATATCGTGCCGACGTACTTCTCGGCGGACCAGTTGTCTAGCCAGGTGTCCTCGACCAGGCGGTACACGGCGTCGGTGACGTCGCCGTACCCCTCGCGGCCGGCCAGCCAGCAGTCGCGGTGGAAGACGGGGTCGGAGAGCATGTGCAGCGCCGAGCGCACGTTGCTGCGCCAGCGCCACCAGGGAAGGTCATTGAGCGGCATGCCGCCCATGGTGGAGGAGCGACGGGCGCGACGGGAAGAGTTCTCGGAACCTTGCTGCACGGTTGTCGATCGTACGTTCCCTTTTCGGCGGTCCCGACCGGCCCCTGGCGTTCACGGTGACGTCACCCCCCGTTGACGAGGGCACACCACGGCGTTACCCGGGGCGGGGAAAGGTCTCGGTCCATGACCGGACGGCGACGCCCCCTTCCTTCCCGCCCCTTCGGATTGCTCACCGGCGCGGTGGCGGCCGGGGCCCTGCTGCTGTCCGGCTGCGGCGCGCTCCCTGGGGGTTCGGGGGACTCCAGGGGGCCCGTCACCGTGGTGACCTGGGCGCCCGGCGGCGGCTCGGGACCGGACGCCGAGAACATGGCCGGGATGACCGCCATGGCACAGGCGTACGGGCGCTGGATCAACGCGCACGGCGGGATCGACGGGCGCGAGCTGCGCGTCGTCACCTGTGACGAACAGGACGCCTGGACCGGGGCGGGGAACTGCGCCCGCAAGGCCGTCGAGGAGAAGGCGGTCGCGGTCGTCGGCTCTTACAGCCGGCACGGGCGGGCGTTCCTGGCCCCGCTGGAGGTCGCCGGGATCCCGTACATCGGCGGTTACGGGGCCTCCGAGGAGGAGTTCCGCAGCTACGCGTCCTACCCGGTGACCGGGGGCCAGTCCGCGCTGCTCGCCGGGACCGCCGAGCAGCTGGCGCACGACTGCGACCGGGTCTCGCTGGTGCGCCCGGACACCCTGTCCGGCGACAGCCAGGCGTGGCTGCTGCGCACCGGCCTCAAGGAGGCCGGGCGGCCCGCGCCGCTCGACATACCGGCCGCCGAGGGCGTCACCTCGTACGACGCGGAAGCGGAACGCGCGCTGTCCGGCGCGGGCACGACCGGCGGGTGCGTGACGTCCGTGCTGGGCGACCGCACGGAGACCTTCTTCGACTCGTTCCGGCGGCTGGAACCGGAGGACACCGCGGTGCGCGTGGCATCCGTGCTCGGCAGCGTGGAACAGCCGCTCATCGACCGCACCGGCGGGCGGGACAGCCCGTTCGAGGGGGCATACGTCACCGGCTGGTACCCGCCGCCGGGCGATGCCAGGTGGAACGCGATGCGGAAGGTGATCCGCGAGTACGCCTTCGGCGACAACCGGATCGACCCGGACGACACGGGCGTGCAGACCACCTGGATCGCGTACACCGCGCTGAAGTCGGTCATCGAGTCGATGCACGGGTCCGGGATCACCGCGGCGAAGCTCACCCGCGCCCTCGGCCAGGGCGCGCGGGCCGACACGGGGGGCCTCACGCCTCCGCTGCGCTGGCGCTACGAGGACATGATCGGCTCGCGGTCCTACCCGCGCGTCGTCAACAGCGAGGTGACGTTCCAGGTGGTGCGCGACGGGCGGCTGGTCGCGGCCCGGAAGGACTTCGTGGACGTCACGGAGACCATGGCGGAGGCCAGCGCGACCCGCTGAACCGGCGCGGGCGCACCGGTTCAGCGGCCCGGGGGATCAGAGCGCGGTCGCCTGGCGCTTCGTCAGGCCGTACTTCTCGGCGATCTTGTTCCACAGGGCGGCCGCCTGCCGCTTCGCGTTGCTGGCCTCGCCGCTCTTCACGGTCGCCTGCTGGGTGTGCGAGGTGGTCTTCGCGTGGCCGTGCTTGCAGACCTTCTTGCTCTTGGCCTGCGCCGCCCAGGCCGCGTAGTGGTCGTCGGCGGACGCGGACGCCTGCCACGCCCGGGTGAGCTCGGCGGTCAGCCGCTCGTGGTCCGGCAGCTTGTCGACCGAGAGCGCCTGGAGCCGGGTGACCAGGTCGCGGCGCTGCTTGGCGGCGCCCTTGAGGTCGGAGACGGCCGTGTCCAGGTCGGTGCAGGACTTGGTCTTCTCGACCGCGCCGATCACCGCGGCGCGGCTGTTGTTGCTGTCCGCGAGGAGCTTGTCCAGCTCCTCGGCCTGCGGCTTCCCCGGGTCGGCGGCGGGCTCTTCCTTCTCCTTGGACGGGCCACCGGCGGCGGGTGAACTCGCGGACGCCACCGGCTGCTTGCTGTCCTTGTCGTCATCGTCGCCGCCGCTCATCAGCGCGCCGGCGCCGAGCCCGATCACCGCGCAGCCGATGACGACGGCCGCGATCAGCGGCACCGCGCCGGACTTCTTGCGCCGCCCGCCGTCGCCCTCGTCGGGCCCCGGCCCGTCCTGGGGGCCGCTGTAGGGGGGCGGCTGCTGGAAGCCCTGCTGCGGCGGCGGGCCCGCCTGGTACGGGGGCTGCTGCGGGCGCTGCTGGTACGGGGGCTGCTGGGCCGGGTCGAACCGGGGCATCTGCTGCGTCGCGCCCTCGGGGGCGTCGCTGCGGAAGAGGTTGTCGAACTCGGCGGGCGGCTGCCGCTCGCCGGGCGCCCCGGGCCGGATGCCGTACGGGGCGCCGCCGGGCACCGGGGGTATGTACTGCGTCGCCTCGGCGTCCCCGCCGCCCTGGGGGGCCTGTGCGGCGCGGCCCAGGAACTGCGTGGACTCCGCGGGGCTCTCCGGCGGCAGCCCGCCGGGGACGGGGCCGCCGGGTATCGGCGCGATGTACTGCGTGGCGTCGGCGTCCCCGCCCGGAGCCGCGCCGGGCCCGGCCTCGGGCGGCAGCGGCTGCGCGTAGGGCTGGGGCTGCGCGGGCGGCAGGGGCGCGACGCCCTGGTTCCCGCCGTACGCGTCCTGTCCGTACCCGCCGGGCTGCTGCCGGTACGGCTCCTGCTGCGGCGGGTACGACGGCTGTGACTGCTGCTGCGGCTGCCCGTACGCGTCCTGTCCTCCGTGCTGCGGGCCCCACGTCTGCCCCCACGGCTGACCGCCGGCCGGGGCCGCCTGGTCCGCCGCTCTCCCCGGCGTCCAGGGCTCTCCGCCGTCCGAGGGCAGCACGACACCCTCGTGCGCGGGTCGTACAGCAGGGTTCTGCTGCTCGTCGCCCTGTCCGCTCTGTGTCACCGGGACTCCTACGTGCGTGTCAACTATGGAATCGTCGGCTCACGCTATCGGGTGGCAGCCACAGTGTGCCAAGCGCCCGCAGTCTGCAGCCCGCCCGTGACACACGGTGTAACACCGCGGCCTCTCAAGACGCAGTGAGGGTCTTTCGTCCGGATCAGGCCGCCTGGAGCTCAAGCCGCGCCCCGAACTCCCGTACCGCGGGCTCGTCCCCGTACGGCAGCAGGCGCTGCTGGAGGTCCTCCAGATACTCCGCGCCCCGGGTCGAGCGCACCGTGCCCAGCAGTTCCATCGCCCGGGTCCCCGTGTGGCACGCCTGCTCGACCTCCCGGAGCTGGACCTGGGCCGTGGCCAGCAGCGCGAGGCCGATGCCCCGGCGCCGGGCACGGGACTCCGGGTGGCCGTCCAGGGACTCCTTCGCCCGGCGCGCGGCGGCCTCCGCCTGCCCCAGGTCCCGGTGGCAGTGCGCGAGTTCGTCCGCGAGGTAGGCGTGGTCGAAGTGGGCGATCCAGTCCGGGTCGTCCCCGCTGTCCGGCTCGGCCATTTCCAGGGCGGCCTCGGCCCGGCCCGCGATCTCCAGGCAGGCGCGGGCGTCCCCGAGCAGGGCGTGGCCGCGCGCCTCCGCCGCGTAGAACATCGCCTCCGCGCGCGGAGTGACCCGGCCGCGCGCGCCCTCCTGCGCGGCGCGCGCCAACTGGGCGATCTCGCGCGGGTTGCCGAGCTGGGCGGCGAGGTGGCTCATCGAGGCGGCCAGGACATAGCCGCCGTAGGCGCGGTCGCCCGCCGCCTGCGCGAGGCGCAGGGCCTGGATGTAGTAGCGCTGGGCCAGGCCCGGCTGGCCCGTGTCGATCGCCATGTAACCGGCGAGTTCGGTGAGCCGGGAGACCGCGGCGAATAGCTGACGGCCCGTCGATTCGCGGTACGCCCCCGAAAGCAGGCCGGAGACCACGCTGTTGAGGTAGTGCACGAGGACCGGACGCACATGGCCGCTGCCGAAGCGGTGGTCGAGGTCGACCAGCGCGGCGGTCGTCGCCCGCACCGCCTCCACATCGGACATCCCGACCCGGGACCCGGCGGCCCGCGCGACCTGGGGGTCGGCGCCGGTGATCAGCCAGTCGCGGCTGGGCTCCACGAGCGCGGACGAGGCGACCGTGGAGCCGGTGAGGAAGTCGCGGCGGCCGACATCGCTGCGCCAGAGCTCGCAGACCTGCTCGATCGCCCCGATCACCGTCGGCGCGAACTGGAGGCCGACGCCCGAGGCGAGGTTCTTGCCGTTGGCCATGCCGATCTCGTCGATCGTGACCGTACGGCCGAGCTTGCGGCCCAGCGCCTCGGCGATGGTGCCCGGCGCCCGGCCACGCGGCTGCTGGCCGCGCAGCCAGCGGGCCACGGAGGTCTTGTCGTAGCGGAGGTCGAGGCCGCGTTCGGCGCCGACCATGTTGACCCGGCGGGCCAGGCCCGCGTTGGAGCATCCGGCTTCCTGGATGAGCGACTGGAGCCGTTCGTTCGGCTGCCGTGCGACGAGTGGCCTGGCTGCCATGCGTATCCCCCTGAGGCCGCAGTGATAGGTGGCGGGATCACTGCCCGGCATATGTCCGAGAAATGCGCCCATTCATCGTGTTGGTCACTTTCTGCGCGACTTACCTCATTCGTCACGGCCGGTCACTAAAATGCCGCGCCGGACCGCACCTGCCGGACGTCCCGTAACCAGCTACCCGCCCAGGGCCCGTGCCTCTCCCACGCGCCCCCGCCCGTGCACCCGTGCGCCCCGTGTGCGGAACCGCGCCGCGGGCGGCCGTAACTCTTCGTGAAGCCCGTAGTTGAGCTGGACGTGAAAGAGCCCATCGGAGTCAAGGAAGCGGAGCGGGTCCCCCGGCAGCGCGTGGAGCAGCTGCTCGACGCCGCCGTGCGGTACACGGAGGAGAGGCACTGGGACGTGTGCCCGGGCACGTGGCTGGAGCCGTCCGACGGCGGCCGCCGCTGCTCGTGCGGCGAGGAGTCGTGCGCCGCGCCCGGCGCCCACCCCGCCGGGGACGGCTGGGCGGACGGGGCCACCGGCAGCGGCGCGGCGGCCCGCCGGATGTGGACCCGGCAGCCCGGGGCGGCGGTGCTGCTGCCCACCGGGCGCGCGTTCGACGCGGTGGACGTGCCGGAGTCGGCGGGCTTCCTGGCGCTCGCCCGGATGGACCGGATGAGCCTGCCGCTCGGCCCGGTGACCCGCACCCCGGACCGCCGCATGCAGTTCTTCGTGCTGCCCGGCGCCGCCGCGAAGGCGGAGGACCTGGTCCGCCGGGCCGGGTGGAACGCCGCGTCGATCGGCCTGCGCGGCGTCGGCGAGGGCGGTTACGTCGTCGCGCCCCCGACCCGGGTCGGCGGGGCCGGAGCGGTGCAGTGGGCCCGCTCCCCCACGACCGCCAACCGCTGGCTGCCCGAGGTCGAGGAGCTGATCGGCCCGCTCGCGTACGCCTGCGGGCGGGCGGCGGCCGACGCGCGCCGGGCACGCCTTTCGTAGGGTGGTCCCCGAGGTACGACAGTACGTACGGGGACTTCGAAAGGCGCGCACATGGCGGACCGGACGGAACTCGGGGGAACGCGGCAGGCCGGGACGCCGCCCGCGGTGCGCGTGCAGGGGCTGTGGAAGCGGTTCGGCGAGCAGACCGCGGTCGCGGGGATCGATCTGGAGCTGCCCGCGGGCAAGTTCATCGGCCTGGTGGGGCCCAACGGGGCGGGGAAGACCACCACGCTCTCGATGGTCACCGGTCTCCTCCGGCCCGACCAGGGGCGGATCGAGATCGGCGGGCGCGACGTCTGGGGCGACCCGGTCGAGGTGAAGTCCCAGATCGGCGTGCTGCCCGAGGGGCTGCGCCTCTTCGAGCGGCTGTCCGGCCGCGAACTCCTCGCCTACACGGGCCGGTTGCGCGGGCTGCCGGGGCACGAGGTGGACAGCAGGGCCACCCAGCTGCTGGACGTGCTGGACCTGGCGGGCTCCCAGCACAAGCTGGTCATCGACTACTCGACCGGGATGCGCAAGAAGATCGGGCTCGCCGCCGCCCTGCTGCACAACCCCGAAGTGCTGTTCCTGGACGAGCCGTTCGAGGGCGTCGACCCCGTCTCGGCGCAGACCATCCGCAAGGTGCTTGAGCGCTATACGCGTTCGGGCGCGACCGTCGTCTTCTCCAGCCATGTGATGGAGCTGGTCGAGTCGCTGTGCGACTGGGTGGCCGTCATGGCGGCGGGCACCATCCGCGCCCACGGCCCGCTGGCCAAGGTGCGCGGCGAGGCGTCCTCCCTCCAGAACGCGTTCCTGGAACTGGTCGGCGCGGGCGACCGCGACACCGGGGAGACCCTGGACTGGCTGGGCGGCGACCGATGAGCGTGCTCGACGCCCCCGCGGGCAGCGGCCCCCGGACCGGGGCCACGACCGGTGCGTCCGCGCTGATTCCCGTATTCGCCCGGCTCAAGCTGGCCCTGCTCCGCAACGGGCTGCGCCAGTCCAGCGGGCGCAAGGCCGTCTACCTGATCTCGGTCGTGGGCGCCCTGCTGGCCGCGGCCGTGCTGCTGCTGGGGCTCGTCCTGCTGCGCGGCCACGACCACGCGGACTCGCTGGTGGTGCTGCTCGCCGGGGTCCTGGCCCTCGGCTGGGCGGTGATGCCGCTGTTCTTCTCGGCCGGGGACGAGACCCTGGACCCGACCCGGCTGGTGATGCTGCCGCTGCGGCCCCGGCCGCTGATCGTCGCGCTGCTGGTCTCCTCGCTGATCGGGCTCGGCCCGCTGTTCACGCTGTGCCTGGCGGCCGGTTCGGTGGCGGCGCTGGCCGAGGGGGCGGGCGCGGTGGTCTTCGCGGTGCTCGCCGTGCCGCTGACCCTGCTGGTCTGCGTGGCCCTGGCCCGCGCGGTCGCCGCCGCCAACACCCGGCTGCTGACCTCCCGCAAGGGCCGGGACCTGGCGGTCCTCAGCGGCCTGCTGATCGCGGTGGGCATCCAGGTCGTCAACTTCGGCGCCCAGCGCCTGGGCCGGACCGGCGGGCTCGCCCCGCTCGACCCGGCAGCGGACGTGGTGCGCTGGCTGCCGCCCGCCTCGGCCGTGGGGTCCGTGGACTCGGCCGCCGAGGGGGCGTACGGGCGGGCCGTCGTCCAGCTGCTGATCGCGGCGGCCGCGCTGGTGGTGCTGCTGTGGCTGTGGCAGCGCAGCCTGACGAAGCTGATGACCGCGCCGGACGGTTCCACGACCGCCGCCGCCGGGCCGGACCGCGAGAGGTCGGGCAGGATCGGCGCGGGCCTGTGGGCCCTGCTCCCCGAGGACCGCACCGGCACGGTGATGCAGCGGGCCCTGCGGTACATGGCACGGGACCCGAAGACCAAGGCCGCCTGGGTGACCGCGCTGGCGATCGGGCTGATCGTCCCGCTGATCAACGCGCTCCAGGGCCAGGGCACGGTCTACTTCGCCTGCTTCGCCGCCGGGATGCTCGGCATGCAGATGTACAACCAGTTCGGGCAGGACACCTCCGCGTTCTGGATGGTCGCCCAGACGATCTCCTCGGCCCGGGACGCGTACCTCGAACTGCGCGCCCGGGCACTGGCGCTGCTGCTGATCACCCTGCCGTACACGGTGCTCGTGGCGGTCGTGACGGCGGCGCTGCTCGGCGACTGGAAGCTGCTGCCGGGGGTGACCGGCCTGTCGTTCGCGCTGCTGGGCGCGATGCTGGCGGCGGGCGCGGTGGCCTCGGTGAGCTTCCCGTACTCGGTGCCGCAGGAGGGGGCGTTCAAGAACGTGGCACCGGGGCAGGCCGGGATCGCCTGGATCTCGATCCTCGGCGGCATGGTCGCGGCGGCGGTGCTGAGCGCCCCGGTGATCGCCCTGACGATCACCCTGCACGTCACGGACCGCACGGACTGGCTGTGGCTGCTGCTCCCGGTGGGAGCGGCGTACGGAGCACTGATCACCTGGGGCGGTCTGCGCCTGGCGGCCCCGCGCATGGCCATGCGGCTGCCGGAGATCCTGACGGCGGTCAGCAAGGGCTGAACACGCCCTACGGGGATACGGGCTCGCGGTCGTCCCGCGCGTCCTCGGAGAGCTGTTCGAGGAAGGGCTCGACCGCGGCGCGCCAGCCCTCCGGCTGGTCGAAGTGCACGAGGTGTCCGGCGTCGGCCACCTCCGCGTACTGGCCGCGCGGCAGGACCCGGACCATCTCCTGGGCCTCCGCCCGGCCGAGCTCGCCGTCCAGGCCGCGCAGCACCAGCGTCGGGCACCTGACCTGGGCCAGCTCCTCCCAGTGCGCGTCGAACACCCAGGTGGCGCGGGACTCCAGCATCTGGCGGCGGGAGAACACGGGCCACCAGCCGCCGTCCCGCTCGGCCATCACCTCGGCGTAGAACGCGCCCCGCGACGGGTTGGGGCGCTCCACCCAGGGGTCCTCCTGGCCGAACCACCGCCGCACGGCGTCGGGCGAGGCGAAGGGGAGCGGCCAGCTCCCGAACCAGTCCTCCCACTCGCGCTGCGAGGCCGCGCCGAGCGCGGAGGCGCGCATGTCGCAGACGACGAGCGCGCGGACCAGGTCGGGGCGCTTGGCGGCGAGCTGCCAGGCGGTGAGCGCCCCCATGGAGTGGCCGACGAGGGTGACGGGGGCGAGCCCCAGCTGTTCGATGACCGCTTCGGCGTCCGCCACGTAGGCGTCGCGGGTGTAGGGGCCGTCGGCCGGTTTCCCGCTGTCGCCGTGGCCGCGCTGGTCGAGGCCGACCGGCCGGTGCCGCTCGGCGAGCCATCCGGCGGTGGACGCCCAGTGCGAGGCCCGGCCCATCAGGCCGTGCAGCAGTAAGACGGCGGGGGCGGGGGCGCCGTCCGCGCCCGCCCGGGGCGGGTCGGTGAACTCCCAGACCGCGAGGCGTACGCCGTCCGATCCGGTCACTTCGATGCGCCGCGCCATAGCTTCTGGCACCCCCTTCTCTCCCTGGGTCACCGGCTGGATCACCGGGTGGTCGTGTCGGCCAGACTATCGAACCTTTATTCGAAAACCGGGATCTGCCGGCCAACACCGCTCGTTCGAGTGACTGCCTCCCAGGATTGACGACGGCAGCTGCGGGGAGATGTTCTGCGGGAGGCGGGCCACTCGGGGATGAGGGCCCGCGGGACCGACCTCGGGAGCTCGGGGCTCCGGGTCGGGCACAGGGAGGGACAGGCCCCGGCGCCTCGCGGCGCCGGGGCCGTCCGCTTGTCCGCGTGCTCTGCGTACGACGGGTGCATCACAGCTCCCCTCCCGGCGGCGGGGGCGGCGGCCGACACGCTCAGCCACCCCTCCGCCACAGCCTGGCACGGTCCGCGCCGGAGCGCTGCGGTTCCGGACGGAAAAAGAAAAACCGGGCACCGGCGGCTGCCAGGTGCCCGGTCTCAGGGAACGCGGGTCTACTTCTTCGCGACGAAGACGTGCGAGGCGATCTCGGAGTCCAGCTCCGCCGCCTCGCCACTGCTGCCGACCAGCACTCCGCCGGGCGACTGCGTCACGCTGACCACGGAGCCGGGCTGCACGCCCGCCCGCCGCAGCGTGTACATCAGCTGGGCGTCCGTCTGGATCGGCTCCCCGATCCGGCGGACCACCACCGTCTTCCCGTCGCTGCCCGGGTCGAGATCGGACAGGCTGACCATGCCCTCGTCGAGGAACGGGTCCGCCTCGGCCTTCTCGCCCAGCTCCTCAAGACCCGGGATCGGGTTCCCGTACGGCGACTCCGTCGGGTGCCGCAGCAGCTCCAGCACCCGGCGCTCGACCGCCTCGCTCATCACGTGTTCCCAGCGACACGCCTCGGCGTGGACCTGCTCCCACTCCAGGCCGATCACGTCGACCAGCAGGCACTCGGCCAGCCGGTGCTTGCGCATGACGCGGGTGGCCAGGCGGCGGCCCTCCTCCGTCAGCTCCAGGTGGCGGTCGCCCGCGACCTGCACCAGGCCGTCGCGCTCCATCCGCGCCACGGTCTGGCTGACGGTCGGACCGCTCTGGTCCAGCCGTTCCGCGATCCGGGCGCGCATGGGGACCACGCCTTCCTCTTCGAGTTCGAGGATGGTGCGGAGATACATCTCCGTGGTGTCGATCAGTCCGGACATTCGTGCCCCTCGATGCAATCGTGCGCTGGCCCTGACCCCAATTCTGACGCATCCCGCCGACAACCGTGCCGTGCCGTCGTCACCGGAGCCGTGCGGTATTGACAGGTCACTGGTCCAGACCGCAACGTGATCGGCGTTACGGACGCCCCCTGGACATCCCACCCCGCCGGAAAGGTCCTCCCCGATGAGCGAAAGCAAGCTGGCCGGTCAGTTCTTCGATGCGGCGATCGGCCTGCTGGGGAGGGTACGGGACGAGGAGGCCGGGAACATCGCGGCCGCCGGTGCCGCGATCGCCGACACCGTCGAGGCGGGCGGACGGCTCTTCGCCTTCGGCGCCGGGCACTCCTCGCTCGCCGCGCAGGACGTCGTCTACCGGGCGGGCGGGCTCGCCCTGATGAACCTCCTGGCCGTCCCCGGTGCCCTCGGCGTGGACGTCATGCCCGCCACCCTCGGCTCGGCCCTGGAACGCGTGGACGGCCTCGCGGGCGCGGTGCTCGACTCCAGCCCCGCGAAGTCCGGCGACGTGCTCGTGATCATCTCGCTCTCCGGGCGCAACGCCCTGCCCGTCGAGATGGCGCTCAACGCCCGCGCGCTGGGCCTGAAGGTCATCGGCGTCACCTCGGTCGCGTACGCGGAGGAGACCCGGTCCCGGCACAGCTCGGGCGGCTTCCTGCGGGACCACTGCGACATCGTCCTCGACAGCAAGATCGCGATCGGCGACGCGGAGCTGGAGGTGGACGGCATCGAGGCGCCGTTCGCGCCCGCGTCCACGGTGGTCACCAGCGCGATCATGCAGAGCATGATGGCCGCGGCGGCGGAGCGGTTGCTGGAGCGGGGGATCGAGCCGCCGTTGCTGCGGTCGGGGAACGTGGACGGCGGGCACGAGTGGAACGGGCGCGTGATGTCGCAGTACGCGGAGCGGATTTTCTACCGGCACTAGGACCTGGCCGGCCCGGACCGGGAGGCGCCGTTTCCCGGCGGCAACGGTTCCGTCCTCAATCGCCGGACGGGCTGGAATTGCGCAACGGACCCGTCCTCAATCGCCGGACGGGCTGGACATGTGCAGGTCCACCGATGCCGCCACCCGGGCCGCCACGCTCTCCGCGTACATCGCGTCCGGGCGTTCGAACGCGGCGCGGTGCGACGAGCGGAGGAACGTCACCACGCCCAGGGTGCGGCCGCGGCTCCGGAGCACCGTGGCGAGGGCGTGGACCGCGTCCGGGGGCCACTGGCGCCTGCGGGCCCACTCGCCGTCCCCGCCGTCCGCCCCCGCCGACGTGCGCACCGAGCCGGTGCGGTCCACCGCCTGGAGGGCCGGATGGCCCGGCGCGTACCGCAACGGGATGCCGCCGCCCGCCACCGGGAGGCAGGGGCCCGGCGCGTCGGCCGGGGTGGCCGCCGCCCGGACCAGCCGCTCCCCCGCCACCAGGTCGACCAGCGCGTGGTCGGCGAACCCGGCCAGCGCGAAGTCGAGCGACGCCGTCGCGGCCTCCATCGGGTCCTCGCACTCCGCGGCGGACCGCGAGGCGCGATGCAGCTGGTTGGAGCGGAAGCGCAGCCGGTCCGCCTCCTGGGCGGCGAGCCGGGCGTCCGTGACGTCCTGGAAGACCCAGCCCGCACCCAGCGGCACGGGCTCCTCGGTGAGCGGGGAGGCCAGCCGCAGGAAGCCGCTGCGCCAGCAGCGACGGCGGGTGCCGTCACCGCCGCGCAGGGTCACCCACAGCTCGGCGGGCGCGTCCGGCGCCCCCTCGGCGAGAACGTGCTGAAGGGCGCCCTCCAGCTCCTCGACCCCCTGGGCGATCAGCTCGCCCAGCGGCCGCCCCAGCATCGTCGTACGGCCGCCGCCCAGGGCGCGGGCCGCGTGGGCGTTGACCACAGTGGGGCGCAGGTCCACGTCGACCAGGACGACGCCCCAGGAGGCGTCCTCGAACAGGGCCTCGCTGAGCGCGATGGCCCGTTCCAGGTCGATCTGGGCGTGGACCTCGCTGAACGCGCAGTACACCCCGGCCGGCTTCCCGTCGGCGCCCCGGACCCCGGCGGACTGGGTGCGCACCAGGACCCGGCCGCCGTCCTTGCGCAGCAGCGCGAACTCGTGGACCTGGCGCCCGGGCGCGTCCATGACCGCCATCAGCCGCCGCTGCACCTCGTCCGCGTCGGCCCGGCGCACCGCCCAGCCGGCCAGCCCGGAGCGGCCCACGGCCTCGTCGGCGGACCAGCCGAGGACGCGCTCGGCCTCGCGGTTCCAGTGGGTGACGGTGCCGTCCGCGCCGAAGGCGCAGAGCGCCGCGTCCATGCCGTCGAGGAGGGCCGCCAGCAGTTCCGCACCGGCCGTCCCCCTGCTCGTGGAAGCACTCATCCCGGTCCCCCTGCGAGAGGTGTCCGCCATAGCCGCACGTCAGACCATTGAACTCGAACGTGACCCAGGGCACAGGGATTTTCCCGGAAATCGGTACGCCGTTAATTCGCTTGCCCGGCCCCGGGGCGCTTCCTAAGCTGTCCGTACACGTTGAAAGGAGGTGATCCGAAAAGTGCAGTCTTATCGGATTCGTGAGGTGGCTGCGGGCTGACAGCCCGTCGTCGCACATCGTGCACCTCGGCGGACTGTCTGCCGAAACCCAAGCAGTCACCGACCCGCAGGCTCGCCGGTAGATCCGGCCGGCTCCTCCGCAAGGAGGGACCAGAGCCTGCGGGTTTCCGCATGTCGGGGGCGATTTACGGGCACAGCCGCTCGACCCGCCACGTGCCGTCCTCGCCGCCCTCGCGGACGTAGCGCAGCCGGTCGTGGAGCCGGTTCTCGTGGCCCTGCCAGAACTCGATCGTCTCGGGGACGACGCGGAAGCCGCCCCAGTGCGGGGGCGCCGGGACCTTCTCGCCCTCCGGGTAGCGGGCCGACAACTCCTCGTAGCGGGCGGTCAGCTCCTCGCGGCTGCCGATCACCGTGGACTGCTCGCTCGCCCAGGCCCCGAGCTGGGAGCCGTGCGGGCGGGTGCGGAAGTAGGCGACGGTCTCCTCGCGGGGGACGCGGGCGGCGGTGCCGGTGACGATGACCTGGCGGGCCAGCGGATGCCAGGGGAAGAGCAGCGAGACATACGGGTTGGCCGTCAGCTCGCGGCCCTTGCGGGAGCCGTAGTTGGTGAAGAAGACGAAGCCGCGCGCGTCGTACATCTTCAGCAGCACCGTGCGGGAGGAGGGGCGGCCCTCGGGGGTCGCCGTGGAGACCACCATGGCGTTCGGCTCGTGGAGCATGCCACCGGCGGCGACTTGGCGGAACCAGCGCGCGAACTGGTCCATCGGACCGGGCGCGAGCGAGTCCTCCGTGAAGGTCTCGGATCGGTATTGCTCGCGCATCGCGGCCGGATCGGTGGTGGAATCGAAGGAGGAGTCTGGGGTGGGCACGGTGCCATCCTGCCGCAGCGGCCGGACGGGCCGGAGGTCCGCCCGGCGCAACCGTCGAACCGAGGGAGCCGCCTGATGTCCGACTTCGTACCCGGGCTCGAAGGAGTCGTCGCGTTCGAGACGGAAATCGCCGAACCCGACAAGGAAGGCGGTTCGCTCCGGTACCGGGGCGTCGACATCGAGGAACTCGTCGGCCATGTCTCCTTCGGCCATGTGTGGGGGCTGCTGGTGGACGGGGCGTTCGAGCCGGGTCTGCCGCCCGCCGAACCGTTTCCGCTCCCCGTGCACTCCGGTGACGTCCGGGTCGACGTGCAGGCCGCGCTGGCCATGCTCGCCCCGGTCTGGGGGCTGAAACCGCTGCTCGACATCGACGCGGGGACCGCGCGCGAGAATCTGGCGCGGGCCGCCGTGATGGCCCTGTCGTACGTGGCGCAGTCGGCGCGCGGGCAGGGCGTGCCGATGGTCCCGCAGCGGGAGATCGACAAGGCCGAGTCCGTCGTGGAGCGGTTCATGATCCGCTGGCGGGGCGAGCCGGACCCGCGCCATGTGAAGGCGGTCGACGCGTACTGGACGTCCGCCGCCGAGCACGGCATGAACGCCTCGACGTTCACCGCCCGGGTCATCGCCTCGACCGGGGCGGACGTGGCGGCCGCGCTGTCCGGAGCGGTGGGGGCCATGTCGGGCCCGCTGCACGGCGGCGCCCCGTCCCGGGTCCTCGGCATGATCGAGGGCGTCGAGCGGACCGGGGACGCCACGGCGTACGTGAAGCAGGCGCTGGACAGGGGCGAGCGGCTGATGGGCTTCGGCCACCGCGTCTACCGTGCCGAGGACCCGCGCGCCCGGGTGCTGCGGCGCACCGCCGAGGAGCTGGGCGCGCCCCGCTACGAGGTGGCGCGGGCGCTGGAGAAGGCCGCGTTGGAGGAGCTGCACGCGCGGCGCCCGGACCGGGTGCTCGCGACGAACGTGGAGTTCTGGGCGGCGATCATGCTGGACTTCGCCGAGGTGCCGGCGCCCATGTTCACGTCGATGTTCACGTGCGCGCGTACGGCGGGCTGGTCGGCGCACATCCTGGAGCAGAAGCGCACGGGCCGCCTGGTGCGCCCCTCGGCGCGCTACGTGGGCCCGGGCGCCCGGAGCCCGCGCGACGTCGCGGGGTACGCGGAGCTGAACAGGCCCTGACCCGGGGCGAAGCCGCATGCCGCGTGCGGGGGACAACACGGCATGCGGCCGTTCTGGGGGGTGGCGGGAATGCCTCAGGCGGCCTGGGGCGCCCACTCGACGCCGTAGCGGGCGAAGATCAGCTGGATGTCGTCGTCGTTCGGCAGGTGCCCGGCGCCGCCCTCCAGTTCGGCGGCGATGAGCCCGGTGACGTCGCCGACGCTCTCCAGCGACATCGCCTTCTCCGGCGGCAGCGGGTCGAGCCCGAACAGGTCCTCCAGGGTGAAGGCGAGTTCGGCCAGGGCCAGCGAGTGGTAGCCCAGATCGGAGATGAGGCGCTGCTCGGGCCGGCTGTCCTCGTTCTTCTGGGGGGCGACGAGCAGCACGAGCCTGCTCACCAGCTCCTCCACCGAGCCGGAGTCGATCACGGTGCTGCTGTCAGTCATGGGACTTCTCCACGTTCGGGTGCCGTGCCGGACACCGGTACGGATGCGCCGGGCCCATGTTCCGCGTGGTGATCACCCGGACTCCAGGCAACAACTCCGGCAAGGGCGCGGCAACTCCGTACGGAATCCCGGCTTCCGGTGGGCGGCCCAATTGCCTGCCGTGTGCCGGAATCGTTGCCTGGAGAGGGCATACGGGGCGCTGCCACAATGCTGTCCGACCGTGACGGACAGCAGAGGTGGACCCGCATGAGTGTGACGGCACGGCCGCAGGACGAACGCTGGGTCTCCGGCCGGCTCGCCGTCGGCACCGCGCACACCCGGCTGATCTGCGTACCGCAGGCGGGCGCGGGCGCCGGGGCGTTCGCCGGGTGGCGGCGGCACATCCCGCCGGGCATCGAGCTGGCCCCCGTGGAGCTGCCGGGCCGGGGCACGCGGCAGGACGAGCCGATGCCGGACGACTTCGACGAGCTGGCCGAACGGCTGCTGGCCGGACTTGAGCCGGAATTCGCCATGCCGTACGCCCTGTTCGGGCACAGCTTCGGCGGGGCTCTGGTCTACGAGCTGAGCCGCCGGATCGCGGCGCGGGGGCTGCCCGCCCCGGTCGCCACCCTCGTCTCCGGCTTCCGGGCCCCGCACACCCCGCCCCCGGCGACCATGTCCCAGGCGTCCGACGAGGGGCTTCTCGACTGGCTGCTGCGCAACGGCGGGCTGCCCGAAGAGCTCCTCGAATTCCCGGAGTTCCTGGCCCAGATCATGCGGCCCATGCGCACCGACCTCCGGTTCGCGGAGAGCTATCTGCTCGCCGCCCCGGACCCGCTGCCCGGCCCGCTGCACGTCTTCGGCGGCGCCGACGACGAGGTGACGCGCGCCGACGGGCTGCCCGAGTGGCGGCACTGCGCCGGGGCCGGCTTCTCGCTCACGCTGCTGCCCGGCGGTCACCACTTCCCCCACTCCGGCCCCGCCGCGATGGTGACGGCCCTCACGGACGCACTCGCCCGCACCGCGTAACCCGTACACCCACCCCCCAACTCCCGAGGGAACGCCCATGCTCAGCCTGCTCGCCCACGGCTCCGTCGCCCCCACCGCGCAGCTCGCGGCGGTCCATGCCGACGGGAGCGGCGACTTCGCCGTGGTGTTCAACACCGTTCTCGTCGTGGGGATCACGGTGGGGGTGCTGATCACCCAGTTCACCGCGCGCGAGGTGCGGCCGCAGATGTACATCTGGTGCGCGCTGCTCGTGGCGCGGGGCTGTGTGCCGCCGGGCCCGAGCGAGGCGACGACGGGCGGAATCGGCTTCCTGGTGCTCGCGCTCGCCGTCTCGGTGGTGTTCGGCGCGCTGCGCGCCCGCTCGATGCCGATGTGGCGGACCACCGCGGGCAAGGTGATCCGCAAGGGCGGCATGGGCACCATGTGGCTGTGGCTGGCGACGATCGCGGCGCGGCTCGTGGTGGGCGCGATCGCCCATGTGACGACCGGTGAGCCGATCAACGTCAACGCGCTGTGGCTGGGCATGGGTGTGACGCTGCTCGTCCAGCAGTACTTCCTGGGCCGGCGGGCGAAGGACTCCGCCCTGCCGGTACGGGAGTCGGCCGTCCCGGCCGCCGGGCCCCGGACCTCGGAGTGACGACCGCCGGGCTGCTGCCCGCCGGGGTGATCCTGGTCGAGTCCTTCGGTGACACGGGGGACGCGGCCGGGATCCGCCTTTTTCCGGAGGAGGCGGCGCTGGTCGCGGACGTGGTCGAGGAACGGCGGCGCGAGTTCACGACCGTACGGGGCTGCGCCCGCGAGGCCATGCGGCAGCTGGGGCAGGCGCCCGCGCCGCTGGTACGGAAGGGACGGGACGGGCCGACGTGGCCGGACGGCCTGGTGGGCAGCCTGACGCACTGCGTGGGCTACCGGGCCGCCGCCGTCGCCCCCGCCGGGGCGTTCCGGGCCGTCGGGATCGACGCGGAGCCGGACGCGCCGCTGCCGCGCGGGGTGGCCGGGCGGGTGCTGGGCGCCGGCGAGCGGGAGGCCGTCGCGGAGCTGGCGCGGGCCGGGGCGCCGGTGGCGTGGGACCGGCTGGTGTTCTGCGTGAAGGAGGCCGTGTACAAGGCGTGGCATCCGCTGACCGGGCTGCCGCTGGGGTTCCTGGACGCGGAGGTGTCCCTGTCGGCGGACGGCACGTTCACCGCGCGGGTGCCGGGCGGGCCGGTGCCGGGCGGGCCGCCGTTCCCGGAGCTGCTGCGGGGGTCCTGGGCGGCCGGGCGCGGGCTGCTGCGGGTGGGCCTCGCCGTGCCGGCCCCGGTACCGGACGGCGGTACGGGGCCGGGTGCGAAGGCGGTTCAGGCGGAGGCCAGGGTGACCGGCTGAGGGGTCAGGGTGACCGGGAGGCTCGCGAGGCCGTTGAGGAAGTTGGAGTAGACCCGGCTCTCCTCGCCGGTGACCGCCAGCTCGGAGGCGTACTCGCGCAGGCCCTCGACGACGGCGGAGAGTTCGGCCCGGGCCAGGTAGGCGCCGATGCAGAAGTGCGCCCCGTGGGCGAAGCTCAGGTGCTTGTTCGGGGTGCGGGCCAGGTCGAAGCGGTAGGGGTCGGGGAAGACCGTCTCGTCGAAGTTGGCGGAGGCGTTCCAGACGGTGACGACGTCGCCCTCCTCGATGAACTGCCCGCCGAGGAAGGTGTCCTGGGTCGCGGTGCGGCCACTGTGCAGGGCGGGCGTGGTCCAGCGCAGGATCTCCTCGACGGCCTGGGCCACCGGGACCTCGTCCGCGCACAGCGCCCGCCACTGCTCCGGGTGGTCGACCAGGGCGCGGAAGCCGCCGATCATGGCGAGCCGGGTGGTCTCGTGGCCGCCCATGATGATGCTGTAGCAGTTGAAGATGATCTCCTCGTGGGTCAGCGGGCGCCCGTCGACCTCCTTGCTGACGAGCAGGCTGACCACGTCGTCGTACGGCTTCTCCCGCCGTGACTGGGCCAGTTCGGAGAAGTAGAGCAGCAGGTCGTTGCGGGACGACCAGGTGCCCTCCTGGGTGGGGGCGCCGTCGGTGGAGGAGAGCGCCGAGGACGTCAGCTCGATAATCAGGCCGCGGTCCTTCGGGGGGACGCCGAGCAGGTCGCAGATGGCGGCGAGCGGGATGTGCGCGGCGACGTCGGTCGCGAAGTCGCAGCTGCCGCGCTCCACGGCCTGCCGGATCAGCTCGCGCGTCGAGCGCCGCACGCTGTCCACGACGACGTCCAGCGAGCGCGGCGAGAAGGGCTTGCTGAGCACGCCCCGGAGCGCGGAGTGCGGGCGGCCGTCGGTGACGGCGAGCATCCGCCCGGCAGCGGAGTCCCCGCCGTGCAGGAGGGTGTCGAGCACGTTGCCGCGCTCGGAGGTGAAGGTGCGGCTGTCCTTGTAGACGGCGGCGACGTCCTCGTAACGGGTCAGCACCCAGAAGCCGTCGGTCTGTCCGGCCGGCGGGTGCCAGTGCACCGGGGACTCGGTCCGCAGGTGGCTCCACAGCTCGCGCAGGTCGTACGTGGCGTGCAGCCGGGGATCGGACAGGTCGGCCGTGTCGAGGTGCGCCGGGTCGAACACGGGGCGCTCGGTCATGATCGTTCCATTTCTGCGGTCGTGTTCAGCGGTCGTGGGCGGTCCGGGGCCGCCGGACGTGAGGGGTCCGGCGGCCCCGGGCGCGGCCCCGGGCTATCCGGTGTGGCCCGGGAAGAAGGCCGTCGTGGCGCCGGCGGTCTCGCCGCCGTCCACGACGAGTTCCTGCCCGGTGATGAACCGGGCCCCGTCGGACGCCAGATAGTGGAAGGCTGCGGCGATCTCCTCCGGCAGGGCGTGCCGCCGCGCCGGAATACGGGCGTTGACCTCGTCCAGCATGGCCGGGGTGTACTCCGCCTCCTGCATCGGTGTGAGCACCGCCCCCGGGGTCACGCACGCGGTCCGGATCATCGGGCTCAGCTCCATGGCGAAGGTCTGGCACAGCGAGGCGACCCCCGCCTTGGAGGCGTTGTAGTCCGCGTAGAGCGGGTAGCCGCGCGAGCCGTTGACGGACGCGGTGGCGAGCAGCACGCCGTGGCCCTGGCGGACCATGTGCCCGGCGGCGTGCCGCCACAGCGCCAGGACGCCCATGAGGTTGACGTCGAGGGTCCTGCGCGCCTCGGCCTCGGTGAGTTCGAGGACGCCGTGGCGGATGCTGATCCCGGCGTTGGCGATGACCACGTCGAGCCGGCCGGTGGACTCCTGGACGGCGGCGACGGCCTCGCCCACGGCGTCCCAGTCGGCCACGTCCACGTCGAGCCACCGGACGCCGGGGACCTCGCCGTCCGGCTTCGCCACGTCCAGGTTGACGACGTGGTCGCCGTCCAGCGCGAAGCGGGCGGCGACCGCGCGGCCGATGCCGCTGGACGCGCCGGAGACGACGACCGTACGGCCCCCGGTCACAGGATCACCCGGTGGCTGTCCGTGGCGGACGTGTTCAGACCGCGCCGCAGGTTGCGGCTGACCAGCTGCTTCTTCAGCCAGCGGTCGGTGCCGTCGTAGCGGGCCCGGAACGAGCGGCGGCCGTGCGCGGCCAGGTAGTTGTCCACGACGAGCAGGGAGCCCTGCTCCACGACCACGTCCTGCTGGACCCGCTCCAGCTCCTCCATGAGCCGGTCCAGGGCGGCGACGGCCCGGGGGTCGTCGTCCACGCAGCGCATGAAGGGCCGGTCGATGCGCAGGTACGGGCTGAGCCGGTCGCCGAGCAGGACGGCACTGGGCACCGGCCGCTCCAGCATCCGGCGGGCCTCGGCGAGCGCCGGGTGGTCCGGGTCCCACGCCTCCAGCTGCCGGATGTGCTCGGTGTCGGGCAGGATGTGGAAGCTCTCGGAGGCGAGGATGTCGCGGTCCTCGTCGGAGAGCCGGATGTCGCGGACGGAGGCGACGATGGTCGGCACCCGGTCGTGGTTGCGCAGGCCGAGCAGCATCAGGTAGTCGCAGCGCTGCGGGTGGAAGCCGTCCTCGGTGTGGAACTCCAGGAGCGATTCGCTGCCGTAGCCGCTCTGGTTCTCCTCGTCGCCCGCGATCGGCAGGACGTTCTGCACGAGCCGCCCCTGCTGGAGGGTGGCCCAGGCGAAGGGCTCGCCGAGCACCATCCCGCACAGGGCGAGGGCCAGTTCCTGGTCGAGGGCGTTCTTGACGGTGATCGCCTCGCTCCAGTGGGCGGGGGTCGCGCCCAGGGCCTCGTCGTCCACGGAGAAGCCGTGGACCATGCAGGCGGCGGACTGCTCGGTGCGCCGGAAGTCCTCCAGGAAGGCGCGCAGCCCGGCCGGCAGGACCTCGACGGCCTGCCAGGAGTGGTCGTAGAAGTCGGGGAACGACGGGTCGCCCGCGCTGTCCCGCAGCGAGGCGAGCCCTTCCCCGAGCTCAGCGGCCTCGCGGCCGGTGAGGGTGTACGCGGCGACGCTCTCCAGGACGGTCATCGGGCACTCCCCTCGGTGGCGGCGACCAGGCTCCCCGGGCGCATGTCGGTCCAGTTGCCCTCGATGTACGCGAGCGCGGAGGCCCGGTCGGAGTCGCCGAGCGCAGTCGTCCAGCCGGCCGGGACCTCGGCGAAGGACGGCCACAGCGAGTGCTGCCCCTCGTCGTTGACGAGGACCATGAAGGTCCCCTCCTCGTGGTCGAACGGATTCGCCATCGTCGTGTCCTCTCTCTGGCCGGCCGGGGCCGGTCGGTCCGGTCCTGTTGCGGCCCCTTCGGCCGCGGGGTGGTGCCGCCCTCGGAACCGGCCGAGCAGGGTCCCAGCCGGTTCGTCGTGGGGCGTGGTCCCCGGCGCGCGGGCGCGCCGGGGAGGTCTCAGGCGGAGTCGTCGTCCCACTCCGCGGTGAACTCGTCCAGCTCGTCCTGGTCCAGGGCGACCAGGGGCTCCTCGGGGGCCGCGGCGGGCTGCCGGGCCTCGGAGCCGAGCCGCTTCGCCAGCGCGGCCAGACCGGCCACGGTGCGCCCGGCGAACACATCGCGCGGGGCGATCTCGTACCCGGCCCGGCGCGCCCGGGTGACGAGCTGGATGGACGTGATGGAGTCGCCGCCCAGGTCGAAGAAGCTGCTGTCCGCGCCCGCCCGGTCCACCTGGAGCACTTCCTGGAAGAGCGCGCAGAACAGCTCCTCCGCCTCGCCGCGCGGGGCGCGCCCGGTCGCGGCGGCGCTGAAGTCCGGGGCGGGCAGGGCGTTCCGGTCGAGCTTGCCGCTCGGGGTGACCGGCCAGGCGTCCAGCTCGACCACGGCGGCCGGGACCATGTAGTCCGGCAGCACCGCGCCGACCCGCTCCCGCAGGGCCGCCGGGCTGACCCGCTGGCCCGGTGCAGCGACGACGTAGCCGACGAGGCGCCGGATGCCGGGGGCGTCCTCGCGGGCGACGACGACGGACCGGGCGACGGAGGCGTCGGCGGTGAGCGCGGCCTCGACCTCGCCGGGCTCGATGCGGAAGCCGCGGACCTTGACCTGCTCGTCGCTGCGGCCCAGGTACTCCAGCTGCCCGTCGGCGGTCCACCGCGCGAGGTCGCCGGTGCGGTACATCCGGGTGCCGGGGGCGCCGTACGGGTCGGCGACGAAGCGCTGCGCGGTGAGCGCGGTGCGGCCGAGGTAGCCGCGGGCGAGCCCGGCTCCGGCGATGTGCAGTTCGCCGGGGACCCCGGGCGGGACCGGGCGCAGCGTCTCGTCCAGTACGTAGACGCGGCTGCCGGCGACCGGGCGGCCCATGGGCGGGGCGGTGCGCCCGGCCAGGGGTGCGCTCATGGTGGCCATGACGGTGGACTCGGTCGGGCCGTACGCGTTGACCATGCGGCGTCCGGCGGACCAGCGGGCCACCAGGTCGGGCGCGCACGCCTCGCCGCCGACGACGAGCGTGACGCCCTCGGGCAGCCCGTCCTCGGGGACCACGGCCAGCGAGGACGGCGGCAGCAGCAGGCAGTTCACCCCGTACCGGGCGACGGTGTCCACGAGCGGCTGCCCCGGCAGGAGTTCACCGGCCGGGACGACGACGGCGCAGGACCCCGTGAGCAGCGCGGTGCACAGCTCCCACACGGAGGCGTCGAAGCTGGGCGAGGCGTAGAGCAGCACCTTGCCGAGCGGCTTCGCGTCGAGCCCGTCGGCCTGGGCGGCCATCATCGAGGCGAGCCCGCCGTGCGTGACGAGGACGCCCTTCGGGGTGCCGGTGGAGCCCGAGGTGTAGATGACGTACGCGGCGGACGCCGGGCGCAGCGGGCCCGTCCGGTCGGCGTCGGTGAGGTCGGCGCCGGAGGTGGACTCGGGGACCGTCAGCTCGTCCACGTACAGCCGGGTGGGGCCGTCGTCCTTTTCGGGGGGCAGGCCCTCGGCGGCCTCACGGGTGGTGAGGACGAGGTGCGGGGCTGCGTCGCGGAGCATGAACGCGACCCGGTCGGCCGGGTAGTTGACGTCGAGCGGCAGGTAGGCGGCGCCCGCCTTGAGCGCGGCGACGATCGACACCACGGAGTCCGTCGAGCGCGGCATCGCGACGACGACCAGGCGTTCGGGTCCGGCGCCGTGGGAGGCGAGGACGCGGGCCAGGCGGTTGGCGCGGGCGTCGAGTCCGGCGTACGAGAGGGTGCCCCCCGGTCCGGTGACGGCGGGTGCGTCCGGGCGGGCGGCGACCTGCCGGGCGAACAGCTCGGGGAAGGTGGCCGGGGTCGCGGTCCGGGCGTCGGCCTCCCGGTTGGGCTCGCCGACCAGGCGGTCGAGCTCGGGCGCGGAGAGCAGGCCGATGCGGCCGGCCGGCAGGTCCGGAGTGGCGACGAGGGCGTCCAGAACGCGGCCCACCACCGCGAGCAGCGCGTCCGCCTCGTCGTGCGTGAAGAGGTCTCCCCGGTAGTTCAGTTCGAGGCTCAGCCGCTCGCCGGGGACCACGACCAGGCTGAGCGGGTAGTGGGTCGCGCCGGGGGCGGCGGTGTCGTCCACGGAGATCCGGAGACCCGGCACCTGCTCCTGGACGGCGGCCCGGTCGACCGGGGTGTTCTCGAACCCGAGGACGGTGTCGAAGAGTTCGCCGTGCCCGGCGCTCTGCTGCACGGCCGCCAGGGAGACGTGGTGCGCCTCGCCGAGGGCGGCCTGCTCGTCCTGGAGCCGGGCCAGGACGCCGGAGAGGGGCTGCCCGGGCTCCCAGCGCACCCGGACCGCGATGGTGTTCATCAGCATGCCGACGACGGACTCGGCGCCGGGCAGCTGCGGGGCGCGCCCGGCGACGGTGGCGCCGAAGACGACGTCGCGGCGGCCGGTGAGGCGGCCGAGTGCGACCGCCCAGGCGTACTGGAGGACGGTGTTCAGGGTCAGCCCGTGGGCGCGGGCGGCGGCCGTGAGCGCACGGGTCTCGTCGGCGCCGAGGCGGTGCGCGACGAGGTCCGGGACGACGGCGGCGGCCGCGTCGGCACCGGGGGCGACCAGGGTCGGCCCGTCGAGCCCGGCCAGCGCGTCCTTCCACAGCTGGTCGCCCGTACCGTCCAGGGAGGCGAGCCAGCCGAGGTGGTGGCGGTACGGGGTGACGGCCGGCAGGGACGCGGAGGTGCCGCCGTTCGCGTACAGCTCGAAGAGGTCGCGGAACATCAGGGGCAGCGACCAGCCGTCGAGCAGGATGTGGTGGTGGGTCAGCAGGAAGAGGTGGCGGTCGTCGGCGAGCTTGACCAGGGTGACCCGCACCAGCGGCGGTTCGGCCAGGTCGAAGCGGCGGACCCGGTCCTCGGCGAGCAGGGCCGCGACCCGGTCCCGCCGGGTCTCCTCGTCGAGCCCGGTGAGGTCGAGGTCCGTCCACGGCAGGGCGACGGCGGCGGGCACCACCTGCACGGCGGCCCCGCCGGCCGGGCGGACGAACGCGGCGCGCAGGTTGTCGTGCCGGGCGAGCAGCGCCTCGCACGCGGTCCGCAGCACGCCCGGGGCCAGCTCACCGTCGAGTTGCAGGGGGCGCTGGGTGTTGTAGACGTCGACGCCGTCCTCGGCGAGCAGGGCGTGGAAGTGCATGCCCTGCTGGAGCGGGGTCAGCGGCAGGACGTCCAGGTGCCCGGGGTAGTCCCGGTCCAGCTCCGCCCGCTCCTCGGCACCGAGGGTGACGAGCGGTCCCTCCGGCGGTACGAACGAGGGCCCGGCCTCGGCGGTCGCGGTGGCGGCGGTGGCCAGCGCGGCGACGGTGCGGTGCGTGAAGACGTCCTTCGGGGTGAGCACGAGCCCCGCCTTGCGCAGCCGGGAGACCAGCTGGAGGGAGAGGATCGAGTCGCCGCCCAGGTCGAAGAAGCTGTCGTCGGCGCCGACGCGTTCGACGTGCAGCACCTCGGCGAACAGCTCGCACAGCAGCCGCTCCCGGTCGTCCTTCGGCGCCCGGCCGCCGGACGTGCCCGCGAACTCCGGTGCGGGCAGGGCGCGGCGGTCCAGCTTGCCGTTGATCGTGAGCGGCAGCTCGGGCAGCGTGACGACGGCGGCGGGCACCATGTGCGCGGGCAGCACCCCGGCGAGCCGGCCGGTCAGCCCGGCGATGTCGGCGGAGGCGTCGGCGGGCACCACATAGGCGACGAGGCGCTTGACGCCCGGCCGGTCCTCGCGGGCCACGACGGCTGCCCGGGCGACGGCCGGGTCGGCGGCGCAGACCGCCTCGATCTCGCCGGGCTCGACGCGGAAGCCGCGGATCTTGACCTGGTCGTCGGCGCGCCCGGCGAACACCATCGTGCCGTCGGGCAGCCAGCGGCCGAGGTCGCCGGTGCGGTACATGCGGGCACCGGGCGCGCCGAAGGGGTCGGCGACGAAGCGTTCGGCGGAGAGCCCGGGGCGGCCGAGGTAGCCGCGGGCGAGCCCGGCCCCCGCGATGTACAGCTCGCCGTCCGTACCGGCGGGGACGGGGCGCAGCCGGTCGTCCAGGAGGTACACGCGGGTGTTGTGCGCGGGGCGGCCGATGGCGGGGCGCTCGCTGTCGCCGGTGCGGCAGAGCATCGCGTCGACGGTGCACTCGGCGGGGCCGTACAGGTTGTAGCCGTTCAGGCCCTCGGTGGCGCGCAGTTCGTCCCACAGGTCGTCGCCGACGGCCTCGCCGCCGAGCGCGAGCGTGGCCGGGCGGTGGCCCCCGGCGGCGAGGAGCCCGGCCGCGAGGAGGGTGCGGGCGAAGCTGGGCGTGGTGTCGAGGACGTCGATGCGCCGCTCGGTGACGTACGCGGTGAGCGCGTGCGGGTCCTTGCGGGTCTCGTCGTCCACCAGGTGCAGTTCGTGGCCGCCGGTCATCCACAGGAGCTGGCTCCAGGACGCGTCGAAGACCAGCGCGTTGGTGAGCGCGACCCGCATCTGCCGGCCGCCCGCCGCCTCGGACTCCGGCGTGAAGAACCGGTCCCGGTGGCTGTGGAACATGTTCACCAGGGCGCGGTGCTCGACCGCGACGGCCTTGGGCGTGCCGGTGGAGCCCGAGGTGGAGATGGTGTACGCGAGGTGCGCGGGGAGCAGCGGGGCGGTGCGGTCGGCGTCCGTGAGGTCGGCGTCCGAGGGCGCTCCGGCACCCCCGTCGAGCTCGGCCGCGAGGGCGTCGAGCGAGAGCCGGGCCGGGCCGCCGTCCGGGAGCCCGGCCGCGACGGCGTCGGTGGTCACCAGGAGGACCGGCGCGGTGTCGGCGAGCAGCGCGGTGATCCGGGCGGCCGGGTACTCGGGGTCGATCGGCAGGTAGGCGGCCCCGGCCTTGAGCACGGCGAGGATCGCCGCCACGGTGTCGGCGGTGCGGGGCAGCGCGAGCGCGACGAGAGTGTCGGGTCCGGCGCCCCTGGCGGCGAGGAGCCGGGCGAGCCGGTTGGCGCGGGCGTTGAGGGCGCCGAAGGTGAGGGCCTGGCCGCCGCCGACGAGGGCGGTCGCGTCGGGGGTGGCCCGCACCTGCGCCTCGAACACGTCGGGGAGCGTGGCGTCGGGGACCTCGCGGGCGGTGTCGTTCCAGGTGTGGAGGGTGCGGCGGCGCTCCTCCTCGGTGAGGAGGTCGACACGGCCGGCCGGGGTGTCCGGGGCGGAGACGAAGCCTTCGAGGAGCAGCCGGAGCCGGCCGAGGAGGGCCGTCGCCGCTTCGGTGTCGAAGAGGTCCTGGCGGTGGTTGAGTTCGAGGCGCAGTTCGCCGCCCGGGTAGACGGCGAGGCTGAGCGGGTAGTGGGTGCCCTCGTGGGCGTCGTGGCCGGTGGCCTCCACGATGGCGATGGCCATGCCGGGGATGGCCTTGGACGCGGCGAGCGGGTCGATCGGGAAGCTCTCGAACGCGACGGTGGTGTCGAAGAGTTCGGTGTGCCCGGTGGTCCGGTGGATGTCGGCGAGGCCCAGGTAGTGGTAGCCGCCGAGGCGGGCCTGCTGGTCCTGGAGCCGGGCCAGCATCGCGGACAGCGGCTCGTCCGGGTCGATGCGCAGCCGGGCGGGCACGGTGTTGATGAGCAGGCCGACCATGTGGTCGACGCCGGGGATCTGGGGCGGGCGGCCCGCGACGGTGGCCCCGAACACGATGTCGTCGCGCCCGGTGAGGGAGGCGAGGAGCAGCGCCCAGGCGCCCTGGACGACGGTGTTGAGGGTCAGCCCGCGCTGCCGCCCGGCCGTGCCGAGCGCGGCGGTCAGCTCGGCCGGCAGGTCCGCGATGACGCGCTGCTGGCGTCCCGGGGTGCCCGCGGCGGCGGCCGGGGCGACCAGCGTCGGTTCGGCGAGCCCGTCCAGCGCCTCGGCCCAGGCGCGTTCGGCCTCGGCCCGGTCCTGGGCGTCGAGCCAGCCCAGGTAGTCGCTGAACGGGGCGACCGCCTCCAGGTCGGGCAGGCCGGCGTCGCCCCGGGCGCGCCGGTAGAGGCGGAAGACGTCGCGCAGCACGATGGGCAGGGACCAGCCGTCGACCAGGATGTGGTGGTTGGTGATGACCAGGACGTGGCGTTCGGCGCCGAGGCGGACGAGGGTGAAGCGGACGAGCGGGGGCCGGGCCAGGTCGAAGCGGCGTTCGCGGTCGGCGGCGAGGAGCCGGGTGAGCCGAGCCCGCTGCTCGGACTCGCCGAAGCCGCTGAGGTCGCTCTCCTCCCAGGGCACCTCGACGGCACGGGCCACGGCCTGGACGGCCTGTCCCGAGCGGCGTTGCAGGAAGCCCGCGCGCAGACCGGAGTGGCGTTCCAGGAGCTGCCCGCAGGCGCGCTTCATGGCGTGCGCGTCCAGCGCCCCGGCCAGCTCCAGGGGCGTCTGCATGTTGTAGAAGTCGACGCCCTCGGTGTCGTAGAGAGCGTGGAAGAGCATGCCCTCCTGCAAGGGGGACAGCGGCAGCACCGCTTCCAGCGAGGTCTGCTTCACTTCGAGTTCTCCCATTGGGCTTCGAGCTCTTCGAGCTCGTCCAGGTCGAGCGGGACGAGGGGCTGCTGGGCGGGGGTCCAGGCGTCCTCGCCCGCCGCGACGTCCTTGGCGTGGGGGGCGAGCGCGGCGACGGTCTTGTGCGTGAACACGTCGCGCGGGGTGAGGTCGAGCCCTTCGGTGCGGGCGCGGCCGGCCAGCCGGATCGACATGATCGAGTCGCCGCCGAGGCCGAAGAAGTCGTCGTCGATCGAGACGCGTTCCAGGCCGAGCACTTCGGCGTACAGGCCGCAGAGCAACGTCTCGCGGGCGTCGCGCGGTTCGCGTCCGGCGGGGGCCGCCGAGGACTCCGGTACGGGCAGGGCCTTGCGGTCCAGCTTCCCGTTCGGGGTGAGCGGCAGGGCGGCGACCTCCATCAGGACGGACGGCACCATGTAGCCGGGCAGCGAGGCGGCGAGGTGTTCCCGGAGCGCGTCCGCGTCCAGCGAGCCCGTGGCGGGGACGGCGTACGCGACGATGCGCGGGGCGCCCGCCCGGTCCTCCCGGACGATGACGGCGGCGCGGGCCACCGAGGGGTCCGCGGTGAGCACGGTCTCGATCTCGCCGAGCTCGATGCGGTGGCCCCGGATCTTCGTCTGGTGGTCGGCGCGGCCCAGGTATTCCAGCTCCCCGTCGGCCCGGCGGCGGCCGAGGTCGCCGGTGCGGTACATCCGGGTGCCGGGCGCGCCGTACGGGTCGGCGACGAAGCGTTCGGCGGTGAGGCCCGGCCGGCCCGCGTAGCCGAGGGTGACGCCGGGTCCCGCGATGCAGATCTCGCCGCTCACCCCCGGGGGCACCGGCCGCAGCCGGGCGTCGAGCACGTAGACCCGCAGGTTGGAGGCGGGGCGGCCGACGGGCACGGCGGCGGGTTCGGCGCCCGCGACCGCCAGGTGGCTCGTGGAGTAGACGGACACCTCGGTCGGCCCGTACAGGTTGTGCAGGGCGGCCCCGCTCACGGCGCGGAATCGTTCCACCAGGCCGGAGGTCATGGCCTCGCCGCCGCAGAACACCCGCCGCAGCCCGTCGCAGCGGTCCGCGCCCGGCTCCTGGACGAAGACTTCGAGCGTGGAGGGGACGAACTGGGCGACGGTGACCTTCTCCCGGCGGATGAGGTCGGGGAGGTAGCCGGGCCGGGTGTGCCCGTCCGGCTCGGCGATCACGACGGCGGCGCCGGTGATCAGCGGCCAGAAGATCTCCCACACCGAGGGGTCGAAGCTCATCGAGGTGCGCTGGAGAACCCGGTCGCCGGGGCCGAGCGGGAACGCGTCCTGCATCCAGTGCAGGTAGTTGGCGACCCCGGCGTGCGCCACGACGATGCCCTTGGGGCGGCCGGTGGAGCCGGAGGTGTGGATGACGTAGGCCGGGTGCAGCGGCAGCGGGCGGACCGGGGCCGGGCCGTCGGCGGCCGGGGCGCCCGCGGTCAGGGCGTCGTAGTTCGCCGGGTCGATGACGAGGACCGGGTCGGCGTCGCTGAGCATGTTGCGGACCCGCTCCGCCGGGTACTCCGGGTCGATCGGCAGGTAGGCGGCCCCGGCGCGGTGCACGGCGTGCAGGGCGACGATCAGCTCGACCGAGCGGGGCAGGCTCACCCCGACGACCCGGCCGGGCCCGGCGCCCTTCGCGGCGAGCGCGGCGGCGAGGCGGCCGGCCCGTGCGTCGAGTCCGGCGTACGTGACGGTCTCGGCGCCGCACACGACGGCGACCGCGTCCGGGGTGCGGGCGGCCTGGGCCGCGAACAGCTCGGGCAGGGTGGCGTCCGGGAAGGCGCGGACCGGGCCCTCGCCCGCCGCGAGCGCCCCGGCCGTCTCCTCGGCGGTGAGCAGGGAGATCCCGGCGACCGGCCGGTCCGGGTCGGCGGCGAACGCCGCGAGGGCGAGCCGGAGCCGGGTGAGGACGGCGTCCGCCTCGGCCGCGCCGTACAGGTCGGCCCGGTAGGTGAGTTCCAGGCGCATCCGGTCGCCGGGGGCGGCGATCAGGCTGAGCGGGTAGTGCGTGGCGCCGGTGGCGTCGGACTCCTCGACGCTGATCCGCAGCCCCGGGACGGCCCGGCCGATGGACGCGCGGTCCACCGGGGCGTTCTCGAAGACGGTGCTGGTGTCGAAGAGTTCGGGCATCCCGGTCAGCCGTTGCAGCGCGGCCAGGCCGAGGTGGTGGTGCCCGGTCAGCGCGGCCTGCTCCGACTGCACAGTGGCGAGGAGCGCGGCGAACGGCTGCGCGGGGTCGACGCGGACCCGGACCGGGACGGTGTTCATCAGCATCCCGACCATCTCCTCGACGCCCGGGAGCAGGGGCGGCCGGCCGGAGACGGTGGTGCCGAACACGACGTCGTCGCGGCCGGTGAGCAGCGCGAGGAGCAGTGCCCAGGCGCCCTGGACGACGGTGCTGGTGGTCAGGCCCCGGGTGCGGGCGGCCGCGTTCACCGCCCGGGTCAGCTCCTCGTCCAGCTCGGTGACGGCGAGGGCGGGGGTGCCGGTGGCGGCCTGGGCGCCGGGGGCGACGAGGGTCGGCTCGTCCAGGCCCGCGAGCGCGGTGCGCCAGGCGTCCTCGGAGGCCGTGCGGTCCTGCGCGGCGAGCCACGCGAGGTGGTCGGAGACCGGGACGGCGGGCGGCAGCGCGGACCCGGTGCCGCCGTTCGCGTAGAGCAGGAACAGGTCGCGCAGTACCAGCGGCAACGACCAGCCGTCGTAGAGGATGTGATGGTTCGTGAGGACGAGCAGGTGCTCGTCCGGAGCGGTGCGCACGAGGCCGAAGCGGATCAGCGGCGGCGTGTCCATCGGGAAGCGGCGGGCCTTGTCCGAGGCGAGCAGCCCGCTCAGCGCGGCGGCGCGCTCCGGTTCGGCCAGGTCCGTGAGGTCGTGGAACGCCCAGTCCGGTTCGAGGCCGCCGCAGATCACCTGCACGGGCACCCCGGACCCGGCGCGGTCGAACGCGGCGCGCAGCGCGGGGTGCCGGTCGAGCACGCCCCGGCAGGCCCGGCGCAGCGCCTCGGCGTCGAGCGGCCCGGCGAGCCCGAAGACCTTCTGCACGTTGTACGGGTCGGGACCGGCGTCCGCGTCGCCTTCGCGGAGGGCGGCGCCGGAGTAGAAGGCGTGGAAGAGCATGCCCTCCTGGAGCGGGGCCAGCGGGAGCAGCGCCTCCGCGTTCCGCCCGGCCCAGCGGGCGCGCAGGGCCGCCGCGTCCTCGGGGCCGACGGGCTCGGGGACCGGCGGGGCGGCCGGTGTCCCGCCGCCGGGGGCGTCGATGCCCGCCGCGTGGGCGGCCATGGCGGCGACCGTGCGGTGCGTGAAGACGTCCTGCGGGGTGAGGCCGATCCCGGCGCGGGCGGCGCGGGTGACGAACTGGACGGCCACGATCGAGTCGCCGCCCAGGTCGAAGAAGTTGTCGTCGATACCGACGGCGGTGGCGCCGAGGAGTTCGCCGATGAGCTCGCACAGCAGGCGCTCGCGGTCGTCGCGCGGGGCGCGGCTCTCGGCGGCGCCGGTGAACTCCGGTGCGGGCAGGGCGTTGCGGTCCAGCTTGCCGCTGGGGGTGAGGGGCAGCGCGTCGAGCACCACGACGGCGGCGGGCACCATGTATTCGGGCAGCCCGGCGGCGGCCAGCTCCCGCAGCGCGGCGGGTTCGGGCACCGCGTCCGGGGCCGGCACCACATAGGCGACGAGGCGGCGCACGCCGGGGGCGTCCTCGCGGACGACGACCGTGGCGTGCCCGACGGCCGGGTCGGCCGCGAGGACCGCCTCGATCTCACCGGGCTCGATGCGGAAGCCGCGCACCTTGACCTGGTCGTCGCCGCGCCCCAGGTATTCCAGCTCGCCGTCGGGGGTCCAGCGCGCGAGGTCGCCGGAGCGGTACATGCGGGCTCCGGGCTCGCCGTACGGGTCGGCGACGAACCGCCCGGCGGACAGGCCGGGGCGGCTCAGGTAGCCGCGCGCCAGGCCGGAGCCCGCGATGTAGACCTCGCCGGCCACGCCCGCCGGGACCGGGCGCAGCGCCTCGTCCAGGACGCGCACCCGGGTGCGGTGCACGGGGCGGCCCATGCGGGGGACGGTGCGCCCGGCGAGCGGGTCGCTCATGGTGGTGATGACGGTGGACTCGGTGGGCCCGTAGGCGTTGACCATGCGGCGGCCGGGCGACCAGCGCTCCACGAGGTCGGGCGGGCACGCCTCGGCGCCGACGACCAGGGTGACGTCCGGCGGGATCGAGCCCTCGGTCATCACGGACAGCGCGGAGGGGGCGAGCAGCAGGCAGCTGACGCCGGTCTCGGCGATCAGGGCGGCCAGGGCGGGCCCCGGCCGCAGGCGTTCGGCGGGGGCGACGACCGCGCAGCCGCCGGTGAGGAGCGCGGTGCACAGCTCCCACACGGAGGCGTCGAAGCTGGGCGAGGCGAACATCAGGACGCGTTCGCCGGGCCGCAGCGCGAGCCGCTCGGCCTGGGTGGTGGCGAGGGCGGCGATCCCGGTGTGCGGGACCAGCACGCCCTTGGGGCGCCCGGTGGACCCGGAGGTGTAGATGACGTACGCGGTGTGGCCGGGGCGCAGGGGCGCGGTCCGGTCCGCGTCGGTGAGGTCGCTGTCGTCGGCGTGCGGCGCCAGGGACGCCTCGTCCAGGACGAGTTCGTCCAGGAAGAGGTCGCCGACGAACAGCTCGTCCAGGAACAGCTGCTCGGGTACGCCGGCGAGGCCGTCGAGCCGGGCGGCGGCGGCGCGGGTGGTGAGCATGAGGGCGGGTCGGGCGTCGTCCAGCATGTACGCGATGCGCTCGGCCGGGTACGACACGTCGACCGGCAGGTGCGCGGCGCCCGCCTTCAGGACGGCGAGGACGCCCACGACCGCCTCGGGTGAGCGGTCCATGGCGACGGCGACCCGGGTGTCGGGCCCGGCGCCCTTGCGGGCGAGGAGACGGGCCAGCCGGTTGGCGCGGGCGTTGAGCCGTTCGTACGAGAGCGTGGTCTCCCCGGCCCGTACAGCGTCGGCGTGCGGGGTGGCCCGGACCTGGCGCTCGAACAGCTCGGGGAAGGTGGTCCCGGCGTCCGGCCGGCCGGTGTCGTTCCACTCCACGAGGACGCGGGTCCGCTCGTCGGGGCCGAGGAGCGGGACGCGGCCGATGGGGAGGTCGGCGGGGGCGGTGGCCAGCGCGGTGAGGTAGCGCAGGAAGCGCTCCTGGTGGGCGGCGAGTTCGTCCTCGGTGTAGCGGTCGGCGGGCGCCTCGAAGTCGATGGCGGCGCCCTGTCCGGTGCCCTGGGGGCGGACGCTGATGTTGAGGTCGGGGACCGGGCCGCCCTGGAGGGTGCGGGCGTAGGTGGGGTGGCCGTCGAAGAGCAGGTCGCCGCTGCCCGGGATGATGTTGACCTGCACCCCGAAGAGGTGGCCGCCGCTGCCGACGAGCTTCAGGTCGCGCCGCAGGTCGTCGTACGGGTAGTTCTGGTGCTCCAGGAGCTCGGCCAGCCGGGACGCGACCTGGCGCAGCAGCTGGGAGCGGGTGGTGGCCGGGTCGACGGTGAGCCGCAGCGGGAGCTGGTTGGCCATCATCCCGGGGTTGTTGCGGGCGATGTCGGTGCGCCGGGCCGCGACCGGGACGCCGATGGTGAGGTCGCGCTGCCCGGTCATGCCGTGCAGGTACGCGGCGACCGCGGCGAGCACCGGGACCGTCCAGGTGGTCCGGGCCTCGCGTCCGGCGGTCCGGAGGGCGGCCAGCGCGGATTCGGGCAGCTCGGCGGTGCGGGTGGGCAGCACCTCTCCGGCCCGGCCCGGCACCGTGCGGTCCGACAGCGTGGCGGTCTCCGGCTGCACCGCGAACCGGTCGAGCCAGTAGGCGCGGTCGCGGGTGAAGCGGTCGGAGGCGCGGTAGGCGGCCTCTTCGGCGACCAGCTCGGCGAGGGTGTTCAGCGGGGCGCCCGCGGGCTCCTCACCGGCGGCCTCGGCGGCGTACAGGTCGGCGACCCGGCGGGTGAAGAGGACGCTGCCGAAGCCGTCGATGAGGATGTGGTGGCAGCGCTTGTACCAGATGAAGTGTGCGTCCCCGAGCTTCAGCAGCACCTCGTTGAACAGCGGGTCGCGGACGATGTCCAGGGCGGTGTGCCGGTCCGCGGCCATCCAGCGCAGTGCCTCGGCGTGCGGGTCGGGCCGGTCCGAGAGGTCGATCTCCCGCAGCAGTTCGCCGGCCTGTGCGACGGCCGTCTGGTACGGGCCCTGCGGACCCTCGCCGAAGGCGACGTCGAAGGTGCCGCTCTCGACCTCGGCCCGGCGGACCGCGCGCCGGAGGATGCCGGCGTCCACCGGGCCCCGGATCTCCAGGTAGTCGGCCAGGTTGAACGTCGAGGTGGGTGAGGCGAGCCGGTGTGCGAACCAGACCCCGCGCTGGGCGGCGGTCAGCGGAAACGGGGTGCCTTCGGTGACGAGCGGAGTCATCGGACGACGACCACCTTCCCGGCGCGCTCCAGCGCGCCTCGGTCTGGTGCCCTGGGCCGGATCGCGGGGTGTTCGGCGCGGTCCGCAGGGCGGGACGTCCGGCGGTCGTGGGGCGCCGGGGTGACGGCGGGCGCGGCCGCCCCGGGACGTGCGGGGCGGCGACGGCAGGGTGTCGACGGGCCGGCGCCGTGGCATCGATGCTCGCCGAACGCACGTGCGGTCACCAGGAAAGCGACCGGCAACCGGCGTCGCCCGGCTGCCGGTCGGCCGCCGGGGCGAGTTACCGGATTCTTGCCTGGAAGGGGCCCGCCGCCGCTCGGCATGATGCGCAGCAATGCCCGCAGAGGCTGAGAGGACCACTGCTTTGACCCGTCCCGAGAGCTATCCCGACCGCGCCCTGCTGGAGTGGCTGACCGACGCGCCGGCCGACCGCGGGCTCTACTTCGCCGGACCCCGTGACAGCTGGGACTTCCACTCCTACCGGTCGCTCGCCCGGCTGACCCTCACCACGGCCGCCGCGCTGCGCGCGCACGGGGTGCGCCACAACGACGTGGTGGTCGTGGTGCAGCGTTCCAGCCCCGGTTTCGCGGCCAGCCTGTTCGGCTCGCTCGCGGCCGGGGCGACGCCGTCCTCGATCGCGCCGCCGTTCGCGTTCCAGCGGAGCGAGGACTACCAGCGCCACGTCGACCACCTCTTCCGCACGGCGGCCCCGGCCCTCACCATCTGCGACGAGGACTCCTTCGAGGCGGTCAGCAAGACGTGCGCCGGGCTCGGCATCCGCCAGCCGGTGCTCTTCGACGAGCTGGTGCGGGACGTCGAACCGGCGCCCGCCCCGTATCCGCTGCCGGACCACGCGCTGCTCCAGTTCACCTCCGGGTCGAGCGGCTTCTCGCGCGGGGTGCGGGTGGCGTCCGACGCGCTGCGCGCCAACATCACCGCGATGCGGCGCCGGCTGCGGTGGCGGCCCGAGGACGCCGGGATCAGCTGGATGCCCGTGCACCACGACTTCGGCCTCACCGGCTGCCTGATCAACATGGTGGTCACCGGGTGCGACGGCTGGCTGATGCAGCCCGAGCACTTCCTGCGCGACCCGCTCCGCTATCTGCGCTGCATCAGCGAGCACCGGATCGGCCTGACCGCGATGCCCAACTTCGGCCTGGCGTACATCCTGCGCCGGGTCCGCCCGGCCGCCCTGGAGGGCCTGGACTTCAGCGCCCTGCAATCGGTCAGCCTGGGCGCCGAGCGCATCGACCCGGACGCCCTGGAGGCGATCGAGGCGCTGCTCGGCCCGTACGGCTTCCGGCGCGGCGTCTTCACCCCGGCGTACGGGGGCGCGGAGGCGACCCTCGGGGTGACCGGTCTGGCCCCGGACGAGGGCTGGGCGGCCTCCGCGCCGGACGGTGAGGACGGGCGGCCCGGCACGGCCCGCATCGTGGGCTGCGGGCGCCCGATGGAGGGCGTCATGGTGTCCGTGCTGGACGAGGACGACCGGCCCGTGCCGGACGGCACCGTGGGCGAGATCGTGGTCGGCGGTACGTCGGTGCGCGGCAACAGCTATGTGGGCGAGGCCGGTTCGGCGTCCGGCACCAGCCTGGCGTCGGGTGTGCTGCGCTCGGGCGACGCCGGATTCCTGCGCGACGGCCAGCTGTTCGTGCTGGGCCGCCTCGGTGACGGCATCAAGATGAACGGCAAGATGGTCTTCGCGGAGAGTCTGGAGGGCCGGCTGCACGAGCTGGGCGTCACCGAGCGCCGGGCGGCGGTCCTGCTGGGCTTCCGCGACGGCGTCGCGACGGCCGCCGTGGTCATGGAGGGCGCGAAGCCGGAGTGGGACGCGGTCGCCCGGGAGGTCGTCACGGAGTCGCTGCCCGACGCGGAGCTGCTGCTCGTCCACGTCCGCCGCAGCGGCCTGGCGGTCACGTCGAGCGGCAAGCCGCGCCGACGGCTGATGTGGAAGCAGCTGTGCGACGGCACGCTCGCGGACACGGCGGCGGTCTGACCCGTACGCACGCACACGGATGTGGGGGGCCGGTCCGCGACCGGCCCCCCACATCCGTTCCGGCGCTACGAGCGGAACGCCAGCACCACGTTGTGGCCGCCGAACCCCGCCGCGTTGGACAGGGCCACGAGGTCACCGGCCGGCAGGGCGCGGGGCACGGTGCGCACCACGTCCAGCGCGATGGCGTCGTCCTGGTCGGCCAGGTTCGCGACGGGCGGGACCGTGCGGTCGCGCAGGGACAGCACCGCGGCGAGCGCGCCCAGCGCCCCGGAGCCGCCGATCAGGTGCCCGGCGGCCGACTTGACGGCGGAGACGGCGTAACCGGACTCCCCCAGCACATGGTTGAGCGCCCGGCTCTCCGCGATGTCGCCCTGCGGGGTCGACGTGGCGTGGGCGCTGACGTGCTTCACGTCCGCCGGGGTCAGCCCGGCGTCCGCGAGCGCCTTGCGCAGGGCGCTCGCCAGGCCGAGTCCGTCCGGTTGGGGCCGCACCATGTGGTGGGCGTCCGCGCTCACCCCGGCCCCCGCCAGCACGCAGTGGACCCGGGCGCCCCGGGCGCGGGCGTGCTCGGCGGACTCCAGGACGAGGACGGCGGCACCCTCGCCGAGGACGAACCCGTCGCGCTGCTTGTCGTAGGGGCGGGAGGCGCCCGCCGGGTCGTCGTTGCGCCGGGAGACCGCGTGCATCGAGGCAAAGGCGGTGAGCGTCAGCGCGCCGATGATGGCCTCGCTGCCGCCGACCGCGACCACGTCGGCCCGGCCGAGGCGGATCATGTCCAGGCCCGCCGCGACCGCCTCCGCCCCGGCCGCGCAGGCCCCCGCCGGGGAGAGGGCGGCGGCCCGGGCGTTGAGCGCGAGGCTGACCGCCCCGGCGGCGCCGTTCACCATGACCATGGGCACGGTGTACGGGGAGATGGCGCGCTCCCGTCCGGTGCGCAGCTGTTCCTGGGCGCGCAGGAGGGCGCCGACGCCCCCGATGCCGCTGCCCATGACGACGCCGACGCGCTCGGCGGGGGGCCCGCCGTGGTCGCCGGCCGGGCCGCGGAATCCGGCGTCCGCCCATGCCTCCTCGGCGGCGACGAGCGCGAACCGGGCGGCCCGGTCGAGCCGGCGCGCCCGCGTCCGGTCCAGGACGGTGTCGGGTTCGACGGCGGCCCGGGCGGCGATGCGGACGGGCAGCGCATCGGCCCAGGGCTCGGTGAGGGCGCGGGCGGCGGACCGGCCCGCGACGATGCCCTCCCAGGTGGCGGGGGCGTCGCCGCCCAACGGGGTGGTGGCGCCGAGGCCGGTGACGACGACCTCGGGCAGGCGCGTACGGACGACTGACATCGCCGGCCCTCTCCTTCCGCTTCGGGGTGCGGGGTCAGGCGGCGGTGCGCAGCGCCTCGGGCCGGGCCAGGTTCTCGGCGAGGAACAGGTCGCGCAGCTTCGGGGTGAGCAGGCCGAGCTGCCGCAGGACGTGGATCACCTGCTGGAACAGCAGCTGCCGGTAGCCGAACATCATCGGGTCGGTCCGGGCGAAGGCCAGGCCGCGTTCGACGTCGAGGCCCATGTTCTCCCAGACCTCGCGCAGCAGGAACCGGCGGGACATGAGGTGGACGGCCTCCAGCAGGAACGCCTCGCGCTCGTCGCGCTCCCGGGTCGTCATGTCGTTGTAGAGGCCGGTGAGCGAGACCACGCCGAAGCCGATGTGCCGGGCCTCGTCCTTGGCGATCATCCGGGTGATCGAGGTGATCAGCGGGTCGCCGAAGCCGCTGCTGGCGAGCCGGGTCGCGGCCAGGGCGAGCCCTTCCACGATGACCTGCATGCCGAGGTAGACGACGTCCCAGCGGGACTCGGCGAGCAGGTCGCGCAGCAGGGCCTTGAGGCCGGGGTTGATCGGGTAGGAGACGCCGATCTTCTCGTCGATGTACCGGGCGAACGCCTCGACGTGCCGGGCCTCGTCGGCGACCTGGGAGGCCGCGTACACCTTCGCCTCCAGGTCGGGGACGGTCTCCACCAGCCGGGCCGTGGTGACGAGGGCGCCCTGTTCGCCGTGCAGGAACTGGCTGACCATCCACGCCTGGTACTCCCAGCGGAAGCTGTTGAGCAGTTCGCGGGGGACGGGGCTGCCCTCGGAGACGACGAACGAGGCGAGACCGGCGCTCTGGTCGTCGGAGAGGGGCGCGCCGAAGCGGACGTCGTAACTCCAGTCGATGTCCGTGTCGGCGTCCCACTGGTTCTGCTTGTTGCGCTGGTACAGCTTCCAGATACGGGTGTCGCGCCCGTCGTAGTCCCAGGTGAGGCAGGCGCGGATGGAGGCGTCGACCTCCATCAGGTCCTCGCGGGCCCGGTCGAGGGTGAAGAGCGTCGGGTCGGCGGAGCCGTCCTCGGCGCGCGGAGGGGCCGAGCCCTCAACGGAAACGTCGGTCATCGGGAACGCGATCCTTTCATCCACCGTGGCCCGTCGGCCCCGGCCCACACCCTCGCCCGCCCGGGCGCACCCGGCCAGGAAGGCCCTGGGCAATTTGCGGGCATCAACAGCTGCCGGTCGGTTGCCTGGTGGCCCGCGCGCCCGCGCCCCGAGCATGGGCGCCACCCGCCCCCGTGACCCGGTGGGCACACCTCCCACACCCTCATGGAGCTGTTCCGATGACGCTGGAGCACGCCCGGCCCACCCTCGCCACCGTCGCCTCGCTCGAACGGCTCCTCGGCGACCCGGTCGACGGCGATGGGCCCTTCTCGTTCGCCGCGATCGTCCCGGCCGAGGAGCGCGACGAACTGCCGGCCGGCGCGAAGAAGCTGTTGCTGGACTGGGGGTTCGCCGACTTCCTGGTCCCCGAGGGCGACGGCGGACGGCTGCGGAACCTGGAGTCGGCCTTACTGCTGACCCGCACCCTGGCCCGGCGCAACCTCACCTTCTCCGTGCTGTTCGGCTCGACCCTGCTGGGCGCCGCGCCCGTGTGGCTGTGGGGCACCGACGAGCAGCGCGCCCCGGTGGCCGCGGGGCTGGCCGCCGGGGCCATGGCGTGCTTCGGCATCTCGGAGCGCGACCACGGCAGCGACCTCGCGGCGAGCGGCACGACGGCCGTGTCGGACGGCGACGAGATCGTCCTCAACGGGGAGAAGTGGCCGGTCGGCAACGCGACCAGGTCGCGGTTCGTCAGCGTCCTCGCCCAGCACGACGGGCGCGGGCTCTCGCTGTTCCTGGTGGACAAGGAGCGGCTGGCGGACGGGGCGTGGACGAACACCCCGTTCGTGAAGGGCGCCGGTCTGCGCGGCCACGACCTGAGCGGGATCACGTTCCACGACGCGCGCGTCCCCCGCTCGGCACTGGTCGGCCGGCCGTACCGGGCGCTCGCCTCGGTGCTGAAGACCCTCCAGATCACCCGGACCGCCATCGGCGCGATGTCCCTGGGCACCATGGACTCGGCGCTGCGGATCGGGGTGCGGTACGCGAATGAGCGGGTGCTGTACGGGTCACCGGTCAAGGAGCTCCCCGTGGTGCGTGAGCACCTGGTGGGCGCCCATCTGGATCTCCTGATCGCGGAGTGCGTGGCGCTGCCCGTGGCGCGGGCCCTGTCGGTGGTGCCGTCGCGGATGAGCCTGTGGTCCTCGGTCGTGAAGTACCTGGTCCCGGTGATGGGCGAAGAGGTGCTCGACCACGTGGGCAAGGTGCTGGGGGCGCGTGGCTACCTGCGCGAGGGCGTCGCCTCGGGGGCCTTGCAGAAGCTGCGCCGCGACCACGCCATCACGACGGTCTTCGAGGGCACGACCCACGTCAATCTGCACAGCATCGCCACGCAGCTGCCGACGGTCGCGGCCGTCGCGGACCGGCCGGCCGAAGGCGGCCGCGAGGTGCTGCGCGCCCTGTTCGACTGGTCGCGCGAGGCGCCGGTGTGGTCCCCGTCCGGCGACGCGCTCCAGCTGACCAGCGCCGCCCAGGACGAGATCACCCGGGGCTGGACGGAGGCCGTCGAAGAGTCGGCCGTCGTCGCGAAGGAGCGCCTGGACGAGCGGTCGGCGGCCGAACTCGCAGTCCTACTGGCGGAGCTGACGGTCCAGCGGCAGGCCCTGTACGCCGAGGTGACCGGGGCGGGCCGGGCTCCGGACTCGGTGGCGGCGTCCCGCACGGCGGCCCGGCACTGTGTGCTGCACGCAGCGGCGTCCTGCCTGTACGCGTGGCTGTACGGCGGCGAGCGGGCGGGAAGCGCGGTGCGCGGTGACGGATGGCTGGTTCCGGCGCTCCAGCGCCTCCTGCAGCGGCTCGACCCCGGCCGGCTGCCGGATGAGCGACACCACGACGAGTTTGTGCGTGGTGTGGAGGAAGCGTTGGCGAAAGGTGAAGACTTCTCGCTTCTGCCTACCGTCTCTTGACCCTCTTTTGACCGGCACTAGGCCAACCGTGCCGTCAAAAGGGTAGGACATATACGCATACACGCACCTACAGTCAACCCTTCACCGGAGCTACACTCCTGCGGGTCGAGGGGCCGAAGGACAGGGGCCCCATAGGGGTGCGCGCCTGTCGCGTCACCCCTCGGTATGCGTTGTGGGGGACAACAATGCTGAGCAGATTGGGCTTCGAATCCCATGAAGAGGATGTGTACCGGCTCATCCTCGAAAACCACGGGCTGCGGCCGAGCGATGTGCGGCAGCGGCTGAACCTGACCGAGGAGCAGGTGAGTCGGGCGGTCGACCAGCTGATCGACCGCAAGCTCCTGGCGGTCCCGCGCCATGACGAGCTGCGGCCCGTGGACCCGAACCTGAGCCTGTACTCCCTGTTGAGCGACCAGCTCACCGAACTGCACGACCGGCAGAAGGAGTACGAGCGCACCCGGGCAGACATCCGCGCGATGCTGGCGGAGTTCGGGCATCTGTACCCGTCGCGTTCACAGCCGGACGCGGAGCGCCTGATCGGCATGGACTCCGTACAGGAGCGCATGCAGGATCTGGCGGACGCGGCCCGGCAGGAGTGCATGACGTTCAATCCGGGCGGCGGCCAGTCGGCCGCGAGCCTGGCCGCCAGCAAGCCGCTCGACAGCGACGTCATCGGACGCGGGGTGCGGATGCGCACGGTCTACCTGGACAGCGTGCGCAACGACCCGACCACCGTGGAGTACGCCGGCTGGCTGACCGGCATCGGCGGCCACGTCCGGACCGTGCCGGTGCTGCCGATACGGATGGCGGTGATCGACCGCGCGGTGGCGATCCTGCCCATGGACCCGGACCACACCCGCAAGGGGGCCGTCCAGATCAACTCGCCCGGCGTGGTGAAGGCGCTCGTGGAGCTCTTCGAACGGGTGTGGGCGGACGCGGTCCCGCTCGGCGACGGCCACGACCGCTGCGAGGAGCTGGACGAGCACGGACTCGCCCGCCGCGAACAGGAGCTGCTGCGGCTCCTCGCCCAGGGTCTCACCGACGCGGCCGCGAGCAAGAGCCTGGGTGTCTCGCTGCGCACGGTGCGCAGGATGACGGCCGACCTGAGCGAACGCCTCAACGCCCGGAGCCGGTTCGAGGCCGGTCTCCGGGCGGGGCAGCGCGGCTGGCTCTGAACTAGTTGACCCCGGCGGCGGCCGTGCAGACGGGCGCCGAGTCCCAGTTGAGGTTGCCGTCGGGCAGCTCCACGTCGAGACCGAGGTCCAGGTCCAGGCCGTCCGGCACGGAGTCCCAGTTCAGGTTCCCGTCGGGCACCAGGTCCCAGTTCAGGTTCCCCTCCAGCGACCCGCCCGCGGCCTCGCAGCGCAGGGAGACCCCGGCGTCCGCGGGACCGGCGCCGGTGTCGGCCTGGGCGGTCGCACCCAGGGAAGCGAATGAGAAAACAACCGCGGCGGTCGCGAAGCCCAGAATTCGACCAGCGCTGCTCATGTCTTTGTCCCCCAATTGTCATCCCCCGCCCGCCGGTGGTCCTGTAACCGGGCGGCAGCGGGCAACTCTGCTCTGTCCGTGATCCATTCTGGGCGAAAGGGAGGCGGCAGGAAAGGTTTCCCGGTGGCAGGAAAGGACCAGCGGCAGCCTCATGCCACCTCGGCCTCCGGGCCGAACGTCGCCGCAGATGGCGAGGGGTGCGGCGGGCCGGCGGGCCCGGACCCGCGCCACGCCGTTGGCACGGTGCTGCCACCGGGAAAATGCTGCCACCAATACCCCCTTCCGCGCGTGTGTTCGCATGAGCAGAATCCACCCGGCGGGGGTTTCTTCCATCATGTACGGACGACCCCCCACCTGAAACGCCAACGTCAACATCTGGCCGGATTCCCTCCATCTCTCATTCGCTTCACCGGAATCCCGGCCCGCTTCGAAGGGGGAACTTCCCGATGCGCCGCACCATGCTCAAGTCCAAGATCCACCGGGCGACGGTCACCGAGGCCGACCTGAACTACGTCGGCTCACTCACCCTGGACCCCGACCTCATGGAGGCGGCGGACCTGCTGCTCGGCGAGCAGGTGGCCATCGTGGACGTCAACAACGGCGCGCGCCTGGAGACGTACATCATCGAGGGCGAGCGCGGCTCGGGCGTCGTCTGCATCAACGGCGCGGCGGCGCGGCTGGTCGCCCCGGGCGACATCGTCATCATCATCGCCTACGGGTCGGTGGAGGAGGACGAGATCGGCAAGCGGGAGCCCCGCGTCGTCTTCGTGGACGAGGCCAACCGCATCGCCCACATCGGCAGCGACCCCGCCTCGTGACCCGGTGACACCGGACGCCTCCGGCCTCGGTCCGCTCCCGGGCGGACGGGGCGGGGCGTCACACCGCCACGGCCACGAGAAGCAATCGGGGGATCTGGAACATGATCGAGGCCATCGAACAGCCCATGTCCGCGACGCCGGACGTCCGCCGCCTGCGCCATCTGCTCGCCGAGCGAAGACAGGCGCGCGGCTGGACCCAGGAGGAGCTGGCGGAGCGCTCCGGGGTCAGCGTGCGCACCATCCGCAATATCGAGACCGGCTCCAACAAGCGGCCCCGCCGCGCCTCCGTCGACCTCCTGCTGGGCGCCTTCGGGACCTCGCTCGCCGAACTCGCCGGCGCCGAGGGACTCCACCCCGGCCACGAGGTCACCCCGCTCTTCCTGCCCCGCCGGCACGACGCCTCCGGGCACTGGCCGCACCCGGTCGACCCGGACCGCTGGCGCGGCCCCCGCCCGCTCACCGAGGCCATGGCCGGGCGCGACGACGACCTCCGCCATGTCCTGGGCACCATGCGCCGGGGCAGGCTGCTCGTCCTCACCGGGCCCGGCGGCGTCGGCAAGACCCGGCTCGCCCTGACCGCCGCCGCCCGCCTCCAGGAACGCTTCCGCGACGGCGTCGGCGTGGTCGAACTCGGCCCCTGCACCCCCGAATCGGCGGACCCGGCCGCGGCGCGGGACCAGGTGCACCGGGCCGTGGACGCGGTCCTCGCGGACGCGGTCGCCCGCGAACCCGGCCGGGAGCTGGACCTGCTGCTCGTCGTGGACAACGCGGAGCACGTCGTCGCGACGGTCTCCCGGCTGGTCCTGCGGCTCGTCGTGACGCATCCCGGACTGCGGGTCCTGATCACCTCACGGCGGCCGCTGGCCGTGCTGTCGGCCGACGTGTGGGAGGTGTCCCCGCTCCCGGCGGGCGAACCGTGCGCGGACGAGGCGGCCTCCCCCGCGGCCGACGGCCGCACGGAGGACGGGGCGGCCCTGCCCGCCGCCGTCGAGCTGTTCCTGCGCCGCGCCAGGTCCACCGTGCCCACGCTCGACCTGGGCAGCCGCCTGCCGCAGGTGGCCGAGCTGTGCCGGCGCCTGGACGGGCTGCCGCGCGCGATCGAGGCGGCCGCGCACAGCATCCGGACCGTGTCGCTGGAGTCCCTGCTGTACAGCGGTCCCGCGCTGTACATGTTCGACCGCTTCGACCTGTCGGCGGTCTCGCACCACAGGACCCTCGCGGACAGCGTGCGCTGGAGCTACGACCTGCTCACCGCCGAACAGCGGGACCTGCTGCACCACTTGGCGCGGTCCTTCGACTCGTTCACCGTCGAGGACGTGGTGAGCGACCATCCGGCGGGCGCCTGGACGGCGGGCAGCGTCGTCTGCGGCCTGGCCGAGCTCGCCGACGCCTCCCTGATCCGCGTGCACCGCGGCACCCGCTACGGCTACCGGGTCTACGGCTGGATCAAGGCGTACATCGACACGCTCGACGAGGAGTCCGGCCGCACGCTCGGCGCCTGACGGTCCCGCCGCGCCCCCTCCCCCCTCCCCCTCACCCCGCCCGCAGGGCCAGCGCCACCTGGTGGCCGCCGAAGCCCGACGCGTTGCTCAGCACGGCGGCGGGCCCGGCGGGCAGGGGGCGGGGGGCCGCGCGGACCACGTCCAGCTCGATGGTCTCGTCCAGCTCCTCGATGTTCACGGTGGCCGGAGCCACCCGGTCCCGCAGCGCGAGCACCGCCGCCACCGCGGACAACGCCCCGGCGGCGCCCAGCAGATGGCCCGTCATCGACTTGATCGCCGAGACCGGGACCCCGTCCGGCCCGAACAGCGCGCCGATCGCCCGGCTCTCGATCATGTCGCCGCCCGGGGTCGAGGTGGCGTGCGCCCCGACCTGGACCACGTCGGCGGTGGTCAGGCCGCCGTCCACGAGGGCCCGCTCCATCGCCCGGGCCAGGGACTTCCCGGTCGGCTCGGGCCGGGCCATGTGGTGGGCGTCCGCGCTCATCCCGGCCCCGGCGACCTCGCAGTAGATCCTGGCGCCCCGGGCCCGCGCGTGCCCGGCCCGTTCCAGGATCAGCACCGCGGCCCCCTCCCCCATGACGAACCCGTCCCGCCCGGCGTCGAAGGGGCGCGAGGCCCGCTCCGGGTCCTCGTTGCGCCGGGACAGCGCGGTCATGTTCGCGAACCCGGCCATCGCCAGCGGGTTGATCGCCGCGTCGCTGCCGCCGACCGCGACCACATCGGCGCGGCCCAGCCGGATCAGGTCGAGCCCGGCCGCCACGGCCTCGGCGCCCGCCGCGCACGCGGTGGCCGGGGCCTGCGCGCAGGCACGGGCGCCGATGACCATGCTGGCCTGGGCGGCCGGGCTGTTGGCCATCAGCATCGGGATCGCGATCGGGGAGACCCGCCGGGGCCCGCCCGTCCGCAGCACCTCCTCGCCCGCGAGGGCCGTGCCGAGCCCGCCGAACGCGGTGCCGACGACCGCCGCCGTCCGGTCGGCGTCGGGGCCGCCGTCCTCCCCGGCCGGGGCGGAGAACCCGGCGTCCGCCCACGCCTCGCGGAGCGCGACGACGGCGAACTGCCCGGCCCGGTCCATCCGTCGCGCCTCGATCCGGTCCAGGACGGACGACGGCTCCACGGCGGCCCGGGCGGCGATCCGCACCGGCAGGTCCTTGGCCCAGCGCCCGGTGAGCGCGACCGTGCCGCCGCGCCCGGCGAGCAGCGCCTCCCAGGTGGCCGGGGCGGTGCCGCCGAGCGGGGTGGTGGCTCCGAGGCCGGTGACCACGACGTCGTGCAGGGTGCGGGGCATGGACTCGTTCTCCTCAGCGGCGTACGGCGGGGGCGGGGTGCTACGCGGTGGCGTCGATGAGGCTCTTGGGCCGCATGTCGGTCCAGTGGGCCTCGATGTACGCGAGCGCCGACGTCCGGTCGGACTCCCCGTGCGCGACGGTCCAGCCGGCCGGGACCTCCGCGAAGGACGGCCACAGCGAGTGCTGCCCCTCGTCGTTGACCAGGACCACGAAGGTCCCCTCCTCGTTGTCGAACGGGTTCGCCATCACTGACTTCCTTCCTGGTGGTCCTGTACGGGTACGAGCACGGCGGCCAGGGCGGCCGGAGTGCGGTGGCGGTGGATCTGTACGAGGTCCGGCTCGGCGCCCAGCGCCTCCCGGACGCGTCCGGCGAGGCGGAGCGCGCGCAGCGAATCGCCGCCCGCGTCGAAGAAGTCCTCGTCGGCGCCGTGGTGTTCGCGTCCCAGCACCGAGGCGAACAGCGCGCACAGCGCCTCGGTGCGCGGCGCCGGGGAACCGGCGGCGGGCGCGGGCGGCGCGACCGGCGCGGCACTCGCGTCCAGGACGGGCAGCACGGTCCCGGGCAGCGCCCCGGTCGCGGTCTCCGGGTCCTCGGCGAAGGCGGTGAGCAGGGCTGTGAGCCGGTCGAGCACGGCGGCGGCGTGTCCGGCGTCCACCAGCTCGGCGCGGTGGCTGACCTCCAGGTACATCCGGTCGCCGGGGACGGCCATCAGCTTGAGCGGGTAGTGGTAGGCGTCCCGGCCGTGGAAGTCCGCGACGCGCAGCCCCGCACCCGGCACGGCGGGCAGGGCTGCCGCCCTGGGGTAGTTCTCGAAGACGATCGACGTGTCGTACAGCGGCCCCGCGCCCGCGAGGCGCTGGACGTCGGCCGGTCCGAGGTGGTGGTGGTCCGCCAGTTCCGCCTGCGCGGCCTGTACGCGTACGAGCAGGGCGCGCAGCGGTTCGGCGGGGTCGGCCGCCTCGACGCGGACCGGCACGGTGTTGATGTACAGCCCCACCATGTCCTCGATGCCGGGGAGTTCGGGCGGCCGGACGGAGACGGTCGCGCCGAACACCACGTCCCGGCACCCGGTCAGCTCGGCGAGGAGCAGCCCCCAGACGCCCTGGACCACGGTGTTCAGGGTCACCCCGGCCGTGCGGGCGGCGGCGGTGAGCGCGGCCGTGAGGTCCTGCGGGAGCTCGGCGGTGATCCGCTCGGGAAGGGTCGTGAGGGTGCCGGTGTCGTGGCCGGGGGCGATCAGGGAGGGCCCGGGCAGGCCCTTGAGCGCGGTGCGCCACGCCTCGCGGGCGGCCTCGCGGTCCCGGTCGGCCAGCCAGGCGGCGTACTCCCGGGCGGGGACGGGCCGGGGCAGCGCGGCGGGGTCGCCGCCGTTCAGGTACAGCGTGAACAGGTCGCGCAGCAGCACCGAGGTGGACCAGCCGTCGGTCAGGATGTGGTGGCTGGTGAAGACCAGGGCGTGCCGGTCCGCCCCCGTCCTGAGCAGCGTGAAGCGCAGCAGCGGCGGACGGTCCATGGCGAACCGGGCCCGCCGGTCGCGGGCGAGGAAGGCGTCCAGGCGGGGGCGCGGCGGTGATCCGTCCGGGCGGGTCAGGTCCAGCTCGGCCCAGGGGACTTCGACGCGTGCGGCGACGGCCTGGACGGGTTCGCCGGAGTCGAGGAGCGGGAAGCCGGTGCGCAGGGCCTCGTGCCGGTCGGTGAGGGCCTGGCAGGCGCGGCGCAGGGCGGCGGTGTCGAGGGCGCCTTCGAGTTCGGCGACGAGCTGGACGTGGTAGACGTCGGCGGCCCCGCTGTCGTACCGGGCGTGGTGCAGCAGCCCTTCCTGGAGCGGGGTCGCGGGCAGCAGCCCGGTGGGCGGGCCCGCCGGCCAGGTTGCCTCCAGGGCCTCCAGCTCGTCCTGCCCGATGTCCACCAGCGGCACGTCGGAGGGGGTGAGCCCGCCCGCTCCGGGGCGCGCGATGCGGTCGACGAGGTCGCGCAGGGCGGCGAACCACGCCTCGCCGAGCTCCGCCGCGTCCGCCTCGGTGAGCAGGGCGCCGGGCCAGGACCAGGTCGCGGTGAGACGGGGCCCGTCGGGCAGGTCGTGGGTCGCGGCGTTGACCTCGATGACGTGCGGCATGGGCAGCGCGTCGTCGGTCCCGGAGACCACGGCGTCCGCCTCGGCCGCGATGTCCCATACGCCTTCGCCGGGTCCGGAGATCCTGCCGAGGTAGTTGAAGCCGATCTGCGGGGCCGGGTGGGCGGCGAGGACACCGGCCGTCTCCGGGTTGAGGTGGCGCAGCAGCCCGTAGCCGATGCCGTTGCCGGGGATCGCCCGCAGCTGCTCCTTGACCCGCTTCACGGCCCGGTTCAGGTCTCCGGTCCCGGGGTCCACGCGTACGGGGTAGAGGCTGGTGAACCATCCCGCGGTGCGCGACAGGTCGAGGCCGTCCGCGATCTCCTCCTCGCGGCCGTGCCCCTCCAGGTCCACGAGGACCCCGCCCGCGCCGCCCGTCCCGCGCGCCCGGCGCCAGGAGTCGACGGCCAGGGCGAGGGCGGTGAGCAGGATGTCGTTGACCCCGGTCCGGAAGGCGGCGGGCACCCCGGTCAGCAGCGGTTCGGTATAGGCGGCCGGCAGGGTCAGGGTGAGCGAGCGGGCGGTCCCGTACACGTCCCGCGCGGGGTCGAGCGGGCGCGCGGCGAGGGCGGGGTCGCCGCCGGACAGGATCTCCTCCCAGAGCGGCAGCCGGTCGGTGTGCCAGGGGTCCCGGGCCGCCGTGCGCAGCCGCTCGGACCAGGTACGGAAGGACGTGGGCACGGCGTCGAGCCGGGCCGTACCGCCGTCGGCGGCGCCCTCCCACGCCCGGTGCAGGTCGGGGAGCAGGACGCGCCAGGAGACGCCGTCCACGGCGAGGTGGTGCACGGTCAGCAGGAGGCGGCCGTCGGCGCCGGGGCCCGCGTCGAGCCAGACCGCCTCGGCCATGCGGCGCGCGGCCGGGTCGAGGCGGTCGCGCGCGGCGGCGGACTCCTCGGCGACGGCCGCCCGCAGCGCGTCCGGGCCGAGGCCGCTGATGTCGCGGCGGCGCACCAGGTCCTCGGCGCGGACCGTGCCGGGCGCGGCGATGTCGAGGGCCCAGTCCCGGCCGTCCGGCCCGGTGGCGAGGCGGCGCATGCGGAGCGCGTCGTGCCGGTCCAGGACCCGCTGCACCGCCCGGGCCAGCCGGCCGGTCGTGCCGAGGTGCGGGACGCGGACCAGGACCGACTGGTGGAAGCCGTCCGAGGGCCCGCCGCGCTCGCGGAGCCAGTGCATGACGGGGGTGGGCCCGAGCGGTCCGATGCCCGCGTCCGGGTGCTCGGCCGGGCGGTCGGCGACCGTCCGGGCGACCCGGGCGAGCGCGGCGACGGTCCGGTGCGTGAACACGTCTTTCGGGGTGATCACCAGGCCCGACTTGCGGGCCCGGGCGACCAGTTGGATGGAGACGATCGAGTCGCCGCCGAGGTCGAAGAAGCTGTCGTCCACGCCCGGCGCCGCCACCCCCAGCACCTCGGCGAACAGCGCGCACAGGGTCTCCTCCGCGCGCCCCGAGGGCGTCCGCCCGCCGGAGCCGGTCGCGGCGGCCGGGGCGGGCAGCGCGCGGCGGTCCAGCTTCCCGTTCGGCGTCAGCGGCAGCCGGTCCAGCCAGACGACCGCCCCGGGCACCATGTACTCGGGCAGGGCCCCGGCGGCGTGCTCGGTGAGCGCGGCCGTGCGCCGCCCGGCGTCCGGGTCCCCCGCGGCCACCACGTACGCCACCAGGCGCTTCACTCCCGGCTGGTCCTCCCGGACCACGGTCGCGACCTGGGCCACGGACGCGTGGCCCGCCAGGACGGTGTCGATCTCGCCGAGCTCGACGCGCAGGCCCCGGATCTTGACCTGGTCGTCGCTGCGGCCCAGGTATTCGAGGACCCCGCCGGCCGTCCAGCGCACCACGTCACCGGTGCGGTACATGCGGGCGCCGGGCTCCCCGTACGGGTCGGCGACGAAGCGTTCGGCGGTGAGGACGGGCCGGTGCGCGTAGCCGTGGGCCAGCTGCGCGCCCGCGAGGTACAGCTCGCCGGGGACGCCGGGCGGGACGGGCAGCAGCGCCTTGTCGAGCACCAGCAGGCGGGTGTTCCAGACGGGCCGGCCGATGGGCACGGACCCGGCCCCGGTGACCGGGCGGCACTGCCAGTACGTGACGTCGACGGCGGCCTCGGTCGGCCCGTACAGGTTGTGCAGCTCGGCCCCCTCGGGACCGAGCAGGTCCAGGAAGCGGTTCTGGGTGGCCGCGGGCAGCGCCTCGCCGCTGGAGAAGACGCGCCGCAGCCCGGTGCGGCGCGCGGCGGCCGGTTCCTGGAGGAAGACCTGGAGCATCGAGGGGACGAAGTGCGCGACGGAGACGTTCTCGCGCCGGATCAGCTCCGCCAGGTAGGCCGGGTCCTTGTGGCCGTCCGGGCGCGCCACGACCAGGGTGGCGCCGGTGTGCAGCGGCCAGAAGAACTCCCAGACCGAGACGTCGAACCCGCACGGGGTCTTCTGGAGCACCCGGTCACCGGGCCCGATCGGATAGCGGTCCTGCATCCAGCGCAGCCGGTTGACGACGGCGGCGTGCGGCACCATGACGCCCTTGGGCCGCCCGGTCGACCCGGACGTGAAGATGACGTAGGCCGCGCTCGCCCCCCGCGGCCCGTCCGGCGCCCCGGAGACGTCCGCCACCGGCTCCCCCGGCGCGTCCAGCAGCAGCCGGGGCGCGTCCGTCTCCGGCAGCGCGGCGGCCGTCGCGGTCTCGGTGAGCAGCAGCGCGGGGGCGGCGTCCTCCAGGAGCCACCCGATCCGCTCGGCGGGCAGGTCCGGGTCGACCGGCACATAGGCGGCGCCCGCCGCCTGCACCGCGTGCAGGGCGACGACCAGGGCGGCCGACCGGGGCAGCGCGACGGCCACGGTGTCGCCGTGCCGGACCCCGTGCCCGCGCAGGAGCGCGGCCAGGGCGCGGACCCGCTCGGCGGTCTCGGCGTACGTGAGGGTGGCGTCCTCGGCGACGAGCGCGACGGCGTCGGGCGTACGGGCCGCCTGCTCGGCGAACATCCGGGGCAGGGTGGTGTCCTCGACCGGGTGCGCGGTGTCGTTCCAGGTGTCCAGCACCCGGTGCCGCTCGTCCGGGGTGAGCAGCGCGACGCGCCCCACCGGGGTGTCCGGGGCGGTGAGCCAGGTCTCCAGGAGGTGGCGGACGCGGGCGGCGACGCTCTCGGCCTCGGCCCGCTCGTACAGGTCCTGCCGGTAGTTGACCTCAAGCCGCAGCCGCCTGCCGGGGACGGCCATCAGGCTGAGCGGATAGTGCGTGGACCCGGCCGACCCGTCGCCCTCGACGGCGGTCAGCCGCAGCCCGCCGGCCGGGGCGCGCACGTCGTCCCAGCTCATCGGGGCGTTCCCGAACGCCACGGACGTGTCGAAGAGTTCGCCGAGCCCGGCCCGCCGCTGGATGTCGGCGAGGCCCACGTGGTGGTGCGGTTCGAGCGCCGACTGCTCCCGCTGGATGCGGGCGGCCAGCGCGCCCAGCGCCTCGTACGGGTCGAGCCGCACCCGGACCGGGGCGGCGTTGATGAGCAGGCCGACGATGTCCTCCACGTCGTCCAGCCCGGCCGGGCGGCCGGACACGGTCTGCCCGAAGACCACGTCCCAGCGCCCGGTCAGCCCGCCGAGGACCAGCGACCAGGCGGCCAGGACCACGGAGTTCAGGGTGAGTCCGGCCGCGCGGGCGGCGGCGGTGAGCGCCCCGGTGGCCTCCTCGGCCAGCTCGGCGGCGGCCACGCGGGGCATCACGGCGCCCCCGGCCGCTTCGGCGCCGGGCGCGACGAGGGTGGGCTCCCCGAGCCCGGCCAGCGCCTCGGCCCAGGCGTCCTCGGAAGCGGCCCGGTCCTGTCCGGCGAGCCAGGAGAGATAGCGGGCGAAGGGGACCGCGGGCGGCAGCGCCCCGCCGTCGCCCCCGGCCGCGTACAGCACCAGCAGGTCGCGCAGCACGATCTGGAACGACCAGGCGTCGAGCAGGATGTGATGGTAGGTCAGGATCATCGCGTGCTCGTCGTCGGCGAGCCGGGCCAGGGTGAAGCGGATCAGCGGCGGGCGGCCCATGTCGAAGCCCCGGGCCCGGTCGTCGGTCCGGTAGCGGGCGAGCCGGTCCTGCTGCTCGTCCGCCGGGAGCCCGGTCAGGTCGAGGTCCGTCCAGGGCACCGCGGCCCGCCGCCGTACCAGCTGGACGGGCTCGCCCGTCTTCCGCTGCTGGAAGCCCGCCCGCAGCACCGGATGCCGCTCCAGGAGCGCCCCGCACGCGGCCCGCAGCCGGTCCGTGTCGAGCGCGCCGCTCAGCCCGAAGGCGACCTGGATCGTGTAGACGTCGACGCCCTCCTCGTCGTACAGGGCGTGGAAGAGCATCCCTTCCTGCAACGGCGACAGGGGCAGGGCCGCTTCGAGAGGAGACGGCTTCACGGGGAGCCTCCGGCAGGAGAGGGCGGGCGGGGTGGTCAGGCGGCGGAGCGCGACGGCTTGGCCGCCACGAACGCGGTGATCGCGTCGACGGAGCAGAAGTGCACTTCGTCCAGCTCGTCGGTGCCGACCTGGACGCCGAAGGCGCGCTCCACGTAGGTCACGAGCTGGATGGTGAACAGCGAGTTGGCGAGGCCCGCGCCGAAGATGTTGAGGTCGTCGGCGACGGGTGTCGCCAGTTCCTCGGTCAGATAGGCCCTCACCTGGGTACGGATGGCTTCGGTCTGCTCGGTCGTGGTCACCGTGGCGGTCCTTCCTGTGATGGGTGTGCGGATACCGGCAGGACGCCGGCCAGTGCGGCGACGGTCGCCGCCGGTTCGGACTGCGGGAAGCCGTGCCCGCCGGGCAGCAGCGTCGTGGTGTGCTCGCCGCCCGCGCAGGCGCGCCACTCCTCGATCAGGGCGGGCGGTGCGAGCGTGTCGTCCGCCCCGCCGAACGCGTGGAGCGGGCAGCCGACCCGGACCGGCCCGGCCGTCCCGATCCGCTCGGCCAGCGCCAGGTCGGCGCGGACCGTGCGGAACACGTACGCGGCGTAGGCGCCGTGCCGCAGCAGCTCCGGCGGCAGCCCGCCGATCCGGGTCAGCCAGGCGGCCAGGCGCTGGTCGTCGTACTCCGCGACCGAGGCCCCGGGCGGGGTGTGCGGCGCCCGCGACCCGGACACGACGAGCGCGGCCGGTGCGGGCAGCCCCTCCCGGGCGGCCCGGACGGTCACCGCGTGGGCCAGCAGCGCGCCCAGGCTGTGGCCGAACAGGACGTAAGGAACGTCGAGTTCGGGGCGCAGCCCGTCGAGCAGCAGGCGCGTCACGGTCTCCGGGTCCGGCGGCAGCGGTTCGGCGGTCCGGGGGCCGCGGCCGGGCAGGGCCACGGTGGCGATCTCGACGCCGGGCGGCAGATGGGGCCGCCAGGCGGTGAACGCGGCGGGCCCCGCACCCGACTGCGGCAGGCAGATCACCCGCGTACGCGGCCGGTCCACGGCGCCGATCCGGCTGCCGATCCACGGGTTTTCCCCGGACGTGGTCATCGGATCAGGCCAGGTATCCGGTGAGCCGGGCGAGCATGGCCTCGGCGAGCCGGGTGCAGAAGGCGCCGGAGGTCCGGTCCGGGTGATAGCCGATCACCAGCCGCCCGTGCGTCCCGGCGGCGGGCCAGACCTCGGCGTGCACCTCGCCGGAGACACCGGGGTAGCGCGGCCGGAAGAACTGCGACGGCAGCCCCTTCAGGGCCAGTTCGCCGAGTCCGTTGTCCTGGAGCACGAACATCGTCTGGAACATCCGGTTGCGGTCCGTGGACTCCGTCTTCAGCTGGAGCCCGGCGATCTCGGAGATCGACAGGTCCTGCGCCGAGAAGGCCTCCGCGACGGCCGCGGCGGTGGCGGCGATCGACGCGGCGGGCGAGGCGTCGGGGTCCGTCCGGGGCCGCAGCGGCAGGATGTCGATGAGGCAGCCCGCGGCCCGGCTGAGGACGCTGTTGCCGCGCCGGTTGACGGGCGTGCCGACGCCGAAGTCGTGCTCGCCGATGAGCTCCGCCATGGCCTGCCCGTACGCGCTCAGGTACACGGCGAACGGGCTGACCCCGTGGCGCTGCGCCAGTCCCCGCACCCCGTCGGCGAGCCCGGCGGGCAGCGGCAGGTCGATCATCCGGCAGGGCGTCCCGCGCGGCGCCTCCGCACCGCCCGGGTAGTCCAGCGGAGTCATGCCGTTGATCGTGCGCCGCCAGTACTCGCGCTGGGCGTCGAGATCCACGTACGGCAGATGCGCCTCCAGCGCCTCGGCCACCTCGCGCGGACCGGGGGCGGGCTCCAGGCCGGGCGTCCGGCCCTCGGCGTACGCGTTGTAGGCGGCCGACAGGTCGTGTGCCAGGACCTCGGACGAACCGCCGTCGAACGCCACGTGGTGGACGGCGTACCCGAAGAGGGTGACGTGCGCCTGGCGCACCGCCACGAAGACCGGCCGCCACACGTCGCCGCGCACCAGCCGGAAGGGCTTGGCCAGTTCGCGCGCCAGGACGTCCTTCGCCTCCTCCTCGGTGTCCGCGAGGAACGCGCCGAGCGGCGGGGCGGGCAGGTCGGCGGGGCGGACGTACGGCTGCTCCTGGAAGAGGTATTCGGCGCTGAGGTAGCGGTGCCTGCGGTGCAGGTACTCCACGGCGGCGGCCAGCGCGGCCCGGTCCGGGCGGCCCTCGATGCGCCAGCAGCGCACCGAGTGCAGCGACAGGTCGTCGGGCTTGAAGACGTGCTTCATGAACATGAAGGTCTGCGTCGGCGACAGCGGGGCGCGCGTGTCGTCAGCGGCCCCCGTGCCCTCGCCGGGTGCCGCGTGCGGCCGCCCGTCCGTGGCGTGGATCCACTCCGCGAGCCCGGCGGCGGTCCGCTGCCGGTAGATCTGCGAGATCGGCACCGGCCGCCCCAGCGCGTCGCCGAGCCGGGCGCAGACGCGGCCGATCTCCAGCGAGGTCACGCCGAGCGCGGTCAGCCCGGTGTCCCACGGCACGTCGTCGGCCGGCAGTCCGGTGACTCCGGCGAGCGCGGCGGCGACGGCCGCCCGGATCTCGGGCAGCCCCCGCCCCGCCACGTCCCCGCCCCGCTCCGGGCGGCCGGGGTCGCCGGCCGCCACCCCCTCCGCTGCGACGGCCGCCGCGAGCGGGACGACGGCGTGGGGGCCGGTGCTGGCGGGCATAGCGGGTCTCCTCTGTACGTCTGCCGGGGGGCGGGTCCCCGGCGATCCTGCCAACGCCGGGGAACGCCTTCCAGGCAGGAACCCGGCAACTGACGGCACGCGCCCACCCGCCCCGTACTGCCGGTTCGTTGCCTGGTCGGCGGCGTTTCCCACCGGCAGCATCGAATGGGACCAGTGCGCGAACCCCGCCGCCGAAAGGAACCCCAGGGCATGCGACGTGACGGTACGGAGACGGGGCCGCCCCAGGACGGTCCGCCCGCCGGCGCCCGGCCCTCGCTGTGGCGCAACCGGGACTACGTCGGCTGGTGGGCGGGGCACGGCCTCTCCGCGCTCGGCACCAGCGTCTCGAACATCGCCTTCCCCCTGCTGATCCTGTACGCCACCGGATCGGTCGCCCGGGCCGGGGTGATCACCGCCGCCACGATGGTCGGCACCCTCGCGACCACGCTCCTCGGCGGCGCCCTCGCGGACCGGGTCTCCCGCCGCCTCATCCTGGTCACCGGCCCCCTGGTGCAGGCGGCGGCGCTCGGCGCGGTCGCGTACGCGGTCCACCGCGGCGACGCGGCGGTGTGGCTGCTCTCCGCGCTGGCCGGCGTGGCCGGTGCCGCGTCCGGGATCACCTCGGGATCGACGATCCCCTCGCTGCGCCGGATCGTGCCGAAGGAGCAGATCGGGGAGGCCACCGCCCGCTCGATGGGCCGGGACATGGCGGCCCGCGTCATCGGCGCCCCGCTGGGCGGGCTGCTGTTCTCCGCGGCGCGCTGGGCGCCCTTCCTGGCGGACGCGGTGTCGTTCCTGTTCGCGTCCCTGGGCGCCGCGCTCATCCGCCGCCCGCTCGGCCCGGACCGCGAGCCGGGGGCGGAGCGCCCCGGCATCGGCCGGGACGTGGTGGCCGGTTACCGCTTCGTCCGCGACCACGCCTATCTGCGGTTCACGGTGATCTGGATGGCGCTGCTCAACGCGGTGGCCCAGGGCTTCTTCCTGCTGCTGATCGCCCTCGTGAAGCACCGCGGCGGCGACCCGCAGACCATCGGCTTCGTCAACGCGACGGCCCTGGTCGGCGGGGTCGTCGGCGCGGTGATCGGCCCGCTCCTGCTGGCCCGGGTCCGCGCCCGGACCGCCCTGCTGGTCTCCGCCTGGGTCTTCGTGGAGTCCTTCGCCGTGGTCGCGCTGGTCCCCGAGCCCTGGCAGATCGGCGCGGTGCTCCTGGTGGCGACGGCCGCGATGGTCCCGCTGAACGTGATCCTGGAGTCGTACGAGGTCCGCCTCGTGCCCGACGAGTACAGCGGCCGGGTCTCCGCCGTGAGCCGCTTCGGCATGCAGGCCCTGCAGTGGACGGGCCCGCTGGGCGCGGGCTTCCTGGGCGAGCGCATCGGGGTGCAGGGCGCGGTGCTGTTCCTGATGGTGCTGATGGCCGCGCTGGCGGTCGCCCTGCACCTGACCCGCTCGCTGCGGGTGCTGGACGGGCCGGTGGACGCGGTGGAGGAACTGCCGGTGCCGGGGGCGCGGGAGGAGGCGGGGGTCTGAGGGCGTCGGGGTCCGGGGCGTCGGGGGTCCGGCGCGGGCCTCAGCCCCGGTCGAGCGCCCAGGTCTGGAGGGCGTACCGGCGCCCCTTCTCCTCGCCCTCGATGAGCGGGACGCCGAGCAGCCGGAAGCCGTTCGCGGTGGCGACGGCGACGCTCGCCGCGTTCTCCGCCTCCAGCTCCAGGATGACCCGGTCGACGCCCAGTTCCCCGAAGGCGTACGCGGCCATCACCCGCACCGCCCGCCCGGCGAGCCCCTGCCCGCGGTGGGCGGGGCCGACCGCGTAACCCAGCTCCGTGCCCTCGGGGGCGCGCCGGAGCATGACCTCGCCGAGCGGGGCGCCGCCGTCGAGCGTGATGGCGAGCAGCACGGCCGTGCCGTCCGCCCGGAGCTGCCGGGCCTTCGCCAGCCGGTTGCGGGCGGCCTCGGCGTCGAAGGGCGAGACGATCGGGGTCCAGTACGCGATGTCCGGGTGGTCGAAGAGCTCCGGCATGGCGGCGAGGTCGTCCTCGGCCCAGTCGCGCAGGACGAGCCCCTCGCCCCTGAGCTCGATGTGCTGGGGGAAGGGGGGCGTGGCGCTGCTGGTCATGGTGGGGACCCTATCCGGGCGCTCCCCGGACACCAAGGCGTTTGTGCCGCCCCGGTCCGCTCACCCCAGGGCCTCGTCCAGCAGCTCCGCCCACTGGGCGACCACCTTGCGGCGGCGGGCGGTGTCGTCGGTGAGGACGTTGGCGAGGCCGAGCCCCCGGGCCATGTCGAGCAGCCCCTGCACGGTCTCGCGCACCCCGGGCCGCTCCTCGTCGGCGCGCAGGAGGTGGACGGCGATGCGGTGGGTCTCGCGCCCGACCCGGGCCTCCAGTTCCGTCACGCGGGGCCGCAGTTGCTCCTCGTTGGACGCGGCGACCCAGAGCTGGAGGGCGGCGCGGAAGAGGGGGCCGGTGTAGAGGTCGACCAGGGCGGCGACGACGGCGGCCCGGTCCTGGTCGGGGACGGCGCGCAGGGCGGCGGAGCGTTCCTCGGCGACGTATTCGACAGCGGCGGTGAACAGGTCCTCGCGGGTGGGGAAGTGGTGCTGGGCCGCGCCCCGCGAGACCCCGGCCCGTTCCGCGACGACGGCGACGGTGGACCCGGCCCAGCCGTGTTCGGCGAGGCAGGCCACGGCGGCCTCCAGGAGGCGGCGGCGGGTGGCGCGGCTGCGGTCCTGTTTGGGGCCCGGGCTCGTGCCGCCCGGTGTCACAACGCCCATGCGGGGTCCCGTCGTTCGAGGAAGGCCGTCATCCCCTCCCGGGCCTCGTCGGAGGCGAAGAGCTGGGCGGAGCGGGCGATGAGGTCTTCGGCGTGCTGGTCGAAACTCTGGAGCACAGTAGCCGTGACCAGTGCCTTGGAGGCCGCCAGCCCCTGCGGCGAGGCCCGCCGCAGATCGTCCAGTACGCCGTCGACCGAGCCGTCCACGTCGTCGGCGGCCATCGTGACGAGCCCGATGCGCTCGGCCTCGTCCGCGTGGAACTTCTCGCCGGTCAGGTAGTAGCGGGCGGCGGCGCGCGGGTCGATGCGCGGGAGCAGCGGCATCGAGATGACGGCGGGCGCGAGCCCGAGCCGGGACTCGGTGAGCGCGAAGGTCGCCCCCGCCCCGGCCACGGAGATGTCGCACGCCGCGAGCAGCCCGAGCCCCCCGGCCCGGACATGCCCGGTCACCCGGGCCACCACGGGCTTGGGCAGCGCGACGATCCGCCGCATCAACGCCACGAAGTCGTGCGGATCGGCCGGGGCGCGCAGATCGGCGCCCGCGCAGAAGGTGGTCCCGGTGTGGGTGAGCACGACGGCCCGCACGGACGCGTCGGCCGCGCACGCGTCCAGCGCCTCCGCCAGCCCGGCGACGAGCCCGGCGCTGAGCGCGTTGCGGTTGCCGGGCGAGTCGAGCGTGAGGGTGGTGACGCCGCGCGTGTGGGCGGGCGGTGCGAGCGGGCTCATCCGCGGTCTCCTTCTCTGCCGTCCGTCGCGTCGAGCGTGGCAGCAGCCGCCGGAACAATCAAGCACGCTTGCATGATTCTGCTCAGCGGGGCCCGAGCCCCGTACGGCCGTCGAGGAGTTCGCGGACGATGTCCGGACGACCGGAGCTCCTCCCTCATGTGCGGAATGAGCCCGCGCACACCGGCCACTGACAACCGGCCCGGGAGCGCCGTCCCGGTGGCAGGATCGAGGTCATGGACAACTCACCCTTCGACGCCGTGCTCTGTGACTTCGACGGTGTCGTGCGCCTCTGGGATCCGGACGGCATGGCCGCTCTCGACCGCCGGGCGGGCCTGCCCGAAGGCACCCTCGCGAGCGCCGCCTTCCGGCCCGCTCTCCTGGACGAGGCCGTCACCGGCCGGATCAGCGACGAGCGGTGGCGGCTGCGGGTGGCGGAATCCCTGGCCGGGAGCTGCGGGTCGGCGGCCCTCGCCCAGGACCTCGTACGCGACTGGACGGCGCTGACCGGTCGCGTCGACAGGGAGGTCCTGGACCTGCTGACACCCCTCCGGGCCCGGATCCCCGTGGTGCTGGTCTCCAACGCCACGACCCGGCTGGAGGCCGACCTCGCCGCGCTGGGCCTGGCGGACGCGTTCGACGCGGTGGTCAACACCGCCCGCACAGGCGTCGCCAAGCCCGACCGCCGGGTCTTCGAGGCCGCGGCCCGCGCCGTGGGCGCGGAACCGCGCCGCTGCCTGTTCGTCGACGACACCACCGGCCATGTGGAAGCGGCACGGGACGCGGGCCTGACCGGCCACCACTACCGCGGCGTCGAGGACCTGCGCGACGCCCTCGCGTCGATGGGGCTGTGACAGGACCGGCTCACACGCCGCTCATCCCGGCCCGTCGGAGAACGGCGCGAGCGAGGTGCTGCCTTCCGTGGCGATGCCGTACACGTCGTCCGTGGTGAGGCCCTGCTCCTGCGTGCGGTCGCCCTCGAAGAACATGACGCGGCGCGACTGCCCCATGCGCTCGAAGCGTTTGATGATCCCCTGCGCGATGCCCGGGAGCGCTTCGGCCGGTGCCGAGAGGGCGCCGAACGTGCCCTCGTGGAAGTCTCCGGTGCGCGGGTCGCGCAGCGTGGCCCAGTTGCCCCGGAGGGGCAGGATCTGCAGGAGGTAGGTGTACGTGCCCGGGGCGGACGCGGCGTGCGGAGCGGCCGGTCGGACGCGCCCGGGGCTCTTCCGGACCGGCACGAGCAGGTAGTCGCCGTCCCCCGCGGGACCGGCCAGGATGTGCATGCGGCTGGAGCGTCCCCAGGAGGCGGGGGCCAGCACGCCTTCGCGTTCCAGGTCGAGCAGCAGGGACTGGGCGAGCGCGTCGCGGGTGCCGTGGTCGCTCATGGTGCCGGGACGGGCCCCGCGGATGTGGAGGAGGGGCGCGTCCTCGGGGAGGAGGGGGAGGAACCTGGTCACCACGGTGAGGGCGTCGTCCGTCGTCGGACGGATGGGGCCGTCCCGTACGACGAGTACGCCCTCGATCGCGTTCGGGTCCATGGGGGTGACGTCGGAACGGCCGGTGGGGAGGACCGGTACGTTCAGTGCCCGGCCGTCGCAGGCGGTGTTCGCGCAGGAGCCCGCGACCACTTCCGGCGCGTCGACGGACTCTGTGTACGAGGTCGGCCGCTGCGCCTTCAGACACTCCCTGCACAGCGTGTACCGGCACTTCTGGCATTGCAGGCCGATGGGGTTCGCCGGCTGGAACTCCACATCGTGGTCGGCGAACAGGACCGCGTGCGTCGAGTACCAGCAGGCGTCGCAGGCCGAGCACGCCGTCATGATCGGCGCCAGCAGTGCGTTCCACCGCTGCATTTCGGTGATGGGTTCGGGAGACCCGAGCCGCACCGTCCGATTCTGGGTCAGCGCCGTGAGCGCCACGAACAGGCCGTCGAGATTCTCCGGATCACGGCGCAGACCGCGCAGGGCTTCGTCCAGCGCGCTACGGTGCCGCCCTTCCGTCAGCAGCCCCGCCACCGTGCCCCGTAGGCCCGTCAGGCGCGGGCTCCGTTTCCATTCCGCCAGGTCGAACCGCCGCATGGAGGTCACCGCCAATCCGCTAGTTCGGTTGCTTCGGCATGCCGCCCGGCCCTCGTCAGCGCCCGCACCGCCGTCTGCCGTGCGGTCTCGAAGAGAGCCGGGGGCAAGGGCGACGCCAGCAGCCGGTTGAGCCGGCTGATGGCCTCGTCGAGCCGGTCGAGCCGGATCAGCACCTCGGCCAGCGAGAGCGACCGGCGCTGCTGGTCGATCTGCGCCAGCGGAGTCTCCGGGGCGTCGACCGGTGGCCTCCGGACCGCTCGGGCCAGCATCTCGGCGACCATGGTGAACGACTGCGGCCGCTCCGACAGGTGCTGCTGCAGGCAGCTCGACAAGAGGATGCTGATGCCCTCACCGGGCGGGGTGACGGGCACCTGGGTCAGCCTGGACTGCCCCCAGTAGTAGAGCTCGCTCTGCCGTTCGCCCGGGCCCGGGGACGCGTAGTAGTCCAGCAGTTGCGCCCGCTGGGCGACCGGGTCGGGCGCCAGGGCGAAGGGGTAGGGGAGCCTGCCCGTGCACGCCTCGTACAGGAGCACGCCGAAGGAGAAGATGTCGGCGCGGGTGTCGCACGGCTCCCGGCGCAGCACCTCGGGCGCCGCGTACGCCCAGGTGCCGCCCCGCGCGCCCGCGAAGCGCCCGTCCTGGATGCGCACCCGCTGGGCCAGGCCGAAGTCGGCGACCTTGGCGTGACCGTGCTCGTCGACGAGTACGTTCGACGGCTTGAGGTCGAGGTGGGCCACCTCGACGATGTCGGAAAGATGCGCCATTCCGGCGCACACCTGCTGCAGGACTCCGGTGAGTGAGAGCCCGTGGCCGAGCCGGATCAGGTCGGTCAGGGTCGAGGGCGCGTAGTCGAAGACGATGCCCTGCTGCCCGCGCACGTCGATGACGCCGAGCGTGGTGACCGTGTGCCGGTGCGGTTGGAGCCTGAGCAGCATCTCCAGTTCGTCGTCGCCGACGAGTGCTCCGGACAGCGGGACCTTGATCGCGCGGCGGCCGCCGCGTTCGAGGTCATCGACGATGAGGACCCATGCCTGCCCGCCGCGGCGGATCTCCGCCACCGCCCAGCGGTCGGACAGCACCTCGCCGATGGCAGCGGGTGCGCCGGAGGGCGGTGGAGGCGGCTCGTACGGCCCGGCGGCCGTCAGGTCCGTATCGGAATCGGCGTCCAACTGGTTGATCACCCCTTCATTCAGGCGCCTCCGGCGTCACGTTGGCGTTCGGGTCGTACAGGTCGGGTGCGGAGAACTCGACCAGCAGCGTTCCGCTCCCGACGCTCAGCCGGTCCTTGTCCCCGACCGGGCAGGAGTCCCCCTTGGCGAGCCTCAACTGGCGTGTGGGGCCCGCCAGATACGCGGGGTGGGAGCCCAGGTGCTGGTAGGTCAGACCGGCACCGATCAGCGAGAGATGCCCGTGGAACCGGCTGTCGCGGTGGTCCGGCAGATACACCCGGTTGTGCACGTTGCGGCCCAGCGAGACGGTGAAGTCGTCGGATTCCAGGATGAGTTCAGCCGAACCGCCGCGCAACCAGGACAGCCGCAGAGTCCCGTCGGCATGACGGTGGGCGGGTGCGGCCAGACGCAGACGCCCGGGGGCGAGCGCGACGAGTTCCGAGGCGGGGGCGAGCAGCACGGAATCGCGGTTCCAGCTGCCTGAGTTGAGACGGGCCGACACGATGCCGATGGCGCTGCCCGTGCCGGTGAGCAGGACCGGTGCGCCGCTCATGCCCGGCTGGGCGTGCCGGCAGCTCACCTTCACCCAGGCCCGGCCGTTCTGCGCCGCCGGGCCGACGTAGTGGCCGACGCCGGAGTCGTAGTCGCGGGACGCGGCGAATCCGCGGAGGTGGACCGGGGCGCCGGGGGTGGCGCCCGCGTGCGAGGTGAGCGTCACCGGGTCCCAGTCACCGGCTTCGCGCACCTGGATCAGCGCCACGTCGGCCGCGCTGTCCGAGGGCGGCGAGCAGTCGACGGGGAACGAGAATCCGGGAGCGGCGATCGGCTCGAAGGTCCACTGCGCGGCCTCGTGCGACGCGAGGACATGAGCAGCGGTCGCGGCGAGTCCGTCGGCGGTGAGCACGGCCGCCGTCGCGACGGGCTCGCCGTCGCGCACCAGCCTTCCGATGGGGTCCACGGCCGCGCCTAGGGCCTTTCGACCGGAAACAGCCGGTTGGCCAGTTCGAGCAGGGGGTCCTGGCCGGACCGGCGGTCGGCGGACAGCTGTTCCGTGTCCGGGCCGCTGCCGCCGGGGGCGCGGGACGCCTGGACCGCCGACGCCAGTCTGTGCCCGTTGAGGGCCGCTGTCTCGTTGGCCTGCGCACGGGACTCGGCGGCCTCGGTGCGGGCCGCCAGATCCGCCACCCGCTGCCGCTGCACCGTCGTGCCGAACAGGGCACCGATGGCCGCGAACGCGACGGCTTCCACCGAGCCGAGCACGATGAGCAGGCGCGACCAGGCGACTTCGCTCGCGTCGGTGTGGAACGCCAGCCAGGCGAGAAGCCCGAGCCACAGCACGATGACCGTGACCGCGACGACGAGCGCGACCCCGACGAGCGGAGTGCCCGGCGCTGCCGCGTCCGTCGTCCCGGCGCCCGTGTCGACAGCCGGATTCTCGGTATCGGACATGTGCCCCCCTGCGTACGGACGCCTGATCGTCACCATGGTGCGCGAAATGAGGCTGAGGCGCCCGTGATTCCCGCGACTTGACGCACAAAGGCCGTCAACGGCGCACGGTGCCGGGGAAGTTGTCCGTCACATCGCGGCCCGCAGGACGTCCAGTTCGCACCCCGGCGCCGCCGGGTCGAAGCCGTGCTGAACCAGCCAGCGGTACGCGGTGAGGCTGCGCAGCGACCACCAGGCGCGGACGATGTCCGGATCGACGTCGGTGCCGTAACCCGCCAGGAGGTCGGCCAGGCGCTCCTCGTGCCCCAGCGTCAGCGTGGCGAGGTCGTACAGCGCGTCCCCGCGCGCCGCCTCGGACCAGTCGATGATGCCGGTGACCTCGTCGTCGTCGCCGGTGAACACATGGATGATCTGGAGGTCGCCGTGCACGAACACCGGCTCCCACGGCCGCAGCGCCGCCTCCGCGATCCCGCGGTTGCGGATGACCAGCTCGGCGGGCAGGACCTCATGGGCCAGGAGCCAGTCGCACTCCCGCTCCAGCTCGGCCGCCAGGGCGTCCACGCTCCGCCCGGGCCACGGAGGCAACGGCGCCTCGTGCAGCCTGCGGATCGCGGCCCCCGCCGCCGCCCACGCCGCCGGTGACGCGGGCGACGGCTCCCCGAGGCGGCCGAGCGCGGTGCCCCGGACGGCGGCGAGCGCCAGCACGGACGGCTTGTGCCAGAGCACCTCCGGCGCCGGGACCGGCGCCAGCGCGATCGCCTCCGCCTCGACGGCGAGCCGCGCCCGGTCGGCGTCCACCTTCAGGAACATGTCCCCGACCCGCAGCGTCGTCCGCTCGGAGTGCGCGACGACGACCTCGATCTCATCCATGCCGCCCAGTGTCGCGCGCCTGTTCCTTGAGGTCACCGCCCGTCCAGCTGCAACGGCGGGTTCGGGTCGGTCTCGTCGCTCATGAAGTCCTTCATGCCCTGCCAGAGCGAGCGGGCCTGGTGGACCGTGGCGCCCCGGGCGTCGGCCAGGACCTCGGCGCGCTCGCCGAAGCCGACCGGGAGGGGCGGGAGGCCGAGCGCGGTCAGGGTGCGGATCAGGAGCTCCGACGGGTCGCCCGGGTCCCGCAGCAGCCGCGCGATCTCGCGGGCGTCGCCCTGGCCGGCCGCCGCGACGAGCGCCTGCGCGTGCTGGTGCGCGGTCTCCTGGGAGGGCACCGAACCGGCCCCCGCCCACTGGTGCCGTGCGGCCGTCCGGCCCTTGGCGACGACGGTGAGGACGCGCGCGTCGCTCCCCTCGCAGCGGGCGACCAGCGTAGTCATCCCGGCGGAGTCGAACGCGGTCTCCGCCACCGCCGCCAGACCGTCGAGCCGCAGCACCGTCGCCCGGCGCCCGCGCTTGCCCGGGGCCTCCTGCGAGGGGGCCGACTCCATCAGCGTCCACCGCCCGGCCGGGGCGAGCCGGACGGTGGCCCCGCACAGCAGCAGCTCCTGCGAGACGCGCTGCGGCGCGCCGGGCACGTACGCGATCTCGTGGGCCGCCTCCGTCCGCACGGACTCCGGCAGGGGCACGGCGGGAGCGGGGACGGTGCCGTTACGGGGGATGGAGCCGGCGAGTCCGGCGCGGGCGCTGTCCCGGATCGCCCGGAACATCTCCAGCGGCTCGCCCGCGTAGACCCACGGGTGCCTGGTGGCGTACCGCCCGATGGAGCGGTAGACGTCCAGCGACTCGGCCCAGCGCTCGCGCCCGTTCAGCACCCACACCAGGTGGTTGCGGATCAGCCGCGCCGCGCGGTCCTCGGGCGGGCGCGAGGCGGAGTACGCCTGCGCGGTGGCGATGATCGCGTCGATCCCGTCCGGGCCGGGCACCCCGTCCTCGGGGCGCCGGCCCTCCTGCGGGACGACCTCGGTCAGCGCCACGACCTCCAGGGCGCGCAGGGGGGAGCCCTCCGGGGCGTCGGCGGCGACGCGGGCCGCGTAGCCGAACATCTCCGCATGGCTGCCGTACCACTTGGCGGCGAGGTACTGCACGGCGTGCAGGTGGGTGGGCAGGTGGTGGGGCGCGCAGGCGAGCGCCTGGCCCAGGCACTCTTCGAAGACCTCGCGCGGGGCCTGGGCACCGATGCAGTGCGGCAGCGCGGCGGACCACGGCACCGGGTCGCCGGGGCTCGCCGCGACGGCCGCCTCGATGACCGTCAGCGCGTCGTCCAGCAGCGCGTGGAAGGCGCGGGCCTGCTCCTCGCTCACGTCCTTGGCCCGCGCGGCCGTCCGGACCGTCCACGCCTCCTCGATGCGCCGGAACGCCTCGACGGCGAGTGCGTCGGGATCCTCCGGCGACTCGTCCAGCCAGGCGCCCAGCCAGGCCGCGTCGTCCACGGCGATCTCGGCGAGGGCGGCGACGGCCTCGTGCCGGAGCGCCCAGTCGGCCTCCGCGCGGGTGGCGGCGAGCAGCGCCCGGGCCGGTGCGTACGCGCCGCGGCGGGCGGCATCCAGCGCCTCGACGGCCCGCGCGTCCGGCGCGTCGACCACGACCGCGTGATCGGGCACCAGCCCCACCCCGGTCGCCTCCAGGTTTCTGACCATCCGCCCCACTTTGCCGAACACGCGAGCCCCCTCCGTGAATCCGTATGTTCCGGCCATGATCCCCGCCGCACCGCGCGCACGGCACTCCGGCACCCGAGTCGTGTCCGTCCCGCCGCCCCGGCGTGACCCGTGGGCGCCCCGTACCGTGCAACCCATGGGATTCTCAGGTCACCTGGTCTTCGCCCGCAGCCAACGCCCCCTGCTGGAGGCGCCCTTGTTCGCCGACATCGCCCCGGGACAGTGCGACGAGGCACACGAGTGGCCGATCCGCCCGGGCGGCTGGCGAACCCTGCAACTGGAAGCCGGCATCTGGGAGTACGAGATGCTGTCCGGCCTGGTCGAGTGGACCGGCGCACCCGCCTGCGTCGCCCAGGTCACCGACAGCGGCACCGCCCTCGTCACCGGCCTGGGCCCCGAGGGCCACCACTGGCACGCGTGGCTCAATCCGGACAACGCCGCGTCCTCGTTCCTCAGGACCGCCGCGGACGTGGGCGACGAGGGCGTGTGGACCGACTCCCCGGAGTTCGAGGAGGCCCGCGCCCGTAAGCGGGCCGAACTCGACGCCGAGATCCCCGCCAACGCCGAACGCGCCCTCGCCTGGGCGACAGCGGCCGGCGTCCGCACGACGGCCGAGCAACACCACATAGAGGAACTGCTGCGCACCCACACCACGTTCGCGGAGGATCTGTTCGCATCACTCCTGGACGAACTGGACTTCCCGGAAGCGCCGTTGTCCTGACCGAAACCCGAGTGACCGGCGGGAACCTCTCGTCGAGGCCCCCGCAGATGCGCCGCTGGCAGACCGCGCCCCCTCACGGCCTCCGCGCGCAACCCGTCGCCGCGCGCCTACTTCGTTTCCGGGCCCCGTCGCCCACCCGCAGCCGTCAGGACGAAGCGCCCCCGCCCTCCCCCCGCTGACGCCGATAGTGGCGAGCCGCCCGTGCGCGGTTGCCGCAGGACGGCTTGCACCACTCCTGGCGGCCGTGGGCCTTGACGAAGTAGCGCACGCAGCGGGGCGCGGTGCAGGAGCGGAGTTGTGTGCGTTGCGGGCCGCTCAGGAAGGTGATCGCGTCACGGGCCAGGGCCGCGACGAGGCGGACGTACGGGTCGGTCTCCGCGGTCAGCAGGGTCGCGGCGGGGGTGCCGTCGGCCGGCCAGTCGAGCTGCGGGGCGACCGGTTCCCGCGCGGCGGCCGTGTTGAGGCGGGCCGTCGCCTCGGCGGCGGGCATCAGGCGGTGGGCGTCCGCCGGGCTGGCGGGCGCGGGGCTGACCGCTCGCGCGAACAGGGCGCGGACCGCCTGCCGCAGCTCGACGAGGTCGAGGCGGAACGCTTCGTCCGCCACGAGGTCACCGGCCGAGGGCTCCCCGTGCTCCCGGATCCAGCGCGTCGTACCGGCGACCGTCGCCAGGTCGTCCGCGACGCCGCCGTCCCCGTCGTGGCGGATCGTGCTCGCCAGTTCCAGCGCGGGCCACCGCTCCACAAGGCACCCCTTCCTGTCGCCGCCCACTTGAACACACCCTCGCGCACACCCTAATGTCCCTAACGGAAAAACTGAAAACTACCGTTAGAGGTGACCGCGGCATGACCCTGCTCGCACAGATCAGCGACCTGCACCTGGACGGCAGCGCGCGGGCGACCCGGCGCGCCATCCGCGTCATGGACTACCTGCGCGCCCTGCCCCACCCCGTCGACGCGCTCCTGGTCACCGGCGACATCGCGGACCACGGCGCGGAGGCGGAGTACGAGGAGGCGGCCCGCATCCTGGCCGCCCCGTTCCCCGTGCTCACCTGCCCCGGCAACCACGACGCCCGACCGGCGTACCGCAAGGCCCTCCTCGGGGAGGCGCCCGACGACGGCCCCGTCAACCGGGCGCACCACATCGCCGGGACCGCGGTCCTGATGTGCGACGCCACCATCCCCGGCCGCGACGAGGGGCGCCTCGACGCCGAAACGCTCGCCTGGATCGACGCCACGCTGACCGCGCTGCCGCGGGACACCCCCGCGCTGATCGCCTTCCACCAGCCGCCCGTCGAGCTGCACCACCCGCTGCCCGACTCCTGCATGCTCGAACAGCCGCAGGAGCTGGCCGACTTGCTCGCCGCGCACCCGCGGGTCGTCGCCGTCCTCACGGGCCACGCCCACACGGCGGCGGCGTCCGCGTTCGCCGGGCGGCCGTTGATCGTCGGACCGGCGGTCACCTGGACCCTGCGCCTGCCCTGGGAGGGCACCGAGTTCGCCGACCTCGACCAGCCGCCCGGCCTCGCGTTCCACGTCCTGTCCGACGACCGCCGTCTGACCACCCACTACCGGGTCGTGCTCTGATCCCCGTGGTCCGCCCCGTCGCCGTCGCCGGATTCCTGGTGGCGGTCCTCCCTCTGATCGCCACCCCCGGCGCCAGCCTGACCCTGCTGGTCCAGCACGTCACCGAGGGCGGCCGCCGCCGGGCGCTCCCGGTCGTCCTCGGCACGGTCACCGGCCTGTACGCACACGCCGCGCTCGCCGTGGCCGGCCTGTCGGCCCTGGTCATGCACTCCAGCGTGGCCTTCACGACGGTCAAGCTCATCGGCGCGGCCTACCTGATCGGCCTGGGCCTGTGGACCTGGCGCTCCGCCGCACCGGCCGCGCGCCGGCCCCGCCCGAGGCGTACGGACTCCGTCTGCGCCCAGGCGCTCCTCGCCAACGTCCTCAACCCGAAGGCCGCCGCGATCTACCTGACCCTGGTCCCCCAGTTCGTCACGCCCCAGCGCCCGCTGCCCGGCCAGATCCTCACCCTGGCCACGGCCCACGCCCTCCTGATCACCCTCTGGCTGACGGCATGGACCTTCCTCATCCTCCGCGCGGCCCGCGTCCTCCGGACCCCCCGCTTCAAACGCACCACCGCCAGGGCCACATCGGCGATCCTGATCGCCCTCGGAATCCGGAGCGCCGTGACGTAGCCCCGCCCTGCCTACCCCCCGAGCGGCCCCACCCCCGTAGCCGCGACGGACAGGTCCCACAGCCGGGCCGCCGCGTCGGTGTCGACCGCGTGGGCGCGGACGCCCGCCTCGTCCTCGGGCCCGGTGACGGAGGCGATCTCGCAGTCCTCCAGATACACGCCGCCCCGGTCCGCCAACAGCGGTGACGTGGCTGCCCACAGGCCGGTGGCGGCGCCCTGCGAGGCGGTCTTGAAGCCCTCGCCGATCACGTTGCCGTGCGCGTCCACCCAGCCGTTGTCCATCTGCTCCTGGAGCGTCATCTCCCGCTGCAGGCCGGTGATGATCTTGCCCGGGTGGAGCGAGAAGGCCCGGACGCCGTCCTCGCGGCCGAGGGCGTCGAGGTGGACGGCGAAGAGCGCGTTGGCGGTCTTGGACTGGCCGTACGCGTGCCACTTGTCGTATCCGGTACGGAAGTGGGGGTCGTGCCAGCGGATGCCGGTGATGCCGTGGGCACCGGAGCTGTAGGCCACGACCCGCGCTCCGTCGGCGGCGGCCAGGAGCGGGTAGAGCTCGCAGGCGAGGGTGAAGTGCCCGAAGTGGTTGGCCGCCAGCTGGCTCTCCCAGCCGGGCCCGACGCGCCGTTCCGGGGTCGCCATGACTCCGGCGGTGGCGAAGAGCAGGTCGAGCGTGGTCAGCGACGCGCGCAGGTGCGCGGCCGCCGCCCGTACGGTTCCGAGGTCGGACAGGTCCATGGGGACGACCTCGACGTCACCGCCCGTCCCGGCGAGCGCGGCACGGGCGACGTCGGGCCGCCGTGCCGGAACGATCACGCGCGCCCCGGCGGCGACGAGCGCCCGGGTGGTTTCGAGCCCGAGCCCGGAGTAGCCGCCGGTCACCACGGCGTTCCGGCCGGAGAGGTCGAAGCCCGCGATGACGTCCTGGGCGGTGCTGGCGGCGGAGAAGGGAGAGCCGAGAGGCTGTTGTCCGTTGGGGTCCATGCGCCGAAGCTATGACCTGGACCGCGCTCTAGATCAAGTCCTACGCTGCGCCGCATGGCAACCACCGACACCCTGGGCATCGGCGAGGTCTCCGCCCGCACCGGCCTCGGCGTCCACGCCCTCCGCTTCTACGAACGCGAGGGCCTGCTCGTGGGCCCGGTGCACCGCACCTCCGGCGGCCGGCGCCGGTACAGCCCGCTCGACGTCGACTGGCTGCTGATCTGCGTGAAGCTGCGGGAATCCGGCATGCCCCTGTCCGAACTGAAACGGTTCGCCGACCTCGTACGCCAGGGCCCGGGGAACGAGACGGAACGCCTCCGGCTCCTGGACACCCACCGCCAACGCGTGGACGACCGCATCGCGGCCCTGGAGGAGTGCCGCTCGGTCATCGCCTGGAAGGTCGGCGTCTACGCGGACCACCTGGCGCGCGGAGAGGCGGACGGCCTCTGGGACCCGACGAGCGGAGCGTGAGCGCACCGGCGCCGCGGTAGCCGCGCTACGCCCGCGCCCCCGGCGCCTCCTCGGCGGCGGAACGGTCGGCGGCGGTCGTCGGCGACCCCCGGAAGGACAGCAGTACGGCCAGCGCGCAGCCGCAGGTGATCGCCCAGTCGGCCAGGTTCATCACGCTGAAGTCCCGGACGGCGATGAAGTCGACCACCGCACCCTGGAAGTCGCCGGGGCTGCGGAAGAGGCGGTCGGTGAGGTTGCCGAGGGCGCCGCCGAGGAGCAGGCCGAGGGCGACGGCCCACGGGGCGCTCGCCAGGCGGCGCGAGTAGCGGACCACGACGACGGCGACGGCCGTGGCGACCAGGGTGAAGACGATCGTCGTCGCCTCGCCCACGCCGAAGGCGGCGCCGGGGTTGCGCTGGACCCGCAGCACCAGCCAGTCCCCGAGCACGGACACGGACGTACGGCCTTCGAGCTTCGCGACCACCGCGAGCTTGGTGCCGAGGTCGACGGCGTACGCGAGGGCCGCGACCACCCACAGCAGCCGGGCGCGCCCGCGCGCACCCGTGTCGTCGGTCGTCACGTCCGGTCTCCTCGCACTCGTGTACCTCAATGAACCCGGCCTCCAGCATCTTCCGGTACGGGTGCCGAATCAGCCGCGGCGGGGTGGAGCGAGCTTCGCCAGTAGTGCGGAATGCCGGCCTCCGCATATTTCCGGAGCTTCACCGTGCGGTCCCGGTGTGCGGACTCGGGCGAGACCACCTCGACGGCGAGTCGTGATGGTCATCTCCCGTCCGACCCGCACATCGGCCGGTGCCTGCTCCATGAGAGCCACAGTGAGCATCGTGACGAGATGGCCGTGCCACCACCGCTGCGGGGACCTCATGAAGACGAGGGCTCCGTCGATCAGCTCGGTGTGACGCGGTGCCTCGGGGAGGCGGTCCAGGTCGTCCGCGAACCAGCCTTCCGCGCGGGGCGGGCGCATCCAGTCGGGCAGTGCGGACATGGCTCAGCCGTAGCCACTCGACCGGATCCGGGCCACGAGATCGACGCCCGTCACCCCCGGTCCCGCAGCTCCCGCCGCAGGATCTTCCCCGAGGCCGCCCGGGGCACCGTCTCGATGAACTCGGCCTCGCGCACCTTCTTGTACGGCGATACCCGCTCCGCCACCCACTCCATCAGGCCCTCCGCCGTCACCGTCGACCCCGGGCCCCGGACCACGTAGGCCTTCGGGATCTCGTTGCCGTCGGGGTCCTGGACGCCGATCACCGCCGCATCGGCCACCCCCTCGTGGCCGAGCAGCAGCGCCTCCAGCTCCGCCGGGGCGACCTGGTAGCCCTTGTACTTGATGAGCTCCTTCACGCGGTCGACCACGAAGAGCCAGCCCTCCTCGTCGACCCGGCCGACGTCACCGGTGTGCACCCAGCCGTCCGGGTCGATCATCTCGGCGGTGGCGTCGGGGCGGCCCAGGTATCCCTTCATGACCTGGGGCCCCCGGATCAGGATCTCGCCGGGCTCGCCGGGCGGGGCGTCGGCGGACGGGTCGTCCAGGGACACGATCCGCATCTCGGTGCTCGGGAGCAGCGTGCCGACCGCTCCGGGCGGCGGGTTCTCGGCGGCGAGCGGGACGACGTGCGTGCCCGGGGACAGCTCCGTCATCCCGTACGCCTGGCGGACCGGCGGCAGACCGAGGCGGCGGGAGCACGCGGCGGCCAGGTCCGCGTCCAGCGGGGCGGCGGCGCTGACGATGTACTCCAGCGAGGACAGGTCGTAGCGGTCGACCACCGGGTGCTTCGCGAGGGCCAGCACGATCGGCGGAGCCACGTACAGGCCGTTGATGCGGTGCGTCTCGATCGCCGCCAGGAACTGCGCGAGGTCGAAGCGCGGGAGGACGACGACCGTGGCGCCGAGGCGCAGCGGGGCGTTCATCAGGGCCGTCAGGCCGTAGATGTGGAAGAAGGGGAGGACCGCCAGGATGCGGTGTCCTTCACCCAACGGCACGAACGGGCCCAGCTGTTCCAGGTTCGTCGCCATCGACCGGTGCGTCAGCATGACGCCCTTCGGGGCGCCCGTCGTGCCCGAGGAGTAGGGGAGCGCCGCGACGTCCTCGGCCGGGTCCACGGTCACCATCGGTTCCGGGGCGGTCGTGGTGAGCATGTCCAGGAGCGAGGCGTGCCCCTCCGCGTGGTCGCAGACGAACACCTCCTCGATGCCGCCCACGAGTTCGGCGGCCCGGCGGGCGACCGCCAGCAGCGGGGACACCGTGACGATCCAGCGCGCCGAGGAGTCGCGGAGCTGCTTCGCGAACTCCTCGGCCGTGGCCAGCGGGTGCACCGTCGTGACCGTGGCGCCCGCCCGCGTCGCGGCGTGGAAGACGGCGGGGTACGCGATGGTGTTCGGGCTGTGCAGGGCGAGCACGTCTCCCTTGACCAGCCCGGCCGCGGCGAGGCCGGCGGCGATCCTGCGGTGGAAGGAGTCGAGCTGCGCGTAGGTGAGGCGGCTGCTCTCGTTGGTGCCGTCGATCAGGGCGACGGTGTCGCCGAACCGTTCGGTGGCGTGCCCGAGCACCGCGTCGTGGATGGCGGTGTCGAGCGGCTGTACGTCGGGGTAAGCACTGCGGAACACGTGCGCCATGTCGGTCCCTTCGATGCGGGGGGATGGCCTCTCGCGTAGGTACGACTGTGGCCCCCTCAGTACGACTTGGGGAGACCCAGGGTCTGGTGGGATACGTAGTTGAGGATCATTTCCCGGCTGACCGGGGCGATCCGCGCCACCCGCGCCCCCGTGATCAGCGAGGCCAGCCCGTACTCCCGGGTGAGCCCGTTGCCGCCCAGCGTGTGCACCGCCTGGTCCACCGCCTTCACGCACGCCTCGCCCGCCGCGTACTTCGCCATGTTCGCCGCCTCGCCCGCGCCGAAGTCGTCGCCCGCGTCGTAGAGCCGGGCGGCCTTCTGCATCATCAGGCGGGCCAGTTCGAGTTCGATGTGGGCCTGGGCCAGCGGGTGGGCGACGGCCTGGTGGGCGCCGATGGGCTCCTTCCAGACCTGGCGCGTCTTCGCGTACTCGACCGCCCGGCCGAGCGCGTAGCGACCCATCCCGATGCCGAAGGCCGCGGTCATGATGCGCTCCGGGTTGAGGCCCGCGAACAGCTGGAGAAGCCCCGCGTCCTCATCCCCCACCAGCGCCTCGGCGGGCAGCCGCACGTCGTCCAGGACCAGTTCGAACTGCTTCTCCGGGGCGTGGAGCTCCATGTCGATCCGGTTCCGCCGGAAGCCGGGCGTCTCGCGCGGGACGATGAACAGGCACGCCTTGAGCTTGCCGGTCCTCGCGTCCTCGGTGCGGCCGACGATCAGCGTGGCGTCCGCGATGTCGACGCCCGAGACGAAGACCTTACGGCCGGTGAGCAGCCAGTCCCCGCCGTCCCGGCGCGCCGTGGTCGTGATGCGGTGCGAGTTGGAACCGGCGTCCGGCTCGGTGATGCCGAAGGCCATGGTGAGGGAGCCGTCGGCGAGCCCGGGGAGCCACTGCCGCTTCTGCGCGTCCGTACCGAAGCGGGATATCACCGTGCCGCAGATCGCGGGCGACACGATCATCATCAGGAGCGGGGAGCCGGAGGCGCCCAGCTCTTCGAGGACGATGGACAGTTCGGCCATGCCCGCGCCCCCGCCGCCGTACTCCTCGGGGAGGTTCACGCCGAGGAAGCCCGCCTTCGCGGCCTCGGCCCACAGCTCGCGGGGGTGGCCGCCCTCGCTGACGAGGGACTGCATGTACTCCCGCCCGTACCGCTTCCCGAGGGCGGCGACGGCGGCGCGCAGGGCCTGGTGCTCTTCGGTTTCGAGGACGGTGCTCATGCGGGCTGCTCCTCAGAGGGGTCGGTGACTACGGCGAGCAGGGCGCCGACCTCCACCTGGAGGCCGGGCGCGGCGTGCAGGGCGGTGAGCGTGCCGGAGGCGGGGGCGAGGATGCGGTGCTCCATCTTCATCGCCTCCAGCCAGATCAGCGGCTGCCCGGCCTCGACGGCGGCCCCCTCCGCCAGGCCGTCCGCGAGGCGGACCACCGTGCCGGGCATGGGGGCGAGCAGCGATCCGGGCTCGGTGCGGTCGGCGGGGTCGGTGAAGCGGGGCAGAGCGGTGAAGGTGTACGCGCCGGACGCGGTGTCCACGTACGCCTTGGTGTCGTGGACGGCCACGTGGAAGACGCGGGTCACGCCGTCGATGTCGAGGGTGACGCGGATCCGGTCCGCGGAGACCACACGGACGCCCTCCGTGCCGACGGCCAGGCCGTCGCGGGTGGGGCGGTAGGTGATCTCGTACTCGCGGCCGTCCGGTTCGCTGCGGTAGCGCCGGAGCTGAGGCTGCGAGGGCAGGTTGCGCCAGGCGCCGAAGCGCATGAAGCCCCCGACATTGAGCGTGGCGTTGCGGGCCGCCTCGACGACGGCGGCGGCGGTCGCGGCCTGCCGTACGGACGTCTCGTCGGGCATCGGGGTCAGGGCCGTCAGGTGGCGGTCGTAGAAGCCGGTGTCCAGCCGGGCCGCCAGAAAGTCGGGGTGGCGCAGGGAGCGGACAAGCAGCTCGCGGTTGGTGACCGGGCCGTGGATCCGGGCGCGCTCCAGGGCCCGGGCGAGGAGCCGTACGGCCTTGTTGCGGGAGGGCGCCCGGGCGATCACCTTGGCGATCATCGGGTCGTAGTGCACGCCGATCACGTCGCCGCCGGTGTACCCGGTGTCGAGGCGCACCCCCGGCTCCCCCGGCACGTCCAGCGAGAGCAGTGCTCCGGTCTGCGGCTGCCAGTCCCGCGCCGGGTCCTCCGCGTACAGCCGGGCCTCCACGGCGTGCCCGGAGGGTGCCGGGGGCTCGGCGGAGGGCAGCGGCTCGCCCTCCGCGATCCGGAGCTGGAGCGCGACGAGATCGAGCCCGTACACCTCCTCGGTCACCGGGTGCTCCACCTGAAGCCGGGTGTTCATCTCCAGGAAGTACGGCCGCCCGTCGGCGGCGACCAGGAACTCCACGGTCCCGGCCCCCCGGTAGCCCACGGCCCGGGCGGCGGCCACCGCCGCCTCGTGCAGCCGACTCCGCAGCCCGTCCGGCAGACCCGGGGCGGGCGCCTCCTCGATGACCTTCTGGTGCCGCCGCTGGAGCGAGCAGTCCCGGGTCCCCAGCGCCCACACCCCGTCGTGCGCGTCCGCCATCACCTGGACCTCGACGTGCCTGCCGCGCTCCACGTACGGCTCGGCGAACACCTCGCCGTCCCCGAACGCGGACAGCGCCTCGGCCCGGGCGGCGGTCAGCTCCCCCGGCAGGTCCCCCAGGTCCCGTACGACCCGCATCCCCCGCCCCCCGCCACCGGCCGCCGCCTTCAGCAGCAGCGGCAGGTCGCCGGCGGTCGCGGCGGCCGGGTCCACCGGCGCGAGGAGCGGCACCCCGGCGGCGGCCATCAGCTCCTTGGCCCGGGTCTTCGACGCCATCAGCTCGATCGCCTCGACGGGCGGCCCGATCCACCGCAGCCCGGCCTCGCCCACGGCGGCGGCGAACCCGGCGTTCTCGGAGAGGAACCCGTAGCCGGGATGCACGGCGTCCGCCCCGGCGGCGAGCGCGGCGGCCACGGCGAGATCGCCGCGCAGATACGTATCGGCGGGGGCCGCGCCCGGCAGCCGTACGGCGGTGTCGGCCTCCCGGACGTGCAGCGCACCGGCGTCCGCGTCGGAGTACACGGCGACGGTGGCGATGCCGAGCGCCCGGCAGGTGCGGAAGATCCGGCACGCGATCTCGCCCCGGTTCGCGACGAGCAAACTGTTGATCATCTCTACTCACATCCGGAAGACGCCGAAGCCGCCCCGGGCGCCCTCGACCGGTGCGGTGTGGATGGCGGACAGGCACAGGCCGAGCACGGTCCGGGTGTCGCGCGGGTCGATGACCCCGTCGTCGTACAGCCGCCCGGACAGGAACATCGGCAGCGACTCGGACTCGATCTGCTGCTCGACCATCGCGCGCAGGGCGGCGTCCGCCTCGTCGTCGTACGGACGCCCCTTCGCGGCGGCCGAGGCGCGGGCGACGATGGAGAGCACCCCGGCGAGCTGCTGCGGCCCCATGACGGCGGACTTGCTGCCGGGCCAGGCGAAGAGGAAGCGCGGGTCGTACGCCCTGCCGCACATCCCGTAGTGCCCGGCGCCGTACGAGGCGCCCATCAGGACCGACAGGTGCGGGACCTTCGAGTTCGAGACGGCGTTGATCATCATCGCGCCGTGCTTGATGATGCCGCCCTGCTCGTACTCCTTGCCGACCATGTAGCCGGTGGTGTTGTGGAGGAAGAGCAGCGGGATGTCGCGCTGGTTGGCGAGCTGGATGAACTGGGCGGCCTTCTGCGACTCCTCGCTGAAGAGGACGCCCTGCGCGTTGGCGAGGATGCCGACCGGATAGCCGTGCAGAGCGGCCCACCCGGTGACCAGGCTCGTCCCGTACAGCGGTTTGAACGCGTCGAAGTCCGAGCCGTCGACCAGCCGGGCGATCACCTCGCGCGGGTCGAACGGCACCTTCAGATCGCCGGGCACGATGCCGATGAGCTCGTCCGCGTCGTACTTGGGCGGCTCGGCGGGCCCCGGATCCGCGTGCGCCTTGCGCCAGTTGAGGCGGGCGACGATGCGGCGGGCCTGGCGCAGGGCGTCCTGCTCGTCCACGGCGAAGTGGTCGGCGAGCCCGGACGTACGGGCGTGCATCGCGGCCCCGCCGAGCGATTCGTCGTCGCTCTCCTCACCGGTCGCCATCTTGACCAGGGGCGGTCCGCCCAGGAAGACCTTGGAGCGCTCCTGGATCATCACGGTGTGGTCGGACATGCCGGGGACGTAGGCGCCCCCGGCGGTCGAGTTGCCGAAGACCACGGCCACGGTGGGGATCCCGGCCGCCGAGAGCCGTGTGAGGTCGCGGAACAGCGCGCCGCCCGGGATGAAGATCTCCTTCTGCGACGGCAGGTCGGCGCCCCCGGACTCGACCAGGCTGATGACCGGCAGCCGGTTGGCGAAGGCGATCTCGTTCGCGCGCAGCGCCTTCTTCAGCGTCCACGGATTCGACGCCCCGCCGCGTACGGTCGGGTCGTTGGCGGTGATCAGGCACTCGACGCCCGACACCACCCCGATCCCGGTGACGAGCGAGGCGCCCACCGCGTACTCGCTGCCCCAGGCGGCCAGCGGCGACAGCTCCAGGAACGGTGTGTCCGGATCGACCAGCAGTTCGACGCGCTCCCGGGCGAGCAGCTTGCCGCGCTTGCGGTGGCGTTCGACGTACTTCTCCCCGCCGCCCTCCAGGGCCTTGGCGTGCGCGGCCTCCAGCTCGGCCAGCTTGTCGAGCATGGCGGCCCGGTTGGCCGCGTAGTCGGGGCTCGCGGTGTCGAGCCCGGTGGGCAGGACGGTCATGCGGGCACCTCCAGAAGGGTCACGGGTATCTCCAGGTGGCGGGCGCGCAGCCACTCCCCCAGCGCCTTGGCCTGCGGGTCGAAGCGGTGCTGCGCGGCGACGCCTTCGCCGAGCAGTCCGTGCACGGTGAAGTTCAACGCCCGCAGGTTGGGCAGGACATGGCGTACGACGGTCAGCCCATCGGTCTCCGGGAGGAGCGCGCGGAAGCGGTCGACGGTCAGCTCGTGCGCCAGCCACCGCCAAGCGTCCTCGCCCCGGACCCACACCCCGACGTTGGCGTCCCCGCCCTTGTCCCCGCTCCGGGCCCCGGCGACGCGGCCGAGGGGGGCGCGCAGGGTGCGGCTCGGCTCCAACGGCGCGGGCAGGGGCGGCTGTTCGACGTCGTGCAGTGGCTGCGTACGGGCGGGGGCTTCGATGACCCGGCGCGTCCCGTCCGGCAGTACGGCGACGTGCTCCACGTCCTCCGCCGGGACGTACCGCGCCTCGAACACCCCGTACGGCGCGCCCTTCCCGGGCGGGGCGGTGACGTGGAAGCCGGGGTAGCTGCCGAGCGCCAGCTCGATCGCCGCGCCGGACAACGCCCGCCCCACGGGCTCCTGTTCGCGGTCCCGGACCACGAGCCGGAGGAGGGCGCTCGCCGTCTCCTCGGTGTCCGCGTCGGCCTTGTCCGTACGGGCCAGCTCCCAGCGGACTTCCTCGGGCCGCCGTCCGGCGCGCGCGAAGGCGTCCGCGAACTGGTCCCGGACGAGCGCGGCCTTGGCCTCGATGTCGAGACCGGTGAGCACGAAGACGACCTCGTTGCGCCAGCCGCCGAGCCGGGTCAGCCCGGCCTTGAGCGTGGGGGGCGGGGCCTCCCCGCGTACGCCGGTGATCGCGACCCGGTCCGGCCCGTCCTGGGCCAGCCGCACGGTGTCGAGCCGGGCGGTGACGTCGGGGCCCGCGTACCGGGCGCCGCCGGTCTCGTACAGGAGCTGGGCCGTGACCGTGCCGAGGTCCACGACGCCCCCGGTGCCGTCGTGCTTGGTGATGACCGAGCTGCCGTCCGCGTGGATCTCCGCGACCGGGAAGCCGGGGCGGCGGAGGTCGTGGTCGCGGAAGAAGGCGTAGTTGCCGCCCGTGGCCTGCGTACCGCACTCCAGGACGTGCCCGGCGACGACGGCCCCGGCGAGCGCGTCGTGGTCCTCGGGCCCCCAGCCGAAGTGGGCGGCGGCTGGGCCGGTGACGAGGGCGGCGTCCGTCACCCGGCCGGTGACGACGACCTCGGCACCGGCCCGCAGGCAAGCCGCGATGCCTGCTCCCCCAAGGTACGCGTTCGCGGTGAGGAAGCCCTCCGGTACGGGGATGCTGTCCCCCTCCACATGCGCCACCCGCACCGGCACGCCCACCTTTTCGGCCAGCTCCCGGATCGCGTCGGCGAGCCCGGCCGGATTGAGCCCGCCCGCGTTGGCGACGATCCGCACGTCCCGCTCGCGGGCGAGCCCGAGCCCGTCCTCCAACTGCCGCAGGAACGTGGAGGCGTAGCCGCGCGCCGGGTCCTTGAGGCGGCTGCGGCCGAGGATGAGCATCGTCAGCTCGGCGAGATAGTCCCCGGTGAGGACGTCGAGCGGACCGCCGGTGAGCATCTCGCGCAGGGCGTCGAAGCGGTCCCCGTAGAACCCCGAGGCGTTGCCTATGCGGAGGGGCGCGGGCTCCGTCATCGCTCCCCCTTCGGCGCCCGCCCCGTCCCCGCGGGCCCCGCGAATGCCTGCGCGATCGACAGCCAGGCGTCCGCGTCCGCCCCGTCCGCGCGGACGGCCAGGTCGTCGCGGTGGGCGCGCTGCGTGACGAGCAGGCAGAAGTCGTGCAGCGGCCCGGTGACCCGCTGGGCGGCGTCCTCGGGGCCGTACGTGATCAGCTCACCGCCGGGCGCGGCCAGTTCCACCCGGAATTCCTCGGCGGGCGGCTGCTTCCCCCGTACGAAGAAGGCGTAGTCGCGGGCCCGGACCCCGATCCGGGCCACGTGCCGCAGCCGGGCGGTCGGGGTGCGGGTGGCTCCGAGGGCGTCGGCGATGTCCTGGCCGTGGGCCCAGGTCTCCATGAGCCGCCCGGTCGCCATGGAGGCGATGCTCATCGGCGGCCCGTACCAGGGGAACTTCGACCCGGCGGGCGCCGCGCGCAGGGCCTCCTGCAACCGCTCGCGGCCCTCACGCCAGCGGACGAGCAGCGCGTCCGGCGGGTACGCGGCGACGACCTCGTCGGCGGCCCGGTCCACGAAGCCCCCGGGGTCCGCCATGGCCCTCGCCACCTCGTCCCCGAAGCGGCCGGGGTCGGTGACGGAGATCAGCGCGACGTCGTCGGTCCAGCTCAAGTGCGCGATCTGGTGGGCGAGGGTCCACCCCTCGGCCGGGGTCTCCCCCGCCCACTGTCTCGCGGTCGCCCCGGCGACGAGCAGGTCGAGCTCCTGGCTCTCGCTGCGCAGATCGTCCAGCACGGCTGAGGCATCGGACACGGTGCGCTCCCCTCGGGGCGTGACGGCGTGTCCGGGAGCCTGCCAGCGGAACCCGAAACAATCAAGCACGCTTGCATGATTTTTTCCGCGCGGGCCGCCGACGGGGTCCGCTCAGTGGAAGTACGCCGCGCTCTCCTCGTCCGCCGGGTAGTACAGCTCGATCGCGATCTCGTCCAGCGTGATGTCCATCGGGGTGCCGAAGGTGGTGATGGTCGAGAACATCCGCACCTCGCGTCCGCCGAGCCTCAGGATCATCGGGATCACGACATCGGACCCGGCGGCGATCGACGCGCCTTCCTCCTCGTCCTCCCCGCCGGGGGCCAGCAGCTCCTCGTACAGGGCGGCGAGGCGGGCGTCGGGGGCGGCGGCGAGCTGACGGCCGACCCGGGCCCGGAACAGCGTCCGTACGTCGGCGAGATTGGCCACCAGGGGCGCGAATCCCCGGGGGTCGAGGCCCAGGCGTACGAGGTTGACCGGCGGGCGCAGCAGCTCGGGGGCGACGCCCGCGAAGAACGGCTCGACGGCCCGGTTGGCGCGCACGATGTCCCAGTGGCGGTCGAAGGCCACCGCCGGATACGGCTCGTGCGCCCGGAGCACCCGCTCGACCGCCTCCCGGGCCGCCGCCAGCGCGTCGTGCCCCAGGGGGCGTTCCGCGTACCGGGGCGCGAAGCCTGCCGCGAGGAGCAGCCGGTTGCGCTCGCGCAGGGGGACGTCCAGGTGCTCCGCGAGCCGCAGGACCATGTCGGCGCTGGGGTTCGACCTTCCGGTCTCCACGAGGCTGACGTGCCGGGGCGAGACGCCGGCCGCGAGCGCCAGGTCGAGCTGGCTGACGCCCCTGCGGTGGCGCCAGTGCCGCAGGAGTTCGCCGACGGTCCGCACGAGCGCCGACCGTACCCGCCGCCCGGGCCGCCCGCCATGACATGGCATTTCATCGACAGCCGGGGCGGCGGCGGAAAGCATGGGCCGCATGAGCGACGAGAACAAGAACATCGTGCGACAGGCCCTGGCCACCCTCCTCGAAACCGGCAGCACCGAGGCGCTGGCCCCGCTTCTCAGCGAGGATTTCACGCACCACCGGCCGGGCGGGATCGCCTCCACCAAGGCGGAGTGGCTGGCGGCCGTGGAGGCGGCGATCGCCCCGACCGCCGGGATGGAGGTCGGGATCGATCACCTGCTGGCCGACGGCGACCACGTCGTGGTGCACTCCCGGCGCCGCCTCCCCGACGGAGGCCCGGAGATCGTGGTGGTCGACATCTGGCGCGTCGAGGAGGGGCTGATCGCGGAGGGCTGGGAGATCATCGAGCCGGTGGCACGGGCCGCCGCGAACCTGACGTGGTGGGCTCCGGACGGGAGCTGACCGCGTCGGCCCCCGTCACCGCTGCGCGGCCCCCCGCACCTGACTCCGTACCGCCCCCATGCTCGCCCCGATGACCAGTGCGATGGCGAGGGCGTCCGTGACGGACAGGGCCTGGTGGAGGATGAGGAATCCGGCCATGGCGGCGATCGCGGGCTCCAGGCTCATCAGGATGGCGAAGGTGGGCGCGGGCATGCGGCGCAGCGCGATGAGTTCCAGGGTGTACGGGAGTACGGAGCTGAGCAGGGCGACGGCCGCGCCGAGGCCGAGGGTCGTGGGGACGAGGAGCCTGGAGCCCGCGTCCATGATGCCGAGGGGCAGTGAGAGGAGCGCGGCGACGACCATCGCCAGGGCGAGGCCGTCCGCCTGCGGGAAGCGGCGGCCGGTGCGGGCGCTGAAGACGATGTACGCCGCCCACATCGCCCCGGCCCCCAGCGCGTAGGCGGCTCCGGCCGGGTCGAGCCGGTCGAAGCCCCCGCCGCTCAGCAGGACGACGCCGCCGAGGGCGAGGGCCGCCCAGACGACGTTGACCAGGCGGCGCGAGGCGACCACGGACAGGGCGAGCGGGCCGAGCACTTCCAGGGTGACGGCGGCGCCGAGCGGAATGCGGTCGGCGGCCTGGTAGAACAGCGTGTTCATACCGCCCATGGCGATGCCGAAGGCGGCCACGGTGCCCCAGTCGGCCCGGGAGTGGCCGCGCAGTTTCGGCCGGCAGACGACGAGCAGGACGAGCGCGGCGGCGGCCAGCCGCAGCGTGACGACGCCGAGCGCCCCGGCCCGGGGCATCAGCAGTACCGCGATGGCGGCGCCGAACTGCACCGACAGCCCGCCCGCGACGACCAGCGCGACCGGGGCGAGCGCGGCCCGCCGCCCGCCGGGCCGCTGTCCCGCGCCGAGCGCCGGCGAGGCGACCGCCTCCGGCACGGCGAGGGCAGCCGCTGCGGCCGGATCCGCGGCGGCGGTGGTGGTGGGCCGGTCATTCACTGGAGCCTGTCCTTCTGAGTCCTGAATCGTGCGGTATTTCCGCTCGTCCCAGGCTAACGGTCAGAAATTGACAAGTTGAAATCAGAAACAGAACAGTTTTCACCACAAGTTCTTCCCAACCGGTTCCCCAATTCTCATATAGTGACGGGGACTTACTCCAGATTCAGCTGCCCCGGTTGTCCCACACACCCCTGGTGCCGCGCTCGTCCGAACCGCCCCGTCCGCCGCCGTCCGCCCCAAGGACTCCGCTTTGCGCCCCTCTACCCGGCCGACCGCACTGGCCCTTCTGGTCACGGCGGCCCTCTCCGCAGCCCTGAGCGTGTGGGCGACCTTCGCCGCTCCCGAATCGGCCAGGACCGCGGTGGCCTGGGGCTCCGGCGGGGCCGCCGTGCTGCTCGTGGCCGCCGTCACCACCGCCGTCCACGCCCGCGCCACCGTGCGCCGCCTCCGCGCGACGCACGCCGCCGAGAGCGACCGGTTCACGGCGGAGGTGTCCCGCCTGGTCTCCGCCTCCGCCGCCGACGCCCAGCGGTTCACCGCGGAGAACGCCCGCCTCAAGGCGGCCGCAGCCGCCGCGACGGCGAAGGCCAAGGAGGAGGCCGAGGCCGGCACCGCCCGCCTCACCGCCGAGAACGCCCGGCTGAAGGCCCGCGCCTCGCGCGCCGAGACCGAGCGCTCCGCCGCCCTCACCGCCTGCGCCAACGCCGCCGGCCGGATGCAGGCCCTCTCCACGAGCATGCTCGCCGACCTCCGCGAGATGGAGCACCGGCACACCTCCGAGGACGTCCTCGCCGACCTGCTCCACCTCGACCACCGCACCGCCCAGGCCGGCCGCCTCGCCGACTCCGTCGCCGTGCTCACCGGCGCCCGCTCCGGACGGCGCTGGGCCAGGCCCATCGTCATGGAGTCCGTGCTGCGCGGCGCGATGGGCCGGATCAGCGGCTACCAGCGCGTCCGGCTCCACTCCTCCAGCGACGTCGCCGTCGCCGGCCACGCCGCCGAGGGCGTCATGCACGCCCTGGCCGAGCTCCTCGACAACGCCGCGAACTTCTCGCCGCCCACCGCCGAGGTCCATGTGTACGTGGAGGAGGTCCCGGCCGGGATCGTCCTCACCGTCGAGGACAGCGGCCTCGTCATGAGCGACGTGCAGCTGCGCCGGGCGGAACGCGCGGTCGCCGCCGAGGACGCCGACCTCACCGGCCTGACCGGCACCCGCCTCGGGCTCGCCGTCGTCGGCCGGCTGGCCCGCAAGCACGGGCTCACCGTCTCCTTCCGGCCCTCCGCCCGCGGCGGCACCGGCGCGCTGATGATGCTCCCGCAGGAGATCATCACCCGCACCACCGCGGTCCGGACCACCCCCGGACCCGCGTCCGCCCCCGCGGAGCCCGAGCCCGTCCACACCCTGGGGACGGACCCCGCCGCCCGGCCGCCCGCCCAGGAGCCCCTGCGCTCCGACTCCGCGTCGGACACCACCGGCAACCTCCCGAAGTTCGGCGAGAGCGGCCTGCCCAAGCGTTCGCGCGGGCGCACCCTGGCCGCCGCCGAGGCCAGGGCCCGGGCCACCGCACCCGCGCCCGCCGAGGCCGGCGCCACGGACGACGCGCCCGACCCCAAGGCCCGGGCGGCCCGCTTCAGCAGCTTCCGCAACGCCGTACGGCCCGACCCCCCAGCCCCGGAGGACAGCTCCCGATGACCGCGACCACCGACGAGAAGCTCAACTGGCTGCTGGAGGGGCTCCTCGAACGGACCCCCGGCGCCCGCCACGCCCTCGTGCTGTCGAGGGACGGCCTCAAGCTGTGCCGCACGCCGGAGCTCTCCGTCGACCAGGCCGACCAGCTCGCCGCGATCTCCGCCGGCATCCAGAGCCTGTCCCACGGCGCGTCCGTGGAGTTCGGCAACGGCAGCGGCGGCGTCCGCTCCGCCATGGCCGAGTTCTACGGCGGCATCCTGTTCATCGTGGAGGCGGGCGCCGGCGCCCACCTCGCGGTCGTCGCCGCCGAGAGCGCCGACGTGGGCCTCGTCGGCCACAACATGAGCGAGCTGGTCGAGCAGCTGGGCGAGCACCTGGTCGCCCCGCCGCGCGAACCCGCCGACGCGGTCGCCGCCGCCCGGGGCACGGCCGTATGACACCCCGCCCCCGCCCCGGCCGGGACGACGCGCCGGACCGGCTCTACACCCTGACGGGCGGCCGCACCCGGTCCGACTCCGCCGCCTTCGACCTGGTCACCCTGGTCGTCGCCGAGTGCGAACCGGCCCCCGGGATGCAGTCGGAGCACGTGGCGATCCTCCGGATGTGCGAGCGCCCCACCGCCGTCGTGGAGATCGCCGCCGACCTCGACCTGCCCGTCAGCATCGTGCGCATCCTGCTCTGCGATCTTCTCGACACCGGCCGGATCAGCGCCCGCCATCCGCGTACCGCACGCGTATCGGACCGGCTCCCCGCCCCCGACATCCTGGAACAGGTGCTCGTTGGACTCCGCAACCTCTGACCGCGCCGCCCTGAGAGCGACGGCCGACAACGGACTGAAGATAGTCGTGGTCGGCGGCTTCGGGGTCGGCAAGACCACCATGGTCCGATCCGTGAGCGAGATCCGTCCGCTCAACACGGAGGAGACGATGACCCGCGCGGGCGAGGCGGTCGACCACCTCGACGGCGTCGGGTCCAAGACGTCCACCACGGTCGCCTTCGACTTCGGCCGCATCAGCCTGGACGAACGCTCGGTGCTCTACCTGTTCGGCGCGCCCGGCCAGGAGCGCTTCTGGTTCCTGTGGGACCGGCTGTTCTCCGGCACCCTGGGCGCCGTCGTCCTCGTCGACACCCGCCGCCTGGCCGACTCCTGGTACGCGATCGACCGGCTGGAGCACCACGGCACGCCGTTCATCGTGGCCTGCAACGACTTCGGCGGCCCGCTCCACACCGAGCAGCAGATCCGGGAGGCGCTCGATATCTCCCCGGACGTCCCGCTCGTGGAGTGCGACGCGCGCGACCGGTCCTCCAGCAAGTACGTCCTGATCACCCTGGTCGAGCATCTGCACCGGCTCTCCGCTGCCCGCACCGCGGACGCCCCCGCGCCCGCCGGAGGCGGCACCCCCGCCCTGACCCCGGAGCCCGCCCCGTGACCGAGTGCCCCCACGCCTCCGGTGCCGTGCCGCTGTCCGGGCCCCGCTTCCAGGGCGAACCGGCGCAGCTGTACCGGGAGCTGCGGCGCGACCACGGCCCGGTCGCCCCGATCGTGCTGCCCGGTGACGTCCCGGCCTGGCTCGTCCTCGGCTACCGCGAGCTGCACCAGGTCACCGGGGACCCGGCCCTCTTCACCCGCGACTCGCAGCTGTGGAACCAGTGGGACGCCATCCCCGACGACTGGCCGCTGATGCCGATGATCAGCCGGACCCAGCCGTCGATCCTCTACACGGTCGGCGAGCGCCACAGCCGCCGGGCGGCCGTGATCTGCGAGGCGCTGGAGGCGACGAACCCCTTCGAGCTCAGGAAGGGCACCGAGGAGTTCGCGGACGAACTGATCGACACGTTCTGCGCGGCCGGCTCGACGGACCTCATCGCCGATTACGCGATGCTCCTCCCCGTCCGCGTACTGGCGAAGCTGTACGGCTTCCCCGACGACAAGGGCCCCGCCCTCGTCACCGCGATGAACGACATGATCAACGGCGGGCCCACCGCCCTCGCCGGCCAGAAGCACATCGCCGGCTCCATGTACGCGCTGCTCGCCGACCGGCGCGCCGAGCCCGGGGACGACGTCGCCTCGCGGATGCTCGCCAACACGGCGGGGTTCACGGACGAGGACGTGGCCCGGGACCTCATGGTGATGATGGCGGCCGGGCACCAGCCGACCGCCGACTGGATCGGCAACTCGCTGCGGCTCATGCTCACCGACGACCGCTTCGCCGCCTCGCTCTCCGGCGGCAGGCACAGCGTCGCCGAGGCCATGAACGAAGTGCTGTGGGAGGACACCCCCAGCCAGAACATCGCCGGCCGCTGGGCCGCCCGCGACACACACCTCGGCGGCCGCCACATCAAGGCCGGCGACCTGCTCGTCCTCTCCCTCGCCGGGGCCAACGCCGACCCCCAGGTCCGTACGGACGGCTCGACGCTCACCGGCGGCAACAACGCGTTCTTCTCCTTCAGCCACGGCGAGCACCGCTGCCCGTTCCCGGCGCAGGAGACCGCCGAGGTCATCGCCCGTACGGCCATCGAGGTCATCCTCGACCGGCTGCCGGACGTCGACCTCGCCGTCCCCGCCGAGCGGCTGACCCGGCGCCCCTCCCCCTGGCTGCGCGGCCTGACCGACCTGCCCGTGACCTTCACGCCGACCCCCGCCATCGGAGGCCCCAGATGACCGCGCCCGCCGCAGAAGAAACCGACCGCATCGTCCTGGACCCCTTCGTCAGCGACCTCGCGGGCGAGAGCGCCCGGCTGCACGCGGCGGGCCCGCTCGCCCGGGTCGAGCTGCCGGGCGGGGTGCCCGTCTACACCGTCACGCACTACGCCGAGGCGAAGGCGCTGCTCACCGACAGCCGCCTGGTCAAGGACATCAACGTGTGGGGCGCCTGGCAGCGCGGCGAGATCCCGCTCGACTGGCCGCTCATCGGCCTCGTCAACCCGGGCCGCACCATGCTCACCGCCGACGGCGCCGAGCACCGCCGCCTGCGCGGCCTGGTCGCGCAGGCGCTCACCGTGCGCCGGGTGGAGCGGCTGCGCGAGGGCATCGAGGCGCGGACGAAGGTGCTGCTCGACCGCCTGGAGGAGCACGCGGCGGGCGAAACGGTGGACCTGAAGGCGGAGTTCGCCTACCCGCTGCCCATGAACGTGATCAGCGAACTGATGGGCATCGACTCGGCGGACCTGCCCCGGATGAAGGAACTGTTCGACAAGTTCTTCTCCAACATGACGCCCCGCGCCGAGGTGCCGCAGATGATGGCGGACATCCACACCCTCTTCTCGCGCATCCTGGACGAGAAGAAGGACACCCCCGGCGACGACCTGACCGGGGCGCTGCTCCTGGCCTCCGAGGACGGGGACCACCTCACCGACGACGAGATCCTCAACACCCTGAAGCTGATCATCGCGGCGGGCCACGAGACGACGATCAGCCTCATCGTGAACGCGGTGGTCGCGCTGGAGACCCACCCCGAGCAACGGCGGGCGGTGCTGGCCGGGGAGGTGGGCTGGGACGGGGTGATCGAGGAGACGCTGCGCTGGTCGGCGCCGACCTCGCACATCCTGATCCGGTTCGCCACGGAGGACATCGAGGTGGGCGACCGGGTGCTGCCGAAGGGCGAGGGCGTCATGACCTCGTTCGCGGCCATCGCGCACGACGAGGGGCAGTGGGGGGCCTCGGCCACGGAGTTCGACGTGACCCGCTCCCCGAACCGCCACATCTCCTTCGGGCACGGCCCGCACGTCTGCCCGGGCGCCGCGCTGTCCCGCCTGGAGGCGTCGGTGGCGCTGCCCGCGCTGTACGCCCGCTTCCCGGAACTGTCCCTCGCCGTCCCGGCGTCCGGGCTGCGCAACAAGCCGATCGTCACGCAGAACGACCTGTACGAACTCCCGGTCACGCTGCGCTGACACCGCGCGCACGGATGTTCCTCCGACGACCACGAGTCGGAAGCCCTGTCTCATCCGACGGACAGGGTGCGTGGCCTCCGCACGGAGGCGTTACGCTCCGACTCGTGGCCGACATCCAGATTCCCGCTGACATCAAGCCCGCAGACGGGCGCTTCGGCGCCGGTCCCTCCAAGGTGCGGACCGAGGCGCTCGACGCGCTGGCCGCCACCGGCACGTCTCTGCTCGGTACGTCCCACCGCCAGGCCCCGGTGAAGAACCTGGTCGGCGCGGTGCGCGAGGGCGTTCGCGACCTCTTCTCCCTCCCCGAGGGCTACGAGGTGATCCTGGGCAACGGCGGCTCCACCGCCTTCTGGGACATCGCGACGCACGGTCTGATCGAGTCGAAGTCCCAGCACCTCAACTTCGGTGAGTTCTCCTCGAAGTTCGCGAAGGCCGCCAAGCTGGCCCCGTGGCTGGCGGACCCGACCGTCATCGCCTCCGACCCGGGCACGCACCCGGACCCGGTGGCCGAGGCGGGCGTCGACGTCTACGCCTTCACGCACAACGAGACCTCCACCGGTGTCGCCGCGCCGGTCAAGCGCGTCGCGGGCGCCGACGAGGGCGCGCTCGTCCTGGTGGACGCCACCTCCGGCGCGGGCGGCCTCCCGGTCGACATCGCCGAGACGGACGTCTACTACTTCGCCCCGCAGAAGTCCTTCGCCTCCGACGGCGGCCTCTGGATCGGCGTCTTCTCGCCGGCCGCCCTGGAGCGCGCGGCCCGCATCCACGCCTCGGGCCGCCACATCCCGGAGTTCTTCTCGCTGCCCACGGCGATCGACAACTCGCTGAAGAACCAGACGTACAACACCCCGGCGCTCGCCACGCTCTTCCTGCTGAACGAGCAGCTGACGTGGATGAACACCCAGGGCGGCCTGGACTTCACGACCGGCCGCACGGCCGCCTCCTCCGGCCACCTCTACGGCTGGGCCGAGGAGTCCAAGTACGCGACCCCGTTCGTCACCGACCCGGCCAAGCGCTCCCAGGTCATCGGCACGATCGACTTCGCGGACGAGATCGACGCCTCCGCGATCGCCAAGGCCCTCCGCGCCAACGGCATCGTGGACACCGAGCCGTACCGCAAGCTCGGCCGCAACCAGCTCCGCGTGGCGATGTTCCCGGCGATCGACCCGTCGGACGTCCAGGCCCTGACGGCCTGCATCGACTACGTGATCGAGAAGCTGTAACCCGCACGCCCCGGAACGGCCCTGCGCACCTCGCGGTGTGCGGGGCCGTTTCTGCTTCACTCCACCGTGTGGCATATGCCAGAAACACGGTCTGGGGCTGTTCCGCCCTACGATGATGGTCTCGACACCAGCCGTTCCAGGAGGCCCGCAATGTCTGCATCAGCAGTCGAGCACCCCTGTGACGATGGACCGGAGCCCCTGCTCGTCACGGCCAACCGGCTCGCCGAGCAGAATCCCGGCCATCGCGTCGAGATCATCGGAGGCGTCATCACCGTGGCTCCGCCCCCGGACGGCCCCCACGCCCGCGCGCTGACCAAGCTCATGCGTCCGTTCATCACGGCCGGACTCGACGACGGGGAGACGGCAGTCCTCCAAGGCATCGGCCTATGGCTGCCGGGTGGCCCCGAGGACTTCGCGGTCCCCGATCTCGCCCTGGTGGACGCGGACTTCGATGAACACCTGATCAAGAACAACAGTTACGACCCCGCCGTCTTCCGCCTCGTCCTGGAGGTCACCTCCAGCAACTACGCCAGCGACCTGCGGCACAAGGTCGCCGCGTACGCCGAGGCGAAGATCCCCGTCTACGTGATCCTCGACCGGAAGCACGACCGCGTCCACGTCCTCACGGACCCGCTGGGCAGCTCGTACGACCGCCACGAGGTGTACGCCCCCGGCCAGCAGGCGCCCCTGCCCGCGTCGATCGGCGCCGAGGTGAGCCTCGATGTCGCCGAACTGGTCCGGGCGGGCCGCGCCAAGCCCCGCACCCCGGACGCCTGAGGCGCTAGAGGACCAGCCGCCACCGCTCCTCGCCGTCCTCCCACTCCCCCGTCCGCGCCAGACCCGCCCCGGCGGCCACGGCGGCGGACGCCGTGTGTTCGGGGTGGATGTGGGCGATCACCGTGCGCACGCCCGCCTCGCGGAGATGCGCGACCAGGCCCCCCGCAGCCTCGCGGGCGTACCCCTTCCCCTGCCACGGGACGCCGACCACCCACGCGATCTCGGCGCGGTCACCGCGCACCGTGGCCTGCACGTAACCCACGAGGGCGTCTCCGGCCCTCAGCACCCAGTTCCACCACCGTTCGTCCGGGTCCGGCGACCCGGCCGTCTGCCGGGCGTAGCGCGCCCGCAGCGCCTCCGGGGTCTCCGGGGCGCCCCCGGTGAAGGTGTGCAGGGCCGGGTCGGCCAGGACGGCGGCCATCTCGTCCGCGTACTCCACCCGCAGGGGCAGCGCGTGCAGGCGGGGCGTGGCGAAGGGCTCGGGGATGCGGGGGCTCATGATCCGGGGACCTTACGCGAAACCGCTGCGGAGCACCCCGCGCCCGGATGAGCCCCGGCCCGCACCGGCGGACCATGGACGTATGGATACGGTCCCGCAGCTCAGGCCCTTCGTGAAGCAGTACACCGTCCTGCTGAGCACGCGGCGGCAGGACGGGACGCACGCCCACACCCCGGTGCACATCGCGGTCGAGGGCGACCACGCCTACATCCGGACGTTCTCCTCGGCGTGGAAGGTGGAGCGCATGCGCAACCACCCGGTGGTGCGGATCGGCCCGTGCACCGTGCGCGGCCGCCCCACGGGCCCCCAGATCGAGGCCCACGCACGCCTCCTCCCGGCGGGCTCGAAGGAGAACACGCACGCGTCGCGGATGCTGTCCCGCAAGTACCCGGCGACGCAGGGGGTGCTCGTCCCGCTCACCCACCGGCTGAAACGGGACCGGACCCTGCACTACGAGATCCGGCCCATGGATTCCTGAGTCCTCCCAGGGCCGTAAGGACTCTCAGTCCTCCCCCGGCTCCGGCGGCTCCGGCGGCTCCGGCGGCTCCGGCGGTCCGCTCATCACCGACCCCGAGGGCCCCTGCGGCGGTTCGTCCGGTTCGACCACGAGGCGCGTGGGCCGGTACGTCTTGGTGTGCCGGGACTCCTCCACACATTCCACGAGTTCGTCGTCACTGCCCGGCTCCGGTTCCCGTTCGCTCACCCTCGTCCGCTCCTCTCACCACCGGCCGCTGCCGCTCGGGCGGCAGCAGCATCTCCAGTACGTCGATCTCCTCGGCGCGCACGTACACGCCCCCGGTGCCGGGCACCCGGCCCACGAAGCTGCCGTCCGGCGCCATCCGGTACTGGGCCTCCAGATAGAGGTCCCCGCTGTGCGGATACGCCGACACGGCGGACCGCGTACCCAGCCAGCCGCCCACCCACAGACCGCTCTTGAGCCGTACGCGCACGAAGCAGGAGCCACGCCCCCGGAACAACGCGTCCCAGGCGGTCGGCGTCGGTTCGTACCGGGCCCGTGCGTCCCGTCGCCGCCAGGCCGCCTCCGCCCAGGCGAGCGCGGCCGGTACGACGACGATCAGCAGCAGCGCGGCGAGACCCGCCTGCCGGGGCTGCCGTGCCACGCCCGCGAGGGGCCCTTCGCCGTCGCCCAGGAGCAGCCGCAGCAGCCAGGGCCCGGCGGCCACCACGTACAGGGTGTCGAGCAGGGCTCCGGCGGCGATGGCGCGTACGAGGCGGTTCTGCGGCTCCTGCTCGGCGGCGAGCGGGCCGCGCAGGCGCTCCCGGACGGCCTGGTGGAAGACGCCGGGCAGCACGAGGATCAGCAGGATGGTCAGTTGCTGCACCGTTCCAGGAACCATCGTGGTGCCGCACCCCCGTGCCGTGTACGTGCCCGGACCCCGCCACCCCAGGATGACGCACCGGACACTCCGGCGTCAGGGGATCGGGCGCGCTCAGCCCTTGCGGCGCCGCCGCCCCAGGAGGAGCAGCAGGCCGATCCCGGCGAGCACGGCGACGCCGGTCAGCGTCGTGCCCTTCACCGGCACGCCGTCCCCGTCGTCGTCGGCGGTGTCCTCGATCCCCCCGGCCCGGTGCGCGGCCCCGCCGCCGCCCCCGTCCCCGGTCTTCTTCAGGTCCACCCGCACGACACTGCTCCGCTCGCCCTCGGAGCCGTACATCAGGGCGGAGCCGTCCGCCGTGTACGTGACGGACTCGGACTGCGGGAGCAGCGGCGACTCGACGTCGTAGTCCTTGCCGAGGCGGCCGTTCGCGAAGGTGTAGCCGCGGGCGCTGAAGTAGGAGCGCAGGACGAGCTCCTTGCCGTCCGGCGAGAAGGCCCCGTCCGTCACCCACGGGACCTCCCCGACCCGCCGGAAGACGTTGTCGCCGCCGGTGCTGAGCTTCGCGGGCCCCTCGTACAGGCCGCCGCCGTCCTCGTTCTTCGACGCGATGTAGACGCGCCCGGTCTTCGGATGGACCATCAGCGCCTCCGCGTTGCGCGGCCCGTCCGCGTACTTCACGTCGAACTGCGTGGCCCGGACGGTGGCGTCCTTCAGGGTCTTCGGCTCCGGGAAGCGGTAGATCCAGACGTGGTCCCAGCTGCCGTTGAGGTTGTCGCCGATGTCGCCGACGTAGACGTTCCCGTCCGGGCCGATCGAGATGGCCTCGACGTCGCGGGGAGCGCCGACGCCCTTCATGGTGATCGTCGCGACGGTCTTCCCGGTCCGCGAATCGACCGCGAAGACGTACGGGCCGTCGTCGCTGTCGTTGTGCGTCCAGTAGATCCCCGGGTGGAGGCGGCTCGCGGCGAGTCCACTGGATTCGGTGATCCGGGGGTCCTCGATGGTGAAGCTCCGGTCGGCCCCGTCATCGGCGAGCGCGGGGGCCGCGGCGAGGGCGAGGAGCACGGCGGCGCCGAGGGCGGAGGTCAGTCGGTACGAACGCATGGCACAAGTGTCCATCGTCACCTACCGGCGCGTAGCCCGGATCGGCCATGATGACGCCATGCGTTTCATGTGTGTCGGCGATTCCATGACCATCGGGCGCGCCGGCGACTTCACGTGGCGCTACCGCATGTGGCAGCACCTGGAGACCGCACCGGACGGCCCGCACGAGCTGGTGGGCCCGCGCACGGGCCTCTACGACGCGGATACGGACGCCGCCTCGTCCTCCGCGTACGCCGCCGACGACTTCCCGCCGCCCGCCCGCCGCCACCTCGCGGGCTGGGGCGAGGGCTGGCTCCACATGGCCCCGCTGATCGCGGACGCGGTGACCGCGCACCGCCCGGACGTCCTGCTGGTCTCCCTCGGCCTGATAGACCTCGGCTTCTACACGGACAGTGCCCGGACGGCGGAGAACGCCGCCGCGTTCCTGACGGCGGCCCGCGGGGCGAACCCGCACATCCGCGTGGTCCTGCTCCCGGTGATCCCGAACATACGCGCGGAGACGGACGCCCCGTTCGCGGCGGAGTGCGCCCGCTTCAACGAGCTCCTGGCCAAGGCCACGGCCGACCTGGCCACCCCCGCCTCCCCCCTCCTCCTGGCCTCCCACCCCCCGGCGTACGACATCCACACCGCCACGTACGACGGCACCCACCCGAACCCCACGGGCGAACACCACCTGGCCTCGGCCTTCGCCGACGCGATGCACCAGGCGTGGGGCCTGGGCTGCCGGTACGCGGGCGCGCCCTGACCCCCGGCGCGAAATGCCTTGACACACAGTCATCCTCGTTGGCTTCATGGGGCACTCACATCCCACCCGCCCCACCAGGAGGTCGCTCATGCGCATATCCCGCAAGGCCGCGTTCGCCGTCGGCGGCGCCGCGTTTCTGACGATGATGAACCCGGCCACGGCGTCGGCGGCGTACTACGGTTCCGAGACGGACTACGCGACCAACTACGTGCCGTCCGGGAAGTACTGGGCCCCGGCGCAGCAGATGCAGGGTGTCAGTGTGTACTTCTCGTCCGACGGTGACTGGTTCCGGGTGAAGGACACCGAGAAGGACGGCTACGCGGCCGTCGTCGAGTGGTACGACAACAACGGGCGGAAGGGCTCCTGCGTCAACAAGCTGGGCGGGGGGTCGGACGGGACCTGCAACAAGAACTTCCACGAGGGCTACACCATCACCTACCGGGCCACGCTCTACGACTCCGGCGAGCAGGTCGGCTTCACCCACTACTGGACCGACGAGACCGCCTAGGACCGCCGTGTGACGCACGTCTCCCCTCGTTGCGGCCGTCCGACCTCACAGGTCGGGCGGCCGTTTCGTCGCAGATGAGGAAACCATCGAAAGGATCACCGCGCCATGGAAGCTCTTCGGTACGTCTTTCTCGTCTTCCACCTCTTCGGCTTCGCCGCGATCATGGGCGGGCTCTTCTACCAGCTGCGGGGCAAGGACCCGGTGACCGCCGGTTACATGCCCGTCAGCGCCGTCGTCCAGCTGGTCACCGGCGCGAGCCTGATCTGGACCAGGCACTCCCTGGACCTGCCGGTCATCGACGCGAAGATGTGGGTGAAGCTCGCCCTGGACGCCCTGGTGGCGGCGGTCGCGCTGATCGGCATGCGGAACAAGCAGGCGTGGGCCTTCTACGGCGTCGGCACGCTCACCGCCGGGGCGGTCGTCGTCGCCGTCGCCTGGACGTGACCTCGGCGCCCCCTGCCCTCACCCGGCCCCCGACGGCTTCGCCCGTACGTGCATCCGCTCGCCCTGCGGCCCGAACAGGCTGAGGAACTCCACCGGTTCCGGCCCGGCCGCCCCCCACCAGTGCGGCGTATGGGTGTCGAACTCGGCCGCCTCGCCCGCCGTCAGGACCAGGTCGTGATCCCCCAGGACCAGCCGGAGGCGGCCCGAGAGGACGTACAGCCACTCGTAGCCCTCGTGCACCCGTTGCTCGATCGGGCCGGACGGGCCCGTCGCGCCCGGCATGACCTGCTTGTACGCGTTGACGCCGCCGAGATGCCGGGTCAGCGGGACGAAGGTCATCCCGTGGCGCTTGAAGGGGCGGAAGGTGACCCGGGGGTCGCCCGTGTCCGGCGCGCCGACCAGCTCGTCCAGCTGCACGCCGTACGCCTTCGCCAGGGGCAGCAGCAGTTCGAGCGTCGGTTTGCGGCCGCCCGACTCCAGGCGGGACAGCGTGCTGAGCGAGATGCCCGTCGTCTCGCTCAGCTGCGTCAGCGTCGTCCCGCGCTCGGTGCGCAGTGCGCGCAGGCGGGGGCCGACGCCGGTCAGGACGGCGGCCAGGTCGTCGTCACCCATGGGATCTGCCATGGTTCCATTTGCCGACCCGGCAACGCCGTTTGTCAAACGGTGGCGCCCCCGGAGGCTCCCGGGGCATCCGGATGCGCCGGACCGATCATCGCCATCGACAGCCGCGTGAACTCGCTGGTCAGCCACGAAGGCGGCACCTGCCGAGGGCGCCGCCCGTGGTGCGCGAGCAGTTCGTCCACGGACCGGGTCAGCACCTTCACGACGACTTCCAGGTCGCCGTCCACCCCGTGGCCCCGCGTCCGGGCCCGTTCGGACTCCGCCGTCAGGAACTCCACCCACACCGAGCGCCACATCGTGAGGTGCTCCTCCATCGCCCGGCTCACGCCCAGCACCTCCACGAAGGCCACCCGGGCCGCCTGCGGGTCCCGCGTCACGGCCCGGACGTACGCCTCGAAGAGCCTGCGGACCCGCTCCTCGGTCGGGCAGGTCTCCATGTCCTCCGCCGCCAGCTCCGCCTGCGCGGCCTGCATCCCGGCCATCGCGACCTCGTCGTACAGGTCGGTGAGCAGCGCCTCGCGCGAGGCGAACTCACGGTGGAAGTCCCGGACCTCCACCTGCGCCTCCGCGCACAGGTCCTCGACGGACGTGTGCGCGTAGCCGTAGATCGCGAACAACGTCCGTCCGGCCGCCATGAGTTGCGCACGCACCCGCGCGGGGTCGCGCACCGCTCGTACGCCGTCCCAAAGCTCCACCACGGTATCCACCACGGGTCCTCCTCAGTCCGTCCGGCCCCCGAGCCACCACTGTCCCCGCCCCGCCGCGTCCACGGCAAAGACCGCCACACCACGAACGGACGTACGCCTCATGGCGTGGCCGCGCCCGCTTCCAGAATCGTCGCGACCCGTTCCCGCCAGGGCTGCTGCCGGGACGGGTACTTCGCGAAGTGCGCCTCCTCGGCCGCCTGCCGGGCGCACGGGCCGCACAGCGTCTCGTCCGCCCTGGGCCGGAACACATGCTCCGGCCCGTCCCCCTCGCACGTCACGTGCGGCCTGACCGTCGCCACCGGCGCGAGGGGCGCGGGTGCCTCCGGCAGCTTGTGCACGAGGCGGTGGCGTACGAAGCCGTAGGCCGACCGTACGCCTTCCACCGGGAGGCCGTTCACCAGCGCCTGCCGCAGGTCCGCCGCCTTCACGCCCCGCCGCAGCCAGTCCGCCGCCGTCTCGGAGAGGCTGCGCGCCTCGCGTACGCCGAGGTGCAGTTGCGGGTTCGCGTGCCGCAGCGAGAGCAGCACGCGCTCGGCCTGGGCGACGTCCGGGTCGGTCGCCGCGACCGGCTCCACCGCTTCGGCCGCAGGCGCGTTGGCCGCAGGCGCGTTGGCCGCAGGCGCTTCGGTGGGTGGGTGGGGGTTGTTCTCCCTACGTTCTTCTTCAACCTCTGGTTGGGAAGCCCCGACCGGCCGAGTGCCCGCCTGACCGCCCGCCGGTGACCGATCAGCCGGTGCGGCCTGCGCGTTCGCCTTCCTGAGCCCCCGCGCCTCCTCGTCCGTGAGCGGCACGTTGGAGAACAGCTGATCCGTCATCCACAGCCCACCCTGGCCCTGCCAGCGCCACTCGTGGACGTAACCGGCCTCCTTCAGCTGGGACTTGGCCTTCTGGTACGCCCGGCCCTTGATGCCGATCCGCTTCGCGTGATCGCTGAGCGCTTCGCTCGCGCGGGACTCGGGCAAACCCTGCACATACATGATCAGAACCTTTGCGTCACTGCTCAGGTTCGAATGACGCACGACATCGTGCGCGGCCTTCACATAGGCGCGGGAGGGCGAGATAGCATGCCAAAGCATCTTCGGTGGACCTCGTGAATCCATCAGGGGTGAAGGCCCTCGGACCCGGTGTTGCGAGCACCCCCGAGGGCCGCCCCGTGTGCACGGTCGCACACGGAGCGTAACGACGCCATCAACGTACAGCAGAAATTCCGTCCGACACCACCTTGGTTACCAGCTCGAACAGAAGTGCTGTATCCACGAACGGATCGTCGGTCGTCGGCTCCGAACGCCAGTCCAGCGGGTACGTCAGCCCGCACAGCGCGGGCACGCCCACGAAGTCCGAGCCCTTGCGCACGAGCGCGTCCACACCCGCCGGCCAGCGGTACGCGCTCGCCGTGCCGGGCTCGACCAGGAAGTACATACTCCGCATCCCGATCCAGGACCGGATGATCGGCCCGGCCTGAAAATCCGTGAACTGCATGATCTCGTATGCAACTTGCTCTCCGAACACGCCGGAGATCCGGACCGCGTCGAAGTGGATGCCCGCGTGACGGAGGGCGTGACCGCTGGCGGGAATCCAGCAGGGCACCGGGTTCGGTGAATTTTTCGGTTCCATACGGTAAGCGTCGACGCCCGCACCTACTGTGACCAGGGACACAAGGCATCTGTGCACTGCTGTGCACTTGGAGGTGGGGCTGTGCACTCCAGTAATACCGGCGGCAGTACCCCCCGCATGTTCGGTGCGCTGCTGCGCTACTACCGCGACAGAGCGGGACTGTCGCAAGAGGCGTTAGGGCTCCGTATCGGCTTCTCCAAGTCGCAAGTCGCGATGGTGGAGAGGGGCCAGAGGCCGCCGAAGGGGGACTTCATCCCGAAGGCGGACTCGGCGACGGGGGCCAGAGGCGCGTTGCTCGTCGCCGCAGCAGAGCTGAAGTTCAGCAACGTGGCGACCTGGTTCGAACCGTTCGCCGACGAGGAAGCCAAGGCCGTAGCGCGCTACGAATACGAGTGCCACGTGGTGCCCGGACTGCTGCAGACCGAGGATCACGCACGCGCTGTGTTCAGCCAAGCCTGCCCGCCGTTGGACGACGAGACCATCGAGGGGCTGGTTGCCGGACGTCTGGCACGACAGACGCTACTGACACGCAAACCGCTTCCGGACATCAGCTTCGTACTGGAACCGGGCGCGCTCAACCGCCCCATCGGAGGTCGAGAGGTGCACCGAGCCCAGCTCCAGCACATCCTCGACATCAGTCGTCTGCGTCACGTAAGTATCCAGGTGATGTCGCCCCACCGGGAAGCACACGCCGGCCTGGGTGGGTCGTTCGCACTGCTGGAGACCGAGGACCGGCGTTGGCTGGCATATCTGGAGGTCCAGGGGCGCAACTTCCTCGTCAGCGAACAGCCCCAGCTGGGTGAGCTGTTCGCCAGGTATGGCATGCTGCGGTCCCAGGCTCTCAGCCCGGAAGAGTCGCGCGAGCTGATCAAGCAGATGGTAAAGGACTATGAGCACTGACCTTGAGTGGTTCAAGAGCAGCTACAGCGGCCCAGAAGGCGGCAACTGCGTCGAGGTCGCCCTCTCCTGGTCCAAGTCCAGCTACAGCGGCGAAGGCGGCGGCAACTGCGTAGAGGTCGCCACCTGCCCCCACACCGTTCACATCCGCGACTCCAAGGACATCACCGTCCCCGCACTCGCCGTCTCCCCCGACGCCTGGGACACGTTCATCCGCCACACCGCCGCGTAACGCGGCCCCGCGCCGATGTCACATTCGGCGGCCGGGCGGTGTCTCCATGTCAAACAGCCGAACGACTACGGAGAACACCATGGCGCTGCGCATTCCCAAGGCCGAGATTCCTACCGGGCTCCGCGAGAACCTGATCGAGCAGCTCGGCTCCGTGCCGGAGCCCCACGAGGTGCTGTGGAACCACCCCGCGCTCGCTGAGGCCAACCAGCAGTTCGCGTCCCAGGTGGCGACCTGGGACGCGGCCGACGCGGGCCTCAAGACCTTCGCGCACATGGCGGTCGCGGCGCAGATCGGTTGCAGCTGGTGCCTGGACATCAACTACTTCGCCGCTCTGAACCAGCGTCTGGACCTGGCCAAGGCGAGCCAGGTCCCGCGCTGGCGGGAGTCGGAGGTGTTCACGCCGCTGGAGCGGGAGGTCATGGAGTACGCGGAGGCCATGACGAACACGCCCCCGACCGTCACCGATGAGCTGTCGGCGAGTCTGCTCGACCGGCTGGGCCCGGCCGCGCTGGTCGAGCTCACCGTGTTCATCGGCTTCGCGAACCTGGCGGCCCGGTGCAACACGGCGCACGGGATCACCTCGCAGGGCTACTCCGATGCCTGCGAGGTCCCGCTGGCCGCTCGCGGGACGTCCGACGGGGCGCCGACGGCATGACGCAGGACCCGTTCGTCACCCATCGCAGCCTGCTCTTCACGGTCGCCTACGAAATGCTCGGCTCGGCGGCCGACGCGGAGGACGTGCTTCAGGAGTCCTGGCTGCGGTGGGCCGGGGTGGACCGGGCGCGGGTGAGCGACCCGCGGGCGTACCTCGTCAGGACAGTGACGCGGCAGTCGCTCAACCGGCTGCGGACGCTGGCGCGCAGTCGCGAGGACTACGTGGGCGAGTGGCTGCCGGACCCGTTGCTGACCACGCCCGACGTCGCCGAGGACGTGGAGCTCGCGGAGAACATCTCGATCGCGATGCTGACCGTCCTCGAAACGCTCGGGCCGACCGAGCGGGCGGTGTTCGTGCTGCGCGAGGTGTTCGAGCTGCCGTACGACGAGATCGCCGGGGCCCTCGGGAAGTCGGCGGCGGCCGTCCGGCAGACCGCGCGGCGGGCACGCGAGCATGTGGCGGCCCGGCGGCCGCGCGTACGGGTGAGCCGGTCGGAGCAGCAGGCCGTGGTGGAACGGTTCCTGCTCGCCCTGCGCACCGGGGAGCTGGAGGCACTGGTCGAGATCATGGCGCCGGACGTGGTCCTGATCGCCGACGGTGGCGGACTCGCGCCCGCCGCGCTGGCCCCGGTCCACGGGGTCGACCTCGTGGCGCAGGTCCTCGCGCGGGCGGCCGGGGTGACAGCGACCGCCGTGTGGCTCAACGGGGCCCCCGCGGGCCGCATCGAGATCGACGGCGAGCTCGCCACTGCGGTGAGCCTCGTGGTGGAGGAGGGCCGGATCAGCCGGGTCTACCTGGTGCGGAATCCGCGGAAGCTGACGCGGCTGGACGAGCCTGTTCCGCTCGCCACGTAGGCCCGCCGCTGCTGCCCCCGCAGGGCTATGCGCCGTCCCGCGCCGCGAACACCTCGCGCGCAGCCGTGAGCCCGTTCAGCGCGGCCGGGAAACCGGCGTAACCGGCCATCTGCGTGATGACCTCCACGGCCTCCTCCCGCGTGCCGCCCACGTTGAGGAGGCCGTGGAGGTGTACGCGGAGCTGCGGGCCGACCGTGCCGAGGGCGGTGCACAGGGCGACGGTGACGAGTTCGCGGGTCGGGAGGTCGAGGCCCGTGCGGGAGTACACGTCTCCGAAGGAGAACTCCAGCACGTAGCGGGCGAGGTCGGGCGCGATGTCCTTGAGGGAGTCGATGACCTGCTGCCCGGCGTGCCCGTCGATGTCGGCGAGGGCCTGCCGACCACGTTCGAGGCGGTCGCCGCCCTGGTCGGCGGAGGAGTCGGCGGGTACGAACGGAGGCTCGTCCGGACGGGACTCGAAGACCTCGCGGGCGGCGGTGAGGCCGTTGAGGGCGGCCGGGAAACCGGCGTACACCGTGACGTGGATCAGGACCTCGACGATCTCCTCACGCGTGCAGCCGACGTTGAGCGCGCCGCCGATGTGGAAGCGGAGCTGGGGCGCGGCGTTGCCCATCGCGGCGAGGGCGGCGACGGTGCTCAACTGGCGCTGGCGGCGGGTGAGTCCGGGGCGGGTGTAGATGTCGCCGAAGCCGAACTCCACGATGTAGCGGCCCATGTGCGGGGCGATGTCGGCGAGGCCGTCGATGACGGCGTCCTGGGCTCCGTTCGCGACCTCGCTGAGGGCCGCGTAACCACGCTCGTACCGGTCGTTCTGCTGTTCGGTGCTCATGCGGATGACGGTAGGAGTTGGAGTGCACTCCAACGCAAGCGCGCCCCGCGAAAACGGGTGGGGCGGGGGCGGGGGTGGCTGCGATGATGCCCGGATGGACGTGCCGAACCCGATCGATCTGGACACCTGGCCGCGCCGGGAGCACTTCGCACACTACCGGCGGCGGGTGCCGTGCACGTACTCGATGACGGTGGAGGTGGACGTCACCGCGTTCACGGCCGCGCTGCGGCGTTCGCCGCGCAAGTCGTACGTGGCGCAGGTGTGGGCGCTGGCGACGGTGGTGAACCGGCACGAGGAGTTCCGGCTGTGCCTGACGGAGTCCGGGGACCCGGCGGTGTGGCCGGTGGTGCACCCGGCGTTCACGGTGTTCAACGCGGAGCGTGAGACGTTCGCGTGCGTGTGGGCGGCCTATGACGCGGACTTCGGGGCGTTCCACGAGGCGGCGGCACCGCTGCTGGCGGAGCACGCGGGGGCGACGGAGTTCTTCCCCCAGGGCCCGCCCCCGGCGAACGCCTTCGACGTGTCGAGCCTCCCGTGGCGCGAGTTCACGGGCTTCAACCTGAACATCCGGGACGGCTACGACCACTTGGCCCCGATCTTCACGCTGGGCCGGTACCTGTCGCGCGACGACCGCGTCCTCCTCCCGCTGGCGGTGCAGGTGCACCACGCGGCGGCGGACGGCTTCCACACGGCGCGCCTGGTCGATGAGGTGGAGGCGCTGATGGCGGAGGCGGAGGGCTGGCTGTAGGGCCGGGGGCCCGGCCGCAGGCCGGCGGACGGGCCCGCCGGGCGGCCGGGTCGGATCAGCACTTCTTCGTGGACCCGATTCCGTCGAGGTTGCCCTCGTAGATCCAGCCGCTGATCTCGTCGCCGGTGAAGCGGTTGTAGGCGCGGACGTGGTCCCAGATGTTCGCGGAGCTGTTGATCGTGTAGCAGTGCAGGTAGACGTCGTAGTTCCAGTCGGCCCTGCCCACCACGCCGCAGCCCTCGTTCGGGCCCGTCCTGATCGGCGCCCCGTTCAGCAGGTCGTAGCGGACCTGGTCGACCCCCGCGTCCTTGTTGGACCAGCTCGGGTGGGTGCAGGTGTCGGCGCTCTCCACGGCTGCCGTGGCGGCGGGTGCGGTGACGAATCCCGCCCCCGCGAACAGAACGGACAGACCGACCGCCGCAAACCGGCGTGACATCGCAGTCATTTCATTCCCTCTCAGATCCCTGTCGGTGGTTTTCTCGCAGTCCGGGAAGAACCGCCCATGCCGAACGCCGGGCGCTCCTCAGTCGCGCACACTGCCAGCAACTCGACTGGGAGCGACGGGACTTGAGCATCATCTGAGCTTCAAGACCGCATTCGCAAATGGTTCCAGCAAAGAGTATTGACACGTCCTCGAACGGTGGTGCTTGATGTCTCCCACACGGCGGCCGGCAAGACAGCAACTACCGGTTGCGCAAGCGGTGTTGCACCTCTCCCCCGTCACAGCCGGCCGCCGTTCCCCACCCCTCTGCACACAATCCCCTGGAGGTTCCCACGTGCGCCGTTCCGGAAAGGCACTACTCACCGCGGGTGCCGCATCGGCCTTGATGCTGCTGACCCCCTCCATCGCCTCCGCGGCCTACTACGGCTCGGAGACGGACTACGCGTCCAGCTCGTACCCCGCGGACGTCGACCAGCACTGGGAGTACCAGGACATCACCGGGGCCGCCGTCTCCTTCACGGGCCTGGGCGACTGGTTCAAGGTGCACGACACGAAGGCGGATGGCTACGCCGCGGTCGTCGAGTGGCGTGACGTCGACGGATCGCGAACCGGAGCCTGCGTCAGCAAGCTCGGCGCGGGGACTTCGGGCGGCTGCAACAAGAACTTCACCGAAGGCCACGAAATCCAGTTCCGTGCCGCGCTGTACAACAACGGGAGCTTTGTCCGGGCTTCATCCTCGTGGTCCCACAGCTTCGCCTGACACCACCGGCACCCGAATACCGGAGGGCTCGGAATTTTCGGGTGTGAAGCATGCCGTCGGACTCGATCCGTCTCTATCCACGCCCGCGCCGACCGCGTCGCAGGGCGTATTCAGTCACTCACTCAATTCGGGGGTACCTCATGTCCAAGAAATGGTTCGGCAGAGCGGCGACGATGGTGGCTGTTCCCGCCCTCGTGGTCGGATTGGGCACCAGCCCGGCATTCGCCACCGACCAGTCCGTGTACCTCTGGAAGGGCGACAACATCGTCGCCGCGCTGCGGTTCATCGACGACGGCGACGACTTCGTGCTCTGGGACCACTACGCCGACGGCCACGGAGTGCGGGCCTACATCCAGGTCCGTGCCACGGACAAGTGGTACGACTGGTCCGGAGGGTCCTGGTACAACGGCAAGGGCGTCGGTACCTACGTCAAGAAGACCGACGGGAACCTCCTGACCATCAACGACTACCGGGCCCAGGTGTGCACCGTGGACGGGCCGGGAGACACGACTCCGGTCTCGTGCTCGCCCTGGATGACCATTCACGAGTAGTCGACCTCGTGAAGTTCCGCGTGCAGGCCGGCGGGCAGTCCCGCCGTATTCATCATCGTTTCGATCCGGGGGTTCTCATGTCCAAGAAGTGGCTCGGCAGAGCGGCGGCGGTGCTGGCTGTTCCCGCCCTCGTGGTGGGGCTGACCAGCAGTCCGGCGTTCGCCACCGACCAGTCCGTCTACCTCAAGGTCGGTGACTACAACGTCGCCGCGCTGCGGTTCATCGACGACGGCGACGACTTCGTGCTCTGGGACCACTACGCCGACGGCCACGGAGTGCGGGCCTACATCGAGGTCACCGGCAACGGGACGTGGCAGGACTGGGCCACCTTCTACAACGGCAAGGGCGTCGGCACCTACGTCAGGAAGACCGACGGAAACATCCGCTCCTTCGACAGCTACCGGGCCCAGGTGTGCACCGTGGACGGGCCGGGTGACACGACTCCGGTCCGCTGCTCCAGCTGGATGAGCATCAAGGAGTAGCCCTGTCCCCGGAGCCGCCCGGCCCTGATGGCGGGCGGCTCCGGCGCCAGGGGCAGGACCAGCTGGACCCGGGCGGTCGTGGCGCTCGCGGATGAATCCAGCCGCCCGAGGACAGGCGGTCTTGACGCTGCGCAGTCGACGGACGACGCTCATGCAACAAGACGCAACCGAGTATCCGGGGGTCGACGTCATGGCTTTACTGCTCTTCGGCAAGGACCCGAACACCAACGGCGACAACTGCCCGACGGTGTGGGTGGACGGTGTGTCGGCCGATCTGGTGGTGCAGGGCTGGAAGGCCGACGAGGGGACCGAAGCGGAATGTCTGGCGGTCGGGCACATTCCCGACTCCGAAGCGGTGATCCGTATCCCAGCGCGCATGGTGCCGCTGATCAGGAAGGCGTGCGATGAGGCCGAGCAGCGTTCCGCCGTTCAGTGAACTGATCGGGGAGTGCCGCCGTTCGGCCGTGCATCTGGAGCTCCGGGACTCGTACGAGGGATACGACGACGGGGGACGGTTCGCCGAATGGAAGCGGGAGGGCGGGATCACGCCCGCCTTCGAGGAGGACTTCCGGGCGTGGACCGGCCTCGTGCGCGAGGCCGTGGCCCGTGGCGTCGAGATGCGCCGCGTCCGCGTGGTCTCTGTACCGGTCAGCGAGTACATCCGCTTCGAGTACGAGGCGACGCACCTGAACCAGGAGGCCGGCGAACAGGTGCGCTGGCTGCCGCGCACCGAGGCCGCCACCCTGCTCGTACCGGGCGCCGACCTGTGGATCTTCGATGACCGGGCGATCCGATTCGGGCACTTCACCGGGGACGGGGCGCTGGTCCGCAACGAGATGTGCCACGACGCGTCGGTGATCGCGAAGTGCAGCGAGTCGTTCGAGACCATCTGGCGGCGCGCGACCCCGCACGAGCTGTTCACGGTCTAGCCTCGCCCGCTCATGCCCCAGTACCAGTCATCCAGTGTCGAAGGCGCCCGCAAGGCTGTCGCGGGCCGGCTCCGTGAAGTGCGGCTGGACTCCGGCCTGAAGGGCCATGAGCTGGCCGCACGCTGTGGCTGGCACAAGTCCAAGACGTCGCGGATCGAGAGCGCCCGCACGCCGCCGTCCGACGCCGACATCCGCGCGTGGTGTGCGGCCTGCGGCGCGGACGCCGAGGCGGACGACATCGTGGCGGCCTCCCGCACGGCCGACTCCATGTACATGGAATGGAAGCGGCTGCAGCGCACTGGGCTGCGTCGCCTGCAAGAGGCGCGCATGCCGCTGTACGAGCGCACCAGGCTGCACCGGGGCTACGCGTCGCACGTCGTGCCCGGCCTCTTCCAGACACCCGCGTACGCCGCGGCGCTGCTGTCGTCCGTGAGCCGGTTCCACGGCACCCCGGACGACACGGAGGCGGCCGTGGACGCGCGCATGGCTCGCGCCCGTGTGCTGCACCAGGGAAGCCATCGCTTCGCGCTGCTCATCGAGGAGGCGGTCCTGCGGTACCAGGTGGGCGATGTCGAAGCGATGGCGGGCCAGCTGGGCCACCTGCTGTCGGTCATGTCTCTGCCCGCCGTCTCCGTGGGCGTCATCCCGTTCTCCGCACGAAGCCGGAACATGTGGACTCTTGAAACCTTCGACGTCTTCGATGATCAGCGCGTACATGTGGAACTGCTGACGGCTCAGGTCACCCTGACCGCGCCGAGTGAGGTCGGCATGTACGTCAAGGCTTGGACGGCCCTGTGCGGTCTGGCCGTCCACGGGGCCGGCGCCCGCTCGCTCGTGGCGGATGCCCTCGCGGCTCTGGGCTGAGACTGGTGTGCAACTCCGTAGAACCTGCTCGGTGACGGGGCTGCGGACGCTCTAGCGTTGTGGCCCATGAAACGGATCGTCGCCCGCGTGTGGAAACTGATGCGCGGCCCGCTGCAATGGCGTGTCCTGTGGTTCGCCCACGCCAAGTTCATGGTCGGCGTCACGGGTGTTGTGCGCAACGAGGCGGGGGAAGTCCTGCTCCTGAAGCACCGCATGTGGCCGACCGACCGCCCCTGGGGCCTTCCGACCGGATACGCCGTCAAGGGCGAGGAGTTCCCGATGACGGTGGTGCGCGAAGTCCGGGAGGAGACCGGCCTCGTCGTGGTGCCCGGGCGGCTCGTCCAGGTCACCAGCGGCTACAAGCTCCGCGTGGAGATCGCGTACGAGGCCCTGCACGTCGGCGGAACGCTCAAGATCGACAGCTTCGAGATCCTGGAGGCGCAGTGGTTCAGCCCGGACACGCTCCCGGAAGGGTTGCAGGAGTCCCACGTCCAACTCATCAAGTCGGCTCCCCCGCGTTGACGGCGCTCGCCCCGAACGAGTCCGTCGCGGGAGCGGGGGCCCTGGCATCCCTCGCCGCCATGCGTGCCGACACGTCCGTGCTCAGGGCGAAACACCCCGACCACGTGTTCCACCCGCTCTCCGACATCCTCGGCCGGTGGGCCGCCGAAGGGCGACCTGCTGCGTGCGTACGCCCATGACTGCCTCCACTACGGCTCGCGTCGCCGGTACGTGGAGGCGGCCGGGGTGCCCGTCCGCACCCAGTACGGGATCAACTACCGCCGCGTGACGGGTCAGTCGTACTCGGTCACCGATGAGCAGGGGAGTCACCACACCCGCAATCTCGGGATCGTCATGGAAGGAGCATGCGACAGGGAAGCACGCTCCATAGCCCGGCGGGCCGCCGAACGCTCCGCTGTCACCGCGCCCCCGGACGTCCTCGGCGCGCTCGCCTTCCGGGACGTGACGGGAACGCTCACCGAGGACGACCGCCTGCGAGCGGTGCCCTTCCCGGACAGTGCCGAGCGAACGCGATACGCCGCCGCGCTCCGGAGCTACGAAGCGGGCGTGAACCGCCGGTACGCCCACTTCCTGCGGGAGTTCGCCCCCGGCGAGGAGCACGAGTGCCACGGACACCTGCTCGCCGCCATCATCAGCGGCGACACGACGGGGCTCGGCACCTGGCTCGACGACCGCCACGGCCCCGGCACCTTCGCGGGCCTGTTCCGCACACCCGGCTACTTCGAGCCCGCCCCGACCACGTAGGGGGGCCGGACGGCCCGGGCCCCAGGCGTCAGCCCCGCAGTTCCGCCACGTCCTCCTCGCTCAGGACCAGGTCGCGGGCCGCCATGTTCTCCTCCAGGTGGGCGAGGTTCCCGGTGCCGGGGATGGCCAGCATGGCCGGGGACGCGGCCAGGAGCAGGGCCAGCTGGACCTGGGCGGTCGTGGCGCCCAGGCGGGTCGCGACCTTTTCCAGGCGGGTCGTGTCCAGGGGCTCGCGGCCGCCGCCGAGGAGGAAGAACGGGACGTACGCGATGCCGGCGGCCTCGCACTCCGCGAGGAGGGCCAGGTCGTCCGCGTACGGGTTCTGGACGCAGACCACGGGGGCGATGGCGCGGGCCTCCGCGAGCTGGGTGGCGTCGATGTTGCTGACGCCGAGGTGGCGGATCAGGCCCTCCTCGCGGAGGGCGGCCAGGGCGGCGAAGCGTTCGGCCACGGACTCGCCGCCGGGGCCGTTCATGCCGCCCACCCGGAGGTTGACGACGTCGAGCCGGTCGACGCCGAGGGCGGTCAGGTCCGCCTCGACCAGGGCGCGCAGCTGGTCGGGCGTGGCCTGGCCGCTGGGCACGCCGTCCGGTCCGGGCAGCGGGCCGACCTTCGTCACGATGACCAGGTCGTCGGGGTAGGGGGCCAGCGCCTCCCGGATGAGGTCGTTGGCGCGGACGTCGCCCCGGGCGTAGAACGCGGCGGTGTCGATGTGGTTCACGCCCAGCTCGACGGCCCGGCGGAGCACCGCGATGCCGTTCTCCGGGGAGCGGGCCGGGCCGTCGAACGTGCCCATGGGCAGGCGCATCGCGCCGAAGCCGAGACGGTTGACGGGGAGGTCGCCGCCGAGGGCGAAAGTGGTGGTCGTCATGGATTCATGCTCTCCGGGGACCCCGGGGCGGCCCAGCGCGTGGCAGGTTACTGCCAGACTGGCGGTATGCGGAACGAACAGATCTTCTCGGTCCACGGCGACGCGGAGCTGCTGGCACGCGCCGGACACCTGCTGGAATCCGCCCGCACCGAGTTCCTGTGCGCCGCCCGTACGCTGACGACCTGGCCCCGGCCGCAGACCTGGACGACCCCGGGCCCCGGCTTCACGACCCGGAAGCTGCTCACCCCGGCCGCCCTGGCGGACGAGGCGACCCGCGACCACCTGCGCCTCGTGCTGGACCGCGGCGCCCAGGTGCGCATCACGGACGCGGAGCTCCCGCACGAGACGATCATCATCGACCGCCGGGTCATGATCCTCGCGGGCCGCGAGGCGCCCACCGGTCGCGAGTACTCCGTGACGACCGCGAAGACCATGATCGACGGGGTGCATTCGCTGTTCGACGCGATGTGGGACCGGTCGGCGGACTACGACACGTACCTCGCCACGGACACCCCGCAGCTGACCCCGGACGCCCGCCGCATCCTGGAAGCGCTGAGCACGGGCCGCACCGACGACTCGGCCGCCCGCCACCTCGGCCTCTCCCTGCGCACGTACCGCCGCCGGGTGGCCGAACTGATGGTCACGCTCCAGGCCGCGTCCCGCTTCCAGGCCGGGCTGCGGGCCGGAAGGCTGGGGCTCCCGGGGAGCTGAACCTCCGGCGGTCTCTCCGCGCTCCGGGAGCGCGGAGAGGCCCGGGGCCGGGGTCAGGAGATGCAGCCTCCGGTGGGCGACGCCTCCAGGGACTCGATCGTGTGCGTGACCTGGATGGACTGGCCCGGCCTGATCGAGAAGTTGTACTCGGCGCCGACGCAGTACGTGACCGACGTGTCGTTCGAGATCGTGGTGACCTCGGTGGGCCGCAGGAACGTGTAGTCGTCGCCGTCCGCGACGTAGACCGTCGGCTCGTAGATGTCGTTCGTGGTCATGCAGACGTAGCCGCCGACGTGGCAGGGCGTGGCGTCGGCCGACGCCGCCGTCGCCGCGCCCGAGCCGAAGGCGGTGAGGCCCGCCAGGGTGGCGCCGACCAGGACTCCGCGCATGACGTTGTGTCGCAACATGAGGGTATTCCTTCGCAGTTGGGCGCGGGGGGTGACCGCGCTCTCCGAACTTCGCCGGTCCGTATGGGGGTTGCCGCGAACCGGCTGGCGATCGGAAGCTAGGGAAGGCCCGTTACAACCGCGTTACTGCGGAGTCGGCGCACGCAGTACGCGGAACTCGTTGCCGTCCGGGTCCAGGAAGACCCCGTCCGGTCCGCGCCGCGCGCCCAGGTCGACGAGGCGGGCGGTCTCCGCCTCCCCGTCCGCGTCCGGCGGGAGCGTCAGCTCGAAGTACAGGCGGTTCACGTCCGGCTTCTCGCGCACCGGCGGGCCGCCCCAGGTGAGCTTCGTACCGCCCTCCGGGGACTGGATCGCGGTCTCCTCGTCCTGGTCCCAGACCAGCGGCCAGCCCAGGGCCTCACTCCAGAAGTAGCCCACCGCCTGGGAGCCGTCACAGGCGACCGCCCCGATCGCCCCGGTGTCCGCGAGAAACGTGTTGCCGGCCTCGATCACGCAGAACTCGTTGCCGTCCGGGTCGGCGAGGACGATGTGGCCGTCCTCCGGGGTCTGGCCGATGTCGATGTGCCGGGCGCCGAGCTCCAGCGCCCGGGCGACGGTCTCCCGCTGGGCCTCCGGCGTCGCGCTCGTCAGGTCGAAGTGCGCCTGGTTCTGCCGGGTCTTGGGCACCTGGCTCCCGGTGAAGCGGAGCGCGTAGCCCGTGCCGTCCGGGGGAACGACGAGCGTGCCGTCACCGGACCGCTCCCAGCGCAGCAGCCCGGCCCAGAAGCGGGCCAGGTCCGCCGGGTCGGTCGCGTGGAAGCCGATCGCCGAAAGGTGGGGCGTCATGTGAAGGTGGGGCGCCATGTGCCGTACGTCTCCGATCCGTTGGCGTGCCGCCCGCGCATCCTAGGGACGGCGTGCGGGAAGGGCATCCCGATTTCGGGGGCGCCCTCAGTCCAGCGTGACCCGCGCCGTCACCGGCAGGTGGTCGCTGCCCGTCGCCGGAAGCGTGCGGACCCGGCCCACCGTCGCCTCCCTCGCCATCACCTGGTCGATCCTCGCCACCGGGAAGGACGCCGGGAAGCTGAACGCGAACCCGCGCCGCGACACGTCGAGCCGGGACGTCAGGGGGGCGATCCCCCGGTCGTCCACCGTGGCGTTGAGGTCGCCGAGCACGATCACCGGGCCCGTGGTCTCCGCGTCCAGCGCCCGGCCCAGCAGCCGGGCGCTCTCGTCGCGGCGTGCGGTGCCCAGGCCGCCCGCGCCGAGCCGGAAGGACGGCAGGTGCGCCACGTACACCGCGACCTCGCCGTGCGGGGTGCGGGCGACCGTGCGCAGGCCCCGGCTCCACGGCCCCGCGATGGACTCCGGCTTGATGTCGACCGCCCGGGTGCCGCCGAGGGGGTGGACCGACCAGATCCCGACCGTGCCCCGGACCTCGTGGAACGGGTAGCGCGCCGCGAGGCCGTTCTCGTACGCGGGCAACGCCTCCGGGACCAGTTCCTCCAGCGCGATCAGGTCGGCGCCCTGGGCCGCCAGCGTGCGGGCGGTGCCCGCCGGGTCCTCGTTCACGTCGCTGACGTTGTGCTGCACCACGACCAGGTCGCGCGGGCCCGGGTCCGCCGCCGGGAGCAGCAGCCCGCCGCACGCGTACGCCCACGCCGCCACCGGCAGGACCACGGCCACCAGCGCGAGCGCCGACCGGCGCAGCACGGCGAGGGTCAGCAGGGGGACGACAGCGAGCCCGAGCCAGGGCAGGAACGATTCCAGCAGGCTGCCGAGGCGGCCGGGGGTGTTGGGGACGAGCCCGGGGGCGACGAGGAGGAGCGCGGCCAGGGCGGCGAGGACGGCGAGGGCCTTCCCGTGCCGCCAGGGGCCGGGAGCGGCGCCGGGGGCCTGCCCGTCGCCCCGTTCCCGTACGCGCCACTTCACGGCGGCCCGCCACCGCGCGCTCACGCCCGCCCCCGGTTCCCCGACCTGCGCAACCGGGACCGTACCGCTCGCTGCGCCACCGGCCCCAGGCCCTCCAGCGCGGCGGCCAGCGCGGCGAGCTGGTCCAGGGACGCCAGGGCCCGTTCGGCGCCCGACGGGTCGACGCCCTCGTACAGTTCGAGGCCCACGAACGCCGCCGAGGCCGCCTTCGCCAGGCCCGTCACGTCCACGAACTCGGCGAGCGGTGTGCCCGCGAGGACGCGCGCGAGGACCCGCTCGATCTCGTCGGTCCAGAGGGTGAGGCCCGCCGCCGTGGCCGCCGCGAGGCGCGGTTGCGTCTGGCCCCCGGCGAGCAGCTGGCCCAGCACGGCGACATGGCCGCCCGCGCGCTCGGAGGCGTTCAGCTCGCGGGCCACGGCGAGGAGTTCGCCCAGCGAGCGGACCGCGTCCAGGCGTTGCCGGTAGGTCGCGAGGCGCTGTTCGGCGCCGTACCGGCAGGCGGCGGCGAGCAGGTCGTCGACGGTGCCGAAGTGGTAGAAGACCAGCGCCTGATTGACCCCGGCGGTCGCGGCGATGCTGCGCGCGGAGGTCTTCGCGATGCCCTGCTCGGTGAGCGTGGCGAGGGCCCCGGTGAGGAGCTTGGTACGGGTGTCCTCGGCGGACGACGACCGCCCGGCCCTGCTCCGGGATTCCCCGCTCATGCCCGTACCTCCTCGCGTACCGGACGCAGATCCTGCCGTATCCCGCGCGCCCGTGCGTACTCCGCCGTGAACGAGCCCTCGTAGCCGAAGAGGGGGCCGAAGCGGCGGTTGGTGACGCGGACCTGGATGCGGAAGCGGTCCGCCGCCTCGTCGTACGACTCGCGGACGACCGCGTCGCCCCCGATCAGATGCGGCACCCGGACGTCCACCGGGCCCTCCCGGAAGCGGTGTTCGCCGGAGCGGATGACGAGGGCGCCCGCGTCGTCCACCGAGAGGTGCAGATCGGTGGCGAGGTGCTGGTGCGTCCCCAGGTAGTCGACCACGCAACCGCGCTCCGGGCTGTGGACCATCGTCGCGTCGAAGCGCCGGGGCCCGTCCGGGAAGGCGAACGTCCGCACGAAGGTGACCGTCTCACGGCCGAAGGAGTCCGTGAAGGGCACGTTCTCGATGGTGAAGGGAATGTCGCGGCCGGTGCGCGGGAGCAGGATGTTGCGCGTGCCGCCCAGCGCGAGGAACGGCCGCAGCCACGGGCCGCCGTGCCAGACGCGGTCCATCACCCCGCGTCCCGTACAGGACTCGCCGCTGTCCAGGCCGACGGAGAAGCGGCGCCGGATACGGGGGTGGAGGCGGTCGAAGTCGGCCCCCAGGGCCTGCCGGAAGATCGAGTTCACGGGCGCTCCAAGCGGTCGAGCAGGGCGGCTGGCGCGGTGGTGGCGGGCCCCCGCCCCGGCGGGCGGCGCAGGCAGCGGCGGGCCGCCGGGGTGCCGGGCAGCGGCGGCACCAGGACGGCGGCGACGAGCACCGGCACGGCGGCGAGCGGTGCGGCCCAGGCCGCGGCGGCCACGACGAGCAGCCGGGCCGCCACCTCCCCCAGGGCCCGCCACAGCGCCCGCTCCGGGGTGATGCCGCGCTCGCACCAGAGCCGCAGCCGGTCGAACGACCAGGCGGTCGCCCAGCCCATCAGCGGCCGGAAGAGCAGGCGGTCCACGAGCCCGCCCCAGCGCGGCGCGTAGTCGTAGCCCGTGAGGAAGCGGAGCCCGCCCTCCGCGCAGGGCACGTAACGCCAGTAGCCCCGCCCCTCCGTCAGGAACGACAGCGGATGCGCGCAGGCGAACCGGAGGGCCGACGTCCGCGTGCCGTCCGGGCGGTGGCGCTCCCCGGCGGAGATCCCGGTGCCGGAGACGAGGAACCCGGGCAGCACCCGTACGCCGTACGTGAAGCGCTGCGGCTCCCCCTCCGGGCCGGGCAGATACGCGATCCGCGTGAACCGGAGATCCCAGCGCTGATGCCGGGCCGGGTCCTGCGTGCGTTCCCAGACGAGGTCCGGGTCAGCCCCGATCCGGGCCTCGATGTACAGGCCGCCACCCACGATCCCCACCCCCCTCGGGTCGATTGAGCAGTCGCTCAAATCGCAACGGTGCAGAGAGTAGGCGAATTTGAGCGACTGCTCAAGTGCCGGTGCCCGTAACCGCCAGTGGGGGGACGCGGGCGCGTACGTGCGGGTGGACCACGGCCCCGCCGCCCGGGAGCGCCGGGCGCACGGGCTTACGTTCCCGGGCATGAAACGCACCGCTGCCTTCGCCGCGACGGCCTGCCTCCTGTGCCTGGCCGCCGCCACCGCCGCCACCGCCCCCGCCTCGGCCGACTACTCCGGCAACCCGCTGGCCGGGGACAACGGCTTCGGGGTGCTCGTCCAGGACGACGCCGTCCTCGGCAGCACGGAGACCGAGGGGTCGGTGGCCATCGGCGGGAACCTCACCTACGGGCCGGGGTACAACGTCGCGCTGCACACCCCCGGCACCTTCACCGCGCCCGGCGACGACCGCCCGACCGCCCTGCTCGTCGGCGGCAGAATCGATCATGCGGCCAGCTCGCCGCAGGGCGTGCTCCAGGTCCTCAGCGACGGCTACGTGAAGGTCGGCGACCCGACCGGCTCGTCGGTCCTGGACGAGGACTCCAACGGCGCCCAGGTCAACACCCGCATCGTCGCGGCGGGGTCCGGCTACGACTCGACGCCCCGCGTACAGGAAACGGTTCGCCAGCCCGCCGAGTCCGTCACCGACACCACGGGCCTGCCGGACCTCGACGCCCTCTTCGCGTCCTTCCGCGACCGCTCGGACGCCATCGACACCTGCGCCACCAACGTCGTCCTGCGCGACGCCGAGGGGGAGCCGCTGCCGGACCAGACGGGCTTCCCCGCCGGGACGAGCGCCCACATCACCCTCACCGAGGGCGAGACGAACGTACTCCGGCTGACCGGCGAGCAGCTGAACAACCTGTCCGAGCTCACCTTCGACAACCAGCCGAACGCGACGACCCCGTTCGTCGTCGACGTCGACACGACCGGCACGGACAGCGTCTACGAGTGGCACATCCCGAACCTCGCGGGCGTCTCCGGCGACCAGGCCCCGTACATGCTGTGGAACTTCCCCGACGCCACCGACATCACCATCACGGAGGGCGACTCGCTGGAGGGCACGATCTACGCGCCCCGCGCCCACCTCACGGACCTCGACGCGTCCAACATCGAGGGCACGATCGTCGTACGGGAGCTCACGGCCGGGCCGCTCGACGCCGACGGGAACTCGGTGGACGCGGGCGAGATCCACCAGTTCCCGTTCGCCGCCGACATCGACTGCGACGGCGAGGAACCGTCACCGTCCCCCACCCCGAGCCCGACGGGCTCCACGGAAAGCCCCACGCCGACCCCGAGCCCGACCGGCTCCACGGAAAGCCCCACGCCGACCCCGAGCCCGACCGGCTCCACGGAAAGCCCCACGCCCACGCCCACGGGCTCGACGCCCGCCCCGTCCCCCACCGAATCCACCCCCGGCCCGCACCCGACGCACAGCCGCCCCGTGCCGCCCGGCCACGGCGACCACGGCAACCACGGCAACCACCACCACCGTCCCCCGCACGGCGGCTGGCTCGCCGACACCGGCACGGCCTCCACCCTCTACGCGGTGGCCGGAGCCTTCGCCCTGGCCACGGCCGGGATCTTCCTGATGGGTCGCAGGCGCCGCCCGAAGCACTGACGCGGCCTCACCGCCCCGGGAACCGCTCCCCGCACGCACTGCAGAACACCGGCGCCGACTCCGGGGACATCCGCCCGCACTCCGGGCACACCCGGTCCAGCGCGCAGGGTGCCTCGCCGCCCTCCCGCGCGTACACCGTCGGCTTGAGCGTCAGGCCGGGGCGGCGGCGGTGCACCGTGAGGTAGGCGAGCCCGTCCGGGCCCGCCGTCAGGGAGCGGCGCGAGGAGCGGGGCAGCCACGTGACCGTGCTCGGGGCCAGCGTCAGCGGCGCCGAACCGTCACCGGGCACGAGCCTGCCACCGCCCGCCAGGACCACCAGGAGGACGTCGAGCACGTCCTCCTGGTGCTCCCCGACCTCCGCGCCCGGCGGCAGCCGCACGAGGTTCGCGTCCAGCTCCCTCCCCCGGCGGTCGAGCTGCCACAGGGCGCCCCGGTCGTCGGGGGCTGCGGCGGCGAGCAGTTCGTCCAGTACGGCCAGTACCTCGGGAGTCGCGTTCACGCCGCCCAGGCTACGACCGCGTATGCCTAAGGTGTACGCCGCCGACCCAGGGAGACGCAGCGCCATGTCCGACGACAGATACCCGCCGATCGAACCCCACGACCACGGCCTGCTCGACGTCGGCGACGGCAACCACGTCTACTGGGAGGTCTGCGGCAACCCCGCCGGGAAGCCCGCCCTCGTCGTCCACGGCGGCCCCGGCTCCGGCTGCACCGACCGGCCCCGGCGGTTCTTCGACCCGGAGCGCTACCGCGTCGTCCTCTTCGACCAGCGCAACTGCGGCCGCTCCACGCCGCACGCGAGCGACCCGGCCGTCGACCTGCGGCACAACACCACGGACCACCTGGTCGCCGACATGGAACGCCTCCGCGCACACCTCGGGATCGACCGCTGGCTGCTGTACGGGGGTTCGTGGGGGTCCACGCTGATCCTGGCGTACGCCGAGCGGCACCCGGAGCGGGTCACCGAGATCGTGATCCCGGCGGTGACCACGACCCGGCGCACCGAGATCGACTGGCTGTACCGGGGCGCCGGCCTCTTCCACCCGGAGGCGTGGGACCGCTTCCGGGCCCACGTCCCGGAGGCCGCGAGCGACGCGACCCCGGACGTGCTCGCCGCGTACGCCCGGCGCACCGTGGACCCCGACCCGGCCGTACGGGAGCGGGCGACGGCCGCGTGGTGCGCCTGGGAGGACGCGGTGCTCTCCGGGGAGGCTCACACCGGGCCGCCCCCGTACAGCGGGCGGCCCGGCCGGGCCCGGGAGGCGCTGGTGCGGATCTGCTCGCACTACTTCTCGCACGGCGCCTGGCTGGAGGAGGGGCAGCTGATCCGGGAGGCGGGGCGGCTGGCCGGGATCCCCGGGGCGCTCATCCACGGACGGCGGGACATGGGCGGGCCGCTCGGCACGGCGTGGGAGCTGGCCAAGGCGTGGCCGGACGCGGAGCTGACGGTGATCGAGGACGCGGGACACCTGGGCGGGGCCACGACGAGGCGGGCGATCCTCACGGCACTGGACCGGTTCGCCGCGGCGTAGGCGAGGACCCGCTTGCTTCGAGCGCGCTCGAAGGAGTTGGCTTGGGGTCCATGAAGTACACGCAGCTCGGACGCACCGGACTCAAAGTAAGCCGCCTCGTCCTGGGGACGATGAACTTCGGCCCCCAGACCAACGAGAGCGACAGTCACGACCTCATGGACGCCGCGCTGGACGCCGGCGTCAACTTCTTCGACACCGCGAACGTCTACGGCTGGGGCGAGAACAAGGGCCGCACCGAGGAGATCCTCGGCACCTGGTTCGCCAAGGGCGGCGACCGCCGCGACAAGGTCGTGCTCGCCACCAAGGTCTACGGCAACATGGGCGCCGACGGCGAGGCGTGGCCGAACCACGACAAGCTGTCCGCGGTCAACATCCGCCGGGCCGTCGACGCCAGCCTGAAGCGGCTCCAGACGGACCACATCGACCTGTACCAGTTCCACCACGTCGACCGGGACACCCCGATCGAGGAGATCTGGCAGGCCATCGACGTACTGATCCAGCAGGGCAAGATCCTGTACGCCGGTTCCTCGAACTTCTCCGGCTACAAGATCGCCCAGGCCAACGAGCGCGCCCGGCAGCGCGGCAGCTACGGCCTGGTCAGCGAGCAGTGCATCTACAACCTGATGGAGCGCGGCGCCGAGATGGAGGTCATCCCGGCCTCCCAGGAGTACGGCCTCGGCGTCATCCCGTGGTCGCCGCTGCACGGCGGCCTCCTCGGCGGCGCCCTCCGCAAGGAGCGCGAGGGCGGCGGCGCCCGCTCCACCTCCGGCCGCTCCGGCGACGCGCTGGCCGACCCGAAGGTGCGGGCGCAGATCCAGGCGTACGAGGACCTGCTCGACAAGCACGGCCTGGAGCCGGGTGAGGTGGGCCTCGCCTGGCTGCTGACCCGGCCCGGGATCACCGGCCCGATCTCCGGCCCGCGCACGCGGGAGCAGCTCGACTCGGCGCTGCGCGCGGTGGAGCTGGAGCTGTCGGCGGAGGTGCTGGACGCGCTGGAGGAGATCTTCCCCGGCCCGGGCCCGTCGCCGGAGAACTTCGCCTGGTAGCAGCCGGTCAGCCGAGCGCTGCCGCCACGGCGACGACGGCGAACATCAGTACGAGCACGGCCGCCATGATGCGGTTTCTGGTCTTCGGGTCCACCCGACGAGCGTAACCGCCCCGGCTTTCGTGAACGCGACGCGGCCCCGCCCCGGAGAACCGGGAGCGGGGCCGCGTAGTCGCGTGGTCACGTACGGGCTCAGCGGCTCACGCCGCCGTGGCCAGCTGCTCGCGCTGCACGAAGCGGACGTGCGGGCGGCCCGGGCGCAGGTCCACCTTGAGGCGCAGACCGCCGAGGCGGGCCAGGACCACCCCGATGCCGACCGCCGCCGCGAGGGACAGGGCGCCGCCGACCACCATGCCGGTGCGGGCGCCGTACGCGTCGCTGATCCAGCCGACGATCGGGGCGCCGACCGGCGTACCCCCGGCGAAGACCATCATGTACAGGCTCATCACCCGGCCGCGCATGGCCGGGTCGGACGCCATCTGGACGCTGGTGTTGGCGCTGATGTTGGTCGTCAGACCGATCATGCCGATCGGCACCAGCAGGACCGCGAAGACCCAGACGTTCGGCGCGAGCGCCGCGATGATCTCCAGCAGGCCGAACGCCGTACCGGCGGCGACCAGCATCCGCAGCCGCGAGGAGCGGCGGCGGGCGGCGAGCAGGGCACCGGCCAGGGAGCCCGCGGCCATGAGGATGTTGAAGAACGAGTACATCCCGGCGCCGCCGTGGAAGATCTCGTCCGCGAAGGCCGTCAGCCAGATCGGGAAGTTGAAGCCGAAGGTGCCGACGAAGCCGACCAGGACGATCGGCCAGATCAGCTCGGGGCGCCCGGAGACGTAGCGCAGCCCCTCACGGAGCTGGCCCTTCGCACGCGGCACGACCACGGACTTGTGGAGCTCGCTCGTCCGCATCATCATCAGGCCGACGAGCGGCGCGAGGAACGACAGGCCGTTGAACATGAAGGCCCAGCCGCTGCCGACCGTGGTGATCAGCACACCCGCGACGGCGGGACCGACGAGCCGGGCGGACTGGAAGTTCGCCGAGTTCAGGCTGACCGCGTTGCGCAGCTGCGCGGGGCCGACCATCTCGGAGACGAACGCCTGCCGGGCCGGGTTGTCGACCACGGTGACCATGCCGAGCAGGAACGCGATCAGATAGACGTGCCACACCTGGACCACACCGGAGAGCGTGAGCACGGCGAGCACGACACCGCAGGCGCCCAGGGCGGCCTGGCTGACGAGCAGGAGCTTGCGCTTCGGCAGCCGGTCGGCGATGACGCCGCCGTACAGGCCGAACAGCAGCATGGGGAGGAACTGGAGTGCCGTGGTGATGCCGACGGCGGCGGCGGACCCGGTGAGGCTCAGGACGAGCCAGTCCTGCGTGATGCGGGACATCCAGGTACCGGTGTTGGAGATCACGGCGCCCGTGGCGAACAGGCGGTAGTTGCGGATCTTCAGCGACGAGAAGGTCCCGCCGGTCTTGCTCTCGTGGGTGGAAGTCGGTGCGGGGGCGGAGTCTGCTCCGGATCCCGTACTCAAAAGGGTTCGCCTCCTCGGCGTGGACATCTTGCTGATCGACGGGACGGAGAGCGCGTCTCCTACAGGTGGGCGAGCTTCTCCAGCACGGGCGCCGCGTGGCGCAGCGTCTCCCACTCGTCCTCGTCCAGACCCTCGGCCAGCGTGGCCAGCCAGGCGTTCCGCTTCTTGCGGCTCTCGGCGAGCATGGCCTCGGCCTGCTCGGTCTGGCTGACCATCTTCTGACGACGGTCGTCGGGGTGCGGTTCCAGCCTGACCAGACCCTTCGATTCCAGCAACGCGACGATGCGGGTCATCGACGGCGGCTGCACATGCTCCTTGCGGGCCAGCTCACCCGGAGTGGCGGAACCACAACGGGCGAGCGTCCCGAGCACCGACATCTCGGTCGGGCTCAGCGACTCGTCGACGCGCTGGTGCTTCAGGCGCCGGCCGAGCAGCATGACGGCGGAACGGAGGGAGCTCACGGCGGCGGCACTGTCGCTGTCGTGGATCAGGTCAGGCATGTTTGTTAGCGTAACTCATTACCTACTCTAAAGACTACTTGTGTTACACGCGCGTAAGCGGGATCACGCCGGATCAACCCGACCGCTGTAGCCGGATCACCAATCGATCACCCAAACGAGTGAGCCAGCGGCGGAAAATCTCGCGCGGCGGGCCCGTGGGGCGTAACCCTGCTTGCCATGGGATCGACAGTGCTCAGCCTGCGCATAGACGGTGAGCTGCTCGACCGGCTCAAGCAGCATGCCGCAAAACGCGGAATGAGCGTCCAGGACTATGTGGTCCGGACGCTCATTCGCGACGACTTCGACGAGCGCTTCCAGGCGGCCGTCGAGGAGACGGAGAAGTTCTACGGGCCGGAGAAGCTCTGCCCGGCGGACGGCGTGCCGGCCGAGGAGTCGAACTGACCCCCGGGCCCGGCCCGCGCCCCGCTCCTACGTGAGGCCGAGCGCCGGCATCATGTAGTAGAAGACGAAGACCGCCGACACCACGTACATCGCGGCGGGCACCTCGCGGCCCCGGCCGGAGGCCAGGCGCAGCACGGTGAAGGCGATGAAGCCGATGCCGATGCCGTTGGTGATCGAGTACGTGAACGGCATCATGACCATGGCGAGGAACGCCGGGATCGCGAGCGTGAAGTCGCTCCAGTCGATGTCCCGCACCGAGCCCGCGATGATCAGGAAGCCCACCGCCAGCAGGGCGGGGGTCGCCGCCTGCGAGGGGACCATGGTCGCCAGCGGCGTGAGGAACAGCGCCACCGTGAACAGCAGGCCCGTGACGATGCTGGCCAGACCCGTGCGGGCCCCCTCGCCGACGCCCGCCGTGGACTCCACGAAGCAGGTCGAGGCGGAGGAGGAGCTCGCACCGCCCGCGGCGACCGCGACACCGTCCACGAAGAGCACCCGGTTGATGCCCGGGAAGTTGCCGTTGGGGTCCGTCAGCTTCGCCTCGTCGCCGACACCGAGGATGGTGCCCATCGCGTCGAAGAAGCAGGACAGCAGCACGGTGAAGACGAACAGGATGCCGGTCAGCACGCCGACCTTGTGGAAGCCGCCGAACAGGCTGAAGTGACCCAGCAGCCCGAAGTCCGGCGTTGCCACGGGATTGCCCGGCCACTCCGGCACGGTCAGCCCCCACGCCTCGCCCGGCAGGTCCGCGACCGCGTCGATGATCAGCGCGACCACGGTCATCGCCACGATGGAGATCAGGATCGCGCCCGGCACCTTGCGGACGATCAGGACCAGCGTGAGCAGCGCGCCCAGCACGAAGACCAGGACCGGCCAGCCGTTGAGGTGGCCGTCGGAGCCGAGCTGGAGCGGCACGGTGGTGTGCGCGGCGTCCGGGATGCGGGAGACGAAGCCCGAGTCGACCAGGCCGATGAGCAGGATGAACAGGCCGATACCGATCGCGATGCCCTTGCGCAGCGAGCCCGGTACGGCGTTCATCACGCGTTCCCGCAGCCCGGTCGCGACGAGCAGCATGACCACGATGCCCGCGAGGACCACCATGCCCATGGCGTCGGCCCAGCTCATCCGGGGGGCGAGCTGGAGGGCGACGACGGTGTTGACGCCGAGGCCCGCGGCCAGGGCGATCGGCACGTTGCCGATGACGCCCATGAGCAGCGTGGAGAACGCGGCGGTGAGCACGGTCGCGGTGACCAGCTGGCCGCCGTCGAGCTGGTGGCCGTACATGTCCTTCGCGCTGCCCAGGATGATCGGGTTCAGCACGATGATGTAGGCCATCGCGAAGAAGGTCGCGAATCCGCCGCGGATCTCGCGGGCGACCGAAGACCCCCGCTCGGAGATCTTGAAAAAGCCGTCCAGGCCGCCGGACGACGGGGAGGGCGGGGGCGGCGTGGCGTCGACCTTAGCGGTGGCCGAGGGGGACATGTATGACCTCAGTCAGGGTGCGTAGAGGGGTTCAAAAGTGGTCAGCTTTGGACTTTCACACGAATAATTCGAGCCAGCCGTAAGCAGATTCAGTATGAATACATAAGGCGAAGATCGCTATCTCCGCGCGTAGACCCTTGGGCCGACTGGCCCGACGATGCTTATATACGCGCCGCATACACTGGCCGCATGGCGAAGTGGACACCCAAGCACGAGGCGCCGGAGCCCCTGGAGGGCCCGGTCGTCGCGACCATCACCGGCGGCACGATCCTCTGGTTCGTCCTCTTCCTCGTCCAGATCCCGTTCTACAACTGGTTCGACGACCACGGCCACCTGTGGTGGGTGTGGACCTGCCTGGCCGGCGCGGGCCTCGGCCTGATCGGCATCTGGTACGTACGGGGGCGGGACGCGGCCCTCAAGCGCGCGGCCGCGGCGGGCGCGGCGCAGGACGACTGAGCCCGCGTACGACCACGGGACGATTCCCGTCCTCCCCCGGTCCGATCTTCGTACCTTCCGGCGGGTGCCCCGCTCGTTCCGCCCGTACCGTCGAACCATGACGCAGCGGGCATCCGAACTTTCCGGGGAGCGGCGCGGCGCTCCCGGACGCGGGCTGACGGCGGCCGAGGTCGCCGAGCGGATATCGAGGGGCGAGGTCAACGACGTACCGGTGCGGTCCTCGCGGTCGCTGACCGAGATCGTCCGGGCCAACGTCTTCACCCGGTTCAACCTGATCATCGGCGTGCTCTGGGTGATCATGCTGGCCGTCGCGCCGATCCAGGACAGCCTGTTCGGCTTCGTGATCATCGCCAACACCGGCATCGGCATCGTCCAGGAGTGGCGGGCCAAGAAGACGCTGGACAGCCTCGCGGTCGTCGGTGAGTCGAGACCCGTGGTCCGGCGCGACGGCCGGGCCGCCGAGATCCACACCTCCGAGATCGTCCTCGGCGACCTGGTCGAGCTGGGCCCCGGGGACAAGGTCGTCGTGGACGGCACCGTCGCCGAGGCGGACGGCCTGGAGGTGGACGAGTCCCTGCTCACCGGCGAGGCGGACCCGGTCCTCAAGAAGGCCGGCGACACGGTGATGTCCGGCAGCTTCGTCGTCGCCGGGGGCGGGGCGTTCACCGCGACGAAGGTGGGGCGCGAGGCGTACGCGGCGCAGCTCGCCGAGGAGGCGTCCCGCTTCACGCTCGTCCGGTCCGAGCTGCGCAGCGGCATCTCGACCATCCTGAAGTACATCACCTGGATGATGGTGCCGACCGCGACCGCCCTGGTGATCAGCCAGCTGGTGGTCAAGGAGCACAACTTCAAGGACTCCGTGGCCCGCACCGTCGGCGGGATCGTGCCGATGATCCCGGAGGGCCTGGTCCTGCTGACGTCGGTCGCCTTCGCGATCGGGGTCGTACGCCTGGGCCGCAAGCAGTGCCTGGTGCAGGAGCTGCCCGCCATCGAGGGCCTGGCCCGGGTCGACGTCGTCTGCCTGGACAAGACCGGCACGCTCACCGAGGGCGGCATGGACGTCACGGAGCTGCGTGCTCTGGGCGGTGCCGAGAAACCGTATCTGCGCCGCGTCCTGGGGGCCTTCGGCGCGTCCGAGCCCCGGCCGAACGCCAGTCTCCAGGCCATCATCGACGCCTACCCGGCCCCGGCGGAGGGCGGCTGGACGACCACCGGCACGCTGCCCTTCTCCTCCGCCCGCAAGTACAGCGGCGCCTCCTTCACCGAGGACGGCGGCGCCTCCTCTGCCTGGCTGCTCGGCGCGCCCGACGTGCTGCTCTCCGAGGACGACCCGGCGCTCGCGGAGGTCGGGCAGCTCAACGAGCAGGGCCTCCGGGTGCTGCTCCTGGCCCGGGCGCGGGGCGGGCTGGACGCGCCGGACGCGGCCGAGGGGGCGGAACCGGCCGCGCTCGTCGTGCTGGAACAGCGGCTGCGGCCCGACGCGGGGCGCACCCTCGCGTACTTCGGCGAACAGCGGGTCGCGACGAAGGTGATCTCCGGGGACAACGCGGTCTCGGTCGGCGCCGTGGCCGCGAAGCTCGGGATGGAGGGCGCGGAGCACCCCCAGGACGCGCGCCGGCTCCCCGAGGACAAGGACGAGATGGCCACCGCGATGGAGCAGAACGCGGTGTTCGGCCGGGTCACGCCGCAGCAGAAGCGGGAGATGGTCGCCGCGCTCCAGTCGCGCGGCCACACGGTCGCGATGACCGGCGACGGCGTCAACGACGTGCTCGCGCTGAAGGACGCCGACATCGGCGTCTCCATGGGCTCGGGCTCCGAGGCGACGCGCGCCGTCGCCCAGATCGTGCTGCTGAACAACAGCTTCGCGACCCTGCCGTCGGTGGTCGCCGAGGGCCGCCGCGTGATCGGCAACATCACCCGGGTCGCGACCCTGTTCCTGACGAAGACCGTGTACTCGGTGCTGCTGGCGGTCCTGGTGGTCTGCTTCCAGGTCGAGTACCCGTTCCTGCCCCGCCATCTGACCCTGCTGTCCACGCTGACGATCGGCGTCCCGGCGTTCTTCCTGGCGCTCGCCCCGAACAAGGAGCGCGCGCACCCGCACTTCGTACGCCGCGTGATGCGGTACGCGATCCCGTCCGGCGTCATCTGCGCCGCCGCGACCTTCGTGATGTACCTGATCGCCCGCCACCACTACTCCGGCACGGGCGCGCTCGACGCGGAGACGAGCGCGGCGACGCTGACGCTCTTCCTGGTCTCGATGTGGGTCCTGGCGATCATCGCCCGCCCGTACACCTGGTGGCGGATCTGCCTGGTGGCCGCGATGGGCCTGGCCTTCCTGATCGTGCTCGCGGTGCCGTGGCTCCAGGACTTCTTCGCGCTGAAGCTGGTGGGCAGCCAGATGCCGTGGACGGCGGTGGGCGTCGCGGTGGTGGCGTCGGTGGCGCTGGAGTACGTGTGGCGGCTGGTGGGCCGCCGCTTCGGAGGGTGAAACGGCGGCCCGGGACGGCCTACTTCACGTCGACGTAGTCACCCGTGGCGGTGGCCGCCGGGGTGGTGGACGTCCCCGCGAAGCTGTAGCGCCAGTAGCCGTCGACCGCGGCCTTCACGGTCGTCTTCGCGTCGCCCTTGTTGTTCGTCCTGACGGTCTTCACCGTGGTGTAGGTGCTGCTGCCCTTCTTGCGGAACTGCAGCTTCACCGGCTGGTTGGTGTACCCGTGGTACTTGAAGTCGTCCCAGTTGGCCCGGGACAGCCAGCCGGTGACGGTGAGGGTCCCGCCCTTCCTGACGGGCTCGGGCGAGGCGTTGACGGTCTGCTTCGACGCGCGCTGCACCAGGGTGGTGCCCAGGTTGTCCTGGACGACGAAGCCGATGTCGCCCGGGTCGACGTCCTCCGGGTCCTGGCCGTTGAGCGCGACCGCGTAGCCCACGGCCTTCCACTTCGTGGCGTCGGCGTTGCCGAACAGGTCGAACTCGGGGTAGACCGCGATGTTCCCCTTGCAGCTGGCGACCGTGGCGGAGACCGCCTTGCAGACAGGGGTGTCGTCGCCGTAGAACTCGTTGGCCGGGTTGTCGAACGACCCGCGGTAGAGCCCGACCTCCAGCATGAAGTCCTCGGCGAAGATGTTCACGTCGGCCGCGTGCGTGACGGTGAAGCTGGTCGGGACCCGCTTGGTGTACGTGGTCCCCACCACCAGCGGCTTGCCACCGTTGATCGTGAACTTGGAGAAGGTGAGGTCGAGCGGACCCGGCTCGGCCGCGGCCGCGGCGGAGCGGGCGCCGGTCTTGGCGCCGGAGGGCGCGGCGGCGGACTGCGCCGCGCGCGCCAGCTCGGCGGTGCTGCCGGTCGAACCGTGCGCGCCGTCGGCCTGGGCGGCCGACGGAAGGGCGAGAGCGGAAAGGGCCAGGGCGCCGCTGACAGCGGCCACGGTGGCACGTATGCGCATGTTCGTTCCCCAAGGTGGAGAAGGGGCCCGCCGCGACAGTCGTCGCGGGGGCCCGGTCGTCTGTGGAGCCTGGTGGCTCCACAGACGAGACGGCCCTCGCCTGTGAACGGTTGTGTGCGTCCTGCGACTTTTTCGTGAAGGCGCCCTTCCGGGCCGGTCAGTCGAACCAGCGGTCCCGGGCCAGTTCCCGTGTACGGGACGGGTCTTCGAGCAGCGCCGCCACCTCGAAGCGGCGCGGCCACTGGGCGGCGGCCCAGGCCAGGCCCGCCGCGACGCCCTCCAGGGTCGAGGCGTGCACCACCCCGTCCGGGGTGCGGCGCCAGTCGAGTTCCACGCCGCCCGCGCGGAGTTCGGCGTGTTCGATGTACGTCGCCGGGGTGGCGGGCCCCAGCAGGACACGGACGGACTCGGGCACGTCGTGCTCCTCGCCGTCGCTCGTGACCTCGGCCTCGACGCTCTCGCCGAGCCGCCGCACCTGGAACAGCTCGGCCAGTTCGGTCGCGTACGCCGGGGCGACGGGCAGCAGCGGCAGCCCCCCGGTGAGCGGCAGCAGGTCCGGCGCGTCCGCGATCACGGCGTCCGCCGCGTCCACCACCCGCACCTCGCCGTCCACGACCGCCCGCAGCTCGTCCGGCAGCGTGACCTGTTCCGGGTCGAGCGCGGACAACGCGGTGTACAGCGCGTGCAGTTGTACGGCGGTGACCGGACGGTCCCCGTCGGCGAGGCGGCCCAGGAGCTCGGCGGCCCCGCCCGGCTCGTCCAGGAGGGCGGCGACCGACGTCCGTACGCCCAGGGCGCGCAGCACCTCGGCGTCCTCGAAGCCGGTCGCGTCGGCGGAGTCGTACAGCCCCGCGAGCAGGGCGTCCCCGCCGTGGGTGCGCAGGCCCGCCGGGCGGCGGCCGTCCAGCACCGGGTGGCCGCGCAGCCACCAGGCGGTGTACGGACGCACGGACTCCGTGGTGCCGTCCGGGAGCAGCACCCGGACCGGCTGGGTGAGCGCGTCCCGCAGCGGCGGCCGGGCCAGCATCGCGAGGGCCTGCGGCCAGGCGTCGTCGTCCACCAGGTCCAGATCCCGTACGGCCACGAGCTCGGTCGCGACCGGCGGGACCGGACTGTCCGGCAGCTGATCGAGGATGTCCTCGCACCAGACGTCCACCGCGTCGAGCAGCCCGGCGTCGTCCGGCTCCGCGAAGTCGCTGTCGCGCGGCTCCAGTTCGTCCGGGTCCAGGACGACGTCGGTGGCCCGTACGAGGGCGAAGGTGGCGAGCACCCCGCAGGCGGTCAGCGGCTGTTCGCCCCAGCGCTCGGCCAGCTCCGCGTCGCACAGGGCGAGTTCGCCCTCGCGCATGACCCCGGCGAACGGGCTGTCCGGCAGCACGAGTTCCCCGGCGGGGGCGGGTTCGCCGTCCTCGTCGGGCAGCGCGAGCGCGCCGAGCCAGGGCTCCTCGCCCGGCTCCAGGGCGGCGTCGCGGACCAGAGTGAGCACGGTCTCGGCCAGCTCGTCGGCGTCGAGCGCGTCCTCGTCCCAGATCTCGCCCGCGTCCAGCGACCCGGCGACGGCCGCCCGCACCTGCGGAGTCGTCAGCACGGCGCGCGGCGTGGCGGGCAGGGCCCCCAGCTTCTCCAGGAGCGGGTGCGCGGCGTCCGGGTGCGCGACCTTGAGCCCGAGCCGCCCGAGGCGGTCCAGGACGGCACCGGACAGCGCGTCGGGGAGCGGGAGGAGGACCTGGCGGGGGCCGATGGTCGTACGGGGCAGCGCGGGCGCCTCGGGGTCGCCGCCCGCCAGGGGCACCGGGAGCCCCGAGAGGCGGTCCGGGTCCACCCCGGCCAGGCTGTCGTAGAGCCGCCGCCACCAGGCCGGTTCGCGCTCCAGGCCCGCCAGGCGGTCGATCGCCTCGGTCAGCGGGACGCGGGCGACGCCCAGCGTGCGCAGCTCCACGCGCCGTTCGAGGCCCGCGGGCAGCAGGCACGGCAGCACCTCCGCCAGCACGGCGACCGTCGCCGCACCGGCCCCCTCCACCACCTCGGCCTCGACGGGGCGCAGCCCGACGGTGTCCTTGTCCTTCCGGAGCCCATCGTCCCAGTCCTCCCAGCGCTCCGGTTCACGCGGAGCGGCGGGCTCCAGGAACGCGACGCGCGGCAGCCGCTCCAGGACCGCCCCGCGCAGCGCGCCGTCCAGCACGCCCTGCCCGAGCGGCCCCGGGACCAGGCCGATCGTCGCGACGGACACCGGCTCCCAGTCGCCGAGCAGCTCCGCGTACGCGTCGGCGGCGCGCTGCACCAGGAAGTCGGTGAGCGGTCCGGGGGCGGGGTGCCGGCGGGTGGTGTCCAGCGGCAGCGACGCGATGAGCAGCGCGGGCAGCCCGAGCGGTTCGTCGGTGGGCGTCGGCGCGTGCACGACGGGTGCGGTACGGGGGTGGACCGGGGCGCCGTCCGCGTCCACCGGGACGGCCCAGGTCACCGACCAGTGCGGGCGGAGGCGTTCCTCCAGCGGGCGGTCGGCGAGCAGGGCGGGCTCGATGGGGCCGTGGTGGACGGCGGTGCGCCAGCGGTTCGTACCGTGCGCGGAGTCCTCGATGTGGGTGTACGGGCCGTGCTGGGAGCGGCGGAGCGTGCGTACGCCCTCCGGGGTCTCCACGACGACCTCTTCCAGGCCGGTCAGCGTGAGGAGCAGGGCGTCGTCCACGGCGGCCAGCAGCCGTTCGACCAGGTCCTCGGCGACGCCGTCGCGCAGGGGCAGCACGACCACGGTGTCGTAGCCGTCGGGTGCGGTGCCCTCGGCGGGCAGGGGGAGGCGCAGCAGGGGCACGTGGCCGTCGCGGCGGCGCAGCTCGTCGCCCAGGCCGGGGCTGCCGACGGCGGCCTCCCGGGCGAGCTCGCGGGCCTCCGCGAGGGACCAGCGGACGCCGCCGTGCCGGCCCGTGACCGCCGGCTCGTCGCTCACCGCGAGCACGGCGGCGAACCCGACGCCGAACCGGCCCACGGCGCCCTCGTGCCCCTCGCGCTTCGCGGACGCGCGCAGCGTGGACAGCGATTCGACGCCGGTGGCGTCCAGGGGTGCGCCGGTGTTCGCGGCGGCGAGGACGGCGGGGGTGCCGTCCCCCGCGGGGTGCAGCGTGAGCCTGAGGCGGCCCGGGGTCCCGGCCCTGGCCGCGGCGTCGGCGGCGTTCTGGGCCAGCTCGACCACGAGGCGGTCGCGGTAGCCGCCGAGCGCGAGGTCCTCCTCGGCGTTGGCGTCCTCCCGGAACCGGGCGGGCCCGGCGCCCCAGGCGGCCAGCACGCCACGCCGCAGCCGCGCGGTGCCGAACGGATCGCCCTCCGTCGCGATGGTGCCCATGGGGTACTCCCTCTGCCGGTGCGGTGTCGCGTACCCCGCGAAGTTACCGGGTACTGCCCGGGCCCTCCGACTCAACGCCCCCCGGGGTGCGCGCTCCCCACCTCAAGGGTTCCGTCCTCAATCGCCGGACGGGCTGGCTTTCCGCGGAGTCCCGAAGGACGGCACCAGCCCTCTCAAGCCCGTCCGGCGATTGAGGACGGAACCGGTGCGCCGGAGGGACCCGAGGCCGCAGGGGCTACGCGTGGCCCGGGTCCTCCGGCGGAGCCGCCTCGTGCAACGGATACTCATCCACCCGCACCGTGTCCAGCGCATGAGCCGCCGCCGCAGGCGGCTTCGGCATGACCGCCGCCTCCGAGTGCCCGCCGCACCCGTACGACAGCGACACGACGTGCCCGTCCGCCGGGCCGAACTCGTTCGCGCACACCCCGAACGCCTGCCGCAGCGAGCCCGCCAGCGGCACCAGGAACGCACAGGACACGCACGACGCCGGCGCGGCCTGCGCCATCGGGGTCTTCGGGCCGAACTCCTCGTCCCAGCGGTCCGCCGCCGAGTGCAGCCCGTAACGCGACAGCACCCGCGCCCGTCGCATGCCCAGCTCGTCCGCCAGCGCCGCGATCGACCCGCGCGCGGCCGGATCCGGGCGCGTCGTCAGCTCTGCGTCCTCGACATCCACCAGGTCGGCCAGCCCATCCGTGGCCGGCGCGTTCGGCAGCGGCTCGTCCGCCCCCGTGTACCCGGGTTCGAGGCGCAGGTCGTCCGCCTCGGTCGGCAGCAGGTCCCCGGGGCCCATGTCCCCCGGCCGCAGCCGCTCGCTCCACGGCACCCACTCCGGCGCGAGCAGCGCGTCGGAGCCCGGCAGCAGCACGGTCTCGTCGAGCGTCACGTTCTTCGCGCGGGAGGCCCGGGCGACCGTCACGGCCCAGCGCCAGCCCCGGTAGCCGGGGTCCTTGCACTCGAAGTAGTGCGTGACGACCCGGTCCCCCTCGGAGACCACCGCCACATGTTCACCCACGATCCCCGGCGCGGCCGCCTCCTCCGCCGCCGTGCGGGCGAGGTCTACCGCCTCGGCGCACAGACGGTCGGGAGCGGGGGTACGGGCGGTACGGGCCGTACGGCCTCGCGTCGTCGCAGCACTCACAGGTCTCGCTTCTCTCCTACGCCAGTCTCACGAGCGCGCCAGCACATCGACCATCGATTCCGGCCATACGGTCGCGGACGGAGCGGACCTGAGGGCCGCGTCGACGTCCACACCCGCTGAGCCAACCTCGGGCACGCCTTCCGCTATCCATTCTGAGGGATCGCCGAGAGGCGCGCGGCCGAGAACAACCGCCGGTGGCGCGCTACGCACGCTACCCTCTCCGCCGCTCCCCGCCCACCTGCCGTCCGAAACGGCGCCGTATCCGTCCCCGCGCCGACCCCTCGCACGGCCCTGCCGAAGGCCCCCGCGCACGACCGTTCCGGCGCCTCCGCCGCGTCGCGTGCCCCGCCCCGTCACTGACCCGACGGGGCGGTCCCGATCGCGCCCGGCCAGGATGCCGGTTCGCATTGCCCGGTCCTGGGGCACTATGACCAAGTGGCTTCAGCCAGGTCGCACGACGGTCCCGGCCCGCTCCGCAGTGCGGGCCGGTCGATCGGTCATGCCCTGCGCGTCCCCTTCACCGGCACCGCCCGTGGCATCCGCAGGGCGACCCACGCGCACGGCGCCGGCGAGAGCGGCCTCGGCAAGCTGATCGAACTGCACGCGGTGAACGGCGCGGGCGATGTGATGATCACCGTCGCGCTCGCGTCCACCGTGTTCTTCTCCGTACCGACCGACCAGGCGCGCGGCCGGGTCGCGCTGTACCTCGCGGTGACGATGGCCCCGTTCATCCTGCTGGCCCCGGTCATCGGCCCGCTCCTGGACCACCTGCCGCACGGCCGCCGGGCCGCGATGGCCGGATCCATGCTGGCGCGGGCGGTGCTGGCGCTGACCATGTCGGGCGCGGTCGCCACCGGCGACCTGGAGCTGTACCCGGCGGCGCTCGGCGTACTGGTCTGCTCGAAGGCGTACGGAGTGGTGCGCAGCGCCGTCGTGCCGCGCCTGCTGCCACCGAAGTTCTCGCTGGTGAAGGCCAACTCCCGGGTGACCCTCGCCGGGCTGCTGGCCACCGGGGCCGCCGCGCCCGTCGGGGCCGGGCTGCAGACGATCGGCCCGCAGTGGCCGCTGTACGGGGCGTGCGCGATCTTCGTCGGCGGCGGCATCCTGGCGTTCACGCTGCCGCCCAAGGTGGACTCGGCGAAGGGCGAGCGCCGGGCGCAGCTCGTACCGCCGCACGGCGAGGGCACGCCACGCCCGGAGCCGTCGCGGTCGTCCACGACGAAGGCCGGGGCCGCCGGAACGGGGACCAAGGCGGGAGCCAAGGGCCGCGAGCGGCGGCCGGGGCTGCGCTCCGTGGGCCCGTCCGTGCTGCACGGCCTCCAGGCCAACGCGGCGCACCGCGCGCTCTCCGGGTTCCTGATCTTCTTCCTGGCGTTCCTGCTGCGCGAGCACCCGCTCGCCGGTCAGAGCGCCGCGATCTCGCTGGGCATCGTCGGCGTGGCGGCGGGCGTGGGCAACGCGCTGGGCACGGCGGTGGGCTCCTGGCTGCGGGCGCGCGGCCCGGAGGTCATCGTCGCCTCTGTGCTGGGCCTGGCCCTGGGAATGGCGGTCCTGGCGGCGGTCTTCTTCTCGACGGTCATGGTCGCCGCGCTCGCCGCGACGGCGGGCCTCACGCAGGCGCTGTCGAAGCTGTCGCTGGACGCGATGATCCAGCGGGACGTGCCGGAGGAGGTGCGGACCTCCGCGTTCGCCCGCTCCGAGACGCTGCTCCAGATGGCCTGGGTGGTGGGCGGCGCGATCGGCATCGCCCTCCCCCTCAACGGCGTACTGGGCATGTCCGTGGCCGCCGGGCTGCTGGCGCTGGGTGCTGCCGCCTCCGTACGGGGGCTGCTGGGTGCCGCGCGGCGCGGCTCGCCGCACCCCCGCGTGGCGTGAGCGGGAGCGACCGATAGCCTTCGGCCCATGACCGTTGCGTTCTTCTCCGGTAAGGGCCGTCGAATCGGCGTCGCTCTTGGTGCCGTGTCCGCGGGACTTCTCGTCCTCTCCGCCTGCGACAAGCCGACGCCGCTCGCCACCGTGACGGTCGGCGACAACTCGGTGAGCTCCGAGGCCGTCTGCTACAACGACGGCAAGGCGCTCAAGAACTCCGAGGCGCAGAAGTGCCTCAACAAGGAGGCCGAGAAGTCCATCAAGGTCTCGATGACCGACACGGTGCACTTCGGCGTCGACCCGGAGATCGCGGACAACGGCTGGACCCTCTTCCTCGACGGTCAGCGCGGCGAGCCGGAGCCCTCCAAGAAGACCTACCGGTCCATCAACGGCAGCGCCTTCTTCTCCACCCAGACCGAGGGGGCCGCGCCCAAGAACTCCCAGGTCAGCATCGTGGAGACCAAGGGCGCGAAGGTGATCGGCATCTGGCACTTCAAGCTGGAGAAGACCGACTGACGTGGCAGTACTCGTCGTGACCGCGGTCCCGGTGGAACGGGACGCGGTCACGCGTGCGTACGGGGACGAGCCGACGGTCCACCGCACGCGCGGCGCGGAGATCCACCGCACCGGCCCGCTGGACGTGCTCGCGGGCGGTGTGGGCCCGGCCGCGGCGGCGGCGTCGACGGCGTTCGCGCTGGCCGCGGACCGCTACGACCTGGTCGTCTCGGCGGGCATCGGCGGCGGCTTCGCCCCGGTCGCCCCGGTCGGTTCGCTGGCCGTGTCCCGCCGCATCGGCGCGGCGGACCTGGGCGCCGGGACGCCGGACGGCTTCGTGCCGGTGACCGACCTCGGCTTCGGCCGCACCTGGCACATCCCGCCCCCCGCCCTCGTGCGCGCCGCCGCCGGGGCGACCGGGGCGACGGCCGGCGACATCCTGACCGTCTCCACCGTCACCGGCACGGCGGACCGGACCGCCGCCCTGCTGGCCGCCCACCCGCACGCGGTCGCCGAGGCCATGGAGGGCTTCGGGGTCGCGGAGGCGGCGGACCTGGCCGGCGTACCGGTCCTGGAGATCAGGGCCGTGTCGAACACCGTCGGCCCGCGCGACCGCGACGCCTGGCGCATCGGCGACGCGCTGACCGCGCTGACCGAGGCGTTCGGGAAGCTCATACCCGTACTGGAAGGCTGGACCCGCCATGACCGAGACGAACCCGCAGGCTGACGCGCTGCGCATCGCCTTCTCGCCCTGCCCGAACGACACGTTCGTCTTCGACGCCTGGGCGCACGGCAGGGTCCCCGGCGCACCGGCGCTGGACGTCACGTTCGCGGACATCGACATCACCAACGGCATGGCCGAGCGCGGCGAGCTGGACGTGCTCAAGGTGTCGTACGCGGTGCTGCCCTGGGTCCTGGAGGAGTACGCGCTGCTGCCGTGCGGCGGCGCGCTGGGCCGGGGCTGCGGCCCGCTCGTCCTGACCCGCGAGGCGGGCACGGACCTGACCGGGAAGACGGTCGCCGTACCGAGCGAGCGCTCGACCGCCTACCTCCTGTTCCGGCTCTGGGCCGCCGAGGTGGTGCCGGGCGGGGTGGGCGAGATCGTCGTCATGCCCTTCGACGAGATCATGCCCGCCGTCCGGGACGGCAAGGTGGACGCCGGACTGGTCATCCACGAGGCGCGCTTCACGTACCAGAACTACGGCCTGCACAACCTGGCCGACATGGGCCGGCACTGGGAGGACACCACCGGCCTGCCGATCCCGCTCGGCGCGATCATCGCCAAGCGCTCGCTGGGCGCGGACACGCTGAAGCTGCTCGCCGAGTCCGTACGCACGTCGGTCCGCATGGCCTGGGACGACCCCGAGGCGTCCCGCCCGTACGTCACGGCCCACGCCCAGGAAATGGACCCGTCCGTCGCGGACCAGCACATCGGCCTGTACGTGAACGAGTTCACCGCGGACCTGGGCGAGGACGGCTACGCCGCGATCCGCGGCCTGCTGACCCGCGCGGCGGCGGAGGGCCTGGTCCCGGCACTGGCACCGGACGCGCTGTCGTTCGTCTGACGGGGCCCTGAGCAGACCTGGTCGGCCGCTCTCTTCGACCTGGGGTGCCCGAGCTTCCTGATCAGCTCGACCTGGTAGCAGGCCGTCGTCTCCTTGAGGTCGTCGGGGCGCCCGTAGCGCGCGTGCGTGGAATAGGTCACGACCGTGGCCCCGCCCTCCTCGGACAGGCCGACGACCTCGATGGTCACGCCGTCCGGCCGGGGCACGGTGGCGAGCCGGGCCTCGGTGAGCGGGCCGCCGCTGAGGGCTTCGTAGAGCCGGGCGTCGTACTCCATCGCGCCCCGATCCATGCGGTAACCGGCCTGTCGCTCGTTCGTGGTGCCGGGCGGTGGCGGCTCGGGGAGCGTCGCCATCACCCACACGAAGCCGATGACGACAACGGCCGCGAGGGTCCCGCCGCAGCCGGCGATGGCACGGTAGGTCGCGGACTGACGCGGCGGGGAACAGCCGGCGCTCATAGCGGTCCTTCTGCGCATCAGGGGGTGGCCCCCGCGCGTTGCGGAGGTCACCCCCTGATGCCGGTTCGGAGGGCGGGAGCCCTCGGGGTCAGTACTTCGCCTCGGTCAGAGCCTGCTGGAAGGCCAGGGCGTAGCGGGAGGTGCCGGTGTTGGTGGGGTGGTAGCTCTCCATGCTGGGGCAGATCAGTGCGCCCGGGCAGGAGAAGTCGCCCAGTACCCCGTCGGCGGGACCTGCGACGAAGTCGTTGATGCCCGAGGGGTTGTCACACATCCGGTAGCCGTCGAACGCGTCGTCGGGAGAATGGAAGGTCACCGGGACCCCGTTCGCCTTGGCGGTGTCGACGGCGCTCTGCTGCCTGTCCCTCATGTCGTTCGCCCAGCCGTTGATCAGGACCTGGGCACCCGTCGTCATCACACTGGTGCAGGTGAGGCTGTTCGGGTTGAACAGCCTCGGGTACCCGAGAAGAATGATCTTGGCGTACTTCGCCTCCCTGTGGATGTGCGCGAGGATGTCCGGCAGATTGGTCATGGCGTCCTTGAGATGCTGCTGGACGGTGGCGTCGTCCGGGCAGCCCACGAGAGGGTTGCCGCAGTCCCCCACGGTGGCCCCGAATTTGGCGTCGTTCCCGCCCAGGGTGAGGGCCACCAGCGTGGTGTCATCGTTGAGGAAGCCCGAGTCCAGCTGGGCCACCTCCCCGTAGCGCCCGAGCGAGCCCGGCTGACCGGCTCCCCCGGTGGCGTAGGCGGGATCCACATCGTAGGTAAAGGCCCCGCTGCACGCCACGGAGTGGAAGTCCAGGGTCTTGTCCAGGGCGTCCGCGCGGCCCCCCACCGAGGTGGGCGAGCTGGGCAGGACCGCCTTGCGCGCCCAGGAGTTGCGGCTCCGCATGCAGGCGTTCCAGTTGTGCCCGGGCGAGCTCTGGCTGCCGATGGAGGCGTACGGGCCCGTGACCGTCCCGTAGTCGTACGCGCCCGCGCCGGTGCCCGAGGAGTAGGAGTCGCCTAGCTGCACGACGAAGTCCTTGGGCTTGGCCGGAAGCGGCTGGAAGGCGACGGCGTCCCAGGTGATGTCCTCGTCCGCCGTGCCGTCGGGCGCGTAGTTGCTCAGCGAGACGCTCTGGGTGCCCGATGCGGAGGAGAAGTTGAAGACGCCGAGGCTGACCCAGGTGTTCTCCTGCACGTGCACGTTGATGATGCGGTTCTGCGGATCACCCGCGCCCGCGTCGATGGTGTAGACCGCGTCCTGCGTCTGGGAGCCCGTGTCAGGCAGATGGACCATGACGCGGGTCCAGCCGTCGATCGGCTGGTTCAGCTTCCAGGTGCCGGTGATCGCCATGGGCCCGCTGACGTCCGGGGCCTCGGAGAGGTCGTCCCAGTGCGAGTTGCGGGCGCCGGTATAGGCGTCGCGGGTATGGGCGTACCAGAAGTGGTCACCGAAGCCTCCGCCGATCTGGTGGAGGTCCCCCTTGGCCTCGTAGTGGTTGTCCGAGTCCGCCTCGAACGGGCTGAACTTGAAGGTCCCCTTGTTGGACCAGGCCGCCTTGGAGCAGCCGTCCGTCATCGTGGGGACGTCGTTGGGCACGTTGTCCACGACCAGGGCACCGGCGGGCACCGAGTTGTTGCACATGTGCCCGGCCCCGTTGTTGCCGTTGGGCAGCTCCGACCTGAGGGTCTTGTACGTCATGTACTCGTGGCCGCAGCTGGTGGGGCAGTTGACCTTCCAGGTGGTCTGGGTCGCGTGGTACCAGTGCGGCGGGTCGCACGTCGGGCCGAGGTGGTCGACCTCGCAGCGCGGCGGGTTGGCCGGGTCGCAGTCGTTCACCAGCGGATCGCAGAAGGTGTCGAGACCCGGCTTGACGGTGGAGCGGTCGTTGTCGGTGCTCCACCAGGCGGGCGAGTATCCGGCGGTGTTGCTGTCGTCCACCACGCCGTCGGAGCCGTAGGCGCGCCCGGTGTCCATCGGCCAGGCGCCCCAGCCGAGCACCTTCTCCTCGTACGACCACTTCTGCGGGTGCGCGGCGTCGGCGTAGGTGTTGTTGTCCAGGAAGGCGTGCCGGTCCGGCGGGTAGAGCGGGTTCGACGGGTTGTTGAGGTAGCCGAGGCCCCACGGCTCGGTCGGGCCGCCGCCCGGGACGTAGAAGTTGAACCCCGAGTTGTAGTTCCACAGTGCGGCGAACCAGTTCTCCGGCGCGGCGGGGTCGTCCGTGTTCAGCTTGAGGGTGGTCGAGGCGTTGTCGGTGTGGATCTCGTTCCACTTGTCCGAGAGCGTCCTCGCCGCCACTGCGATGTTGGACGTGTAGTCCAGGGCGATGGCCTTCTGCTCGGCGGCCGTGAACTCACCGATGCCCCCGGTCTTCATGCCGTCGGTCTGCTGGCCGATGCCGTAGCCGCAGTCCGCCTCGTCCCAGTCGATCCGCCAGTGGTCCGCGGGGGTGGCCGGGTCGTACGGGTGGCCGTAGAAGCCGTTGGTGCTCGCCAGGGTGGAGCTGGTCTGGCCCGGCAGCGCACCGCCCTCGGCCTGCCACATGTTCGACTCCTGGGCCACCACGCCGAGCAGGACCTGGGCGGGGATGCGGCCCCCGTTCGTCCCGTTCAGCGTCGGCAGCGGGAACATGCCCTGCGGGTTGACCGTGCCGAGCCCGTTGGCCGTGCGCCAGCCGCCCTGCCGGACGTACCCGCTGGTGAGCGCTCCGCGTACGGCCATGTCGACGGCCCACTCGACCTGGTTGGGCGTCGGCTGGTACGCCTGCTGCTTGGGGTCGTTCCGGGGCTGCGAGCAGGACCGGTCGTTGTCGATGGTGGTGTTGGGGTCCCCGGCCACGGTCGCCGCCAGGGTGGTGCTCCCGGCCTCGGCCGCCGCGGTGCTCTTGGCGGCGCCGGTCTTGGCGGTCGTGCCCTTGGCGGTGGCCGTCAGGGCCGGGGACGCCTTCTTGCCCTGAGCGGCGGCGCGCTCCGCCTCCAGGCCGGTGGCCGCGGCCGCGGGGACCGTGAAGGAGATCTTCTTCGAGGTCTCCGGGACCTCGGTCTTGATCTGGAGGGGTGAGGGCGCGTTCCACCCCGTCGCCGCCAGCGGGCTGGACACGTGGCTGCGCAGGCTGGCCGCGACCGCCTGGTCGACGGCGAGCGCGCCCGTGGAGGAGACCTTCGCGTCGGCCGGCACCTTCAGATGCCGTACCGGGGCGGGCAGGTCGCTCGTGGAGGTGGGCGTGCCGGTGAGGAAGACCCGTCCGGCGGTGCCGGCCTCCAGGCCCAGCTTGCCCGTGCCGCCCTGCGCGAAGGTGGCGGTGCGGCCGTCCAGCGAGCGGCGCGCCCGCACCGTGTCGCCCTTGCGGTCCAGGAAGTTGACGCCGCCCTCGGCGTCGGCCCGCAGCTCGAAGGCGGGCCCCGAGGTGGTGGCGAGCTGGGTCCTGCGGTCCTGGCGGTCGAACCGGATCAGCCGGCCCGCGGCGGCACCGACGATGGAGTCGCCGACCGGGACCGCCGAGGTGACCTGGACGCTCTCGGTCCGCTTCCCGGTGACGGTTCCCGTGACCGTGTCGACGGTCAGCAGCCGGGTGCGGTTCTGGTCGTCGTCGCCGAGCTGCGTCAGTACGGCGGTCTCGCCGGTGCCGCAGCCGGGGTTGAAGTACCCGAGGGTGACCGTGTCGGGGAGCTTGGTGACCTCGCCGTTCGTCAGATCGACGACCGCCGCGAAGGCGCCCCGCTCCATCAGTTCCGGCTTGTTGGTGAACTCCCGGGGGGCGTACACCACGACGGCCCGCTTGCCGGACCCGGTGACACACGAGTTCCCGATCCACAGAGCGGTGCCGAACCCGGGCTCCGAGAGCGTGGCCACGGTGCGCCACTGGTACGCCTGCTTGCTGTCGGCGGCGAGGACATGGAGGCCCGCCCCGTCACCGGCGACCGTGACCGCGCGGTCCGCGGACTTCTTCCACGCCTTCGGCAGGTCCTTCTCGGGGGCCAGCACCTTGGACGACTGGTCCTGGCGCTGCTTCTGCGGGCCGGTGCTCTCCGCCGCCGTGGCGCCCCCGTGGGACGGACCGGCCCATGCCTGTCCTCCCTGGATGAGCCCCGCCGCGACGACGGCCATGGCGACCATCGCGCAGGGGATACGCGTTCTCTTCCTGACTCTCAAGGATTCTCCAAGTTTGCATATGAGCCTGGCAAAAAAACATGCCCTCGACATGACCGCCGCGGCATGTACGAGCTCGGCGGCCACCCCGCCCGGTAGCCACCAAAAAGAGGCCCGGGCAGGGTGGGGACTTATTGGCGCGAGGTACCCTTCAGGACCGCGCCATTCTTTTTCCACTTCCTGCTGGACGGAAGTCCATTACCTTTGAATTCTGCGGATAAATTCTCACCCGGCACGATCGGCCACACATTCACCCGCCGGACTGCATACGCCTGGGGAACGGCCGATCAATTCTGCGGGACCGGGCGCCGACCAGGGGTGCCACACCCCTTGCCGCCACGCCGGGGCGACCGGCCATGGCGACCGTGATTCCACAGGTCGAACGAGGAAATTCCACGGGCCCCCTTATGAATCGGCACGGCCGTCACCCGACACCGATAACTCCCCGTAAACTCCTGCCGCCAACCGCACGGAGCATGTCGTAAATACGTCAACCGGGATGCGTATTGGGGCATCTTGGGGTGATTCACGGGGGCTGACCGGCCTCCCCGAGTGCGCTAACTTGGTCCACGCCACAGACTTAGCGATCCCCGGGGGGGGAAATGAGTAAGTCGGACAAAGGTAGCGGAGTCAACGAAAGAGAGCTAAGGCTCCTGCAACTCCTGTATTCCGGATATGAGGACGCCCGGGCAGCGCGCGCCCTGGGCCTGAGTCACCGCACCGTGCAGCGTGATGTGAAAGGGCTGATGCTCAAGGTCGGCGTGAACAGCAGGCTGGCGCTCGGCGCTCGGGCGCAGGAACTCGGCTGGCTCGACCGGCCCCGTGGGAGCGGTGAGGGCCGGCACCCCGGAGCGCCGTGGGAACAGGAGGCGGCCGACCGGAGTGCCGCCTAGCTGAAAAGCGGGCGCCGGGCCGGGGGCGGACACACAAGTGGGCGCCCCCGGCCGGGGGCGCCCACCTCGCGATGCGTCGCGGCTACACGTCGAGCTGGTCCGCGACCGCTCTCAGCAGACCGGCGATCTTGGTGCCCGCGGCCTTGTCGGGGTAGCGGCCGCGCTCCAGCATGGGCGTGATGTTCTCCAGGACGGTCGTCAGGTCCTGGACGATCGACGCCAGCTCGTCCGGCTTGCGGCGCTGTGCGGCCGCGACGGACGGGGTCGGGTCGAGGATCGTCACGGAAAGCGCCTGGTCACCCCGCTGTCCGGCGACCACGCCGAATTCGACGCGCTGACCGGGCTTGAGAGCGTCGACTCCGGCCGGGAGCACGGACGAGTGCACGAAGACGTCGCTGCCGTCGTCGCGGGAGAGGAAGCCGAAGCCCTTCTCACTGTTGAACCACTTGACCTTGCCAGTCGGCAAAGCACGCACCCCATCTCAACCCGTATGCCGGAACGAATGCCCTCAGCAGGTCAGGCCGTCCTGTGGTCGTGCTCCCCTGCTGGCTGAAGCCTCCACAGGGGAAGTACCCCTCGTCAAGCCTGGTCATCCGGACTGTGTCCGGAAACGGCACCTGCTTCACCCGGACACGGTTTCGCCCCGTCCGGGAACTACCCTGAAGGGGTGAGTACCAAATCTTCCGGCGCGGGCGACCGGCTGGTCCGGATCGGCGCGATCGTCTTCTTCATCGGCGCCCTCTCCACCCTCGCCACCATGGCCCCGCTCTTCCTCGGCACCCATCCGCTGCCGTCCGTCGCCTGGTCCCTCTGCATGCTGATGGGCGTCGGCTTCCTGATCGCCGCGGCGGGCGTCATCCGCTCGGCCCGGGCGGGGTCGCGGGGGCAGTAGGCCCCTGCTCCCGGGCGCACAGGGGGCTTTGACGGCCCGACAGGGGTGTTTCGGGGCGGCCGGCCCGCGTCAGCGCGCGGTGCGCTTCGTGTGCGCGTCGAGCCAGGCGGGGAGTTCGGTGAGGGAGGCGAGGACGGTGACCGCTCCGGCCGTGCGCAGTTCCTCCGCGTCGCAGGGGCCCGTCGCGACGCCCACCGGGACGGCGTTCGCCGCCTGGGCGCCCCGGACGTCGCCGATGTGGTCGCCGACGTAGACCGTGGCGCCGTGCTCCTTCAGCGCGACCGCCTTCTGCTCGGCCCAGAGGTCGCCCGCGATGACGTCGGGCTCGATGCCGAGGTGGGCCAGGTGCAGCTTGGCGTTCGGCTCGTACTTGGCGGTGACGACCATCGTGCGCCCGCCGCGCTCCCGTATCGCCTCGATCGCCTCCCGGGCGCCGGGCAGGGCGAGGGTCGGCTCGATGGCGTACGTGGGGTACATGGCCCGGTAGCGGTTCGCCACGGCGGGGACGTCGGCGGCGGGGAACCAGTTCGCGAGCTCGTCCTCCAGCGGGGGACCGAGGCGGCTCACCACGAGGTCGGTGTCGATCGGGGTGCCCGTCTCGGCGACGAGGGCGTCGTAGACGGCCTTGATGCCGGGGCGGGAGTCGATGAGGGTCATGTCCAGGTCGAAGCCGACCGTGAGGGGTGCGGGGCTCATGCCCCCATTGTGCCGGGCCGTCCGGCGCCCGGGGCGGGTCCGGGCCCGCCCCGGGCGCCGCCCTCCTACCGTCGCCTCGCCCGCCACACCAGGAACAGGGCCGACGTCACCGCCGCCGCGCGGACCGTGACCGGCCATACGTCGCCCAGCGCGTCCCGCATGCCGTGTTCCGGGATCGGGGCGCCCCAGCGGCCGTCCATGCGGCCCCAGAGCCAGACCAGGGCGGCCGCCGCGACCACGCCGGGGAGGCCCATCGCGGCCCACTTCGCTTCCGCGCGGGACAGTTTGCGGGAGCTGTACGCGAGCAGCCAGCCGCCCGCGAGGGCCAGCAGGGAGCCCATCACCGCGCCGACCACGAGGAGCGCCGCCGCCAGCAGCAGTACGGGGTGGCCGAAGCCCCGGCGGGGGGCCGCCTCCGGGGCCGCCGGGGCCGGGCGGGCGCGGCGGAGCCGACGGCGGCGGGCCTTCTCCGGAGGGGCCTCCGGCTCCTCCGCCTCGTCCGGCGCCTCGTCCTCCGCTTCCTCCTCCGGCTCCGCCTCCTCCTCGGGCTCCGGCGGCCGCAGCAGCGCCGGGATCTCGACGCCGCCCCGGAACCCCGGCACCTCCGTCCCCGGGCCGAACTCCCCGAACGCACCGGGCCCGGTCTCACCGAACGGCCCGGGCTCGTCCCGCCACCACTCGTCGTCCCCGGCGTCCGTTCCGAGCTCGTCCATGCCCACCCGGTGCGGGGCGGAGGCGTCGGAGGCGTCCGGGACCACCCGGTCCGGCACCGGAGCGTCGGCGCCCCGGGCCGCCCGACGCTGGGCGAAGGGCCCCTTGCCCGTGCGACGCGGCCCCGAGGCACCCTTGCCCGCACCGCGCGGGACAGCGGCGTCCGGGTCGGCTCCGCGCGACGCCGAAGCGTCCTGGCGCGTCCCGCCGTCCGCGGCGTCCGGGCCCGGCCGAGGCGGACCGGCCGCGTCCACGCCGCGCGCCGCCGCCGCGTCCCCGCGCGGCGCGGCGTCCGCCCCCCGCCGCCCCCCGCCGCGGAGACTCGCGCGGCGCGGTTCAGGGATTTCCGGCGGCTCCGGGCGCTCCGACGCCCCCGCCCTCGCCGCTGCCGCCACCAGTTCGTCCGGGGTGCCGAGCGTGCTGATGATGCGGCGGACCTGGCCGGGGGTGTGGGCCCGCTGGGCCTCGCGGCGCCGGTCGATCTCCGTGCGGAGCTCCGTTACGAGGCGCATTCGCGCGCTCGACGGCAACTGTTGCTGCTGAGCCAGGTCGCCGACCCGGCTCAGGTAGTCGTAGACGAGCTGGTCGCTCTCGATCCCCACGCGTCGCTTCCCCTCGGTTCCCCGCCACCGGCCTGCACCGACGGTAGCGCCCTCAGGGCTGTCCGGAGCGGCTACCGTGGGGCGGATGGGGACGACCACACCACCGCGGACGCTCGCCGAGGCACTGCGCGCCCGGGACGACGAGTCACTGGCCGGGCTGCTGCGGGCGCGGCCCGATCTCCTCTCCCCCGTTCCGGGTGACATCACGCAGCTCGCCACCCGCGCGGGCACCCGCGCGTCCGTGGTGCGCGCCCTGGAACGCCTGGACCGGTTCGCCCTCCAGGCCGCCGAGGCGCTCGCGGTGGCGCCCGACCCGGCCCCGTACGACACGCTGCTCGGGCTGCTGACCGGCGACGGGCAGGACGACGGCGAGCAGCGCGACGGCGTGGGCGCCGCGATCGTGGCGGCGCTGCCCGGTGCGCTCGGGACCCTGCGCGAGCAGGCGCTCGTATGGGGCGACGACGACCGGCTCCGGCTCGTACGCACGGCGCGGGAGCTTCTGTCGCCGTCGCCGCAGCACCCCTCCCCCACCGGCCTCGGGCCGACCGTCGCCGAGGCCACCGCGGGCATGTCGCCCGGCCGGCTCCAGGAGATCCTGACCGCCGCCGGGCTGCCCGCCACGCACGACCCGGTGTCCGCGGTGGCGGCCCTGACCGGGCTGTTCACCGACCGGGCCCGGATGGGCGGCCTGCTGGACACCGCGCCCATGGAGGCCCTGGCCGTCCTGGACCGGCTCGTGTGGGGGCCGCCGTACGGGGAGGTCACGCCGAATCCCACGCCGCCCGTGAAGTGGCTGCGCGACCGGGGCCTGCTGCTGCCCGTCTCGACCCGGACCGTCGTGCTGCCGCGCGAGGCGGCCCTGCATCTGCGGGCCGGGCGCGCCCACCGGACACCGGAGCCCCGGCCGCCGGCCGTGACCGCCGTCGCCGAACGCGATCCACAGGCTGTGGACAGCGCTGCGGCCGGCCAGGCGTTCCTGGCGGTGTCCACCGTCGAGGAGCTGCTGAAGCACTGGAACGGCGGCGGCCCGGCCGTCCTGCGCGCGGGCGGGCTGAGCGTCCGGGAGCTGCGGAAGACGGCCGCCGCGCTGGACGTCCCGGAACCGGCCGCCGCGTTCTGGGTGGAACTCGCCTACGCGGCCGGACTGCTGGCCTCCGACGGCGAGGCGGACGAGCGGTACGCGCCGACCCCGGCGTCCGACGAGTGGCTGGAGCTGCCCGCGCAGGAGCGCTGGGTCTCCCTCGCGACCGCCTGGCTCACCGCCACCCGGACCTCCGGCCTGGTCGGCGGCCAGGACGCGAAGGGGCGGGCGCTGTCCGCGCTCGGCCCCGACCTGGACCGCTCCGCCGCGCCGGAGGTACGCCACCGGGTCCTCGCCCTGCTCGACGCGCTGCCGCCCGGCACCGCACCCGACCCCGAGTCCGTGCTCGCCCGGCTCCGCTGGGAGCGGCCGCTGCGCGGGGCCGCCGCCGAGGGGACCACGGATCTGCGGTCCCGGATCGCCCTGTGGACGCTGAACGAGTCGGAGCTCCTGGGCATCACCGGGCGCGGCGCCCTCGCCGCCCAGACCCGCGCCCTGCTCACCGAGGGGCCCGCGAAGGCCGCCGGGCTGCTCGCTCCGCTGCTGCCGGAGCCCCTGGACCACGTCCTGCTCCAGGCGGACCTGACGGCCGTCGCGCCCGGTCCGCTGGAACGCCCGCTGGCCGCGATGCTCGGCACGCTCGCGGACATCGAGTCCAAGGGCGGGGCGACGGTGTACCGCTTCACGCCCGGGTCCGTACGCCGGGCCCTCGACGCCGGGCAGACCGCCGTCGAACTGCACGCCTTCCTCGCCACGCACAGCCGTACGCCGGTGCCGCAGCCGCTGAGCTATCTCATCGACGACGTGGCCCGCCGCCACGGGCACCTCCGGATCGGCGCGGCGTCCTCGTACGTACGCTGCGACGACGAGGCCGTGCTCGGCGAGATCCTGGCCGACAAGCGGTCCGCCGCACTGCGGCTGCGCCGGATCGCGCCGACGGTGCTGGCGGCGCGGGCCGATCCGTCCTCGCTGCTCGACGGGCTGCGCGAGATGGGGTACGCCCCCGCCGCGGAGTCCGCCGACGGCGACGTCCTGATCACCCGGGCCGGGGCCCACCGCACCCCGCCCCGCTCCGCGCCCGCCCCCGTCCCCGAGGGCCCGCCCGTGCCGGACACCACGCTGCTCGGCGCGGCGGTCCGGGCGATCCGCGCCGGGGACGACGCGGCGACGGTCGTCCACGCCCAGAAGGACACCGCCCCCGCGACACCGCCGGGCGCGCTGCCCCGCACCACCGCGGCGGAGACCCTGGTCACCGTCCAGGCCGCCGCGATGACCGGCTCCGCGGTGTGGATCGGCTACGTGAACGCGGAGGGCGCGGCCAGCCAGCGCGTGATCGCCCCGGTCCGTGTGGAGGGCGGCTACGTGACGGCGTACGACCACACGGCGGACGAGATCCGCACGTACCCGCTGCACCGCATCACGGGCGTGGCGGAACTGGCGGAGTAGGGCGAGCTGTTTTCCCCGGTCCGGAGCAACCGCGCGAGGCCCCCGGTCCGGTCCGGGCCAACGACACACCGCCCCCACATGCGGCACACTGGAGGTTTCCCCCGAGCCGGAAGGGCCAACGCGCGTGAGCGGACCCCTCATCGTCCAGAGCGACAAAACGCTCCTCCTCGAAGTCGACCACGAGCAGGCCGACGCCTGCCGTCGGGCCATCGCGCCGTTCGCCGAGCTGGAGCGGGCGCCCGAGCACATCCACACCTACCGGCTGACCCCGCTCGGGCTGTGGAACGCCCGCGCGGCCGGGCACGACGCCGAGCAGGTCGTGGACGCGCTCGTGACGTACTCCCGGTACCCCGTGCCGCACGCGCTGCTCGTCGACATCGCCGAGACGATGGACCGCTACGGCCGCCTCACCCTGTCCAAGCACCCCGTGCACGGGCTCGTCCTGACCACGACGGACCGGCCGGTGCTTGAGGAGATCCTCCGGTCGAAGAAGGTCCAGCCCCTGGTGGGCGCGCGGATCGACCCGGACACCGTCGCCGTGCACCCCTCCGAGCGCGGCCAGGTCAAGCAGACGCTGCTCAAGCTCGGCTGGCCCGCCGAGGACCTCGCCGGTTACGTGGACGGCGAGGCGCACCCGATCGAGCTGGACGAGGACGGCTGGGCGCTGCGTCCGTACCAGCAGCAGGCCGTCGACGGCTTCTGGCACGGCGGCTCCGGCGTCGTCGTGCTGCCCTGCGGCGCGGGCAAGACGCTCGTCGGCGCGGGCGCGATGGCGCAGGCCAAGGCGACGACGCTGATCCTCGTCACGAACACCGTCTCCGCCCGGCAGTGGAAGCACGAGCTGGTGAAGCGGACCTCGCTGACCGAGGACGAGATCGGCGAGTACAGCGGGACCCGCAAGGAGATCCGGCCGGTCACGATCGCCACGTACCAGGTGCTCACGACCCGCCGGAAGGGCGTCTACCCGCACCTGGAGCTGTTCGACTCCCGCGACTGGGGCCTCGTGATCTACGACGAGGTGCACCTGCTCCCCGCCCCCGTCTTCAAGTTCACCGCCGACCTCCAGGCCCGCCGCCGCCTCGGCCTGACCGCGACCCTGGTCCGCGAGGACGGCCGCGAGTCGGACGTCTTCTCGCTCATCGGGCCCAAGCGGTTCGACGCGCCGTGGAAGGAGATCGAGGCGCAGGGCTACATCGCCCCGGCGGACTGCGTCGAGGTCCGGGTCAACCTCACGGACTCGGAGCGGCTGGCGTACGCGACCGCCGAGGCCGAGGAGAAGTACCGGTTCTGCGCGACCACCGCGACGAAGCGGAAGGTCACCGAGGCGCTGGTGCGCAAGCACAAGGGCGAGCAGACCCTGGTCATCGGGCAGTACATCGACCAGCTGGACGAGCTGGGCGAACATCTGGACGCCCCGGTGATCAAGGGCGAGACGAGCAACGCGCAGCGCGAGAAGCTGTTCGAGGCGTTCCGGCAGGGCGAGCTGAACGTGCTCGTGGTGTCGAAGGTGGCGAACTTCTCCATCGACCTGCCGGAGGCGACGGTCGCCATCCAGGTGTCGGGGACGTTCGGTTCGCGCCAGGAGGAGGCCCAGCGCCTGGGCCGGGTGCTCCGGCCGAAGGCCGACGGGCACGAGGCGCGGTTCTACTCGGTCGTCGCACGCGACACGATCGACCAGGACTTCGCGGCGCACCGCCAGCGGTTCCTGGCCGAGCAGGGCTATGCGTACCGCATCGTGGACGCGGACGAGCTGCTGTCGGAGAGCTGAGGGAGCGGCACGGGTGCGGCGGTCAGCGCCGCCGCACCCCCGCCTCCTCCGCGTACTCGCCGAGGACGACGACGCCGAAGGCGGCCTGCGCGAAGACCTTCACGGCACGCAGGGCGCCGGAGGCGCGGTTGTGGGGGTGACCGGGGGCCGCGGTGGCCCCGGTCCTTCGCGGGTCAAGGGTGACGGTGCTCATGTATCCATGGTGCTCCGGACGGGTGCGCCGGGGCGTCGCCCCGCAGACGGAACCGCGACGCCCCGCGCGTACACCTCCGGTCGCACGGCACCCCCTACGGGAGGACGGCTTCCCCTACGGGACGGACGGGCCCCGGTCCTCGGAGCCGTAGGAAAACCATTCGCGTCCGCCCCCGCCCCCCGGTACACTCCCCGGTCTGCCCGCCTCCCGCACCGTGGTACCGGCGGCCCCCGAGGGGCCCTTCCGGCAGCCGGGGGAGCGCCGCCGACCGGACGGAAACCGGCCGACAACCGTACGCACGATCGATCCCCGAGCGGACCGCACACCCCGAGGGTGGGACGCGGTCCGCCGTCCTGCGTTGAATGCCGGAGGCAACACCGTGCCCGCGCACGAATTCGAGAGCGACACCACCACCGACCCCCTCGCCCACGAGCGCGCCCATCTCGCGGCGTCCCGCGCCGCGTTGCGCGCCATGCGGGAGGACGCCCAGGCCCTGGACATCCGCGATGTCACCGCGAACTGGGTGAACGCGGCGGTGCTCCAGGCCCAGATCGACGAACGCATCAAGTCGCTCGCGGACCTGGCCCACACCCCGCTGTTCTTCGGGCGCCTGGACTATCTGCACGTCGTCGGGGCGGAGCAGGCGGAAGGCGCGGAGGGCGAGCAGTTCTACATCGGGCGCCGCCATGTGCACGACGCGCAGGGCGACCCGATGGTGATCGACTGGCGCGCCCCGGTCTCCCAGCCGTTCTACCGCGCGTCCCGCAAGGACCCGCTGGACGTCGGCCGCAGGCGCCGCTTCGGCTACACGGGCGGCGACCTCACCGCGTACGAGGACGAGCACCTGACCGACCCCGCCGAGGCCGAGCAGACCAGCAAGCTGCTCCAGGCGGAGATCGAGCGCCCCCGCGTCGGCCCCATGCGGGACATCGTCGCGACGATCCAGCCGGAGCAGGACGAGATCGTCCGAAGCGAGCTGGGCGGCACGGTCTGCGTGCAGGGCGGCCCCGGCACCGGGAAGACCGCCGTCGGCCTGCACCGGGTCGCGTATCTGCTGTACGCGCACCGCGAGCGCCTGGCCCGCACCGGCACCCTGGTCGTCGGCCCGAACCGGTCCTTCCTGCACTACATCGAGCAGGTGCTCCCCGCCCTCGGCGAGCTGGAGGTCAAGCAGGCGACCGTCGAGGACCTCGTCACCGCGCAGGTCGAGGTCCGCGGCGCGGACGAGGCCCCGGCCGCCGTCGTGAAGGGCGACGCCCGCATGGCGGAGGTCCTGCGGCGCGCCCTCCGCTCGCACGTCACCCCGCCGACCGAGTCGGTGATGGTGGTGCGCGGCTCGCGGCGCTGGCGCGTACCGGCGTACGAGATCGAGGAGATGGTCCAGGAGCTGCTGGCCCGGGACATGCGCTACGGCGCCGCCCACGAGGCACTGCCCCAGCGCATCGCGCACGCCGTCCTGGTGCGCATGGAGCAGGCGGGCGAGGCCCCCGACGACCGGGTGCAGAACGCGGTGGCCCGCAACCCCGCCGTGAAGGCGGCCGTGAAGGCGGTCTGGCCCGCCGTGGACCCGGCGAAGCTGGTCCTGCGGCTGCTGTCCGACGCGGACTTCCTGGCGGAGCACGCGGACGGGCTGCTCACCGAGGACGAGCAGAAGGCGATCCTCTGGGCCAGGCCCGCCCGCAGTGTGAAGACCGCCAAGTGGTCGGCGGCGGACGCGGTGCTGATCGACGAGGCGGCCGACCTGGTGTCGCGTACGCACTCGCTCGGCCATGTCGTGATCGATGAGGCGCAGGACCTCTCCCCCATGCAGTACCGCGCGGTGGGCCGCCGCTGTTCGACCGGTTCGGCGACCGTGCTCGGCGACCTGGCGCAGGGCACGACGCCCTGGTCGACGCAGAGCTGGGAGCAGGCGCTGCACCACCTGGGCAAGGCGGACGCGCTGGTGGAGGAGCTGACGGCCGGATTCCGCGTGCCGCGCGACGTGATCGCGTACGCGTCGCGGCTGCTCCCGGTGATCTCGCCGGGGCTGACGCCGGTGGAGTCGGTGCGTGAGTCGCCGGGGTCCCTCTCCGTACGCGAGGTGACGGAACTGGACGCGGCGGTCGTCGCGGCCTGCGAGGAGTCCCTGACGCACGAGGGCTCGATCGGCCTGATCGCCGCCGACGCCCGCGTCCCGGCCCTGGCCGACGCGCTCACCGCGGCCGGGCACACGTACCTCTCCCCCGGCCAGGAGACGACCGCCGAGACCCGGCTGACCCTGGTCCCGGCGTCGCTGGCGAAGGGCCTGGAGTACGACTACGTGGTGCTGGACGAACCGGCCGCCGTGGTCGACGGCGAGCCGGACGAGCGCACGGGCCTGCGCCGGTTGTACGTGGCGCTGACCCGTGCGGTCTCCGGGCTGACGGTGCTTCACTCGGCGCCGCTGCCGGAGGAGTTGGCGTAGCCGGGAAGTGAACGGGGGCGGGGGGACCGTTGTCCACCCCCGCCCCCGCCCGGTCTATTCGGCGGCGCAGGCCCGCCCGTTCAGCTTGACCGTGCCCGGGTCCGCCGCCGGGCCGGTACGGCTGCTGTTGAACCCGAAGTCCACGGAGGCACCGGGCGCGATGGTCCGGTTCCACGACAGCGGCGTCGCCGTCACCGTCCTGTCGAACTGGCTGATCGCGGCGCTCCAGGTGTGGCTGAGCTTCTGGTCACCGGGCAGCAGCCAGGTCAGGGACCACGGGGTGACGGGCTCGGTGCCGGTGTTCTTCACCGTGACCGTGGTGGTCGAGCCGGTGCTCCACGGGTGCGAGGAGTACGTCACCTTGCAGGCCCGCTCCGGACCCGTGGCGTCGCCCGCGTCGTCCAGGTAGGAGGCGATGTAGGCGAGCGGGGCGTTCCAGTTGATGGCGACCTCGTTGGTGGCGTACGAGCCGTTGTCGTCCAGGTAGCACATCGCGGCCGCACACCCCTTGAGCTTCGAGGCGGCCTCCGGGTCGCCCGAGGTCGGGGCGGTCAGGTTGGGCCCGCCCGCGAGGGACCCGGCGGGCGGGTGCGGCAGGGACGGGTCGGACTCGTGCGCCCAGAACCGGTGGTGCTGGTTCTGCGAGAACCGCTCGCCGTAGCCGGTGACGTACGACTGGTTGAGCGGGTTGCGCCCGAAGAGGTAGTCCGCGCCGCGCAGCACGGCGTCCCGGTAACCGGCGTCACCGGTGAGGTCGGCGGCGGCCGCCAGCACGATCATGTTGTTCAGGACCTGGCTGTTCGAACCCCAGGCGTAGTTCTGGTCCTTGGGCGCGTACGGCACGCCGTACAGCTGGTCCTCGGTCTGCGCCTTGTACCGGTCGGCGGCCGTCGTCACGACGTTCCGCACGTCCGCGAGCTGGTCGGCCGTCAGGTCGTTCGGGACCGTGGCCAGGGTCAGCACGCCGAGCCCGGCGGTGCCGCCCCACCACATGCCGCCGTCGGCGGGGAAGGCCCCGTCCACGTCACCGTGCAGCGGCGAGTCCAGCAGCGCCTGCCGGTACGCGTCCTTGCCGGTCGTGGTGAACAGCTCGGCGGCGGCCCAGTAGAACTCGTCGCTCACGTTGTTGTCCTCGTACGTCCCGCCCCCGACACCGTCGGCCGGGCTGGCGAGCACGTCCGGGTGCGCCTTCGCAGCGGTCCACGCCGTCTCGGCGGCGGTACGGCACTGAGCGGCGAAGTCCGCGTCGAACGGGGCGTAGAGGCGGGCGCACTGGGCGGCCGTCGCGGCGAGGTTCAGGGTCGCGGCGGTCGTCGGCGGGTGCAGTTCGCGCTGCTCCGGGTCGAGTTCGGGGCGCATCGGAAGGCCGGTCCAGTTGGCGTCGTGCACCTTGTGGTGGACCATGCCCGCCAGCGGCTCCCCGGCCGGGACCTGCATGCGCATCAGGAACTCCAGCTCCCAGCGCGCCTCGTCCAGGATGTCCGGGACGTCGTTCCCGTGCTCCGGCACCCGCAGCGCGCCGTCGCCCAGCTCGGCGGACTCGGCGCCGTCGGCGGTGAGCGTGCGCTCGTAGGTGTCCATCAGCTCGGCGACCGCGATGCCGCCGTTCACGACGTACTTGCCGTGGTCCCCGGCGTCGTACCAGCCGCCGCGCACGTCGAGCCGGTAGTCGCAGACGCCCGCCTGGCACGGCACGTCCGTGTCGCCCTTGTTCGGCGCCACACCGAGGTGCCCGGCCGGGCGCGCGTACTCCTCGCCGACCAGGTCCGCGTCGATCGCGATGCCGCTGCGGTTCTGGTAGAAGTACGCGAGCGAGTCTGACCGGAGGCTGTCGTACAGGTCCGCCCGGATCGAGAAGGGCTCGCTGACCTGCCCGTCCGCCTCGATCGTGAAGCCGTCGCCGGTGGCGGTGGCGTCGCTGAAGTCGAAGGTGTGCACGTTCTGCCGCGAGGTCGGGTCCTCGCCGCCCGGGGTGGTCGTCCCGCTGGCGACGGCCGTCCCGTCGGCCGCCTTCAGCGTCCACGGCAGCGGGTCGGTCGCGTCGGTGACCAGGGTGCCGGTCTTGGGGCCCTTGGGGAGGTAGCCGACCTGGTTGACGCGGACGGGCGACCCGGTGTCGGGCACGTACACGGGCGGCTCGGCGCCCCCGCGCAGCGACACGTCGTCCACGCAGAAGGTCGCCGCCTCCGCGCCCCCGCCGACCTGGAACGCCACCTGCGCGCCGTCCTGGTCGGCGGACGCGGTGAAGACGTGCGTGTAGGCGGTCGCCTCGGCGCCGATGTGATCGGTCGCGGACAGATCGGCGGTGTACGGATCGGTCGCCATCTGCACGTTGGTGTGAATGGACAGCGGTGCGGTCGAACTCGCCGTGTACGTAAGGGTGTACGCCTCCCCGGCGACGAGCGGGATGTCGTTCTGCCCGATGATCGCGTCCCACGGGTTGGCGGTCCCGCCCGGCACGTCGGCACACAGCCGCCCGTCGACGACGGCGACCGGTGCGTTGGCCGTCGACCACCAGGGCGCGGTCCCGGCGGAGAAGTCACCGTTGACGACCTGCTCCGGCGCGGGGTCGCCATCGGCGGCGACGGCGCCCGGCGCGGTCAGAATCCCACCGCAGAGGGCGGCAACGGCCAGCACGCCGAGCGCACGCCTTCGGCGCCGGACGGAGGAGGGGGGTGAGGAGGCGTTCACCGGAGGCCTTTCGTCGTGGGGACGGACGACAACGAGATGGGAGCGCTCCCACGACACACGGGCATGCCGGGGAGGCGCGCCATGGGAGCGTTCCCATCACCGCGAGGCCATTGTGGGGCGGGGGGCGGCAGTTGCGCCAGGGTCATGACAGGGCGACGTTCCGTCGCGGGGTGAGTGGGCGCCGCCGAGGTGCCCCGGTCCGGGCCGAGGGTTCCGTCCTCAATCGCCGGACGGGCTGGGTTCCCCCGGGTCCGGCGCCCCATTTCAGCGCCACCACCAAACCCAGCGCCGCTGACACATTCAGCCCCTCCGGCGCTTGAGGAGCGGGGGTCCGGGGGCAGCGCCCCCGACACCACGACCCGCGCGGGGGACGAACTAGGCGCGGAGGCGAACCGGGCACCGCCGACACATCCAGCCCCTCCGGCGATTGAGGAGCAGGGGTCCGGGGGCAGCGCCCCCGAAACCGCGGCGCCACGCACGCGGGCGGGCCCAGCGCCACCACCAAACCCAGCCCCTCCGGCGATTGAGGAGCGGGGGTCCGGGGGCGGCGCCCCCGCAGGAACGGCGCGCGACGGGCGCACCCGGGGCGGCACCGCACCACCCCCAGGCCCCGCGCCTAGCGGTCGAGCACCGCCCGCCACTCCCGCACCGCATCCGCGTCCACCGGCCCCGCCCAGCCCTTCGGGCGCGCGGCGCCGCCGATGTGGACGGCGTCGATGCCCGCGTCCAGGAGCGCCGGCAGGTGCTCAAGCCGCAAGCCGCCCCCCACGAGAATCCGCGGCTCGTACCCGGGCCGGCCCCGCCGCCCCGCCTCGGCCACCAGTGTCGGTATCCCCGCGTCCACCCCGGACGCCGCCCCGGCCGTCAGATACGTGTCCAGCCCCGGCAGGTCCGCGAGCGCCTTGCGCAGCGCGTCCCGGTCGGCCGCCCGGTCGATCGCCCGGTGGAACGTCCACCGGCAGCCGTCCAGCACGGCGACGAGCCGTTCGACCGCGACCAGGTCCGGGTTCCCGTCCGCGTCGAGGAAGCCGAGGACGAACTCGTCCGCCCCCTCGGCCCGCAGCTCGCGCGCCTTGCGTACGAGTATCTCGACGTCACCGGCCGCGAAGCCGTCGGCGACCCTGAGCATCACCCGCAGCGGAATGTCCACCGCGGCGCGGATCGCCGCGAAGGTCGCACAGGACGGGGTGAGGCCGTCCGCCGCCATGTCGGTGACCAGCTCAAGCCGGTCCGCACCACCCGCCTGGGCGGCGACCGCGTCCTCCGCGTCGAGAGCGATCACCTCCAGGACTGCACGGTTGCTCATGGGAACCCAATCCTCCAGGAAGCAGCTACAGGTCTAGTCCAATGACCCAGCCTACGGGGCGGTAGGCCCACGGCGCAGCCCTGACCGTGAACGTGAAGATACGCGAGCCCGAACGGGCGGCGGCCGACCGACCGGCCCACCCCGCGCACACCGCGAAGGATCACCCTTGCCCCGACATAGGGGGTGGGGGTATACATGAAGGAGAGAGATACCCCCGGGGGGTACCTAGAGCGGGTACCCAGGGACCACCACGAGGAGGCCACCGTGTCAGCGCCCACAGCGCAGACCGCGCACACCGCGCGCACCGCGCAGCCCGCCCAGGCCGAGGTCGAGCTGGCCATCGGCGGCATGACCTGCGCCTCCTGCGCGGCCCGTATCGAGAAGAAGCTCAACCGGATGGACGGCGTCACGGCCACCGTCAACTACGCCACGGAGAAGGCCCACGTCACCTATGACGGCGCCGCCGCCTCCGTACAGGACCTCGTCGCCACGGTCGAGAGGACCGGCTACACCGCGCACGAGCCCGCACCCCCGGCGCGTACGGGGGAGGACGAGGCCGCACGCGCCCCGCAGGAGGCCGACACCTTGCGGCAGCGGCTGATCACGGCCGTTCTCCTCGCGGTGCCGGTGATCGCGATGTCGATGATCCCGGCGCTCCAGTTCGACAACTGGCAGTGGCTCGCCCTCACCCTCACCGCGCCCGTCGTCACGTACGCGGGCTGGCCGTTCCACCGGGCGGCGTGGACCAACGCCCGGCACGGCGCGGCGACGATGGACACGCTCATCTCGCTCGGCACGTCCGCCGCGTTCCTGTGGTCGCTGTGGGCGCTGTTCTTCGGCACCGCCGGGATGACCGGCATGACGCACCCGTTCGAGCTGACCATCGGCCGCACCGACGGCGCGGGCAACATCTATCTGGAGGCGGCCGCCGGGGTCACCGCGTTCATCCTCGCCGGGCGCTATTTCGAGGCCCGGTCGAAGCGGAAGGCGGGCGCCGCCCTGAAGGCGCTCCTCGAACTGGGCGCCAAGGAGGTCACCGTCCTGCGCGACGGCCGCGAGGTGACCGTGGACACGGCGGACCTCCACGTCGGCGACCGCTTCCTCGTACGCCCCGGCGAGAAGATCGCCACGGACGGCACCGTGGTCGAGGGCTCCTCGGCGGTGGACGCGTCCATGCTCACCGGCGAATCCGTCCCGGTCGAGGTCGGTGTCGGCGACACGGTGACCGGCGCGACGCTGAACGCGGGCGGCCGCCTCGTGGTCGAGGCGACCCGCGTCGGCGCGGACACCCAGCTGGCCCGGATGGCGAAGCTGGTCGAGGACGCGCAGAACGGCAAGGCGGCGGCCCAGCGCCTCGCGGACCGGATCTCGGCGGTCTTCGTCCCCGTGGTCATCGCGCTCGCGCTCGGCACCCTGGGCTTCTGGCTGGCGGACGGCGCGGGGCTGACGGCCGCGTTCACGGCGGCGGTGGCGGTCCTGATCATCGCCTGCCCCTGCGCCCTCGGCCTCGCCACCCCGACCGCCCTCATGGTCGGCACGGGGCGAGGCGCCCAGCTCGGCATCCTGATCAAGGGCCCCGAAGTCCTGGAGTCCACCCGCCGCGTCGACACGATCGTCCTGGACAAGACCGGCACCGTCACCACCGGCCGCATGACCCTCCAGGCCGTCCACACCACCCCCGGAACCACCGAGACCGACGCCCTCCGCCTCGCCGGAGCCCTCGAACACGCCTCCGAACACCCCATCGCCCAAGCGGTCGCCACCGGAGCCGCCGAACGCACCGGCACCGCTCTCCCCACTCCGGAGGACTTCGCGAACGTCCCCGGCCTCGGCGTACAGGGCGTGGTCGACGGCCACGCGGTCCTCGTCGGCCGCGAACAGCTCCTCGCGGAGTGGGAGATCCGGCTCCCGGCGGACCTGGCCGCCCGCAAGGCCGAGGCGGAGGCCGCCGGACGGACGGCCATCGCGGTCGCCTGGGACGGCGAGGCGCGCGCGGTGTTCGAGGTGGCCGACGCGGTGAAGGACACCAGCGCCGAGGCGATCACCCGCCTGCGCCGCCTGGGCCTGACGCCCATCCTGCTGACCGGCGACAACCGGGCGGTGGCGGAGTCGGTCGCGGCCGAGGTCGGGATCACCGAGGTCTACGCGGAGGTCATGCCGCAGGACAAGGTGGACGTCGTCAAGCGCCTCCAGGCGGAGGGCCGCTCGGTGGCGATGGTCGGTGACGGCGTGAACGACGCGGCCGCGCTGGCCCAGGCCGACCTGGGCCTGGCGATGGGCACGGGCACGGACGCCGCGATCGAGGCGGGCGACCTCACCCTGGTCCGCGGCGACCTCCGCGCGGCCCCGGACGCGATCCGCCTGGCCCGCCGGACGCTGAGCACGATCCGGACGAACCTGTTCTGGGCGTTCGCGTACAACGTGGCAGCGCTTCCGCTGGCCGCGGCGGGCCTCCTGAACCCGATGATCGCCGGAGCGGCGATGGCGTTCTCCTCGGTCTTCGTGGTCGGCAACTCGCTGCGCCTGCGAAGGTTCCGGGGCACACCCGGCCCGTCCGCCACACCCAGCCCGTCCGGCGTTTGAGGACGGAACCGTTCACGGGGCGTCCCCGAACCCACGGGGGCGCCCCGGAAAGCCGCCTACGCAATCCCCATCCGCGCCTCCAGGCGCCCCCGCACACCCGGCCACTCCTCCCCCGTAATGGAGAAGATCGCCGAATCCCGCAACCGCCCCTCCTCTCCCGGCACCCACGACGGCGACCAGTTCCGCAGCACACCCTCGAACGTGGCGCCCACCGACTGGATCGCTGCCCGCGAGCGCTGGTTGCGCGCATCGGTCTTCAGGTCGACGCGCGAGACGCCCCACTCCTCGAACGCGTGCCGGAAGAGCAGGTACTTGGACTCGGTGTTCACCCCGGTCCCCTGCGCGGACGCGGCGAGCCAGGTGAAGCCGACCTCGATGGCGGTGAGGCTGTCGTCATCCATCCAGTACCGCGGCTCCCAGAACGCGGTGGCCCCGATGACCTGCCCCGATGCCCGGTCCACCTGGACGTACGGCGCCAGCTTCCCGGCGGCAGCACGCCCCAACTGGGCGTCGATATAGCCCTCGACCTCCCCGGGCCCGGGCACCCAGGTGTATCCGTACGAGCTCCGGTTCTCCTGCCCGGCCCGCAACAGCCCTTCCGCATGCCGGTGTTCCAGCGGTTCGAGCCGCACCCGAGAACCTTCCAGAACCGGCCCCACCAGCACAGAAGTCATCGCTCACCCATCCAGTCGGAAGCAGGGAATCAACGGGCCCGAGCCCGCACGCAGATTCCCAGAGCCGCGCCGCCGATGTCGCGCGAATAAGGCCGTCCGGACCCACCGCCCCCTGCCCCCAACCCTGTTGTCGGTCCCCCCGTCTACGCTCGCCGCATGACATTCATCGACAGTGCGTACGAGTTCCCCGGCCACGAGGTCAACCTCGTGTTCGCGCGGGGGTTGTCCCGGGACGCGCTCGTGGCAGGGCTGCGCGAGCAGGACCGTGAGCCGCTGGCCGATGGCGAGGCGGGGGGCTGGGCCTGGGCGGTGCATGACATGGCCAACTGGGAGACCGAGGACTACGACAACATCGACTACACGCGCCTCTGCGCCCCTCGGGGCGAGGTCGTGGTCATCGTGACCGAGCCGTGCAGTGCCAAGGCGCACGGTCCGGACTTCACGTATCTGCGCGACGGGAAGTGGATCGTCCACTTCAGCTTCGAGGACGTGGAACAACGCGTCGGCGACAACCCGGACCACATGTCCGCCGAACTGCTCGCGGCGAACCTCATCGGCCCGGACGCGGAATGCCTCGCCTGGGAGACCGATCCGAGTCACGACTGCGACGCACACGAATCCGGCAAGGAGGAGCGGATCATGCGCGCGATAGCCGCCTGCTTCGCCCTGCCCTCGCCGCCGCTGGCCCGCGAGGTGGCAGCGCTGTGAGCACCGTCGCCCTCCCTCCGGACACGTTCGTCACGTACGCGAGGGGCCTCGCCCTTCCCACGCTGAGCGGGATCTACGCGGACCTCGGCCTCCCCGCTCGTACGGCGGGCGCGTCCGACGGCTGGGTCTGGCTGACGCACGACGCGGCCACGGCCAAGGGCGGCGACGTCGCCACCCAGGCGGGTTATCTCACCGGCTTCCGTTACGAGGAACGCTTCGGCCGCCCCAACCCCGTGGACACCGTGTTCCTCGCCTCCACCCCGGCCTGCGAGTGCCCCCACGGGCAGAACTACTCGGTCCCCCACTGCGAGGCGCACCCGTTCCAGTTCATCCACAGCAGGCGCGGCTTCTCGACCACGTACTTCAACCTGGGTGCCCGCCGCGAGACCCGCCGCCACGGCGACCTGCTGGTGCGCGAGCTGCTGGCCGCCGGAATCGTCGGCCGGGAGACCCCGCGTTACGAAGCGGAGCCCGGGTTCAACGCGGACGGCGCCGCGACCCTGCGGATCATCACCGACCACTTCGGCCTACCCTCGTGCGCATGACGGACGACCGCACGCAGGACGAAGCGCTCCGCACCCGCTGGCACGACACCCTCGTGGCGGCCCGGGGCGGTGCGGACGGCCCCGATCCGCTCCCGTACGCCGACCATCTCCTGGGCCGCTGGGCCGAGCCCCAGCGCAAGTACCACACGACCGCCCACCTCGCGGCAGTGCTGGACCGGATCGACACGCTCGCCGGGCACGCCGCCGACCCGGACGCCGTACGCCTGGCGGCCTGGTTCCACGACGCGGTGTACCGGCCCGACCGGTCGGAGAACGAGGAGCGCAGCGCGGTGCTCGCCGAGCGGGCGCTCCCGGAGGCCGGCGTGCCGGACGCGGTGACCGAGGAGACCGCCCGGCTCGTCCGGCTCACCGTCACGCACGACCCGGCCCCCGGCGACACCAACGGCGAGGTCCTGTGCGACGCGGACCTGGCCATCCTCGCGGCGCCGCCCAAGGAGTACGGGGAGTACGCGGCGCAGGTCCGCGAGGAGTACGGGTTCGTGCCGGACGAGGCGTTCCGGGAGGGCCGGGCGGCGGTGCTGCGGCAGCTCCTGGGACTGCCGCGGCTGTTCCGCACGCCGTACGGCACGAGGGAGTGGGAGCCGAGGGCCCGGCAGAATCTGCTGACGGAGCTCGAACTGCTCACGCGCTGACCAGGTGCGGCGGGCGGCGACGCACCGGCACGGGCACCGGCAGACCGGGGAATGTCAGGAACGTTTCCGCTGTTGCCACCTGTCATGCCTGACTCCGCCGTGCGCGCCCCTTCCCGTATGCCCCTGGCCGTATACATTCTCGGCCTCTCGGTCTTCGCCCTGGGCACGAGCGAGTTCATGCTCTCCGGGCTGCTGCCCCCGATCGCGGACGACATGAACGTGTCGATTCCGCGCGCCGGACTCCTCATATCCGCGTTCGCGATCGGCATGGTGGTCGGCGCCCCGCTGCTCGCCGTGGCGACGCTGCGACTGCCGCGCCGCACCACGCTCATCGCGCTGATCTCGGTCTTCGGCCTCGGCCAGGTCGCGGGTGCGCTCGCGCCGACGTACGAGGTGCTGTTCGTGTCCCGCGTGGTCAGCGCGTTCGCGTGCGCCGGTTTCTGGGCGGTCGGGGCGGCCGTCGCCATCGCGATGGTGCCGGTGAACGCGCGGGCCCGCGCCATGGCCGTGATGATCGGCGGTCTCTCGATCGCGAACGTGCTGGGCGTCCCGCTGGGCGCCTTCCTCGGCGAGAACCTGGGCTGGCGGTCGGCGTTCTGGGCGGTCGGCGCGGCCTCGGCGGTGGCCCTGGTCGGCGTGGTGACGCTGATCCCGCGCATCCCGCTGCCCGACGAGAAGCCGCAGCTCAAGCGGGAGATGGGCATCTACCGCGACCGCCAGGTGTGGCTGTCGATCGTGATCACCGCGCTCGCGGCGGGCGGCGTGTTCTGCGCGTTCAGCTATCTTGCGCCGCTGCTCACGGATGTAGCCGGTCTCGACTCGGGCTGGGTGCCGACCGTGCTGGCGCTGTTCGGCGTGGGCGCCCTGGTCGGTACGACGATCGGCGGCCGGGTCGCGGACGCGCACCTCTTCGGGGTGCTGCTGAGCGGGATCGCGGCCTCCACGGTCTTCCTGTCGGCGCTGGCGCTGTTCGCGTCGAACCAGGCGGCCGTGATCACGCTGTCGTTCCTGCTGGGCCTGTCGGCGTTCTACACCGCGCCCGCGCTCAACGCCCGGATGTTCAACGTGGCGGGCGCCGCGCCGACGCTGGCGGGCGCGACGACGACCGCCGCGTTCAACCTGGGCAACACGGGCGGCCCCTGGCTCGGCGGCGCGGTGATCGACGCGGACTTCGGCTTCGAGGCGACCGCCTGGGCCGGGGCGGCGATGACCGTGGCGGCGCTGGTGGCCGTGGTGGTCTCGCTCCGGCTCCAGCGGGCGCGCGGCACGGCCGCCTCCCGGCTGGTGGCGCGGGGTGCGGGGGCGCCGCTCAAGGGGGCGCCGGCGGAGTCGACGGAGTGCGCGACGGGCTGAGCCGGGTGCTCAGGGCGCCGGGCGCTCGGGCGCCGGGCGCTCGGGCGCCGGGCGCCCCTTGGGCCTCCGCAGGCCGGCTTCCGTGAGCCGGCGGACCAGCTCCTTCGAGCCGATCTCCCGCGCCCCGGCCCGCACCGCGTCCTCGTAACGGGCGGCCGGGATGTCGTAGTGGTCGCGCTCGAACGCCCGCGCCGGGGCGCCGATGGACGCCGCGAAGGCGTGCAGTTCCTCGAAGGACACATCGCTGACCAGGTGCGACCAGAGGCGCCCGTGGCCGGGCCAGGTCGGCGGGTCGATGTAGAGCGTCATCGCCTCACCGCCGGAGTATCCCGCTGAGAGCGCCGACCGGGGCGACCGCCACCGCGGCCTTGGTACAGACCCAGTGCGGGTGCGGCCCGAGCTCCGGCTCCACCTCCAGCGCGTGCGGGTCCCCCGCGTCGCAGACCGGGCAGAGCGGCCATCGGCCGTACGCCTCCAGGAGCGCGTCCTGCACGTCCTGGGCGATGAGGCCGGCGACGAACTCCGTGCCCTCCGGCCACTGCTCCACCCACCACCGGCGGTGCGTCACGGCGTCCTCGACCATGGACACGATCTGCGCCTCGGCGACGTCCCCGGCGGCGAGGTCGGCCATGACGAGGGCGCGGGCGGTGTGCAGCGCCTGTTCAAGGCGGTCGGGCTCCGGCGGATTCTGCTCCATGCAGCCATTGTCCACCCCTCCGGCGGCGTCAACGGTTTTCGCCAAAGGTCACACCAAAGAGGGTTGACGCACCCCGGACTTGAAAATATCTTTCAAAGGTGACCAATGACCTGAAGGAAAGTTTCAGTACGGACTCGCCTCCGGCTCCGGCGGCCCTCGCCGCCAAGGTGCGGACGCTGGCGCCGTCCATGACCCGCTCCATGCAGCGCGTCGCCGAGGCCGTCGCCGGCGACCCCGCGGGCTGCGCCGCCCTGACGGTCACCGGTCTCGCCGAGCTGACGGGCACCAGCGAGGCGACGGTGGTCCGCACCGCCCGCCTCCTGGGCTATCCGGGCTATCGCGACCTGCGCCTCGCGCTCGCCGGTCTCGCCGCCCACCAGGAGTCCGGCCGCGCCCCCGCCGTCACCGCGGACATAGCGGTGGACGACCCCATCGCCGACGTGGTCGCCAAGCTGGCCTACGACGAGCAGCAGACCCTCGCCGACACCGCCGCCGGGCTCGACACGGTGCAGCTGGGCGCGGCGGTCGCCGCCGCCGCCACCGCGCGCCGGATCGACATCTACGGCGTGGGCGCGTCCTCCCTCGTCGGCCAGGACCTGGCCCAGAAGCTGGCCCGGATCGGCCTCATCGCCCACTCCCACACGGACCCGCACCTCGCCGTGACCAACGCCGTGCAGCTCCGCTCCGGCGACATGGCCATCGCGATCACGCACTCCGGCTCGACGGGCGACGTCATAGAGCCGCTGCGCGTCGCCTTCGACCGGGGCGCGACGACGGTCGCGATCACCGGCCGCCCCGACGGCCCCGTCACGCAGTACGCGGACCACGTGCTGACGACGTCCACGGCGCGCGAGAGCGAGCTGCGCCCGGCCGCGATGTCGAGCCGCACCAGCCAGCTCCTGGTGGTCGACTGCCTGTTCATAGGCGTCGCGCAGCGTACGTACGAGACGGCTGCCCCGGCCCTCGCCGCCTCCTACGAGGCGCTGGCCCACCGCCACACCCCGCGCACCCGCTGACCGTCACCCGGACGCCCTCCGGCAGCGCCCCGCACCCGCCCCGCATCCGCACGCCGTACGAGAAAGCAGAGCCGCTCTCCATGACCTCCCTCACCGACGCCACCCCCGACGGCTACGGCGAGCTGCGCGCCCAGCTCGCGACCCTCACCACCGAGGAGTTCCGCCCGGAGCTCGCCGAGATCGACCGGCTGGCCACCGCGGACATCGCCCGGATCATGAACGGCGAGGACCAGACCGTCCCGGCCGCCGTCGCCGAGCGGCTGCCCGAGATCGCCGCCGCGATCGACGCCACCGCCGAGCGCATGGCCCGCGGCGGTCGCCTGATCTACGCGGGCGCGGGCACCGCGGGGCGGCTGGGCGTGCTGGACGCCAGCGAGTGCCCGCCCACGTTCAACACGGACCCGGCCGACGTCATCGGCCTGATCGCGGGCGGCCCGTCCGCCATGGTCACCGCCGTCGAGGGCGCGGAGGACAGCAAGGAGCTGGCCGCCGCCGACCTGGAGGCGCTGGAGCTCACCGCCGACGACACGGTGGTCGGCATCTCCGCCTCCGGCCGTACGCCGTACGCGATCGGGGCCGTGGAGCACGCCCGCGCGAAGGGCGCCCTGACCCTCGGCCTGTCGTGCAACGCGGCCTCCGCGCTGGGCGCCGCCGCCGAGCATCCCCTGGAGGTCGTCGTCGGCCCCGAGCTGCTGACCGGCTCCACCCGCCTCAAGGCGGGCACGGCCCAGAAGCTCGTGCTCAACATGATCTCGACCATCACGATGATCCGCCTCGGCAAGACGTACGGGAACCTCATGGTCGACGTGCGTGCCTCCAACGAGAAGCTGCGGGCCCGCTCCCGGCGCATCGTTGCGCTGGCCACCGGCGCGTCCGACGAGGAGATCGAGGCGGCGCTCGCCGCCACGGACGGCGAGGTGAAGAACGCCATCCTGACGATCCTCGGCCAGGTCGACGGCCCCACGGCCGCCACGCTCCTGACCGAGTCGGACGGCCACCTCCGCGCCGCGCTCGCCGCCGCTCCCCGCACCACCTGACCTAGGGGCCTGTCCGGCGGATCAGGGCCGGGGTCGCGACGCCTGGCACGGCACCTCGCCGCGCCCTATCCGACCCTGATCCGCCGGACAGGCCCTACGCACCACCTCCCCCGCACAGCAAGGCACCACGCACCATGGCTACAGAAGACAAGAACCGCGCCACTGCCGCCGCGATCCTTCCGCTCGTCGGTGGCGCCGCGAACGTCAGCTCCATCGCCCACTGCATGACCCGGCTCCGGCTCGGTCTGCACGACCGTTCGCTCGTCCAGGACGACGCGCTGAAGGCCGTCCCCGCGGTCATGGGCGTGGTCGAGGACGACACGTACCAGATCGTCCTCGGTCCCGGTACGGTCGCCCGCGTCACGCCGGAGTTCGAGAAGCTGGTCGAGGAGGGCAAGGCGGAGGCCCCGGCCTCCCCGGCCCCCGCCCCGGCCGACGCAGCCCCGCTCACGGCGGAGGAGCTGGCCGCGCAGGGCGCCGCGATGAAGGCGGCCCGCAAGTCGAAGAACGCGACGCCGTTCAAGCTGTTCCTGCGCAAGATCGCCAACATCTTCGTGCCGCTGATCCCGGCCCTGATCGGCTGCGGCATCATCGCCGGGCTCAACGGCCTACTGGTCAACCTCGAATGGCTGCCCTCGGTCACCCCGGCGCTCGCCGCGATGGCCTCCGGCTTCATGGCCCTGATCGCGGTCTTCGTCGGCTACAACACCGCGAAGGAGTTCGGCGGCACGCCGATCCTGGGCGGCGCCGTCGCGGCGATCATCGTCTTCCCGGGCGTCGCGAACATCGAGGCGTTCGGCCAGAAGCTCTCCCCGGGCCAGGGCGGCGTGCTCGGCGCCCTGGGCGCGGCGGTCCTCGCGGTGTACGTGGAGAAGTGGTGCCGCCGCTGGGTGCCGGAGGCGCTGGACGTGCTGGTCACGCCGACGCTGACGGTCCTCATCTCCGGCCTGGTCACGATCTTCGGCCTGATGTACGTGGCGGGCGAGGTCTCCACCGCGATCGGCGACTTCGCGGACTGGCTGCTGTCCAACGGCGGCGCGGGCGCGGGTCTGATCCTGGGCGGCTTCTTCCTCCCGCTGGTCATGCTCGGCCTCCACCAGGCGCTGATCCCGATCCACACGACGCTGATCGAGCAGCAGGGCTACACGGTCCTCCTCCCGATCCTCGCCATGGCCGGTGCGGGCCAGGTCGGCGCGGCCATCGCCACGTACTTCCGCCTCCCGCGCAACGAGTCGATCCGCAAGACCATCAAGTCCGCCCTGCCCGCCGGTTTCCTGGGCGTCGGCGAACCCCTGATCTACGGCGTCTCGCTCCCGCTCGGCCGCCCGTTCATCACGGCCTGCGTGGGCGGTGCCTTCGGCGGCGCGTTCGTCGGCTTCTTCAACCAGCTGGGCGACGCGGTCGGCTCCACCGCGATCGGCCCGTCCGGCTGGGCCCTGTTCCCCCTGCTCGACGGCAACCACGGCCTGGGCGCCACGATCGCGATCTACGCGGGCGGCCTCGTCGTCGGCTACCTCGCGGGCTTCCTGGCGACGTACTTCTTCGGCTTCAGCAAGGAACTCCTGGCGGAGTTCAACGTGAGCCAGGAGGAGGCAGCCCCGGCAGCGGCCCCGGACCCGGCCACGCCTTCCGAAACGGCGAAGGCGCCGGCGGCGGTCTGAGACACGCACGGAACGGAGCGGCGGCCCCTTCACCACGGGGGCCGCCGCTCTGTCGTCACGGCTCGGTTCTTGCCGGAACCGAGGGGAATGGCCGGAAACTTTCACCAGGGATGACTGGAAGTCGCCCCCTCCAATGAGGGTGGGCGCGGGTCGATGTGAACACCAGCTGATTCAAGCCTGAATCACTCCCGTCCCGCTGGTGACACCCATACGCGGAGAATCCCTGGGGGGACATTGTCTTCCGCTACACCCGGCCGTTTCGGTCCCGCTGGCGCGAAGCGCGCGAGACGCATCTCGGCCTGCACGGCACTCGTTCTCTCCGCCGGCATGCTGCTGGCGGCTCCGGCCTCGGCCGACGACGCCTCCAAGGGCTCCGGCGGCCCCGAGACGCCGGCCATTACGAAACCGCGCCTGGACCTGAACGGCAACGGCGACAACGACCTCCTCTACCGAGGCGTGGACGGCGTCCTGTACGTCAAGGCGGGGGGGTCCACTCCGGACTACCCGTTCCGGATCCCCGCCACCGACGAGCGGGAGATGCACAAGGACATCATCCCGCTGGGCGACCTCGACAACGACGGCCCGCCCGCGCTCGTCACGCTGTCCCAGACCGGCACGCTCACGCTGTACCCGAGCGCGGGCGAGGAGAGGGCCTCCCCCGCCACCTGGTCCGGTGAGGGCTGGCAGAAGTACAACAAGGTCCTTTCCCCGGGCGACCTGACCGGTGACGGCCGCAACGACCTGCTCGCGCGCACGCCTTCCGGGGACGTCTACCTCTACGCCTCCACCGGCGCCGTCAAGGGCGAGCCCTTCGCGCCCGCGGTCGAGGTGGCCTCCGGCTGGGAGACGTACGACCAGATCGTCGGCCTCAACGACAGCAACGGTGACGGGTTCGGCGATGTCGTCACCCGCACCAGGGGTGGCGACCTGTACTTCTTCGCGGGCACCGGCGACGCGGCGAAGCCCTTCAAGACGCCGACCAAGAGAATTGGCTACGGCTTCCAGATCTACAACCAGCTCGTGGGTGTCGACGACCTCAACGGAGACGGCCACGGCGACCTCATGGGCCGCAAGCCGAACGGCGACACGTACATCTACCGGTCCACCGGTCAGGGCACCTTCCGCACGCGTGTCGCCGATACCTTCGGCTGGCAGAAGGCCGCCCTGTTCGTCGGCCAGGGCGGCAACCCCGACTTCGGCAAGCACGAGGCCGTGGGCACCACCGACAACGGCAGTTCGTGGTGGTACGACTCCAGGAACAACGGACAGTTCTACCCCCGCACGTTCCACTACGCCGACGGGTCCGGGCTGACGAGGCTCGTCTCCTCCCTCGACGCCGACGGCCGGGCCGAACTGCTCCAGGTCCAGGACGGCCGGCTGACCATCGGGGACCACTCATTCGGCAGCGGCTGGGGCGGCTACGACGATCTCATCGGACCGGGCGACCTGAGCGGTGACGGCAAGGGCGACCTGCTGGCCCGCGACGCCAAGGGCGACCTGTACCTGTATCCGGGCAACGGCCTCACCGCGTTCGGCGCCAAGATCAAGGTCGGCTACGGCTACGGCACGTACCGCCACATCGTCGGCGCCGGCGACCTCACCGATGACGGCAGGACCGATGTGGTGGCCGTCGCCAAGGACGGCACGCTGTACCTGTACGAGGGCACGGGCAAGGCGTCCGCGCCGCTGAAGGCGCGCGTGAAGATCGGCTACGGCTTCGACATCTACTCCAAGTTCGCCGCGCCCGGCGACATCAACGGGGACGGCAGGGCCGACCTGATCGGTGTCAACGGCTACGGCGACCTGTACCGCTACACGTCCACCGGGACCGGCACGATCAGCAAGCGCATACAGATCGGCTACGGCTTCGACATCTACAACGGCCTGTACTGATCACCACACCGACCAAGGCGGTGGCCCCCTCGGGTGAGGGGCGCCGCCGCTTTGCCGTACGCCTCAGGCCGGAAAGCCGTCCGTGGGCAGCGTGACGCCGAAGGGCGCGGGAAGCGCGAGCGGCTTACCGAACGGCACCGCGTCGGAGTGCTTGTACGTGCCGTGCTCGCCCGGCTCCGTGAACAGGGTGGCCACGGCACCCCGGGTGTCGAACCGGTCGATCAGCAGGTACATCGGCACACCGGCCCGGGCGTAGGCCCGGTACTTCTTCGTACGGTCCTCGCGGGCGTTGCCCTTCGAGGTGATCTCCACGACGAGGATTGCTTCGGAGGCGTCCATGGGGGCGCTGACATCGGGGTCGGCAGCGTCGATCAGCTCGGACGGCATGACCACGAGGTCGGGGACGTACAGCTTGTCGAGGGGCGCGACGTGCACGCCCAGCGTCTGGTAGATCTCCAGTTCGTCCGGCAGATTCCCGTAGAGACAGCGCTGCACCTTGGCTGCGATCCCGTTGTGATGTGCATGCGGCGGCGGTACCAAGACGATCTGCCCTTCGTCGATCTCGGCGCGCCATCCCTCGGGCACGTCCAGCTCCTGCCAGGTGCGCAGGAGGTAGTCCCACTGGCGGCCTTCAGGGTCCTGCTGGTGTTCGACCATCGCGGCGGTCATCGCGGGTCCCTCCTTCTGAAGCCTGTCCGGGGAGCGTAGATCGACGGTTTCACGGCGCGAGACCGTTTTCCTCAGCGTCCCACGTTCGTGTGGGCGGCGCACCGAGCGCCGCTCACCGCTGCCGCTGAACCAACCCCATCAACGCCCCGTGCGTCTCCCGGTCCGCAGCCACGATCAGCCCGCCCGCGCCCTCGTCCACCGGCAGCCCGTCGAGCCCCGTCACCACGCAGCCCGCCGCCTCGCAGAGCGCGATGCCCGCCGCGAAGTGGACGCTGTCCAGGCGGAGGCCAGGGCCGCCGTCGGTGATGTACGCGGCCCGGCGCCCCGCCGCCACCCACGCTACGGCCACCGTGCTGGAGACGACGCGCGGACGGAACCCCGCGACGAACTCCGGCGCGGCCATGAGCTCCACCGCCCGGAACCCCGGGGCGTGCGGGAACGGCGGGTCCAGGTTCAGGTCCACCAGCCGGGAGCCCGCCGAGGGCATGAGGCGGTCGTTCCGGCCGTCCGAGCCCCGGACCCACGCGCCGGTCCCGTCCGTCCAGAAGACCTCGCCGCTGAACGGATCGGCGGAGGCCGCCGCCACGATGCGGGAGGAGGCGGCGTCCCGGAGCGCGACGTTCACCGCGACCAGCATGTTTCCCACGGCGTAGTTGAGCGTCCCGCACAACGGGTCCACCAGCCACCGGCGCCCCGCCCCGGCCGCCCCGGTGGCCCCGCTCTCCTCACCCGTCACCGCATCATCCGGCCGGGCCGCGCGCAGCACGTCGAGGACGGCCTCCTCCGCCGCGATGTCGGCGGCCGTGGCGAAGTCACCGCCGCCCTTCTCGTACCGCGTCAGCGACGCCCCGTACATCTCGCGTACGACCGCCGCGCCCGCCGACGCGGCCCGAAGGGCCACCTGCGCATCACTGTCCATGATCACCATCCCCGCAGGCTAACTCCGGCCCCTTGACGCCCCGTTCACCCACCGGCGCCGGACCGCCCCGCACGCGCCCGCCCCTCCCGCAAGGGAGGCGACGCCGCAGCCGAGCCCGCCTCCCACGCGCTCACCTGGGCAACTGCCCTTCCCGGTTGATCTCCGTCACCCGCGCCCGCAGCACCGCCCCGGGCGTCGCCTGCCGTACGGAGTCGGCCGGGCAGTCCCACACCACCCCGCCGCCCGGCGGCCGCAGCCGCACGTACGGCCCGACGCGCCCCAGCACCCGGCCGATCCGCCCGTCCCGCACGTCCACCGCGAAGGACCCCGGCTCCGGCGTACAAGCCTCCAGGCCCTCCCCGCCCGTCATGACGCCGCCGCCTTCTCCTCCAGCACCCGGCTGAGCTGCTGCGCCGCCGCGAGATTGCAGCGCCCCAGGTCCACCAGGACCGCCGGGTCCTCACCCGCACACGAGGCCGCGTCGATCCGCAGCGAGGGCAGCTTCACCCCGGCCCGCGCGAAGCGCTCCTTCAGCAACGCCACCAACTCCTCGGCCTCCCGAATCTTCGCCACTGCCGCCCTGCGCCGTTCCGTAGTCGTCATGATCCATTCCTTCCACACTGAGTAACGACGATGCATACCCAGAGTGGTGATTCTCTCGCTAGCCTGGAAGTGGCGCAGGCCCAACAACCGCACGTGTGTAACAGGGAGTTGTCATGCCAGGTCCCAGGAAACTGGATCCCTCCTCTTCTCCTCGCGCTCTCCTGGGTGCGGAACTCCGCCACCGGAGAGAACGCGCGAACCTCTCCCAGACCGACCTGGGCGAGCTGCTGTACGTCAGCGGCTCCTTCATCGGCCAACTGGAGAACGGCCACCGCCGCATGCAGATGGACCAGGCGCTCAAGCTTGACGACGTCCTGAAATCGGACGGCTTCTTCAAGCGCAACTGCGCGGCCTTGAAGAAGTCGAAGTACCCGGATCACTTCGCGGAAGCGGCGGAGGCGGAGGCGCGCGCGACGGAGATCAAGGAGTACGCGCCACAGCTCATCCCGGGCCTGCTGCAGACGGAGGCGTACGCGCAGGCCGTGTTCAGGAGCGGGCTTCCCACAGCCGCCGAGAGCACGATCGAGGAACTGGTAGCCGCCCGCCTCGAACGAACTCAGATCCTCGCCGATCCAACTACGCCGTTGTTGTGGGCCGTGTTGGACGAGGCGGTATTACGTCGACGAGTGGGCGGCCCGGACGTCATGGCAGCGGTGCTCCGCCACATCGCGGGGCTGATGAAGCGGCACCGGATCATCGTGCAGGTGCTGCCGTTCGACGCAGGCGCACACATGGCCCTGGAGGGCTCACTCAAGCTGATGGCGTTCCCCGACGCGCCGCCACTCGCGTATCTACAAGCCCTGGGCACCGGGCAGTTGCAGGACGATCCAGCGACGGTCCGACAGTACGAACTGACCTACGATCTGGTCGTGGCCAGCGCGCTCTCACCGGCAGCGTCCCTGGCGTTGATCGAGTCGGTGGCGGAGGATTACGAGCATGAGGCGCAACAGTTCTAACTACGACCTGTCCACGGCCATCTGGTACAAGTCGAGCTACAGCGGCGCGAGCGGCGGCGACTGCGTAGAGGTCGCCACCTGGCGCAAGTCCACGTACAGCGCTGGCGACGGCGGGGACTGCCTCGAAGTCCTCGACGGCGTCCCGAACGCGGTCCCCGTCCGCGACTCGAAGGTCACCGACGGCCCGGCCGTCGTCTTCGCGACGGCCGCCTGGCAGCAGTTCGTCACCGACCTCAAGCGCGCCTGACGCGACGAGACCCGAAGGCCGGTACCACCGACGCACGCGGCGGTACCGGCAGCCTTGACCTCAACCACGCTTGAGGCAACACGATCTGATCCATGCAGACAGCCACGGAATGGATCAGCAAGAACGCCCACGCCCTCACCGCGAGGAAGCCCGACGAGCCCCTGGACGACCTGCGGCCGCTCGCCCCGCTGGTGCGCGACGCGAAGATCGTGGCGCTGGGGGCCTCGACCCGGCAGACCCGCGAACTGTCGGAGACGGCGCACCGGATCGTGCGCCTGCTGGTGGAGGAGGAGGGGTTCCGGAGCGTCGTCCTGGAGGGCGACGACCCCGGCAGGCTCGGCCTGGCGGCATACGTCGCCACCGGCGAGGGTAACCCGGCGGCCATTCTGGCGGAGGCGCGGGCGTTCTGGCGTACGGCGGAAATCCTCGAACTCGTACGGTGGATGCGGGCGTACAACGAGCGCCACCCTGCCGACCCGGTACGCCTCGCGGAGCCACCGGCCGCACAGGCGAGCACCCTGGCGGAAGCGGAACGCGCACTCGCCGACGGGGCGGCCTGGTGGCAGCGGCACACGGGAGACAAGGTCGTCTACTGGGGCGGCATGGCGCACACCGCCATCGGCACCCCGCGCACCGTGTCCACGTCCCCCACCGAGCCCCCGCAGACGCACCGGAACATGGGCGGTTACCTGCGCGAGCGCATGGGTACGGCCTTTCGCTCCATCGGCCTCACGATGCCCATGCCCACCCCGAACCCGGCCTTCGTGGACACCGTCCTGAGCGAGGCCGCCGGAACCAGGACCGCCTACTTCCTGGACCTGACCCTCCCCCGCCCCGAGCCGGTGCGCCGCGTCCTGGACACCCCGACCCGCACCCGCCTGATCGGCCCCACCTACGACCCCCGCCACGACGAGGCCCACCACATGTCCGGCGCCGGCCTCACCGCGTGGTTCGACGCGGTCATCCACACCCAGAAGGTGACGCCGTACCGGCCGCTGCCCTGAGGCCGACGAACGTTCAGATGAGAGCGCTATGCGACTCAGCGGCATGCCGGCACCTTATTCACAAGATCCACTTTCGATACGCGGCCCACTGCCCCGGGGCTCAAGCCGCGAGTTCCGAGCGCTCTTTGAGTGGAATGGTTGGGAGGGCCTGTACCCGCCCTCCCACCCCTCGTTACCCGCAAGGGTTCACTTTTGGCGACCGAGTTGCGACGGACGGTAGGCACGCTTTAGCTTCAGCGAGGACAAAGACCTTGAAGTCGGCCCCCGCCGGTGTTGCCACACCGCCAGGGGCCTGACCACCTCGATCGAAGGCTGACGGAGACGATCAGATGGCTGACGACCAGTCTAGTAGCGCGCCCTTCCCCCACCACCCGATGGCGAACCCCGGATACGGCAAACGTTCCGCCCCTGACCAACGCCCCCGCACGGGGCAGGACTTCACGCACCTCCATCCTCGTGACGCCGCCATCGCCTCGTACATCGACGGGCTGTGCGATGGCGCCGACATCTCCGTGAAGGCACTGGCCAAGGCGCTTCCGTACGGGCAGTGCGCGGTCCGGACGTCGCTGAACCGCCTCCAGGAGGCGGGGCACCTGCGGCGGGGCAGCGAGTGCGTGGCGAGCGGGGTGAACCTGCTGTGGGTGACCCGGACGTTCTTTTCCCGCACCGCGCGCGACGACACCTGGTGGGCGGGCTTCAGCCGGGGCGACGTACCCAAGGAGACCCAACGGGACACGCGCTCAAGGGCGTTCATCCTGCTCGCGGCCCTGGGCCGCCAGGCCCCCATGCTGTCGCTGTCGCACCGGGAGTGCGTGGCGCTCGAACCGCAGGCGTCGGAGTGGCTGCGCAGGGGCGCCACGGAGCCGGAAGTCCTCCGGGCCCTTTCCACCGGGCTCCCGGACGTAATCCACCACCCGGCGGCGTTCGTCGCCAAACGCCTCCAGACGAAACTTCCCCCGGCCCGCGAACCCCACCCGGTCCTGCGCACCCTGGAATGCAGCGAGTGCCGCGCCCCGGGCGCCCCCGAAGCGCTCCCGGGCGGCAAGTGCCGGGCCTGCGCGGGCAGACCCGCCCGTGACACCCCGGCCCTCCCCGCCCAACAGGTCCGGGCCCAGGCCCGCGCCGTACGAGCGGGCCTGATCCCCAAATCGGACCGCCCCAAGCGCTGACCGCTCAGGCGGAACCCCGGAACTCCACCAGGAGCAGCGCCGAGTCGTCGTCGGGCGGGCCGCCGGTGAAGGCGGCGACGTCCGTGCGGACGAGCCGGAGGACGTCCTCGGGCTCGTCCGCCGTCAGCAGCGGTCCGACGCGCTCCCGGACGGGGTAGAAGCGTCCCTCGCCGTCCCGGGCCTCGCTCAGGCCGTCGGTGTAGAAGAACAGCCGGTCGCCGACGTGCAGGGTGGTGGCCCGGGTGACGCTGTCGCGGAGGTCGGCGGGGCCCGTCAGCGCCGCGAGCCCGAACGGCGGCCCCGGCTCGCCCGCCGCGACGGACACGACCTCGCCGTCGCTCGTGCGGAGGAGGGGCGGCGGGTGGCCGTGGTTGTGGACGAGCAGGCCGCCGTCCTGCCCGATCTCCGCGAGGATCGCGGTCACGAAGCGTCCGCCGTCGGTCCTGCGTTCCAGGGCCGCTTCGATGCGACGGCCGACGTCGGCCAGCTCCGGGGCCCCGGGGGCGGCCTCCCGGAAGGCCGTGAGGACGACCGAGGCGCAGCGGACGGTCTCCAGGCCCTTGCCCTGGACATCCCCGACGACCAGGCGCACCCCGCCGGAGCACGGCTCCACGTCGTACAGGTCCCCGCCGATGCGCGTGGCGCGCCCGGCGGAGACGTACGAGGTCCCGAGCCGGACCGGCCCGATCGCCGGGGGGACCGGGGTGAACAGCACGTCCTCCAGGGTGCGGGCCACATCCCGTACGTCGATGAGCCGCCGCTCGACCTTGAGGCGCGCCCAGGCCGCGTAGACGGAGGCGAGGGTGACGTACGCGATGGCGAACAGGGCGACCCACATGCGCAGCTGCCCGAAGCGGTCGGCCTTCCACGCGAACACCAGGCACAGCAGGACGGCGAGGCCGCCCATCGCGGCGACGTCGCGCACGGACCCCCGCGCCGAGGCGATCGCGGGCCCGGCAGCGTAGACGGGCAGCAGGTTGTACTCGGGCCCGGTCACCGCGTCCACGACCGCGGTCCCGAACATGACGGCCAACGGCAGCCCGCGCGGCGACCCGACCACCCGCCCCCAGCGCCTTCCCATCAACGCACCTCCGCGCCACTCGACCCACCCCAGAATGTCACGAAGGGGATGAAACGGGCTTCTGGCGAACGGCGCGTCCGGCCCGGGACGCGCCGCTGCCCCCGCACCCGTGGACGGCGCGGAGGCAGCGGTGGGCGGTGGGTCAGTGGGTGGTGGGGATGACCGTGGGGCAGAACTCCTCGTAGACCAGGTTGCCCGAGGGCAGGAGGAAGCCGTAGTAGAGGGCGTCGCCGGTCCTCGGACCGACGATGCCGTCCACCGAAAGACCGTAGCGGCGCTGGAAGTCGGTCAGGGCCGCGTAGGTCGCCTGCCCGTACACGCCGTCGCGGACGATTCCGTACCCCGCCAGCTGCAACGCCCCCTGCACACAGGCGACCGCGTCGCCGCGCTGGTCGGGCTTGATGTACGCGACGCCCACGTCGGCCTGGGCGACTCCGGCGAGCGAGGTGACGGCGATGGCGGCGGCGCCGAAGGCGAGGGCTCCGCGACGGAGGGCGGTCTTGATCATGGAAGGACTCCCCATCTCATAAGCGGTCACGGGCCGCCCCGGCAGGGCAGTCCGCGACTCGGACAGGGAACATGCTCAGGACCGCGCCACCCGTCCCACCAGGACTTCCCGTCCCCGAGACATCCCGGGCCGGCGCCCCCCGGCCGACCGGCGCGTCCACTCCCGTCCCGCCGCTGTCCCGAAGCCTCCCGCCCCCGTCCCGCGCCGGTCCCGGTCATGGGACGCGACGCCCCGCAGCCCGGGCCGCCCCTACGCCGGACGCACCTCCGCGAACACGCCCCGCACCTCCACGTCCTCCGGCGTGCGCCACGGGCCCGAGACGTGACCCGTCGCGTCCCCCGGGGCGTCCTGGGCGGGGCGCAGGACGCGGTTCACGTGGAGGGTCGCGCCGGGGACGGAGAGGTCCGTGCCCTCGGGGCCGTCGGTCGCCCGGGTGAGGACGGGGCCGAAAGGGGTGCCCGTGCGGGAATGGGTGATCGTCGGGTCAGGCGTGTCGCTGACGCTCTGGGCCTGGGGTTCGACGCGGCCGTCGAGAAGGGCGGACAGCTGCGCCGCCAGGACCGGGTCGTGGCAGCCGTCGTACACCCAGCGCTCGCCCAGCACCCCGTGCGTGGTCATACCGACGAGCGCGTCCTCCGCGCCGTCGAGCGCGGCGCCCCGGTAGGTGAGCGGCACGAAGTACGGCACCGGCTCGGCGCCCGAGGTGTCGGTGACCACCATGAACTCGATGCCCACCGCACCCTGCGGGTCGTCCAGCCGGAAGCCGCCGGACTTCACGAGGGACGGGCGCGTGGAACCCACGTACCAGGGGCGGGTCGGAAGCCAGGTGGTGAGCAGTTCGAGCTTGGTGGGCGACAGGGTGGTGCGGTGGATGACGGCCATGCCGAAGGTCTCCCGAGGGTCGCGTGGACAGCTGGTTGCCCTGTGCGCAGGCGTCGTTGTCAGACCCTGGCGCTATGTTGAGCCTATGACCTCTGGGGAAGGGACCAGCGTGCACATCAGGCCGCAGCAGTTCCACGAGACCGCCGGTCTCGATGACTGGCGCGTCGTCGGAGAGGGCGCGTGCGCCCACTTCCGCACCGGTGGATCGTTCGCGGCCGGGACGCGCTTCGCGCAGGCCATCGGCGAGCTGCCGGACCTCGGCGACGACCACCCCGACATCGACGTGCGGCGGGACGGCGTGACCGTCCGGCTGATCACGCTCACCGATGAGTATTTCGGGATGACCAGCCGTCATGTCGAGGTGGCCCGGCGGATATCCGAGGCCGCCCGGGCCCACGGCCTGACCGCCGACCCGTCCTTCGTGCAGACCGTGCAGGTCACCCTCGACGCCCTCGACGGCCCCGCCGTGGTCGCGTTCTGGCGCGCCCTGCTCGGCTACGAGCACCGCGCCGGCAGCCCCGAGGACCTGGTCGACCCGCGCCGCCGCGGCGCCCCCTTCTACTTCCAGCACATGGACACCCCGCGCCCCCAGCGCAACCGCGTCCACGTCGACGTATGGGTGCCGCACGACCAGGCCGAGGCCCGGATCGCCGCGGCCCTGGCCGCCGGGGGCCGGCTGCTGAACGACGCGGACGCCCCGCACAACTGGGTCCTCGCCGACCCCGAGGGCAACGAGGCGTGCATAGGGGTGGCCGGCCCGCCCGGACCGGCCACCGACTAGCGCCCGCGCCTGCGCCTCACCAGCCGGACGGCGCCGGGGGCGGGACGACCTCCGGCCGGTCGTCGCAGGTGATCGTGTTGGGCAGCAGCCACGGCGCGAGCCAGCCGCCGTCGTTGCCGCCCAGGTCCGTCAGGCCGAACTCGGACCCCGTAGCGGGGAAGTTGAACGAGCCGCAGTTGTTGACGCCCACGGCGCCCACGTTGCGCGCGTCCACGTTCTCGAAGGTCGCGCCGCCGGCCGCGCGGGCGCTCAGCACCGAGGTGCCCGCGCCGTCGACCCTGATGTCCTTGAAGTGGATGTTCTCGATGACGTACTGGTCCTTCACCGCCCAGTCCGAAACGAGCATGACCGCGTTGTACGTGCTGTCCAGGAAGTCGTTGCCGGTGACCCGGATATCGGCGCCGTCGATGCTCCGGTCCAGGGCGTAGACCCACAGCGCGCCGAGCCCGATCTTCCAGTTGAGCTCGAACGTGCCCGCCCGGACCGTGGTGTTCCGCGCGAGGTCCACCTTCCCGGCGAAGGGCTCGGCGCCGAAGCGGGAGCCGAGGTGCAGGGCGCTGCCCTCGCGGACCGGGTCGGCGACGAGGTTGTCGGAGACGGTGATGTCGCTGCCGCCGTAGATCGCGATGCCGTTGGCCAGGACCGGGGTCTGCACGGTGTTGTGGTCGAAGGTGTTGCGGGCGTTCGTCGTCTTCTCGGCCCACATGGCGAGGCCGTCGTCGCCAGAGTTGCGGACGAACGTGTTCGTGACACGCGAGTCGGTCACCCCGGTGTGGAAGTTGATGGCGTCCGCGATCTGGTCCACGATCACGGTGTCGGAGACCTTCAGGTTCTTCATCGGGCCGTCGAACCACATGCCGACCTTGGTGTGGCGGATGTGCAGCCCCTCGATGGTCGAATCGCTCATCGCGCCGCCGATCGCGTTGACCTGGTCGGTGTCGACGCGCTCGCGCACGTCGCCCTCGATGGCGAAGCCGGACAGATGCACGTTGCGGCTGCCGCCCTCGGCCGCGGACTTCCCGTAGAAGCCGACACCGGTGCGCGTGGACCCGTCCGCGGCGGGCTCGTCGAGCGCGACCTCACGGCCCTTGATCTTCGTGTACCAGCTGCCCGCGCCGGTGATCGTCACGTCGTCCACGACGATGTGCCGGTCGACCCGGTACGTCCCCGGCGGGATGTACACCTTCAGGTGCGTGCGCCGGGCGAAGGAGATCGCCTTCTCGATCGCCCCCGCCGCGTCCCGCCGCCCGGTCGGGTCGGCACCGAACGCGAGGACGTTGGCGGCGAGGAGCTCGACGTGCGGCAGCCCGACGCGCTCGGAGTCCAGCAGGTCGACGGCCGTCCACGCGGCCCCGCTCCCGGCCGGCACGGTCAGCCGTACGGTGTCGCCCGCGCGGTACGTACGGCCGAGCAGGAGGCGCTGCTCGTCGTAGAAGTGGCTGGGCCGGAACGGCTTGTCCACGACCGGGGCGGGCGTCGTCGCGGCGGGCACGCAGCCGCACTCGGTGATCCACCAGTCGGGGTGGAGGAGCCCGGCGCCCGGGTCGTTGGAGAACGGGTACTGGTTGTACAGCCAGGAGTACTGCGAGGTCAGCGTCATCGTGGACCGCTTGGAGCCGTTCACCGAGACGTCCAGCGGCGCCGTGATCCCGCCGCCGCCCGGCGCGTCCGGGATGCTGTAGCGCACGGTGATCGCGTTGGCCGCCTCGGGCAGCGTGAACTCCACGTGCTGCCCGGGCGCCAGCTTGACCGCCCTGCGGCCCGACGCCTCGGACGGCAGCGTGTACGCGTCCCGGTCCGGGCCGATGACGGTGCCGTTCGTGACCGCGTTCTCGGCCTCCTGCTCCGCGAAGGCCACCTCCGCGCCGCGCCCCCGCACCAGCGCCGGGTCGAGCGCGGCGCGCGTGACGACCGGGGCCGCGGGGGTGGCGGGCCGGGGCCCGGCGAGCGCGGGCGCACCCGCCAGCACCCCGAACCCGAGGGCGGCCGCGGTCACCGAGGCGACCGTGGACGCGTTCAGCCCGGCCCTGCGCGGTCTTCGTACCGCCGCCGCGTCGGCGGCCAACTTCCGTGACATCGCATGCCCGTTTCTCTGAGTTCCGGTGTCAACGGCCGGGCGCGCGTGGGGAGTCGCCGCCGTCATGAGTGAGCCGACAGTAGGGCGGCGACCCACCTACCCACAAGCTCTGTGCAGCCTTTTTTCCGAGTGATGCAGCGCAAGTACGTTGCACTGTCATTTTTTTGCGCAACGTACGCAACCGCCCTTAGGCGCCCACGCTTGTTCGGACCTTGTCCGTCCGATCACTGGTCTCACGGCCTACTGGCCGGTATACAGACGAGGTTGGGTCCGCCGGGCACGAGCCGCCGAGCGGCCGGGTGCCTTCTGAGGCCCCCGTGCGCCCTGGCCGCCGCCACCCGTCCGCGGACTGCCGGAATTTCTGGGGAGGGCATTGATGATGCATCGGACGCGTCCGGGCCGGGCCGTATCCAAGCGCCGCACCGCCATCGCGCTGGCCGCGCTGAGCAGTTGCGCGCTCACGGCAGGTCTCACCGGCACGGCGTCGGCCGCGCCGGGGGGCGCGCACGGATCGCCGCGCACCTCCTACGTGGCGCTCGGCGACTCCTACACGTCCGGCCCCCTGATACCCACGCAGGTCGACGCCAACTGCGCCCGTTCGGACAACAACTACCCGTCGATCACCGCGCGGGAGCGCCGCGTCTCCTCGTTCACCGACGTGAGCTGCGGCGGTGCGACGACCGCCGAGATGTGGCAGGCGCAGGGCACCAACGGACCGCAGCTGGACGCGGTGAAGAAGGACACGGACCTCGTGACGCTCCAGATCGGCGGCAACGACGTCGGCTTCGGGTCCATCATCGGCACCTGCGCGACCCTCAGTGCCAAGGACCTCACCGGCAACCCCTGTCAGCAGCACTACGGGGCCTCGGGCTACGACGAGTTGACGCTGAAGATCCTCCGGACAGCGCCCAAGATCGCCCGCGTACTGCGGGAGGTGCACCACAAGGCACCCCACGCGCGCGTGGTCGTCGTCGGCTACCCGGACCTCCTTCCCGAGGACGGCACCGGCTGCTTCCCCCAGGTCCCGTTCGCCGCGAAGGACTTCCCGTACCTGCGGGACACGGAGAAGCGCCTCAACCTGATGCTGCGCGCGGTGGCGCTGCTGAACCGGGCCGACTACGTCGACACGTACGGGCCGACGGTGGGCCACGACATGTGCAAGGCACCCGCCGACCGGTGGATCGAACCACTGAGCCCCGCCTCGCCCGCCGCACCGGCCCATCCCAACGCGAAGGGCGAGGAGGTCATGGCCCAGGCGCTCCTGAAGACCCTCGACAAGGGACGCGGGCGCCACTGACCCCTACGCGGTCGGCCCCACCGCAAGCGTCAACTCCGAGTCCGTGTGCACCGTCACCCGTACGGGCACGAACTCCGTCGCGTCGGTCCGGGACTCCCCCGTGCCCGGGTTCAGGGCGTAGCGCGGGTGGGGAGCCGGGCCGATCTGCAAGCGGACGCGGTGACCCGGGGCGAAGCGGTGGGCGGCAGGGGTCATCGGGACCGTGACGCCGACCGGGTCCGTGCCCGTGGTGCGGACCCGGGCCAGGCCGTCGCAGACGTTGACCGACCGGCCCTCGGGGTCCACGTCGCACAGCCGCACGAACACATCGCCGTGCCCCGTGTCCGTGGCGGCGCTGATCCGTGCCGAGACCGGACCGAGGACGGTGAGCGGTTCGGCCAGGGCGGGCCCGGTGAACGTGAGGACGTCCGCGCGCGCCTCCACCGACACGTTGTCCCGCGCCCCGGCCGTACGGGAGAGCAGCGCGCCGCCCAGCGTGGGGACCGGGCCGTCCGGGTCGTGGCGGAAGGAGGCGACGGGAGCGTTGTCCGTGGGCGCCTCGCGGGTGAGGTGGCCGTCGGCGGTCGGATACCAGGAGGCCGTGGACGCCTCCGGGGGCCACGCGTCCAGGTCCCGGGCGCCCGCCTCCGCACCGCCCACGTGCACGCGTACGGGCGTCGGGCGCAGACCGGACGGGTCGTCGCACAGATGGGCCCGGAGCCAGGCCAGGGACTCGGCGAACACCTCGGCCCAGCCCGCCTGGAGTGCCGAGGTGTGGGTCCACGGGCCGACGAGCAGGGACGCCTCGCCGCCCGCCCGGCGCAGCCGCCCGTACTGCGCGAGGGCCTGGTCCACGAGGGCGTCGTGCCACCCGGTGACGAGGGCGGTCGGCACGGCCGCCCGGTCCGCCGCCCCGGCCAGGGACGCGCCCTCCCAGTACGGGTCGTCCGCGTCCGGGTGGGCCATCACCTCGTCCAGCCAGGGGATCTCACCGCCGAGCGCGCCCGCGTACGCCCCGCGCAGCGGCCGCGCGGTGACGGCGGAGCGCACCCGGCGCTGGAGGCGAAGGGTCGCCCGGAGGAACGCGCCCATGCCCCGGTGCTGATAGGTCATGCCGGCACCCACGGCGAGCGCGGTCTCCAGATTGAGGACGCCTTCGGTGTGGAAGAGGGCGTACGGGTCGTGCAGCCCCACCTGCACGACCATGGCCTTCAGCTCCGGCGGCGGATCGAGGGCCAGCGCCCACTGGACGTACCCGAGGTAGCTGGGACCCACGGTGCCGAGGCGCCCGTCGAACCAGGGCTGTTCGCGCAGCCAGCCGACCGCCGCGAGGCCGTCGGCCGGCTCGTTGCGCCAGAGGTGGAAGCCGCCGCCCGAGCCGCCCGTGCCGCGGCAGCTCTGCAGCACCACGTGGAAGCCCTGCTCCGCGAAGAGGATGCCGTACTGCGGGGACCACGGCACTCCCCGCCCGTACGGCGTACGGACCAGGAGGGTCGGGAAGTCGCCCTCGGCGCGCGGGAAGTAGTGGTCGGTGACCAGCGGGCTGCCGTCGGCGGCGGGCACCGTCAGGCCGCGCTCGACGCCCACCTGGTGGAGCGCGTCGGGCAGACCGCGCCAGGACGCGCGCATCAGCCGGGAGGCGAGCGGCGGCTTCGCGGACGACGGCGTCCATGCGGCCCGGGGGCGGGCGTCGTGCGTCGGTCGGGTCATCTTCGCCTCCATCGGTACGTCACGCAGCGGTGCGGCAGACCCCGCACTCCATTCTCGTACTAAGTACGAGAATACTGGATGCTTGGATGGACCACGGAGGGACCCGGGTGAGAGAGGCTGAGCACGTGACCCGCACCGAAGGTGCCGGAGGCATCGATCCGCGAGATCTCTGGCGGGAGCAGGACCGGCCCCGGCGCGGGCGCAGACCCGCCTTCAGCCGCGAGGCGATCACGGCCGCCGCCGTCGCCGTCGCGGATGCCGAGGGGATCGACGCGGTCACCATGCGGCGGGTCGCCGCCGAGGTGGGCGCGGGCGTCATGTCGCTGTACAGCTACGCGCCCGACAAGGAGACGCTGCTCGACCTGATGATCGACCACGTCTCCGGCGAGCTGCCCACGTCCGGACCGCTCACCGGCGACTGGCGCGCCGACCTCAAGACCCTCGGCCGCCACCAGCGCGCGAACATGCTCCGCCACCCCTGGCTGCCCGCCGCCGTGCAGGCCCGCCGCACCCTGGGCCCCCGCACGCTCGCCTTCGTGGAGCACGCCCTCGCGGCGCTGCGGCCCATCGGGCTCGACGGGGCGGCCCGGCTGGAGATCTTCGCCCAGCTCACGTCCTTCGTGGCGGCCCATGTGGCCTACGAGGTCGGCCAGGCGCGGGCGGCCCGGGAGCCCGGGCGGGCGGCCGCCGAGGCGCTGTATCTGGCGGAGGTCGCGGCGGACGGCGATCATCCGGAGCTGGCGGAGGCACTGGCGACGGCCGGACGGCCGGTCACCCCGGACGCCATGTTCGACCGCTTCCTCACCCGTCTCGTGGACGGCCTCGACGCGGGCTGAGCCCGTGCGCGTACACACGACGGAACACGCGTGCACACAACGACACCGGCCCCCGGGGACGAATCCCCGGGGGCCGGTGTCTTGGTACTGCTGGAACTACCGATCCGTCAGGATCAGAAGTCCATGTCACCGCCCGGCATGCCGCCCGGAGCGGCCGCGGCGGCCTTCTCCGGCTTGTCGGCGATGACGGCCTCGGTGGTGAGGAACAGCGCGGCGATCGACGCGGCGTTCTGCAGCGCGGAGCGCGTGACCTTCGCCGGGTCGAGGATGCCCTCGGCGATCATGTCGACGTAGTCGCCGGTCGCGGCGTTGAGGCCGTGACCGATCGGCAGGTTGCGGACCTTCTCCACGACGACGCCGCCCTCAAGACCACCGTTGACGGCGATCTGCTTGAGCGGGGCCTCCAGGGCGAGCTTCACGGCGTTGGCGCCGGTCGCCTCGTCACCCGAGAGCTCCAGCTTCTCGAAGACGGCCGAGGCCTGGAGCAGAGCCACGCCACCACCGGCGACGATGCCCTCCTCGACGGCGGCCTTGGCGTTGCGCACCGCGTCCTCGATGCGGTGCTTGCGCTCCTTGAGCTCGACCTCGGTGGCGGCACCGGCCTTGATGACGGCCACGCCGCCGGCCAGCTTCGCCAGGCGCTCCTGGAGCTTCTCGCGGTCGTAGTCCGAGTCGGAGTTCTCGATCTCGGCACGGATCTGGTTGACGCGGCCCTGGACCTGGTCGCTGTCACCGGCGCCGTCGACGATCGTCGTCTCGTCCTTGGTGATGACGACCTTGCGGGCGCGGCCGAGCAGGTCGAGACCGGCGTTCTCCAGCTTGAGGCCGACCTCCTCGGAGATGACGGTGCCGCCCGTGAGGATGGCGATGTCACCGAGCATGGCCTTGCGGCGGTCGCCGAAGCCCGGGGCCTTGACGGCGACGGACTTGAAGGTGCCGCGGATCTTGTTGACGACCAGGGTCGACAGGGCCTCGCCCTCGACGTCCTCGGCGATGATCAGCAGCGGCTTGCCGGACTGCATGACCTTCTCCAGCAGCGGAAGGAGGTCCTTCACGTTGCTGACCTTGGAGTTGACGATCAGGATGTACGGGTCGTCCAGGGACGACTCCATGCGCTCCATGTCGGTGGCGAAGTACGCCGAGATGTAGCCCTTGTCGAAGCGCATACCCTCGGTGAGCTCCAGCTCCAGACCGAAGGTCTGGGACTCCTCGACGGTGATGACGCCTTCCTTGCCGACCTTGTCCATGGCCTCGGCGATGAGCTCGCCGATCTGGGTGTCGGCGGCGGAGATGGAGGCGGTCGAAGCGATCTGCTCCTTGGTCTCCACGTCCTTGGCCTGCTCCAGGAGGGCGGCGGAGACGGCCTCGACGGCCTTCTCGATGCCCCGCTTGAGAGCCATCGGGTTCGCACCCGCGGCCACGTTGCGCAGACCCTCGCGAACGAGCGCCTGAGCGAGAACGGTGGCGGTGGTCGTACCGTCGCCGGCGACGTCGTCCGTCTTCTTGGCGACCTCCTTGACCAGCTCCGCACCGATCTTCTCGTACGGGTCCTCCAGCTCGATCTCCTTGGCGATGGACACGCCATCGTTGGTGATCGTGGGGGCGCCCCACTTCTTCTCGAGGACGACGTTGCGACCCTTGGGGCCAAGGGTGACCTTGACGGCGTCGGCGAGCTGGTTCATGCCGCGCTCGAGACCGCGCCGGGCCTCCTCGTCGAACGCGATGATCTTGGCCATGTGAAGTGGTCCTCCCGGACAGGGGTGGATTGCTCCGGACCGAGTGGCGCCCGCGACGGACGGCCTGCGTGCCCTGCGGTTCCTTCCCCGCCTGGCGTGCGGGCCTCACCGGCCCGGTCCAAATTCTGTCACTCTCACCTGGAGAGTGCTAAGCCAATGATTAGCACTCGACCCCGTCGAGTGCAAGCGCCGAAGGCTCCTTGAGGGGTGGTGGCCGGGCGACGGGAGGGCGCAAGCGCCTCCGGCCGGAGCGTGGACAACCCCCGACCGCCCCCGGCACGCTCCCGGCACGACGAAGGGCCCGTACCCCTAGGTACGGACCCCTCGTACGTGCGTGGCGTCGCGGCCGACGTGCCGTGCCGCGCTTCAGCCGACGGCGAGCTTGACCATGTCCGCCTGCGGCCCCTTCTGGCCCTGCGAGATCTCGAACTCGACCCGCTGACCTTCTTCGAGGGTGCGGTACCCGTCCATCTGGATCGCGCTGTAGTGGACGAATACATCCGCACCACCGTCGACCGCGATGAAGCCGTACCCCTTCTCCGCGTTGAACCACTTGACGGTGCCCTGAGCCATGCCTAACTCCCCTGTAACGTGTGTGCGCCGAAGCGCGTCGACCGCGGCTGAATGTATCTGCCCAACTGCCCTGTGCAACAGGTCAATCGGACGACAATTCTGCGCAGCGCCGATCGCCCGAATACGAGGAATTCATAGGTTTGCAGGGCAAGTCGGGCCCGACAAAGGCGACTTAAGGCGCAAGAGGCGCAGGCACATTGGCTGCTTCTGATCGTGGCGCGGCGCATTCTCATATGCGAGGGGCACGGGCAGCGAAGGGGACTTCCCACACTCTACCCCGCTCAACCATGCAGAATTGCCCCCTCCGCTTCTCTCGCGGAGGGGGCAATTACGGTGACGCAACGGAGCCTTGGACTCAGCAGCCGCCGGCCACGGCGGGGATGATCGAGACGCCGGCACCGTCCGGGGTCGCCGCGTCGAGGCCGCCTTCAAAGCGCACGTCGTCGTCGTTGACGTACACGTTGACGAAGCGGCGCAGCTTGCCCTGGTCGTCCAGCACGCGGGCGGCGATGCCCGGGTGGTCCTTCTCCAGCGAGGCGATGACCTCGGAGAGGGTCGCGCCCTCGGCCGGAACCTCGGCCTGGCCGCCGGTGTAGGTGCGGAGGATGGTGGGAATGCGGACCTTGACGCTCATGGCGGTGCCTTCCTGGTGTCTCGGGTGGTCAGCTGGTGGCGAGTCCGGCGGCGCGGAAGGCGTCCAGGCTCGGGCGGATCGTGGCAGTCGCCTGCGAGGTGTCGGCCACCGCGTCCAGCGTCTTGAGGCCGTCGCCCGTGTTCAGGACGACGGTGGTGAGCGCCGGGTCGAGCAGGCCGGCCTCGATCAGCTTCTTCGTCACGCCGACCGTCACCCCGCCCGCGGTCTCGGCGAAGATGCCCTCGGTACGGGCCAGCAGCTTGATCGCGTCCACGACCTGCTCGTCGTTGACGTCCTCGACCGCGCCACCGGTGCGGCGGGCGATGTCCAGGACGTACGGGCCGTCGGCCGGGTTGCCGATCGCGAGGGACTTGGCGATCGTGTTCGGCTTCTGCGGGCGCACCACGTCGTGACCGGCCTTGAAGGCGGTGGAGACCGGGGAGCAGCCCTCGGCCTGGGCGCCGAAGATCTTGTACGGCTTGTCCTCGACCAGGCCGAGCTTGATCAGCTCCTGGAGGCCCTTGTCGATCTTCGTGAGCTGCGAACCGGACGCGATCGGGATGACGATCTGGTCGGGCAGCTGCCAGCCGAGCTGCTCGCAGATCTCGTACGCGAGCGTCTTGGAGCCCTCGCCGTAGTAGGGACGCAGGTTGACGTTGACGAACCCCCAGCCCTCGCCCAGCGGGTCGCCGATGAGCTCGGAGCAGAAGCGGTTGACGTCGTCGTAGTTGCCCTCGATGCCGACCAGCTCACCGCCGTAGACCGCGGCCATGACGACCTTGCCCTGCTCCAGGTCGTGCGGGATGAACACGCAGGACCGCAGACCGGCGCGGGACGCGGCGGCGCCGACCGCGCCGGCGAGGTTGCCGGTCGAGGAGCAGGAGAGCGTGGTGAAGCCGAAGGCGCGGGCGGCCTCGACGGCGATGGCGACGACGCGGTCCTTGAAGGAGTGCGTCGGGTTGCCGGAGTCGTCCTTCACGTACAGGCCGCCGGTCACGCCCAGCTCGCGGGCGAGGTTGTCGGCCTTGACCAGCTTGGTGAAGCCGGGGTTGAGATTGGGCTTGTCGGCCACGTCGGCGGGCACCGGCAGCAGCGGCGCGTAACGCCAGATGTTGTTCGGGCCGGCCTCGATGCGCTTCTTCAGCTCGTCGGAGGAGCCGCTCGGCAGGTCGTACGCCACTTCGAGCGGCCCGAAACAGGACGCACAGGCGAAAATGGGACCGAGTGCGAATCGTTCACCGCACTCGCGGCAGGAAAGAGCCGCGGCGGGACCGAGGTCCACGGAAGATTCGGTGCTTGCTGCGACGGTTTCAACAGCCATGATGGCGAGGCCCTTTCTCCTCATCTTCCTCACGGCGCTTTTCGCCGCGAGACGGAATTGGCACCTTCCCCACCTGACCTCGCGGTCGGCAGGAGGGTTGCCGGGACTTCAACGGGCCGTTCCCTCTGTCCCTCTGGATGAGCGCTGTGGCGACGGATCATGGATCCGTGCGTTTGTCGGCGGACCGACCCCGGCATGCGATGGCCGTCCGCGTTGTTCAAGACTGTAACCGAAGGACCGGACGGGTGAGATAGCCGTCCGTACCGCGAGATGGATCACATACAGGGAGTATCGACCGTGCTCGAAGAGGTCGAACGCTGGCTGACCAGGCGTTCCTGGTCGGCCGCCGACCACCCGCCGGCGAGCGTGCGGACCGCCGCGAACGGTACGGGCGTGAGCGTCATTCTACCGGCCCTCAATGAGGCCGCGACCGTCGGCGACATCGTCGCGACGATCCGGCGGGAGCTGATGGAACGCATTCCGCTGGTGGACGAGCTCGTCGTGATCGACTCGGGCTCCACGGACGCCACCGCCGAGGTCGCCCGCCGCGCGGGCGCCCGGGTCGTCCACCGCGACGCGATCCTGCCCCGCCTCCCCGCCGTCCCCGGCAAGGGCGAGGTGCTGTGGCGGTCGCTCCTGGTGACCAGCGGCGACATCCTGTGCTTCGTCGACGCGGACCTGAAGGACTTCTCGGCCGACTTCGTCTCCGGCATCGTCGGCCCGCTGCTCGCACACCCCGAGGTGCAGTTCGTCAAGGCGATGTACGACCGGCCGCTCGGCGAGCTGCCCGGCCAGGGCGGCCGCGTCACCGAACTGGTGGCCCGGCCCCTGCTCAATCTGCACTGGCCGCTCCTCGCGGGCTTCGTCCAGCCGCTGGGCGGCGAGTACGCCGTCCGCCGCTCGCTCCTGGAGCGGCTGCCGTTCCCGGTCGGATACGGGGTCGAGCTCGGCCTGCTCGTGGACGCGCTGCACACCGTGGGCCTCGACGCCCTCGCCCAGGTGGACGTCGGCGTCCGCGTCCACCGCCACCAGGACGGCCAGGCGCTCGGCCGGATGGCCGCCGCGATCTACCGCACCGCGCAGGTGCGGCTCTCCCGGGGCCATCTGGTGCGCCCCACGCTCACCCAGTTCGAACGCGGGCCGGACGGGTTCGTTCCGCGCACCTACCCCGTCGACACCCAGGAGAGGCCGCCCATGTGCGAGATCGAGGAGTACGTGGCACGCCGCGCGGCCTGATCACGACCCCACGCCGTCCGACTTCGTACGTTTGGGCGGATCGGGTTCGGGCTAGATTCCGGCCATGGTCTCCGAGCACGCCCCCCAGCCCGCTGCCCAGGTTCTCGTCGCGTCCAACCGCGGCCCCGTCTCGTACGCCGTGGGCGACGACGGCACCCTCGAAGCGAAACGGGGCGGGGGCGGGCTCGTCTCCGGCCTCAGCGCCGTGGACGACAAGATGTGGGTCTGCGCCGCCCTCGGCGACGGCGACCGCGAGGCGGTGCGCCGGGGGGTCGGCGAGCCGGGGGTCCGGATGCTCGACATCGACGCCGGGGTGCACGCCGACGCGTACAACGGCATCGCCAACTCCGTGCTGTGGTTCGTCCACCACATGCTGTACCAGACGCCCGTCGAGCCCGTCTTCGACGCGGAGTTCCGCAGGCAGTGGGTGTCCTTCGAGACGTACAACCGGGCCTTCGCCGAGGCGCTGGCCCAGGAGGCGGGCGAGGGCGCGGCCGTCCTCGTGCAGGACTACCACCTCTCGCTGGTCCCCGGCATGCTCCGCGAGCTCCGCCCCGACCTGCGGATCGGCCACTTCTCGCACACCCCGTGGGCGCCCGTCGACTACTTCCGGCTGCTGCCCGACGACATCGCCGAGCAGCTGCTGCGCGGCATCCTCGGCGCCGACCGCGCCGCCTTCCTGACCCGCCGCTGGGCGGACGCCTTCATCGGCTGCTGCACGGAGATCCTGGGCGGCACCGGCCGCACCCGCGTCGGGGTCCACGGCCTGGGCGCCGACGCCGGATTCCTGCTGAGCCGGTCGCACGAGGCGGACGTGGACGAGCGGATGGCGGCCCTGCGCGAGCAGATCGGGCCCGACCGGAAGACCATCGTCCGGGTCGACCGCACGGAGCTGTCCAAGAACATCGTCCGTGGCCTGCACGCCTACCGCACCCTGCTGGACGAACGCCCCGAGTGGCGCGAGCGCGTCGTGCACGTCGCCTTCGCCTACCCCTCGCGCCAGGACCTCGCGGTCTACCGGGAGTACACCGCGGAGGTCCAGCAGGTCGCCGACGCGATCAACAAGACGTACGGCACGGCCGGCTGGACCCCGGTCGTCCTGCACGTCAAGGACGACTTCGCCCGCTCGCTCGCCGCGTACCGGCTGGCCGACGTCGCCCTCGTCAACCCGATCCGGGACGGCATGAACCTGGTCGCCAAGGAGGTCCCGGTCGTCTCCGACGAGGGCTGCGCGCTGGTCCTGTCGCGGGAGGCCGGCGCGTACGAGGAGCTGGGCGAGCACGCGTTCACGGTCAACCCGTACGACGTCTCGGCCACGGCCGACGCGCTGCACGAGGCGCTCACGCTCCCGGACGACGTCCGGGCCGCCCGCACGGAACGGCTGGCCGAAGCGGCGACCGCGCTGCCGCCGCAGCAGTGGTTCCTGGACCAGCTGGAGGCGCTGCGGCGCGACTAGGGCGTGTTGAGGCGGCCGGCGAGGTCCCGCAGGTACTCGACGACCGCGCCCGGCCCCGGCAGGGCCAGGTCCGCGCGCTCGGCGAGCTCCGGCGCCTCGGCGCTGCCGCTGCAGATGAGCAGCCCCGGAACGGCGTCCTCGTCCCGCGTCCGGAGCTCCTCCACGGCCGCGAACGCGGCGAGGTCGCCCAGGTCGTCGCCCGCGTACAGGACGGACGTGGCGCCGATCTCACGCACGTACTCGGTGAGCGCGACGCCCTTGTCCATGCCCGGCGGGCGCAACTCCAGGACCAGCCGCCCCGGTTCCACGATCAGCCCGTGCCGCGCGGCCAGCTCGCCGAGGGGCCCGCGCAGCGCGTCGAACGCGGCCTGCGGGTCGGCGGCACGGCGGGTGTGCACGGCGAGGGCGCGGCCCTTGTCCTCGGTCCAGGTCTCCCCCTCCGGGTCGAACCGCGCGAGTACGCCGGGGAGTTCGGCGCGCACGGCGTCGACGCCCGGGTGCGGGGCGGGGGCGTGCACGGTCCCGGTCACGGCGTCCCAGCGCTCGGCGCCGTAGTGCCCGAGCACGACGAGGTGGTCGAGCCCTTCGACCCCGGCGACCCCGGCGTACCGCACGGCGACCTCGGCGGGGCGCCCGGTGATCACGGCCACGGACGCGACCTTCGGGGCGAGGGCGGCGAGCGCCGCCACGGCTCCGGGGTGCGCCCGCGCCTGCTCGGGGTCCGGCACGATGTCCGCCAGCGTCCCGTCGAAGTCGAGCGCGACGAGGGCCTGGGCCGGCCGGGCAAGGATGGCGTCCAGACCGGTGCGGCCTGCGATTGTCTGTGGGGTGCCCATGTCCTTGAGCGTATCGCCGCGCGTCCCCGATGCGGGGAGGCAAATCAAGCCCCTGCGGCGTTTGAGCAGCGGGGCCCGGGGCGGAGCCCCGAAAGCAGGCCCGCCGCAGGCGGCACCCGCACGCGCCCCCCTACCGCCGCCCCCGCCGAGCCTCCCGCACGCGCCGAAGGCGGTTCACCGTCACCGGATCCTCCTCCAACGCCCGCCGGTCATCCAGCAACGCGTTCAGCAGCTGGTAATACCGCGTCGGCGACAACCCCAGCCGCTCCCGGATCGCCCGCTCCTTCGCCCCCGCCCCCGCCCACGACTGCCGCTCCACCGCCAGCACCGCACGATCGCGGTCGGACAGCGGCGCGGACTCGGCAGGGCCGTTCGGGGGGTGGGCGGTCATATCAGCCAATATATGGCGCGACCCGCCCCCGCGGAACGCGGAGGCTACTCCGCCGCCTCCGCCTTCGCCGCATCCCGGGCTATCCGCTCCAGCACGCTCCGCGGGTCCGCCCCCGGCTGCACCGCCCCGCCGATGTTCTCCTTGATCGACTCGCTCGCCGCCGCCCAGGAGGTCTTGCCGAACGGGTAGAACTCCGACTCCGACAGCGCCGCCAGGAACTGGTGCAGCGGCTTGTACTTGTCGTCGTCCTCCATCGCCGCGGACGCGCTGTTCGTGGGCGGCAGCAGGTCGTACATGTCGGCGAACTCGATCACGTTCTTGTCGCTGAACAGGTAGTCGAAGAACTTGCCGATCTCGACCCGGTGATCGTTCTGCTTGAAGCCCATGATCCAGTCGGCGACGCCCATCGACCCCTCGGTGGGACCGTGCTCACCCGGAAGCGGGACCATGCCGACCTGGACGCCCTGCTTCTGCGCCTCCTCCATCAGCGTGGGGTGGCCGTTGAGCATGCCGACCTTGCCCTTCGAGAACTCCTCGAACGCCTTGGCGCGGTTCAGTTTGCCGGGGGCGACCGGGCCGACGAGCCCCTTGTCCACGAGGTTCGACTTCAGCCAGTCGAACGTCCTGACGTTCTCCTCGGAGGCGATGTCGTACGAGCCGACCTCGTCGGTGTAGACACCGCCCCCGCTGAGCATCCACATCAGGGTCTCGGCCTGGGACTCCTCCGGGCCGAGCGGCAGCGCGAAGGGGTAGGACACCCCGCGCTGCTTGAGCGCGGCGGCGTCGGAGGCTATGTCGCTCCAGGTCTTGGGGGCGTCGAGACCCGCCTGCGAGAAGAGCTTCTTGTTGTAGAAGAGCAGCCGGGTGGAGGCGACGAACGGCAGCCCGTACTGGATGCGGTTGACCTGCCCCGCGTCGATCAGCTTCGGCAGGAAGTTGGCCTGGGTGGGGATGCTCAGCATCTCGTCGGCCGAGTAGAGCTTCCCGGCCTTCGCGTAGTCCGCGTAGGCGCCGATCTGCGCGATGTCGGGGGCCTTGCCGTCCTTGACCATCTTGGCGACGTCGCGGTCGATGTCGGTCCAGGGCAGGACGGTCACGTCCACCTTGATGCCGGGGTGCGACGCCTCGAAGCTGCGGGCGACGCCGTCCCAGTACTTGTCGGACTTGTTCGCCTCGCTCGTGCCGTAGTCGGCCGCGACCACCTTCAGCGTCACGTCGCCGGAGCCACCGCTCGCGCCGCAGCCCGACAGCGTCGCCGTCATCCCCATCACGGCGACCGCCGCCGTCAGTCCCAAGTAACGCCGCTGCACAGCTCAGTCCGTCCTCGTCGATTACACCGCCCACGGCACCCACGTCCGCGCGGGGCACTCCGGGTGAGCTGCGATTTTCCCCGCCACCGGCGTAGAGGTCTACACCACGGAGGTATCGCTTCCACAACGCAGCAGCATTGCACGGGGCCCGTGGCGACTGCTAAGTAGGTCTCGACGCACGGGTCTTATTGGTCCAGACCTATAGCCGACGGTACGTCAGTTCTCTTACGGACCCGTTCCGTCGCCCCGACCCCGCCCAGCCGCAAGGAGCCGCTCCGCATGTCGCGTACCGCATCTGAGATTGCCACCCAGCCCAGCTGCTGGCGGCGTGCCGCACAGGCGGGCGCGGAGTTCCAGGGGCTTCCCAAGCCGGGCGAGCGCGTCGCCGTCACGGGGTGCGGCACCTCGTGGTTCATGGCCATCGCGTACGCGGCCCTCCGGGAGGCCGCGGGGCAGGGCGAGACGGACGCGTACGCCTCCTCGGAATTCCCGGTGGGGCGGCCGTACGACCGGGTCGTCGCGATCACCCGCTCGGGTACGACGAGCGAGGTGCTGGCGCTCCTGCGCGAGCTGCGCGGGAAGACCGCGACCGTCGCGCTGACCGGCGACCCGGAGACGCCCGTCATGGAGGCCGCCGACGCGGTCGCGGTGCTGGACTGGGCGGACGAGGAATCAGTGGTCCAGACCCGGTTCGCGACGACCGCGCTCGCCTTCCTGCGGGCGGGCCTGGAGGCGGCCGGTCCGCTTCCGGCGGGCGTGAAGACGGTCGCCGAGGCGGCGGTCGACGCGGAGCTGGCCGTGACCGAGCCGCTGGCCGAGGCGGTGGTCGCGGCCGAGCAGTGGACGTTCCTGGGGCGCGGCTGGACCTACGGCCTCGCCCAGGAGGCCGGGCTGAAGATGCGCGAGGCGGCCGGCGCCTGGACCGAGTCGTACCCGGCGATGGAGTACCGCCACGGCCCGATCGCCATCACCGGTCCGAACCGGGTGGCCTGGGTCTTCGGCGCACTGCCCGAGGGGCTGGCCGGTGAGGTCGCGGCGGTCGGCGGGACGCTCGTCGCGCACGGCACGGCGGACCCCATGGCCGACCTGATCCGTGCGCAGCGGCTCGCGGTGGTCCTGGCCGAGTCGAAGGGGTACGACCCCGACCACCCCCGCAACCTCTCGCGCAGCGTGATCCTGCCGGAGCAGCCGTAACCGGTACCGGGATTTTGTATGGATGCGCAACAAACAGCACTAGTGGACTAGACCTTTTGGGTTGCTCGGGCGAAACTGTTCCACGTGAAACACGTCATCGCCCTCGATGTGGGCGGCACCGGAATGAAGGCCGCACTGGTCGGGGCCGACGGCGCCCTGCTCCACGAGGCACGGCGCGCGACCGGGAGAGAGCGCGGCGCCGACGCCGTCGTGGAGTCGATCCTCGCCTTCGCCGCCGAGCTGCGGGCGTACGGCGAGGAGCACTTCGGCGAGAGCGCCCTCGCGGCCGGTGTCGCCGTGCCCGGCATCGTCGACGCGGAGAAGGGGATCGCGGTCTACGCGGCGAACCTGGGCTGGCGCGACGTACCCATGCGGCAGCTGCTCGGCGAACGGCTCGGCGGCGTGCCCGTGGCGCTCGGCCACGACGTCCGCACCGGCGGACTCGCCGAGGGCCGGATCGGTGCGGGCCAGGGCGCCGACCGCTTCCTCTTCATCCCGCTCGGCACCGGGATCGCCGGAGCCATCGGCATCGCCGGGGCCATCGAGGAGGGCGCCCACGGCTGCGCGGGCGAGATCGGCCACATCGTGATCCGGCCGGACGGCCCGGACTGCGGCTGCGGCCAGCGCGGCTGCCTGGAGACCCTGGCCTCCGCCTCCGCCGTCAGCCGCGCCTGGGCTGCCGCGTCCGGCGACCCGAAGGCGGACGCCGCCGACTGCGCCAAGGCCGTCGAATCCGGCGACCCGAAGGCCGTCGAGGTCTGGCAGAACGCCGTCGACGCGCTCGCCGCCGGACTCGTCACCGCACTCACCCTGCTGGACCCGCGCACGCTCATCATCGGTGGCGGGCTCGCCGAGGCCGGGGAAACCTTGTTCACACCACTCCGGGCGGCCGTCGAGGAACGCGTCACGTTCCAGAAGCTGCCCCACATCGTCCCGGCGGCCCTCGGGGACACCGCCGGATGCCTGGGCGCAGGGCTGCTCGCCTGGGATCTACTCTCCACGGAGGTATCCGCCTGATGGCCGGACGCGCAGACAGCACCGTTCTCGCAGGGGCCCGGGTGGTACTGCCCACCGGCACGGTCGAGAACGGCCGGGTGACCGTCGAGGGCACCCGCATCTCCGGCACCCAGGCCGAGAACGCCCCGGTCCTGGACCTCTCCGGCCACTGGATCGTCCCCGGCTTCGTGGACATGCACAACCACGGCGGCGGCGGCGCTTCCTTCACCTCCGGCACCGTGGACGAGGTCCTGACCGGCGTCCGCACCCACCGCGAGCACGGCACCACCACCCTCGTCGCCTCCACCGTCACCGGCGAGATGGACTTCCTCGCCGAGCGCGCCGGCATCCTCTCGGAACTGGTCGAGCAGGGCGACCTCGCAGGCATCCACTTCGAGGGCCCCTTCATCTCGCCCTGCCGCAAGGGCGCCCACAGCGAGGCCCTGCTGCGCCACCCGGACCCGGCCGAGGTCCGCAAGCTGATGGACGCCGCGCGCGGCACCGCGAAGATGTTCACCCTCGCGACCGAGCTGCCCGGCGGCATCGAGTCCGTGCGGCTGCTCGCCGAGCACGGCGTCATCGCGGCCATCGGCCACACCGACGCCACGTACGAGCAGACCGTCGAGGCGATCGACGCGGGCGCCACCGTCGCCACGCACCTCTACAACGCGATGCCCGGCATCGGCCACCGCGCGCCCGGCCCGATCGCCGCGCTCCTGGAGGACGAGCGGATCACCGTCGAGCTGATCAACGACGGCACCCACCTGCACCCGGCCGCGCTCGAACTGGCCTACCACCACGCGGGCGCCGACCGCGTCGCCCTCATCACCGACGCCATGGACGCCGCCGGCTTCGGCGACGGCCGCTACCAGCTCGGCCCGCTCGCGGTGAACGTCGAGAACGGAGTCGCCCGACTGGTCGAGGGCAACTCCATCGCCGGCTCCACCCTCACCCTGGACACCGCCTTCCACCGCGCCGTCACCATCGACCGCATCCCGGTCGAGGACGTCGTCACGTCCATCTCCGCCAACCCGGCGCGGCTCCTCGGCGTGTACGACAAGGTCGGCTCGCTGGAACCCGGCAAGGACGCCGACCTGGTCGTTCTGGACGCGGACTTCCGCCTCAAGGGCGTCATGCGCAAGGGCGAGTGGATCGTCCGGCCCGAGGCCGCGGCGGGCTGAGGACCTACGTAACGAAGAGACGGCGGTTGGCCCCGAGGTCTGGGCCGACCGCCTCCTCTTTGGCATGATCGCTTGGGAAACCAGCACGGAAAGCGCGTTCCGGCAAGGACTCAGCGCGCAGCACGGAACGAACGCGAAAGGGCGGCCGCGGTGATCCTCACGGTCACGCTGAACACGGCACTCGACCTCACCTACTCCGTCCCCGCCCTCGTCCCGCACTCCAGCCACCGGGTCACCGACCTCTCCGAGCGCCCCGGCGGCAAGGGCCTCAACGTCGCCCGCGTCCTCACCGCCCTCGGCCACGACACCGTCGTCACCGGCTTCGCCGGCGGCGCCACCGGGGCCGTCCTGCGCGACCTGCTGGCCGCGCTCCCCCGGCAGAGCGGCACCCTCACCGACGCGCTCGTCCCCGTCTCCGGCGACACCCGCCGCACCCTCGCCGTGGTCGACGCGGCCACCGGCGACACCACCCAGTTCAACGAGGCGGGACCGCACGTCACCGCCGACGAGTGGACCGCCTTCCTCGGCGCGTACGCCGGGCTGCTGGAGACCGCCGACGCCGTCGCCCTGTGCGGCAGCCTCCCGCCCGGCATCCACGTCGGCGCGTACGGCGAACTCGTCCGGCTCGCCCGCACCGCCGGAGTACCCGTTCTCCTGGACACCAGCGGCGAACCGCTGCGCCGGGGCATCGCCGCCCGCCCCGACCTGATCAAGCCGAACGCCGACGAGCTGGCCCAGCTCACCGGCTCCCGCGAGCCCCTGCGCGCCACCCGCGACGCCCGCCGCCGCGGCGCCCACGGCGTCATCGCCTCGCTCGGCCCGGACGGCATGCTCGCCGTCACCCCGGACGGCGTCTGGCGGGCCTCGCCGCCCGCGTCCGTCAAGGGCAACCCGACCGGAGCGGGCGACTCCGCGGTGGCCGGGCTGCTCTCCGGCCTGGTGGAGTCCCTGAGCTGGCCGGACCGGCTGCGCCGGGCGGTGGCACTGTCGACGGCGACCGTGCTGGCCCCCACCGCGGGCGACTTCGACCGCACGGCGTACGAGGAGCTGCTGCCGCGCGTCGCCATCGAGGAACACGCAGCGGGGGCGGCCTGACGCCGCGCCCGCCCCGCACCGGGCCCGCCCGCCGGGCCCGGAGAAACAAACAGAGGTCAGCAATGCCGCTCGTCAGCACCGGTGAACTCGTCTCGGCCGCCCAGGCCCAGGGACGCGGGATCGCCGCCTTCAACGTCATCACCCTGGAACACGCGGAGGCCATCGCCACCGGTGCCGAACGCGCCGGCGCGCCCGCCATCCTCCAGGTCTCCGAGAACGCCGTGAAGTTCCACGGCGGCCGCCTCACCGCCATAGCCGCTGCCGCCGCCGCGGTCGCCCGGACCTCCTCCGCGCCGCTCGCCCTGCACCTCGACCACGTCGAGTCCGTGGACCTGCTCCACCAGGCCCACGACGAGGGCTTCGGCTCCGTGATGTTCGACGCGTCCAAGCTCTCCTACGAGGACAACGTCCGGGCCACCGCCGAGGCCGTCGCCTGGGGCCACGAGCGCGGTATCTGGATCGAGGCCGAGCTCGGCAAGGTCGGCGGCAAGGAGGGCGAGGCCCCGCTCGACGCCCACGCCCCCGGCGTCCGCACCGACCCGGACGAGGCCGCCGCGTACGTCGCCGCCACCGGCGTGGACGCCCTCGCCGTCGCGGTCGGCTCCTCGCACGCCATGACCGAGCGCACCGCCGCCCTCGACCACGAGCTCATCGGCCGGCTCCGCGCCGCCGTCCCCGTCCCGCTCGTCCTGCACGGCTCCAGCGGCGTCCCGGACGACGAGATCCGCCAGGCCGTCGCCGCCTCCGGCATGGTCAAGATCAACGTCGGCACCGCCCTGAACACCGCGTTCACCGGCGCCGTCCGCGCCCACCTGGCCGAGAACACCACGGGCGTCGACCCCCGCAAGTACATCGCCCCCGGCCGCGAGGCCATGGCCGCCACGATCGCCGGGTTCCTCGCCCTGATGGGCTGAGCGGACCGGAAACGCGCCGGCCCCCTCTGCCCGGAGGCGAGGGGGCCGGTAAGTCGTACGCGGACGGTCAGCGGGTCTGGTGACCGGCCTTCAGCGACAGCTGGTCCAGGTTGGCGTCGCACTGATCGCCCTCGTTGCACGAGATCATCAGCGTGTTCTGGCCCTTGACGAGGTTGACGTAGGCGTACGTCGTCGTCCAGCCCTTCTCCAGGTCGCCCTCGGGGGCGTTGGCGAAGTTCTTCATGTTGATCGCGCGCGGGTCCTCCTGGTTGACCGTGAGCGAGGTCTTGGCGTCCTTGCCCGGTACGCCGTACGTCACGAACAGCGTGTACTCGCCGGCGTCCGGCACCTCGACCGTCCAGGTCGCCGACCGGCCCACCTCGTTGAGGTTGATGTACTGCCCGTTCGCGCTCTTGGCGCCCTTCACGGTGTTGTCGAGCCGCGCCGAGCCGCCCAGGTGGAGCGAGGCCGCGTCCTGCTCCGGGAGCTCCGCCGGGGCCGAGGAGGACGGGGACGTCTCCGGGGTCGGGGACTGCTCGACCTGCTTGCCCGGGCCCTCCGAGGACGTCGCCTCGGCCTTCTTGTCCTTGTCGTCGTCGCTCGTCATCAGCGCCGCGCCGATGCCGATGAGCACCACCGCGACCACCGCGACCGCCGCGATCAGCAGGCCCTTGGTGTTCGGACCGCCCTTGCCGGAACCACCGCCGCGACCGCCCTGCTGCGGCACCTGCGTGGTGGCCGCGCCGCCGGGATACGTCTCCGGGGCGGCGTACTGCGGGCTGGGCTGACCGTACTGGCCCTGGGGCGGGTAGCCGTACGCCTGCTGCTGCGGCACCTGCTGGCCGTACTGGCGCTCGCCGACGGCCCGCACCTGGTTGTACGAGGTCCGGGGCACACCCGGCTGGGCGGCGGGACCCGGGTAGCCGTAGCCGCCCTGCCCCGGCGGCTGCGCCCCGGCCGCCTGCCCGTCCGCGTAGAGGTAGCCGAACGGATCGTCGTCCTCGGGTGTGCTCGCGCCGTTGTTCCCGGCCATCCCTGGGTCACTCCTCACCATGTCGCCAGCCGTCGCCGAATAGCGCCGGCCCTCGCCGACCGGCCGAGCCTACCTCGAATGGACGATGTCAAGAATTGACAAGCACCTCGGCGGAAACCCGGGCGGGGACGCCCGGAAGAACGTCAGCCGGCTCTGCGGTGAACCTTCGACCGCGACCGCTTCTCCACGTACATCCGCTGGTCGGCGGAGCGCAGCACCTCTTCCGCGGTCATCCCGCAGGCCGCCCAGCCGATGCCGAAACTCGCCCCCACGCGCACCGCGCGCCCGTCGACCCGAATGGGCGGAATGATCGCATTGCGCAGGCGAACCGCCAGGTCAGCCGCGTCCGCCGCGCCCAGCCCGTCCGCGAGCACGACGAATTCGTCACCCCCGAGCCGGGCCACCGTGTCCCCGTCCCGGACACAGGTGGTCAGCCGCCGGGCCACCTCGATGAGCACCGCGTCACCCGTGTGGTGCCCGAAGCGGTCGTTGATCGACTTGAAGCCGTCCAGATCGCAGAAGAGGACCGCGAGCCCCTTCGCCCCGTCGTCCCGCGATGTGTCCGGCGCCACGGCGTGCACATGGTGGTCGAAGGGGTGGGCGCCCGCACCGGCCACCGGATAGTGCCCCCGCGACTCGTCCACGTCCCCGTACGCCGCGTCCAGCGCCTCCACGTCCGTGGTCGCCGCCGCGTCCGGGCGGGCGCACAGCCGGGCACCGAGCCGGGCCCGCAGCTCCGCGCTGTTGGGCAGCCCGGTGAGCGCGTCGTGCGAGGCGCGGTGCGCGAGGTTCAGCTCATGGCGCTTGCGCTCCTCGATGTCCTCCACATGCGTCAGCAGGAAGCGCGGCCCGTCCGCCGTGTCCGCGACGACGGAGTTGCGCAGCGACACCCACAGGTAGGAGCCGTCCCGGCGGCCCAGGCGCAGCTCGGCCCGGCCGCCCTCGGCGGAGGTACGGAGCAGGGTGCCGATGTCCTCGGGGTGGACCAGGTCGGCGAAGGAGTAGCGGCGCAGCACCGACGCGGGGCGGCCGAGGAGCCGGCACAGCGCGTCGTTCGTCCGCAGCAGCCGCCCCTGCTGGTCGCCGCCCAGCTCGGCGATCGCCATGCCGCTGGGGGCGTACTCGAATGCCTGGCGGAAGGATTCCTCACTGGCCCGGAGCGCCTGCTGCTCGCGCTCCAGCCGGACCAGGGCCCGCTGCATGTTGGCCCGGAGTCTGGCGTTGCTGATCGCGATGGCGGACTGCGAGGCGTACATATGGAGCGCCTCGCGGCCCCAGGCCCCCGGGCGGCGTCCGTTGCGCGGCCGGTCGACGGATATGACGCCCAGGAGGTCCGAGCCGCCGCCGGACGCGTACATCGGGGCGTACAGCCGGTCCTGCGGGTGCCACTCGTCATCGAAGCGGGGCTCCGGGCCCTCCGTGTGCCACTGCGGCACGTCGTCGTCCAGGAGGACCCAGCCCTCGGTGTGCGGTATGAACCGCAGCCCGTCCCACGCCTCGCCCATGAGGAGCCGGCGCTCCCAGGAGGCGCGGGAGCCGACCCGGCCGGTGATCAGGGCCTCGGCGGCGTGGTTCCCGGCGAGGGCGGCGACGACGAGGTCGCCGTCGGGGCGGACGAGGTTGACGCAGGCAAGCTCGTAGCCGAGGTTGGCGACGATCCCGTCGGCCACGGTCTGCAGTGTGTCGGCCAGGCTCCGCGCCGTGTTGAGATCGGCGACGGCCTGGTGCAGCTGCCGCATCGTCGCGAGACGGACGTAGGGCTCCGACTCGGCGTCCATCGCTCGCACTCCCCGAGACCTCGACAGCACTCCAGAATTCATATCGACGTACGTGACGTACTTACTGCAGTGTCACGGCCACTGAATCACAGCGAGCTGTGCACCCGGTACACAGGGTCAGCAAATATTGCACTCTGTGACTCAAGTCACAAACGAGCGGGAAGAGGACACGGCAGGTCAGCGGGGCGAACGGGGGGCGGCGGTCCTAGGACCCGGCTGGTCCCCTGGCCCGATGCGGGGGCGCGTGGAGCGCGGCTAGCGTTCCCGGTGTGTTGCAGACGAAACCCCCCACCCCGCGTACCGAGCCCGTCCCCCATGCTGAGGGGGTGAGCAACGAAGAGTTCCGTGCCGCCCTCTCCCGGCTGGCGGCCGGCGTGGTGCTGGTCACCGCCCAGGAGCCGCCGCTCGACGCGGACGGGCGCGGTGAGGACGTCGGCATGACCGCGACCGCCTTCATGTCCGTGTCCCTGGACCCGCCGCTGGTGATGGTGAGTCTGCGCAACGACTCCCGGATGGACGACCTGCTGGCGGAGCAGCCGCTGTGGGCGGTGTCCGTGCTGGCGGAGAGCCAGCGGCACATCGCGGGCCGCTTCGCGATGAAGGGCCGGATCAGCGACCGGCTGCTCTTCGAGGACATCCCCTACGCACGCGGCGAGGTCACCGGCGCCCCACTGGCGGGCGGTGCGCTCGCGACGCTGGAGTGCCGCACGGAGCAGCGGGTGGTCGCGGGCGACCACACCCTGGTGATCGGCCGCGTGCTGAGCGCACACGTCCCGGGCGGCGACGGCGGACCGCTCACGTACTTCCGGGGCAAGTACCGCCATCTGGGCTGAGTGCGCGGGCCTGAACCCCGCCGGCCCGGGGGGCCGCGCTACCAGTCGCGGCCCGAGCGGCCCCGCTTCGTATCGCCGCGCTGCTTCTTCTCGCGCAGCCGGCGCTCGTTGATCCCGCGCGGCACCTTCTTCTTCACGCGCGGCCTGGGCGGCGGGGCGGACGCCTCCGCCAGGAGGGCCGCGAGGCGTACGGCGGCCGTCTCCCGGTTGCGCCACTGCGAGCGGTGCTCCGACGCGCGTACCGCGATCACACCGCCGGTCAGCCGGCCCGCCAGCCTTTCCAGCGCGCGTTCCTTCCACACCTCGGGCAGCGCCTCGGTGGCCGCGAGGTCGAAGCGCAGCTCGACCTGCGAGTCGCTGGTGTTGACGTGCTGGCCGCCGGGACCGGAGGACCGCGAGAATCGCCACATCAGCTCGGCCTCCGGCAGGGAGACCGAACCTCGGATGACATAGGGCCCGGACATGGCACCCATGTTCCCCGCCCCACCAGCTGTTCGTCACCTCTTTTTGCGGCGCCCCGACGCCTCTTCGGCAAAGAAAGTAAAGGCGGGCGGAACCTCGCGGTCCCCTGTCGACGTTATGACCTGTGACGGTAGCTTCGTGACCGCGAAGCCCGCACCCGACAGATGAAAGGGACTTCCCATGGCAGTAAGCCTGTCCAAGGGCGGCAACGTCTCCCTCACCAAGGAGGCCCCCGGCCTCACCGCCGTCACGGTCGGCCTCGGCTGGGACGTCCGTACCACCACCGGCACCGACTTCGACCTCGACGCCTCGGCGATCGCGGTCAACACCGCCGGCAAGGTCTTCTCCGACGCCCACTTCGTCTTCTTCAACAACAAGGCGACCCCGGACCAGACCATCGTGCACACCGGTGACAACGTCACGGGTGAGGGCGAGGGCGACGACGAGCAGATCAACGTCAACCTGGCGGGCCTGCCGGCCGACATCGACAAGATCGTCTTCCCGGTCTCCATCTACGACGCCGAGACCCGCAGCCAGAACTTCGGCCAGGTCCGCAACGCGTACATCCGCATCCTCAACCAGGCCGGCGGCGCCGAGATCGCCCGCTACGACCTGAGCGAGGACGCCGCCACCGAGACCGCCATGGTCTTCGGCGAGCTGTACCGCAACGGCGCCGACTGGAAGTTCCGCGCCGTGGGCCAGGGCTACGCCTCCGGCCTGCGCGGCATCGCCCAGGACTTCGGCGTCAGCCTCTGACGCCCAGCCAAGGAGCCCCCGGCCGAACGTCCTGCGGCCGGGGGCTCCCGCATGTCCGGAGACCCGGTCATGACCGGTCGAAGGCCGCCGGATAACGGACATGACAGCGCCTCAGTCGGACAAGAACTGGTCAAGGAAATGTGAGGCATTTGTTGGTACACCGTCAATAACGCCGATTCGGTGGCAGGCTCCCGGCTCGTAACCCCCCACGGAACGAGCAACGGAGTCTGCATGACCCCCCACATGAACACCCGTCGCACCGCTGCCCTGGCCGCCGTGGCCGCGATGGTCGTCGTCGGAATGCAGTCCGGTGCGGCGAACGCCCACCCCAACACCCCCGGCGACTCCGCCTCCGCCTCAACCACCCCGGCCTTCAGCAGCGCGTCGGCCCGTACCGCCGCCATCAAGTCCGCCCAGTCCGACGCCTCCGCCACCGCCTCCGCACTGAAGCTGGGCGCCAAGGAGAAGCTGATCGCGCGTGACGTGATCAAGGATGCCGACGGCACCGTCCACACCCGCTACGAGCGCACCTACGCCGGGCTGCCCGTCCTCGGCGGCGACCTCGTCACCCACGCCACCGCCAACGGCAAGCTCAAGAGCGTCACCAAGGCGACCGACGCCCGCATATCCGTGCCGTCCACCACGCCGAAGGTCAAGACCGCGGCGAGCGCCCGCACCGTGATCTGGGCCGGCGACGGAACCCCCGTCCTCGCCCTGGAATCCGTCAGGACCGGAGTCCAGAAGGACGGCACCCCCAGCCGCAAGCGCGTCATCACCGACGCCACCACCGGCAAGGTCCTCCTGAGCTACGAGGAGATCGAGACCGCCGGCGTCGGCAACAGCCAGTACAGCGGCAAGGTCGACCTCACCACCACCGCGTCCGGCTCCGGCTTCGAGCTGACCGACGGCGACCGCGGCGGCCACAAGACGTACGACCTGGGCCAGGGCCAGAGCGGCACCGGCGACCTCGTCACGGACGACGACGACACCTGGGGCGACGGCACCGGCAACGACCGCCAGACCGCCGCGGTCGACGCCCACTACGGCGCCGCCAAGACCTGGGACTTCTACAAGTCCGCCTTCGGCCGGGACGGCATCGCGGGCGACGGCAAGGCCGCGTACTCCCGGGTCCACTACGGCGACGCGTACGTCAACGCCTTCTGGGACGACAGCTGCTTCTGCATGACGTACGGCGACGGCGCCGACAACAAGAGCGCCCTCACCGCCCTCGACGTCGCCGGCCACGAGATGAGCCACGGCCTCACCTCGTCCACCGCCAACCTGAACTACTCCGGCGAGTCCGGCGGGCTCAACGAGGCCACCAGCGACATCCTCGGCACCTCCGTCGAGTTCTTCGCCGACAACGCGACCGACGTCGGCGACTACCTCATCGGCGAGAAGATCGACATCAACGGCGACGGCAGCCCGCTGCGCTACATGGACGAGCCCAGCAAGGACGGCGGCTCGGCCGACTACTGGGACAGCGGCGTCGGCGACCTCGACGTCCACTACTCCTCCGGCGTCGCCAACCACTTCTTCTACCTGCTGTCCGAGGGCAGCGGCGCGAAGACCATCAACGGCGTCGACTACGACTCCCCGACCTCCGACGGCTCCACCGTCACCGGCATCGGCCGGGACAAGGCCGTCCAGATCTGGTACAAGGCCCTGTCCGAGTACATGACCTCCACCACCGACTACGCGGACGCCCGCACCGCCACCGAGAAGGCGGCGACCGACCTCTACGGCGCCGACAGCGCCGAGCTCAAGGCCGTCGACGCGGCCTGGAGCGGCGTCAACGTGAAGTAACCCGTACGCGGGAGCGGGAGCCGGTCAGCCGTCCGCGGCGGGCCGGCTCCCGCCGTACAACCACGCCTTCCACAGGTCCGACAGGTCCTGGCCCGTCTCCTCCTCCACGTACGCCGTGAAGTCGGCCGTCGACGCGTTGCGGTGCCGGTACTTCTTCGTCCACCCCCGCAACAGCGCGAAGAACTCGTCGTCGTCGTCCACCGCCTCTCGGATCTTGTGGATGACCATCGCCCCGCGCCCGTACACCGGATCGTCCGAGATGGCCGCCGCCGACGGCGGATCGGCGGGCGGGAACGCCCAGTTGTCCTTGTCCTCGTAGGCGTCGTCGAACGACTCCTCGGCCAGGGTGTCGTTCTTCTCCTCCTCCCACAGCCACTCCGCGTACGTCGCCAGACCCTCGTTCAGCCACATGTCGCGCCAGCTCTCCGGCGTGACCGAGTCGCCGAACCACTGGTGCGCCATCTCGTGCACGAGCAGCCCGACGCCCGGCGGGCCGGGGAAGAAGGGCCGCGTCTGCGTCTCCAGGGCGTACCCCGCGTCGTCCTCGCGGTCCACGATCGCGCCCGTCGCGGAGAACGGATACGGACCGAAGTGCTCCGCCTCCCACGCCACGACCTCCGGGACGCGGGCGACCGTCCGCGCGCTCGCCTCCGCCACCTCCGGGTCCACGGCCGTGAACACCGTGATGCCCCCGGCCATCGTGGACGTCTTCGTCTCGAACCGCCCGACGGCCAGCGTCGCGAGATAGCTCGCCATCGGCTCGGCGGTGTGCCAGCGGAAGGTGGTCCGGCCCTTCTCCGTCACCGGCGGCCCGGCGAGCACGCCGTTGGAGACCGCCGTGAGCCCCTTCGGGACGGTCACCGTCAGGTCGTACGCGGCCTTGTCGCCCGGGTGGTGGTTCCCCGGGAACCAGGCCATCGAACCGGTCGGCTCACCGAGTGCCAGCGACCCGTCGTCGGTGGGCAGCCAGCCCTCCTCGGACTCGTCCGGGTCCGTGATGGTCTTCGGGGAGCCGGAGTAGCGCACGACCGTACGGAACGTCTCGCCCTTCCGCAGCCGGTCCTCGGCCTTCGCGTCCGTACGGAGCGTCAGCTCGTTGCCCGCCCGGTTCACGGCGGCCGGACGCCCCTCCACCGTCGCCGAATCCACGGTCAGCCCGGCCAGGTCCAGATTGAACGAGCTCAGGTCCTGCGTGGCCCGCGCGGTGATCTCGGCCGTCCCGCGCAAGGTCTGCTCGTCCGGGTCGACGTCGAGCGTGAGGGCGTAGTGCGTGACGTCATAGCCCCCGTTGCCCAGCTTCGGAAAGTACGGATCGCGCACTCCGGAAGCGCCCGGCTTGCCCTCCACCCCGCCCGTGCAGGCGGGCGCGAGGAGCGCGAGGGCGAGCAGGGGGAGGGCGGCGCGGGTGGCCCTTCGGCATGCCGGGGTTCGATGATCCACACGGATGATCCTATGTGCGGAATGTCGTAATCCGGAGGCTGTGCGGCGGGCTCACAGCACCGCGATCCCCAGCGGCCGCTCGCCCGCCGCGAGACGGACCGGCGGGGTCCTCCCGTCGAGCGCGACGACAGTGATCCCGTTCCAGTAGCCGTCCCGGGTGAAGCCTCCTGTGACGTACGCCGTACGGCCGTCCCGGGACACAGCGACATCCTCGTGCGGGCCGTCCAGCTCCACGACGCGCTCGGAGCCGTCCGGCTCACGGATCGTCAGCGACGCCTCCTCGTCGTCGGAGGCGATCGGGCCGGTGCCGACGACGAGCAGGGTGCCGTCCGGGGCGAGCGCCGCGCCGTGCTGGTGGGTGTTGGCCGTCATCCGCTCGACGGTCACCTTCCCGGTGCGCGGATCGAGGACCGCGAGCCGCTCGCCTTCGAACGGCAGCAGCAGCTTCCCGTCGGACGGCCGCACCACCGCGTAGTGCGGCTTCAGCCAGGACCCGAGCCCGCCGCCGGTGCCGTACGGGGCGACCTCCATGCGGCGCGCGCGGAGCGTGTCCGTACGCACGGACGTCACGTCGAACGAGTCGTGCCCGGTGGCGTACGCCTCCGAGCCGTCGCGCGACACGTCCACGTCGAAGGGCCGGCGCCCCACGGAAGCCGTGCCGGTGACCTTCCGGGCCGCAGTGTCGATGACCTCAAGGACGCCGTTGCCATCCGGCACGTTGACACCGACGTAGGCGTGCCGGCCGTCGGGGGCCAGCGCGATGCCCATGCCGCCGCCCCGGTATTCACCCGTCGTCGCGGGCCCGGTCCGCGTCCGGTACGGGATACGGGCCGTCCGCGTCCGCTTCTCGGTGTCCACGACCGCGACGCCTTCGGCGGTGGTGACCCACGCCCGCCCGTCCGCGCCGACGGCGACGCCATAGGGGGCTGTGCCGACCCTCACCCGGTCGAACGTGCCCCGCTCCGGATCGACGAAGCTGACCGTGTCGCCCCCGAAGTCGGCGACGAGCAGCGTCCCTTCGGGGGTCACCCCGGGCTCGGGCGCGGCAGTGGGCGCGGGGGCCCGCGCGGCGGGCGAGGCGCCGGGGGACGCGGGCGCGTCGGTGGCGGCGCACCCGGCGAGCACGGAGGCGGCGGCGACGGCGGCCAGGACGGCCGCCGGGCGCTTCCGGCCGACAGGGCGGGGGCTCACGAGGCGTCCCGCAGCAGCGCCGCGATCCCCGCGAACCCGCGCCGCTCCGCGTGCTCCAGCGCGGTCACCCCGTCGCCGTCCGCCAGCCCCGGCGTCGCGCCCGCCGCGAGCAGCAGCTCCACGATCTCCTGGTGCGCCCGGCCGCCGTCGCCGAGGATCACGGCCTCCAGCAGGGCGGTCCAGCCCAGCCGGTTGACGTGGTCGACGTCGATGTCGGTCACCCTCAGCAGCTCCCGTACGTACGCGACATGACCGCGCTCGCTCGCCGGGATCAGCGCGATCCCGCCGAACCGGTTGCGGAGCTTCAGGTCGGGACCGGCCGGCAGCAGGGCGCGCAGCATCTCCACGCTGCCCGTGACGCCGGTGGCCAGCCAGGGGCTCTCCTCGCGCCGGTCCTGCGCGTCCGGGTCGGCGCCCGCCGCGACGAGCAGCCGGGCGGCCTCGACGTGATCGCCGTGGACGGCCAGGAGCAGCGGGGTGCGCAGCTCCTCGTCCCGGGCGTCGACCCGGGCGCCGCCCTCGATCGCGGTCCGCACCCCGTCGGTGTCGCCTGTGCGCGCGGCGTCGAGCAGCTGGTGATCGAGGGCGTTCATGTCCGTCTCCCGGGAGGTGTGCGCGTACGTACTACTTGGCGAGGGCGGCGACGCCGGCCTGGGCGAACTTCTCGTCCAGGTCGCCGCTCGGGGCGCCCGCGACGCCGATGCCCGCCACCGGGGCGCCCTTGACCTGCACGGGGGCGCCCCCCGCGAGGAACAGCGTGCCAGGGATGTCCTTCAGGTTCGGCGCCTGGGCGAGGCGCTTGGCCAGCTCGGAGGTCGGGGCGTTCCACGACACGGCGGTGTACGCCTTCTTCTCGGCCGACTCGTACGCCTGCGGGCCCGAGCCGTCGCCGCGCAGGGTCAGGATCGTGTTGCCGTTGCGGTCGACCACCGAGACCGCGACGCGCTGGTTCTCCTTCTTCGCCGCGTCCAGGGCGGCCTGCGCGGCCTTCGTCGCGGCGTCGAGCGTCAGGTGCGTCGTCTGCTGGAGGTTGCGGTGCGCGGTGTCGGCCTTGACGGTGGTCGCGGGGGCGGCGGCCGGGGTGGACGCGTTCGCGGACATCGCGCCGAACGTGCCGGCCCCGAGGGCGGCGGCGGCGACGGCACCGGTCAGGACACGGGTGCGCAGCGACATCTTCTTCATCAGGGGCTCCTCAGGGGGGACGGAAGCGGGTGGTTCCCGCGTCCTGTCATCCATCCTTGGCCCGGAACCGCCCCCGGACGGTCGTCGTACCGGCTCGACCCGGCGCCCGGGACGGCTGACGTCCCCATCGGCCGATCGGTTGATGCGGGGACGGCCTTCCGGGGTGACGATGGAATGTCCACGCAGGTCAGCGGGGGTCCCTTCGGGGCCGGAGATCGGAGTACGAGGTGGCTCAGGGGTACGAGGACGGGCTCCGGCCCGTACCGGAGCGGGGCGCCGACGACGGCGACACCCGCTCCCTCGCCCTCCTCATGCACGCCGCGTTCTTCCTGCTCCTCGGCGCCTCGCTCGCCCGGTTCCTGCTCCGGCACCCCGGTGAGGCCCGCACGCCGTGGATCATCGGCCTGTCCATCGCCCTGGCCGTGCTCTACGTCATGGGGCCCGTGCTCGGCTCGCGGCCCACCGCCCGCAGCCTCGTCTGGCTCGGCGGACTCGTCGTCGTGTGGATGGTGGTGGTCGTCCTCGCGCCCAGCTTCGCCTGGTGCGCGGTGCCGCTCTTCTACACCGGTCTGCGCATCCTGCCGCCCCGCGCCGCGTACGCGCTCGTCGCCCTGCTCACGCTGTTCGTCGTCGCCGCGCAGCTCCGCCTCGCACACGGCTTCGACCCCAACCTCGTGCTCGCCCCGCCCGCCGTCGCCGCCGTCGCCACCGCCGTGTTCGTCCACATGCAGCGCCAGGCCGTACGGCAGAGCAGGCTCATCGACGATCTGCTCCGCACCCGCCGCGAACTCGCCGCCACCGAGCGCCGCGAAGGCACCCTCGCCGAACGCCAGCGGCTGTCCATGGAGATCCACGACACCCTCGCCCAGGGCCTGTCCAGCCAGCAGATGCTCCTCCAGGCCGCCGACCGCACCTGGGACACCGACCCGGCCGCCGCCCGGCGCCACATCCGTACCGCCGGGGGCATCGCCGAACGCAACCTCGCCGAGGCCCGCCGCTTCGTCCACGACCTGGCCCCCGCCGACCTGGCCGAGGGCGGCGGCCTCGACGCGGCCCTGCACGCACTCGCCGCCCGCGAAACCGCCCAGGCGCAGGGCAGGCTCACCGTCCGCTGCCACATCGAGGGCGCCCCGCACACCGTGCTGCCCGACCGCACCCAGTCCGCGCTGCTGCGGATCGCCCAGGGCGCCCTGGCCAACGTCACCGAACACGCGGGCGCCACCGAGGCCGCCCTCACGCTCACGCACCTGGACGACCGCACCGTCCTCGACATCGCCGACAACGGCCACGGCTTCACGCCCACCGCCACGGCCCCGGGCGGGGTGCGCGGCCACGGGCTGCCCGCCATGCGCGCCCGCCTCCATCAGCTCGGCGGCACCCTCACCATCGAGTCGGCGCCCGGCGAAGGCACCGTCGTCACCGCCACCGTCCCCGTCGTCACCGCACCCCAGGACTCCGCATGACCGCCGACCGCACCGCCGACCGCATCCGCATCCTGCTCTGCGACGACCACGCCGTCGTACGCGCCGGGCTCCTCGCCCTCCTCGGCAGCGAACCCGACATCGAGGTCATCGGCGAGGCGGGCAGCGGTGAGGAGGCCGTCGCGCTCGCCGCCCGGCTCACCCCCGACGTCGTCCTGATGGACCTCCAGCTCGGCACCGGCATCGACGGCGTCGAAGCGACCCGCCGCATCGCGGCCGGCCCCGGCACCCACGTCCTGGTCCTCACCACGTACGACACCGACGCCGACATCACGCGCGCCATCGAGGCCGGCGCCACCGGCTACCTGCTCAAGGCCGAACGCCCCGAGGAGCTGTTCGCAGCGATCCGCTCCGCGGCCCAGGGCCGCACCACGCTCTCCCCGCCCGTCGCCAGCCGCGTGATGGCCCGTATGCGCGCGCCCCGCCCCACCCTCACCGACCGCGAGCGCGACATCCTCGGCCAGCTCTCCCGGGGGCTCGGCAACCGCGAGATCGCCCGCGCCCTGTTCATCAGCGAGGCCACGGTCAAGACGCACCTCGGCCGCATCTACGACAAGCTCGGCGTCGACACCCGCGCGGGCGCCGTCGCCGTCGCCAAGGAGCAGCGGTTGCTGCCGTAACGGGCGACACGCCGGGCATGACACCATCGAAGCGTGCTCGACATCGGCTACTCCCTCTCCCGCCGCTTCCCCGACCCCCCGCAGACCGACTACCGCCGCGCGGACGTCCACGCGCTGCGGCACGACCTGTTCTCCGGGGACGTCTACCTCGCGGACACCAAGGAGGACCGCGAAGTATCCACAGCCTGGGGATGGGTGCCGGTGCTCGACTTCGCCTGGGCGCTGTGCGACATCGTGGAGCGGATCGACCAGGACCCGCGCGGCAGCCGCTCGCACCGCCGCCAGCAGGCCGAACTCGACTTCACCGAGTCCACCGACCGCATGCTCTTCGAGCGCCGCTTCGGCTGGGTCGACATCGAGGCCGACTGGATGGACCCCGAGGAACCGCCGCTCACCTTCAGCCACTCCCTCCTGCGCCGCGAGGCCCGCGACTTCCTGCACGACCTGATCGCCGACCTGGCCGACATGCACGAGGGCCTGGCCGACAACCCGGCCGTCTGGGACCTCCAGGCCCGCTTCCCCCGCCTCTGACCGGGCCCGGCCCGCACCTCACGCCTCCACCCGCACCCCGATCTGCGCCGCGAACGCCGGCGCCAGCTCCATCAGCTGCACGGGGCTGATCACCGCGCCCGCCAGCCGCTCCACCCCGCGCGCGATGTCGAGCTCGGCGGCCGCGCGCAGATCGACCGCATCCATCCGCGCCGCGCTGAAGTCCGCCCGCTTCAGCGCGCAGTCCCGGAACTCCACCCGCGTCAGCCGCGCGCCCCCGAAATCCGGCTCCACCAGCACACAGCCCTCGAAGACGACATCCGTCAGCCGGGCCTCCCGCAGATTCAGGTAGTCGATCTTCCCGCCCCGCACCACCACCCGCTCCAGCACCGCGCCGTGCAGCTGCGTCCCGCCGAGCCTCGCGTCCACCACCTCCACGTCCCGCAGCGACGCCTCCGCGAGATCGGTGCCCACTCCCCGTACGCCCGTCAGCACCGAGTCGATGAACCGCGCCCGCACCAGCTCCGCCCGGTCCAGGGCGCATCCCTCCAGCGCGCAGTCCATGAACCGCGCACCCCGCCCCGACGCGTCCGCCAGGTCGACCGACGCCCCGAACCGCACGCCGTCGTAATCCCCGTCCGGTTCGAGCACGCCCTCCTCGAAGTCCACCAGCGGCGGCAACCGCACCTCCGGCCGCCGCGCCGCCTTCACACCACCGCTCCGACCACCAGCACGCACCATGCCCCCATCGTGACGCACGCCACTGACAACGCCCCGACCGCACTTGACCTCAACCCTGCTTGAGGTCAAAGGCTGGGGCCACCCGCACCCACACCACTCCGGGGGACCCCGCCATGCACGCCGTACGCCTCCACGCCTTCGGCCCCGCCGAGAACCTCACCTACGAGCACACCGACACCCCCTGGCCGGGCCCCGGCCAGGTCCGCATCGCCGTCCGCGCCGCCGGCGTCCACCTCCTCGACACCACGCTGCGCCAGGGCCTCCCCGGCCCCTTCCCGCCCGCCCCGCTGCCCACCATCCCCGGCCGCGAAGCCGCCGGCACCGTCGACGCGCTCGGCGAAGGCACCGACCCGGCCTGGCTCGGCCGCGACGTCGTCGCCCACCTCGGCAACATTCCCGGCGGCTACGCCGAACGCGTCGTCAGCGACACCGACCGGCTCCACCTCGTACCCGAAGGGCTCGGCCACGCGGAAGCCGTCGCCATGGTCGGCACCGGCCGCACCGTCCTCGGCATCCTCGGCTTCACCCCGCTCGGCCCCGACTCCCTCGTCCTCGTCACCGCCGCCGCCGGAGGCATCGGCACCCTGATCGTCCAGTACGCCAAGAACGCCGGAGCCACCGTCATCGGCCTAGCCGGAGGCCCCGGCAAGACCGCCCGCGTCCGGGACAACGGCGCCGACCTCGCCGTCGACTACACCCGCCCGGACTGGCCCCACCACGTCCGCACCCACCTCGACGCCCTCGGCCGCCGTGCCACCGTCGTCTACGACTCCGTCGGCTCCACCACCGCCCGCGCCGCCGTCGACCTCCTCGGCAGGGGCGGGCAGCACGTCGTCTACGGCCGGTCCGGCAACGGCCGCCCCTACTCCCCCACCGACGACGAACTCGAAGCACGCGGCATCACCTCCGAGAACGTCCTCGGCCCCGGCCTGTTCCGCAAGGGCGGCGGACCGCGCGCGCTCGAAACCCGCGCCCTCGCCGAGGCCGCCGCCGGCCGGCTGCGCCCCGCGATCCAGACCTACCCGCTCGCCCGCGCCGCCGACGCCCACCGCGACCTGGAGACCCGGGGCACCATCGGCAAGGTGGTCCTCATCCCCTGACGCGGGACCCCGCCCGCCTCACGCCCCGCCCAGCTCCGCCAGCGCCCCGTCGGTCAGCCGGTACACCGTCCACTCGTCCTGCGGACGCGCGCCCAGCGACTCGTAGAACGCGATCGACGGGGCGTTCCAGTTCAGCACCGACCACTCCAGGCGCTCGTAACCCCGCTCCACACAGATCCGCGCCAGCTCCGTCAGCAGCGCCTTCCCGTGCCCGCCGCCGCGCCGCTCGGGGCGTACGTACAGGTCCTCCAGGTAGATGCCGTGCACCCCGCGCCACGTCGAGAAGTTCAGGAACCAGAGCGCGAAGCCGACGACCTCGCCGTCCTCGTCCGACTCCGCGATGTGCGCGAAGGCGGCCGGCCGCTCGCCGAACAGCGCCTCCCGCAGGTGGTCCTCCGTCGCACGCACCTCGTGCAGCGCCTTCTCGTAGTCGGCCAGCTCACACACCATGGCGTGGATGACGGGGACATCGGCGGGGGTAGCGGTACGAATCATGCGTGCAGCGTAGACATCGCCCCGCCGAGAGCTACGCGCGGCCCGTCGTCAGACGAGCCCCCGCAGCACCCGCGCGATCTCCGCCTGCTCCGGAGCCAGCCGCCTCGTCCCGCCCTCCACCGACCAGCACGCGTTCTGGAGCACCCTCCCCAGCGTCCACGCCGCAGCCCGCCCCCGGTCGAGCTCCAGCACCCCGGTCATCGCGTCGAACCGCTCCCCCACCGCGCCCGCGTCGAACCGGTTCACCAGCGCGGGCAGCAATTCGAACCCCGGGTCCCCCACCAGGGGCTTCGGGTCGATGGCCACCCACCCGCTGCCGCCCTCCCCCGCCAGCACGTTCCCGAAGTGCAGGTCCCAGTGCAGCAGCCGGTCCCCCGGCTCCCCCGCCACCTCGCGCACCACCGCCGCGCAGTCCCGTACGAGCCCCCGCTCCTCCTCGTCCACCAGCGCCGCCACGACCTCCGGCGCGCCCGCCAGCATCCGCGAAACCGCCTCCCCGAGCCCCCTCAGTCCGGCCCCCGTCGCATCCGCCCCCGGCCGCACCGCCGTCAGCTCCGCCAGCAGCCCGGCGATCACCCGGACCGCCCGGTCCGGGTCCGGCTCGGCCGCCAGCGAACGGCGTCCGTCCAGCCGCTCCAGGAGCATCGCCCCGGTCACCGGATCGTGCTCCAGCAAGCGCACCGCCCGGGCCCCCGCCGCACCCCACAACCGCAGCGCGACCGGCTCCCCCACCGTCTCCGCGTCCACCGGCTGCAGCTTCAGCACCGCCCGCCGCCCGTCCGCCCGCACCACCGGCAGGACCAGCGCGCACACCCCGTACATCGCCGCACCGTCCCGGCGCAGCCCCCACCGCTCCAGGAACTCCGCCGCCATCCCCGGCAGCGCGGCCACGAACGCCCGGCCCGCCTCCCCGTTGTATGCGGACTGAGTAGCGATGAGCGCATCCGGAATGTCGATCACGCCCCCGATCGTAGGAGCGTGCGTCAATCGGGCATGCCCTCCGGCCACCCAGCCCCGCCCGCCCGGCCCCGCACCGCCCCCGCCGGGCGGCTGCTCCGCGCCCTCGGCTCCTGGATCCGCAGCGCCCCCGGCACGTACCTCTGGCTGACCGCCCTCTTCGTCACCACGGTGATCGTCCACCAGATGTCTCCGGCCTTCGAGGAGGAGTTCCTCCGCCAGCGCTCCACCAACATCCACGAGCTCTCCCGCAACCCCATCCGCGTCCTGATCACCAGCGCCTTCTGGATCGACAGCGGACGATGGCTCCCCTACGCCGTCCTGTACACCGTCTTCCACGCCCCCGCCGAACGCCGCCTCGGCACCCTGCGCTGGCTCACCGTCGCCGCCACCGCGCACGTCCTCGCCACCCTGGTCAGCGAGGGCATCCTGGCCTGGGCCATCAACCACGGCCACGCCCCGGCCTCCGCCGCCAACACCCTCGACGTGGGCGTCAGCTACGCCCTGGCCGGCGTGGTCGCGGTCCTCACCTATTACGTCCCCCGCCCCTGGCGCCCGGCGTACCTCTTCGCGGTCCTGGTGATCTACACGGTCCCCCTGATCACCAACCCGACCTTCACGGACATCGGCCACCTGACAGCGGCGCTGATCGGCCTGGGGTGCTACCCGCTGACGCGGCGCGGGACACCTGGACGTAGCGAGGCATGAAAAAACCAGGCCGGGGAAGACCGGCCTGGTGGTGGAGCCCCCTGTCGGATTCGAACCGACGACCTACGCATTACAAGTGCGTTGCTCTGGCCAGCTGAGCTAAGGAGGCGTGCCGGAGCAGTCTAACCAACCCGGCCACCGGCACCGCGCAGAAATTTCACAGCCGGGGAACTACTGACAGATTCGAAACCGCCAGGTAGCGTCCTTGCAGGTTCACTCCGATGGACCAGACCACTCCCTTACAACGGATCGTCCGGCACGTTCCTGCCGGTGGAGGAGAAGAATCAGCATGGCCAGTGTCACGTTCGACAAGGCGTCCCGCGTCTACCCCGGCTCCACGAAGCCCGCGGTGGACCAGCTCGAAATCGACATCGCGGACGGTGAGTTCCTCGTCCTCGTCGGTCCCTCCGGTTGCGGCAAGTCCACCTCGCTCCGCATGCTCGCGGGTCTTGAGGACGTCAACGGCGGTGCCATCCGCATCGGTGACCGCGACGTCACGCACCTGCCCCCGAAGGACCGGGACATCGCCATGGTGTTCCAGAACTACGCCCTGTACCCGCACATGACCGTCGCGGACAACATGGGCTTCGCGCTCAAGATCGCCGGTGTGAACAAGACCGACATCCGGGCGAAGGTCGAAGAGGCCGCCAAGATGCTGGACCTCACCGACTACCTGGACCGCAAGCCGAAGGCGCTCTCCGGTGGTCAGCGCCAGCGTGTGGCGATGGGCCGCGCGATCGTGCGTGAGCCGCAGGTCTTCCTCATGGACGAGCCGCTGTCGAACCTCGACGCCAAGCTCCGTGTCTCCACCCGTACGCAGATCGCCTCGCTCCAGCGCCGCCTGGGCATCACCACCGTGTACGTCACGCACGACCAGGTCGAGGCCCTCACCATGGGTGACCGCGTCGCGGTCCTCAAGGACGGTCTCCTCCAGCAGGTCGACTCGCCGCGCAACATGTACGACCGCCCGGCGAACCTCTTCGTCGCCGGCTTCATCGGCTCCCCCGCGATGAACCTGGTCGAGGTCCCGATCACCGACGGCGGCGTGAAGTTCGGCAACAGCGTCGTCCCGGTCTCCCGCGAGGCGCTGACCGCCGCCGCGAACCGCGGCGACACCACCGTCACGGTCGGCATCCGCCCCGAGCACTTCGACATCGTCGAGCACGGCGGCGCCGCCGCGAAGTCCCTCACCAAGGACTCCTCGGACGCCCCGGCCGGCCTGGCCGTCTCGGTCAACGTGGTCGAGGAGCTCGGCGCCGACGGCTTCGTCTACGGTGCCGCCGAGGTCGGTGGCGAGCACAAGGACCTGGTCGTCCGCGTCGGCGGCCGCGCCGTCCCGGAGAAGGGCACCAAGCTGCACGTCGTGCCCCGCCCGGACGAGCTGCACGTCTTCGCCACGTCGACCGGTGAGCGCCTCACCGACTGACGTCGCACCCGCTGTACGGTGGCCCCGCGCGATCTTCGTGCGGGGCCACCGCGCGTCCCGGACACGTTACGAAGCCCGCCCGCGTTTGAAGCGCCGGAGGCGAATTCCCTGCCAGATCGGTCATTTCGCTACCGTTCGTCAACACGTGATTCGAAAAGCACACTCGAACCGTCCCCCGCGAGGGTGACGTAATGTCGCCGTATCATCACCGGCCGCTACGCTCGCTGCGTGACCCACACCGTGCGCCGTATCGGCCGAACTCTCGCTTTCGTACTGCCCGTCGTCATGGTCCTGTCCGGGACCCTCGCGGTCACCGCCGTGCCGTGGGCAGCCAGCAACTCCGACTCGCAGCTCCTCGCCGCGTCGGCCCGCAGCGTCCCCGACGCCAAGGGTGCCGAGGCCGCCGTCAAGCCGCGTGCCCCGCAGGACGTCCTGCGCGACCGGCTCCTCCAGGAGCTCCGCGCCAAGGACCCGGGCGTCGCGCTGACGGACCTCCAGCGTGCCGTCGAGGGACGCCCGTCGCTCGCCAAGCACTGCATGTCCATCGCGAAGACGCTGGGCAAGGCCGCCGTCGACAAGTACGGCCCGACGCGCGCGCACCGCTTCTCGCGCCCCGTCTGCGACACCTCGTTCGCCTCGGGCGTCGCCCAGTTCAGCTGACCGACGCGACGCTCCCCGCTGCCGGGCACGGCTTATCGTGCCTGGCATGCATACGTTTCCGACGCAGGCCGTGATCCTGGCGGGTGGCCAGGGGTCACGGCTGCGCCCGTATACCGATGACCGCCCCAAGCCGATGGTCGAGATCCCGGGCACCGGGACGCCGATCATCGGCCATCAGCTTTCCTGGCTGGCCGCCGAGGGCGTGACGGACGCCGTGGTGTCGTGCGGGCACCTGGCCGAGGTGCTCCAGGAGTGGCTGGCCGACGCGGTGCTCCCGCTGCGCGTGACGACGGTGGTGGAGTCCGAGCCGCTGGGACGCGGCGGCGGCCTCAAGTACGCGGCGGCGCGGCTGCCCGAGCCGGACGAGCCGTGGTACGCGACCAACGGGGACATCTGGACGCGGTTCTCGCTGCGCGAGATGGCGGCGTTCCACGCGGAGCGCGACGCTACCGCGACCCTCGCGCTGGCGCGGCCCCGGATTCCTTGGGGCGCGGTGGAGACGGACGCGTTCGGCCACATCACCGACTTCATCGAGGCGCCCCCGTCGCCGTATCTGATCAACGCCGGGGTGTACGTGTTCTCCCCCGCCTTCACGGACATGCTGCCGGACCGGGGCGACCACGAGCGGACCACGTTCCCCCGGCTGGCCCGCGAACGCCGGCTGGCCGGCTATCCGTTGCCGCACGGCGCGTACTGGCGGGCGATCGACACCGCGAAGGACCTGACGGAGGCCGCCAAGGAGCTGGACGGACGGTAGGGCGTACGGGAACGGGGCGGGCCCGGAGGTTTTCCTCCGGGCCCGCCCCGTTCCCACGCGGGGCGTCCGCCGTCAGCCGAGGAGGCCGCCGATCGGGTTGCGGCCGCCGCTGCCGCCGTCGCCGCCGCCCGAGCCGGCGCCGGGGTCGGGGTCGGTGCCGCCGGTGGTGGAGCCGCCGCCGGTGCCGGTGGTCCCGGACGAGCTGGGGCCCGAGCTGGTGGCGGGCGGCTGCTGGGGGGTGGTCTGCTGCGGGGGCTGCTGGCCGGTGCCCTGGGTCTGGCTGGGCTGTCCGGTGCTCGCGCCCGCCGCCTGACCCGTCTCGCGCACGCTGTCCGAGGCCGGGGTCGAGGCGTCGGCCGACGGGGTGTGCGGTGCGGTGCTGTGCGAGGGCGAGGGCTGGTGGCCGGTGGGGCTCTTGGACGCCTTGCCCTTGCGGGACTTGTCGGGGAGGGGCGAGCCGGGGAGCTGGTTGGTGGGGACGCCGTGGGGGCCGGGGACGGTGACGACCTCCGTGGAGCGGACGGCGCCGCCGAGCACGGAGCCGATGAGCAGGGTGAGGCCGACGACGACGCTGGCGACGACCGCGCCCCGGCGCAGGACGCGGCGGCGCAGGTCCCAGATCTCCGAACGGGGGCCGAGCTTGCGCCAGGCCTCCCCGGCGAGCCGTCCGTCGATGGAGTAGACGGGGGCGCCCGCGATGATCAGGGGGCTCCAGGCGGCGAGGTAGATGATGTCCGGCGCGTCGTAGGCGGCGACGGTGCGCCAGCTGACGGTGACCAGCAGGGCGGCCGACAGCAGGGCGCCGACCGTGGCGGCGACGCGCTGCCAGAGCCCGAGGACGGTGAGGACACCGACGACGACCTGGAGGAAGGCGATCGAGAGCCCGGCACCGACGGGGTGCGACAGGGCGAACTCGCGCAGCGGCTCGGCCAGCGCCCACGGGTGGAGCGAGTTGAGCCACTTGACCATCGAGCCGCGCTCGCCGCCGTCGAAGTAGACGGGGTCGCAGAGCTTGCCCATACCGGCGTAGATGGAGATGAAGCCGAGGAAGACCCGCATCGGCAGGAGGACGACGCCGAGGTTCATCCGGCGGCCCGGGTAGTACGCGTGGCGCACGTCGTCGGCGCCGCCCTGACGCCGGCCGCGGGCCTCCTCGTCGGTGAGGTCGACGGGCTCGTCGTCGTAGGCGCCCCGCCCGTCGTAGCCGTCCGGGTCGTACGGACCGGGGTCGACGGGGTCGTAGGCACCGACCGCCCGGCGCATGGGGGGCAGCAGCGGACCGCCGGAGCGGGGCGCGCCGATGACGGGGTTGGGCTGGGTCTCTTCGAGCGGGGACTCGTCGAGGCGCGGGATGACCTGGGTGCCCGCTCCGCCGCGCCCCTGGTCGAACTCGTAGGAGGCGTACGGATCGTAGGGGTCGTACGCGGTGTCGGGCCGGCCGGCGGTGGAGTTGCGTACGGCCTGCAGGAGTCCGGTCGCGCCGGGGTCGCCGGGAGAGGACTTGCCGCTCCAGACGACGGGGGCGCGCCGGCCGCGTCCGGCTCCGGGGACGCTCATGGCGGGGATCCTGGGCGCGCCGGCGGGGGTCACACCGCGCAGCCGTGCGCGCTGGCCGGGGGCGAGCTGCACCCGGAAGCTGGCGTGGTTGACGATGACCTGCGCAGGGTCGCAGTCCACCTTGGTCATGCTCAGGGCGGGTAGTTCGTCGAACCGAGGCGTTCTGGTGTCCACACTCATCTAACCGAGTGATGTGTGATTAGGACACTGCCTTGACCGTGTCGAAGGTGTCCGAGACCCGTCAACAGGTGGTGGGGGGTTGCGCGGGGGCGCGTGCACGTGCGCGCGCGCCCCCGTGCGGCCCCTCGGACCGGCTCCGGTCAGGCGCGGCGGCGCGCGACCTCGTACATGACGATGCCCGCGGCGACACCGGCGTTGAGCGATTCGGCACCGCCCGGCATGTTGATGCGGACGCGGTAGTCACAGGTCTCGCCGACGAGGCGGCCGAGGCCCTTGCCCTCGCTGCCGATGACGACGACGACGGGCCCGCCGAGCGCTTCGAGGTCCTCGACGGTGTGCTCGCCGTCGGCGGCGAGACCGACGACCGCGATGCCCTCCTTCTTGAACGCTTCGAGGGCCCGGGTCAGGTTGGTGACCTTGGAGACGGGGGTACGGGCGGCGGTGCCGGCCGAGGACTTCCAGGCCCCCGCGGTCATACCGGCCGCGCGGCGCTCGGGGACGACCACGCCGTGACCGCCGAAGGCGGAGACGGAGCGGACGATCGCGCCGAGGTTGCGCGGGTCGGTGACGCCGTCGAGGGCGACGATCAGCGGGTCCTCGCCGTTGTCGTACGCGGCTTCGAGGAGGTCCTGCGGGTCGGCGTACTCGTAGGGCGGGACCTGGAGGACGAGACCCTGGTGGTTGAGCCCGCCCGTCATGCGGTCGAGCTCGGGGCGCGGGGCCTCCATGAGGTTGATGTTGCCGCGCTCACCGGCGAGCTGGAGGGCCTCACGGACGCGCTCGTCGTTGTCGATGTACTGCTGGACGTAGAGCGTGGTGGCGGGGACGCCGTCGCGCAGGGCCTCGTACACCGGGTTACGGCCGACGACCATCTCCGAGGTGCCCTTGACGCCGCCGCGCCGGGGGGCGGGGCGGCGGTTGGCGGCCTGCTTGGCCCTGGCGGTCGCGATGCGGTTCTTCTTGTGCTTCTTGCGCTCCTCGGCCGGCGGGGTCGGGCCCTTGCCTTCGAGGCCCCGGCGTCGCTGGCCACCGCTGCCGACCGTGGCGCCCTTCTTGTTGGACGTGCGGCGGTTCCTGCGCTGGCTGTTCCCGGCCATGACCTACCTGTTTCGTTGCTTCGTCGTGCGTACGTATAAGTGCAGTGTGCCGCCCGGCGGACCGGGCGGCATGTGGTGGCTACTGGCGCGGGCCGAGTGTCCACCGGGGGCCGGACGGGCTGTCCTCGATGACGAGTCCGGACTGGTTGAGCTGGTCGCGGATGGCGTCGGCGGCGGCCCAGTCCTTGCGGGCACGCGCGGACTGCCGCTGGTCGAGGACGAGGCGGACCAGGGTGTCCACCACGCCGTGGAGGTCGTCGCCGCGGTCGCTCTCGCCGGCCCAGTGGTCGTCCAGCGGATCGAGGCCGAGGACGCCGAGCATGGCGCGGACCTCGGCGACGCGCGCGACGGCGGCTTCCTTGTCGTCGGCGGCCAGGGCGGAGTTGCCCTGGCGGACCGTGGTGTGCACGATCGCGAGGGCCTGGGGGACGCCGAGGTCGTCGTCCATGGCTTCGGCGAAGGCGGGCGGCACCTCGGCGGCGGGCGCGACGGTCTCCCCCGCCTTCTCGGTGACGCGCTGGATGAAGCCCTCGATGCGGGCGAACGCGGACTCGGCCTCGCGCAGGGCCTCCTCGCTGTACTCGATCATGGACCGGTAGTGCGGGGTGCCCAGGTAGTAGCGCAGGACGATGGGGCGCCAGGTCTTGACCATCTCGCTGACGAGGACGGAGTTGCCCAGCGACTTCGACATCTTCTCGCCGGACATGGTGACCCAGCCGTTGTGCACCCAGTAGCGCGCGAAGTCGTCACCGAACGCCTTGGCCTGGGCGATCTCGTTCTCGTGGTGCGGGAAGATCAGGTCGATCCCGCCGCCGTGGATGTCGAAGGCGGTGCCGAGGTACTTGTGCGCCATGGCCGAGCACTCCAGGTGCCAGCCGGGGCGGCCGCGGCCCCAGGGCGTCTCCCAGCTGGGCTCGCCGGGCTTCGACGCCTTCCACATGGCGAAGTCGCGCTTGTCGCGCTTGCCGGTCTCGTTGTCGCCCGACGGCTGGCGCAGATCGTCCAGCTCCTGGTTGGACAGCTCCAGGTAGCCCGGGAACGAGCGCACGTCGAAGTAGACGTTGCCGTCGGCGGCGTACGCGTGGCCGCGCTCGATGAGGCCCCGCATCATCTCGATCATCTCCGGGACGTGCCCGGTCGCGCGCGGCTCGTAGGTGGGCGGCAGGCAGCCGAGCGCGTCGTAGCCCGCGTTGAACGCCCGCTCGTTCTCGTAACCGATGGACCACCACGGGCGGCCCCGCTCGGCGGACTTGGCGATGATCTTGTCGTCGATGTCCGTGACATTCCGGACGAACGTCACGTCGTAGCCGCGGTACGTGAACCAGCGGCGCATGATGTCGAAGTTCAGCCCGGACCTGATGTGCCCGATGTGCGGGGCGGCCTGGACGGTGGCGCCACAGAGGTAGATCGAGACACAGCCCGCTGTGAGCGGGACGAAGTCACGGATCTGCCGGGCGCTGGTGTCGTACAGGCGAATAGTCACCCCTCAAGGGTAGTGGGCCCGCACCAGTGCCCCGCGCCCCTCCGGATATTGCGGGCGCAGTTGTTACGGGGCGGGCGCGGGCGCTCGCGCGTACGGGTCAGCCGGTGCGGTAGACGAGGGCTGTCGCGAGGCCGGCGATGCCCTCGCCGCGCCCGGTGAAGCCCAGCCCGTCGGAGGTGGCGGCGGACAGCGAGACGGGGGCGCCGACGGCGTCGGACAGCACCCGCTGCGCCTCCTCGCGCCGCTTGCCGATCTTCGGGCGTACGCCGACGACCTGGACGGCCACGTTGCCGATCTCGAACCCGGCCGCGCGGACGATGCGGGCGGCCTCGGTGAGCAGGGTGACCCCGGCGGCACCGGACCACTCGGGGCGCCCGGTGCCGAAGTGCTGCCCGAGGTCGCCGAGACCGGCGGCGGAGAAGAGCGCGTTGCACGCGGCGTGGGCGACGACGTCCGCGTCGGAGTGCCCGGCCAGGCCGGGGCCCTCGCCGTCCCAGCGCAGACCGGCGCACCACAGCTCACGGCCCTCTTCGAAGGCGTGGATGTCGGTACCGATGCCGACGAGCGGGATCACCGGCGCGGGGGCCCGGCCGGGTCCGGGGGTCTCAGAAGCCATCGTTGGCCCTCCTGCGTGCGAGTACGGCTTCGGCCAGGACCAGGTCCAGGGGCCGGGTGACCTTGAACGCCTCTTCGTGTCCGGGGACGACGACCACGGGCGCGCCGAGCTGTTCGACCATGCCGGCGTCGTCGGTCGCGCCCTCACCGCTGACCGCGACCTGCTCGTGGGCGCGGAGGAGGGTGGCGCGGTCGAAGCCCTGCGGGGTCTGCACGGCCCTGAGCCGGGCGCGGGCCGGGGTGGAGAGCACCGGCTCGGGCGCGCCGGGGGCCCCCGGCTCGACCTCCTTGACGGTGTCGGCGAGCGGCAGGGCGGGAACGACGGCGGGGGCGCCGTCGCGTACGGCCTCGACGACCGCGTCGACGGTGTCCACGGGGACGAGGGGCCGGGCCGCGTCGTGCACCAGGACGGCGGAGATGGCGTCGGGGAGCGCGTCGAGGCCGCGCTGCACGGATTCCTGGCGGGTGCCGGCGCCGGGCACGACGAGGAAGTCGGTGCGCTCCGGCAGGGCGTACTCGTCCAGGAGGGTGCGGACCTCGGCGACGCCTTCGGGCGGTGCGACGACGACGACCAGGGACACGTGCCGGGAGGCCGCCATGGCGCGGACGGCGTGGACGAGCATGGGCGTTCCGCCGAGCGTGCGGAGCGCCTTGGGGGCGCCGGGCCCGAGCCGTACGCCGCGGCCGGCCGCGGGGATCACGGCGGCCGTGCGGTAGGGACGCGGTTGTTCAGACATCGGTTGCACTCCGAGGCTTCGGCATGTTTGTGTCCACGGCCGACGTGGGTATGGCCACAAGCGAGCCGGGGCGCTGCGCCATGACTCGACCGGGACCCTTTCCGTGACCCCGGGCGAGCCGGGACACACCGCGGCCGTTCGGGGTCGGTCTCGCACGCCGGTTCAGCAAGATCGCGAGCAACGTACCAAGGACATGTACCGGGGGACCGTCGGCAAGTGGCCGGAATTCGCCGTTCGATTGCGGTCCGGACATGCCGCAGCGCCCGACGACACAGCGTGAATACAGCTGGTCAGCGGGCACCGCGGCACATTATCTACGACCGGTGCGATCCGGTCGTGACGACCGGTGCCATCCGGTTCAGGATGCGAGGACCTCGTCGAGGAGAGCCTCGGCCTTGTCCTCGTTGGTGTTCTCCGCGAGAGCGAGCTCGCTCACCAGGATCTGGCGCGCCTTGGCGAGCATGCGCTTCTCACCTGCGGAGAGTCCGCGCTCACGCTCACGACGCCACAGGTCGCGAACGACTTCGGCGACCTTGATGACATCGCCGGATGCGAGCTTCTCGAGATTTGCCTTGTAGCGCCGGGACCAGTTCGTCGGCTCCTCGGCATACGGTGCGCGCAGCACCTCGAAGACGCGGTCCAGCCCTTCCTGCCCGACTACGTCGCGCACGCCCACGAACTCCGCATTGTCCGCCGGCACACGCACCGTCAAGTCGCCCTGAGCGACCTTGAGCACCAAGTAGGTCTTGTCCACGCCTTTGATCTGGCGAGTTTCGATAGCCTCGATCAGCGCGGCCCCGTGATGGGGATAGACCACGGTGTCGCCAACCTTGAACGTCATGTGACAGGTACCCCTTCCGTGGCTATCAAGCGTAACACGAGAATCGCTACTCCTGAATGGCGTTTTCGCAGGTCAGGGCATATCTCGGGGCTTGACAAGAGAGACAGGGACGTGCTGCGGAGGGCCCGCGGAAGACGGTATTCGCAGGTCGGAGCGGCTGTCCGGCAACGGAGAAACGCGGACGTTACACACACTCCAGCTCGCTTCGAAGGGGCCGAACGTCCCGTTTTGTCGGTTTCCGCTTGCTGAACATTCCGTAGCCCGTTCGATGATGGATCACTCGTTCGGACGTAAGTGCCGATGGCCAATGAAATTGATCAACGTACGGCCTCGCCGCGGATTATGCGCAATGAATGCGCCACCGTCCGTGAACAGCCAGGAAGCCCGGGGTGAACGCGTGGCCGGAATTTGATCAAGCGCGTTATGTGAAGGGACTGCGAATGTCCGTACGTGTCCGGGCCCGGTGATCACTGGCCCGTCAGGGGCGGGTCGGGTGCGGGGCGGCGAGGAGGGCTCGGTAACCTGACCGCTGACAGACCCTTAGGGCGGCTTTACCCCAGGCGCCCGACCCGTCCGTACCGTCCGAACGTTCAAGGAGTTGCCGCCGCCGTGAGCCGCAGCCTTCGACACGGCGCCCTCGCCGCCACTGCCATCGCGTTCTCGATCACCGCGCTGACCGCATGCGGTGCGGGCAACAACGCGCAGACGCTCGAAGTCCGCCCGGACAACGCCTCCACCCGGTCCGGCGACATCAAGATCCAGAACGCCAACGTCATCACCCAGCCCGAGCGCGAGGCCAAGGGTCCGGCGGTCGTCACCGCCACGCTGTTCAACAACGGCTCGAAGCCGGAGACCCTGGACTCCATCACCCTGAAGGGCGGCAGCGGAACCGTGCAGCTGCACCCCGCCAAGGGTTCGGGTCCGGTCGTCGTCCCGGCCGGCGGCCGGGTGATCCTGGGCGGCCAGGGCAACGCCTCCGCCGTCATCGAGAACGGCGACGAGGCCACGGAGAACGGCAACGTGCAGCCGCTGGTCTTCAAGTTCAGCCGCTCCGGCGACGTCTCGCTGGCGGCCTCCGTCGTCCCGGCGACCCACTACTTCAAGGGCTTCGGCCCCAGCGCGCTGCCCGAGCCGTCGCAGACGCCCGACGCCTCGCCGTCCGGCTCCGCGTCGCCGGACGCGTCCGGGAGCCCCTCCGGCGAGGCGTCGGCCTCGTCCTCGGCCTCCGAGTCCGGCCAGCCCGGCTGAGCCGCACCCCGAAGCACACATGGCCGAGGCGCCTTCCCCGCAGGGGGGAGGCGCCTCGGCCATGTCATGCGTACGGGCCGGCCTACGGCTCGAACTTGTACCCGAGGCCCCGCACCGTCACCAGGAACCTGGGCGCGCCCGGGTCCGGCTCGATCTTGGCGCGCAGCCGCTTCACGTGGACGTCGAGGGTCTTGGTGTCGCCCACGTAGTCCGCGCCCCAGACCCGGTCGATGAGCTGCATCCGGGTCAGCACCCGGCCCGCGTTGCGCAGCAGCATCTCCAGCAGGTCGAACTCCTTCAGCGGCAGGTCGACCTTGCCACCGGACACCGTGACGACGTGCCGGTCGACGTCCATGCGGACCGGTCCGGCCTCCAGGGCGGCGGGGGCGACCTCCTCCGGCTCGCCGCGCCGGCGCAGCACGGCCCGGATGCGGGCGACGAGCTCGCGGGAGGAGAAGGGCTTGGTGACGTAGTCGTCGGCCCCTATCTCCAGGCCGACGACCTTGTCGATCTCGCTGTCCTTGGCGGTCACCATGATCACGGGCACGTTGGAGCGGCTGCGCAGCTGGCGGCAGACCTCGGTGCCGGGGAGCCCGGGCAGCATCAGGTCGAGCAGCACGAGGTCCGCGCCGTTGCGCTCGAACTCGTCCAGGCCGTCGGGCCCGGTGGCCGCGATGGCGACCTCGAAGCCTTCCTTGCGGAGCATGTAGGACAGGACGTCGCTGAAGGATTCCTCATCCTCGACGACAAGCACTCGGGTCACGGAAGGGCCTCCGGGGAAGGGAATGAATCGAAGGATTCGGGGGCGGCGTCCGGGTGGGACGCCTCGTCGCCGTTGACGATGAGCGGCCCGCCGGACACACGGTCCCGGCCGCGTGCGGAGCCCGCTTCGGGCAGCCGCAGGGTGAAGGTGGAGCCCTGTCCCTCCGAGCTCCACACGGTGACCTCCCCGCCGTGCGAGGCGGCCACGTGTTTGACGATGGCCAGGCCGAGGCCCGTACCACCGGTGGCGCGTGAGCGGGCCGGGTCGACGCGGTAGAAGCGCTCGAAGACCCGTTCCCGGTCCTTCTCGGAGATGCCGATGCCCTGGTCCGTCACGGCGATCTCGATCTCGTCCCCGCCGGGCACGACCACGCGGCGGGCGGCGATGCCGACGCGGGTGCGGGCGGGACTGTAGTTGACGGCGTTCTCGACCAGGTTGCCCAGTGCCGCGGCGAGCTGGCCCCGGTTCCCCCATATCCGCAGGTCGGCGGTGCCGCCGGCGGCCATGGTGATCTGCTTGGAACCGGCCTGCTGGCGGCAGCGGTCGATGGCCTCGGCGACGAGCTCGTCCACGCGGACCGGCTCGGCGTCCTCCAGCGGGTCGTCGTTCTGCACCCGGGAGAGGTCGATCAGCTCCTGGACGAGGTTGGTGAGCCGGGTCGCCTCGATCTGCATCCGGCGGGCGAAGTGCTCGACGGCCTCCTGGTCGTCGGAGGCGTCGAGCACGGCCTCCGAGAGCAGCGACAGGGCGCCGGTCGGGGTCTTGAGCTCATGGCTGACGTTGGCGACGAAGTCGCGCCGGACCGCCTCGATGCGGCGGGCCTCGGTGAGGTCCTCGACGAGCAGCAGCACGAGCCGGGAGCCGAGCGGAGCGACCCGCGCGGAAACCGCGAGCGCCTCGCCCCGGCCCGTGCCGCGGCGCGGGAGGTCCAGTTCGCCCTGGCGTATCTCGCCGTCGCGGCGGGTGTCCCGCGCCATGTTGAGCATCGGCTCGACGGCGAGGCGGCCGCCCCTGACGAGCCCCAGCGCGTAGGCGGCGGAGCTGGCCTTGACGACGCTGTCGCTCTCGTCCAGCACCACCGCGGAGGAGCTGAGCACGGACAGGACCGTGTCGACGCCCGGCGGCAGCGGGGCGCCGCTGTCGGACCGCAGGGAGGTGCGCGTCGGCTTCTTCTGGTCGCGCTCGCTCCAGCGGAACGCCAGCATGGCGATCACGCCGGTACCGACACCGGCGATCGCGGCAGCTGCGGCGACCGCCGCGTTCACGTCCATGTGTCCAGGTTATGCGGCACGCCGGACACTCTCCCAGCCGTCCGGGGGCCTCCTCGGTCACTCGTCGCCCAGAGTTCACCGAGGGGCTAGGGCCGGTTCACTTGGCCGGTCGGAATCCGACGCGTACACCCGTCACGGTGGTGGCGTGGGGTTCGGAGCCGGTCGTCGGCGGGCCCCGGCCTCGGTCAAGGACTGGAGAGGGACACCCATGCGTGACGCGTACCACGAGGAACTCGACTCGATCGGCGAGGGCCTGGTCGAGATGGCCCGGCTCGTCGGCTCGGCGATAGGCCGGGCGACGACGGCGATGCTCGACGCCGATCTGAAGCTGGCGGAGTCGGTGATCGCCGCCGACCAGAAGGTGGACGACCTCCAGCACGAGCTGGAGGCGCGCGCCATCGCGCTCCTGGCCCGCCAGCAGCCGGTGGCGACCGATCTGCGGATCGTGGTGACGTCGCTGCGGATGAGCGCGGACCTGGAACGCTCGGGCGACCTCGCCCAGCACGTCGCCAAGCTGGCCCGGCTGCGCTTCCCGCAGTCCGCGGTCCCGCACGACCTGCACGCCACCATCCTGGAGATGGGCCAGCTCGCGCAGCGCCTGATGGCGAAGGCGGCCGAGGTGATCGTCACCAAGGACGTCGACCTCGCGCTCCAGCTGGAGCAGGACGACGACGAGATGGACCTGCTGCACCGCGCGCTGTTCCAGCACCTGATGGACGACCGCTGGAAGCACGGCATCGAGACGGCCGTCGACGTGACGCTGCTCGGCCGCTACTACGAGCGGTTCGCGGACCACGCGGTGTCGGTGGCGAAGCGCGTGGTCTACCTGGTGACCGGTGAGCACGCGGACGAGATCCAGCAGTCCGCGCCGGCCGAGGGGGCTTAGCGAGGCTCCGGGGCGGGAAGAGCGGGGCGCGCGCGGCCAGACGCACGCCCGCGCGCACGGCTCGTACACACGTTCCTGCGCGTGTGCGCCGTTGATGCGCCCGTCCGGGTGGGCATGCAATGGGTCGGGGCGGCACGACGTGTCCGTACGCCCCGGGTCGCGGGCCCCGGTGGGCGTGTGGCCCTTCCGTACGCCTTGAGGAGGAGCCATGGCCGATTCCCCCATGACCGAACCTGAGCGGGAGGCCCCCGTCGAGGTGGTGCCGCTGACCGTGCTCGGCGCCTGCGGCTGCGGCTCGGGCTGCGGGTGCGGCTGCCAGTCCGGGGCTCCGTGCCAGTGCGGGGGCTGCTCCGGCTGACGCCGCCGGGCCGTACGGGTTACGAGGGTGACGCCTCCGCCTTCGTGACCCGTGCCCCGCCCGGCCGCGCCGGGGCGGCGGTCTCCGTCACCGCGGTCTCCTCCGTCGGCAGGCCGCGCATGAGCAGCCAGTAGCCGGCGGAGGCCGCCGTGCCCAGGAGCGCGGTGGTCCCCCACAGCCAGCCGGCGCCGAAGTGGTCGATGACCACACCGGACATCAGCGGGGCGATGAGCGCGGCGGCCGACCAGGACAGGGTGTACATGCCCTGGTAGCGACCCCTGCCGTGGGCCGGGGACAGCCGGACGACCAGGCCGTTCTGCACGGGCGCGTTGATGATCTCGGCGACCGTCCACACGCTGATGGTCAGCGCGTACACCCCGACGGAACCGGCGAAGGCCGTCAGCCCGAAGCCGTACCCCGCGAGCAGCGACGAGGCGACGAGCAGCCGGCGCGGGTCGCGGCTCTGGATGAACCGGGTGACGGGGATCTGGAGCACGACGATGAGGACGCCGTTGACGGCGATCGCCGTACCGAAGTCGGAGCTGCTGAGCCCGTCCGCGCCCATGGCCACCGGCAGGCCCACGTATCCCTGCTGGAAGATCAGCGCGATCACGAACGACAGGCCGACGACGCCCATGAACCGTCCGTCGCGCAGCACGGTGGAGAGCCGTACGCCGTCGTCGGCGGGCACCCCGCCGGGAACGGCCGGGGCGGAACGCTCCGGGCGGGACTCCGGGACCTTCAGGAAGACGACGATCGCGCACACGAGGGTCATCGCCGCCTCGCCGAGGAAGCCCGCGCGGTAGCTGTACTCCGCGACGAACCCGGCGCCGGCCGAGGAGACCGCGAAGCCGAGGTTGATGGCCCAGTAGTTGAGCGAGAAGGCCCGCACCCGGTCCTTCGCGGGCACGATGTCCGCGATCATCGCCTGGACCGCCGGGCGGGAGGCGTTGCTCGCCATGCCGACGAGGAAGGCGACCCCTGCGATGGCCACCGGATGCGTCATGAAACCGAGCACGGCGACCGAGGCGGCGGTGGAGAGCTGGGCGACGAGCATGGTGGGCCGCCGCCCGACGCGGTCGGTCAGCACCCCGGCCCCGAGCGAGGAGACGACCCCGCCGAGCCCGTGGAGCGCGGCGACGAGACCGGCGTACGAGGCGGAGTAGCCGCGGTCCAGGGTCAGGTAGAGGGCCATGAAGGTGGCGACGAACCCGCCCAGGCGGTTGACCAGGGTGCTGGTCCACAGCCACCAGAACTCCCTGGGGAGCCCGGAGACGGTTTCCCGGGTGGCCCGTCCGAGACCGGTGGCAGACATACGGGTTCCCCCCTGGGACGTACGACGGATGAAGCCGGGGAGGTAAGTGGCCCACCGGCGGTCCGAACATTACGAACCCACGGGGCGCCGCTGCCACTCAATTGACGCCCCCCGTCAAACGTCGGAGGCCCCCCTCCTCCGGCCCTGTCCGCTCTGTGGCCGGTCGCGCGCGGCTCGGACGGGTTCGATTACGCTCGGACTCATGGCCGACGCACCGTACAAGCTGATCCTCCTCCGCCACGGCGAGAGCGAGTGGAACGCGAAGAACCTGTTCACCGGATGGGTGGACGTCAACCTCACCGAGAAGGGCGAGAAGGAGGCGGTCCGCGGCGGTGAGCTGCTGAAGGACGCCGGCCTGCTCCCCGACGTGCTGCACACCTCCCTCCAGAAGCGCGCCATCCGCACCGCCCAGCTCGCGCTGGAGGCCGCGGACCGCCACTGGATCCCCGTACACCGCTCCTGGCGTCTGAACGAGCGCCACTACGGCGCCCTCCAGGGCAAGGACAAGGCGCAGACGCTCGCCGAGTTCGGCGAGGAGCAGTTCATGCTCTGGCGCCGCTCGTACGACACCCCGCCGCCCGCCCTTGAGGACGGCACCGAGTTCTCCCAGAGCGACGACGCGCGCTACGCGACGATCCCGCCGGAGCTGCGCCCGCGCACGGAGTGCCTGAAGGACGTCGTCACGCGCATGCTGCCGTACTGGTACGACGCCATCGTCCCGGACCTCCTGACCGGCCGCACGGTCCTGGTCGCCGCCCACGGCAACAGCCTCCGCGCCCTGGTCAAGCACCTCGACGGCATCTCCGACGCCGACATCGCGGGCCTGAACATCCCCACGGGCATCCCGCTCACCTACGAACTCGACGCGGAGTTCCGCCCCCTGAACCCGGGCGGCACCTACCTCGACGCGGACGCGGCGAAGGCCGCGATCGAGGCCGTGAAGAACCAGGGCAAGAAGTAGCACCTGCCCCGAGAAGGCCCCCGCCCTGCAACGGTCAGGCGGGGGCTTCTTCGTACTCCGGCACTTCCAGGCGGAAGTGACGCGCGTCACCCCGCCCCGTACTCTGTGCCCCATGCGGGGAAGAGCGGGAGGGCGGTTATGGGTGAGCCGTTGAAGACCTTTGTCGGGGGTGCCGAGGTCGAGGTGCCCAACAGCATTCCGGCGATCCGGGACGCGCTGCCGGAGGGGCGGCGGGCGGAGTTCGAGCGGGCCATCAACGAGGCCGGGGTGCATGAGATCCAGGCCGTGATGCGGCACTGGATGCTGGAGGCCGTGCCCGATCCGGAGGCCGAGCGGATTCTGGACCGGCTGGCGCAGGACGAGGCCGAGAGGCGGAGCGTCGCTTGAGCTTCCGGATCTCCTACGCGCCGCCCGCCGACGACACCCTTGCCAAGATGGCGGACGGTGAGACATTCCGGGACGAGATGGCGGCGACCCTGGGACGTGAGCCCTACGGGCACGGGTCGACCGCCGTCAAGGGGGAGCACGATCGCCGGGAGGCGACGGTCGCCGGGGCGATCGTGCTCTATTACGTCTCCGGGTCCGTCCTCACCGTCACCGTCGTACGCCTCGTTCCGCTTCCCTGACGTACGGTCAGACCAGCTTCTTCGCCTGCGCGTCGATCACCGCGGTCGGCAGGTCGAAGTCCTCGCCGGAGCCCGCGGCCGCGAGGTTCATCGAGCTGAGCGTGGCGAGCGTCGCGCCCTGACGCAGCGCCGTGAGCTTGAGGGAGCTCTTCTCGCCGTCCGACTCCACCGTCACCGTCCAGGCAGCCGCCTCCTCGCCGCCCTTGACCTGCTCCTCCGCGATCTTGGCGACCTTCTGCTTGTCCCCGCCGACGGTGAGCGTGAAGCCGCCCGCGCAGTCCGTCGCGGCGGTGCGCAGCGCGGCCAGCGTCTCCTCGGCACCCTTGCCGTCGTACGACGCGAGCGTCGTCATCGTGGTCGTGATGTCGAAGGCCGCCTTGAACGCCTCCTCGGGGTCGGCGATGTCCTTGTCCGCACCCTTCTTCGGCACACTCGCCACCTTGCGCTGCGTGGCGGCGGCGGGCGAACCGGCCTTGGCGCCCATCAGCGCGTCGGCGAAGACGTCACAGGACTCCTTGTCCGCGGTCACGTCCTTGGCGTCGATCAGGTCGGCCGGACCGGCCTTGGTGATCTTGTGGTCCTTGACGTCGCCCTGCGCCAGCGAGACCTGCTCCAGCTCGGCGGCGGACAGCGTCTTCGCGGGGGCGTCCGCGCCCTTCTCCGACGGCTGAGCCGAGGAACCGGCCGCCTTGCCGCTGTCCTTGTCGTCACCGTCCGAACCGCAGGCGGCGGTGAACAGCGCCAGGGACATCACAGTGGCGGCAACAGCGGTACGGCGTATGACAGTGGGTCGCATGGCCCGTCTTTCTGCTCAAAGTGTTTCGCCCGCACGCGAGCAGCCCCGCCGGGTTCGGCGCGGCTGAGATGGGGGTGCGTGGGGGGTGAACCAACTCTATGAGTCCCCTGTGGTTTGGCAATCCTTTACTTTGGGCATCGCACGTGATCGTGACGCCGTCGTGATCACTTCGCTCACACCGTTCGGGGGAGCTCACCGTGCCGATCGATTCCGTTCTCACCGACGTCATCGGCGCGTTGGGCATACAGCCCGGTCCGGTCGTCTCCTGCGAGCCGCTGACCGGCGGCACGTACAACGCCGTCAGCCGCGTCCGGCTGACGGACGGGCGCGACTGGGTGGTGAAGGTGCCGCCGCCGGCCGCCGGGGACTGCCTGTCGTACGAACACGGCCTGCTGGTCAACGAGGTGACGTTCTACCAGGCCGCCGCGGACGAGGCCACCGTGCCCCTCGTCGTACGGGCGGAGCTCGACCCGGCCGCGTCCACCGGCCCGTACGTGGTCATGTCCGCACGCCCCGGCCGCCCCTGGCACGAGCTGACCGGCGCCCTGGCCGACGGCGAGCAGGCGCGGCTGCGCACCGAGCTCGGGCGGATCGTCGGCCGGCTGCACGGCGTGCCCGCGCCGGGCGGCTTCGGCTACCCCTCGCAGGCGCTCGGCCCGCTCGCGCCCGGCTGGCGGCAGGCGTTCACCGCGATGACGGACGCGGTCCTGGCCGACGCGCGGACGTACGCGGCCCGGCTCCCCCGTACGGCGGCGGAGACCGGCGCGGTGCTCGCCGCCGCCGCGTACGTCCTGGACGACGTGACCCGGCCGGCCCTGGTCCACTTCGACCTGTGGCAGGGGAACATCCTGGTCACGGGTGAGCCGGGCGCCCGCCGGGTGGGCGGGGTCATCGACGGGGAGCGGATGTTCTGGGGCGACCCGGCCGCCGACTTCGTGTCGCTCGCCCTGCTGGGCGACATCGCGGACGACAAGGATTTCCTCGCCGGTTACGGGGAGGAGGCGCCGGGCGGGCCCGTCGAGTTCGACGGTTCACTGCGGCTGCGGCTCGCGCTCTACCGGGCGTATCTCTATCTGATCATGCTGGTGGAGACCGTGCCGCGCGGCACGTCCGGGGAACAGCTGGAGTGGACCTGGAACGAGGTGGCGCCCCGTCTTGAGGCCACGCTCAAGGAGATCGAGTCGACGACGCGCGTACGGGGATGACGCGAGGTCAGCCCGCCGGGCGCTGGGTGAGGTGCGCGAAGGCGTCGAGATTGCGGGTGGACTCGCCGCGCGAGACCCGCCAGGCGTACTCCTTGCGGATCGCCGTCGCGAAACCGATCTCCAGCAGGGAGTTGAACGCGCCGTCCGCCGCCTCCAGCACGGAGCCGAGCAGCCGGTCCACCTCCTCGGGCGTCACCACGGACAGCGGCAGCTTGCCGGTGAGGTAGATGTCCCCGAGCTGGTCGATCGCGTAACTCACGCCGAACAGGCGCAGATTCCGTTCCAGCAGCCAGCGGTGCACCGCCGCGTCGTTCTCGTCGGGGTGCCGGATGACGAAGGCGTTGAGGGAGAGGCTGTGCGCGCCGACGATCAGTGAGCAGGTGGTCGCCAGCTTGCGGGTGCCGGGGAGCTGGACGACGTAGCTGCCCGGTGCGGGGCTCTCCCAGTCGAGCCCGGCGTCGGCGAAGCTCGCTTCGAGGACCTGGGCGGCCCGGGTGGCCTCGTTCTTCGCCGGTACGGGTGCGTCAGCCATGTTTCGAGCGTACGTCAGGCGGTAAGGGCGCGCGGTCGGGGAGGGTGCCGAGAGCGTTACGCGGTGACGCCCGGCGGGTACGGCCCGGTCACGCGTGGCGGGTGCGGGCCCGCCTGCGGTGTTCCTGGACGGCGGCCGTGTAGACCTCGGCGGTGGCGGCCGCCGCCGTGTCCCAGCCGAACCGCTGGGCGTGCTCCGCCGCCGCCCCGCCCATCCGGGCGACCAGCTCCGGCGCCTGCGCGAACCGCTCCAGCGCCTGGGCGTACGCGGCCGGGTCGTGCCCGGATATCAGGAAGCCGCTGACCCCGTCGCGCACGGCCACCGGGAGGCCGCCCACGGCAGCCGCGACGACCGGCGTCCCGGCGGCCTGGGCCTCGATGGCGACGAGCCCGAACGACTCGCTGTACGAGGGCATGACCAGCACGGACGCGGCCCGGAACCAGTCCGCGAGCCGGTCCTGCCCGACCGGCGGGTGGAACCGCACGACGTCCGCGATGCCCAGCCGGGCCGCGAGCTTCTGCAGCCCCTCCGGCTTCGCGAGGCCGCTGCCGCTGGGGCCGCCCACGACGGGCACCACGATCCGGGACCGCAGCGACGGGTCCCGGTCGAGCAGCACGGCGACCGCCCGCAGCAGCACGTCGGGGGCCTTCAGCGGCTGTATGCGGCCCGCGAAGAGGGGGATCAGGGCGTCCTGCGGAAGGCCGAGCCGGGCGCGGGCGGCGGCCCGGCCGTCGTCCGGGCGGAAGCGGTCGAGGTTGACGCCGGGGTGGACGACGGCGACGGCCCGCGGGTCGGCGTCGTAGAACCGGACGAGCTCGCCCGCCTCCTCGGCGGTGTTGGCGATCAGCCGGTCGGCGGCGTCCACGATCTGGGTCTCGCCGATGACCCGGGCCGCGGGCTCGGGGGTGTCGCCCTCGGCGAGCGCGGCGTTCTTCACCTTGGCCATGGTGTGCATGGCGTGCACGAGGGGAACGCCCCAGCGCTGCGCGGCCAGCCAGCCGACGTGTCCGGAGAGCCAGTAGTGGGAATGGACGAGGTCGTAATAGCCGGGGCGCTGACCGGCCCACGCCTGCATCACCCCGTGGGTGAAGGCGCAGAGCTGCGCGGGCAGCTCCTCCTTGGCCAGACCCTCGTAGGGCCCCGCGTCGACGTGCCGGACGAGCACACCGGGCGCCAGGTCCACGGCGGGGGGCAGTCCTCCGGTGGTGGAGCGGGTGAAGATCTCGACCTCGATGTTGATCGCGGCGAGGCGCTTGGCCAGCTCCACGATGTACACGTTCATCCCCCCGGCGTCGCCCGTCCCCGGCTGGTGCAGCGGGGAGGTGTGCACGGAGAGCATCGCGATGCGGCGGGGCTTGCGGTGACCGGCGGTGAAGGAGCCGGTGAGGCCTGCGGGGAACCTGAGACGCGGTGCGCCACGGCTGCTGCCGAGCCGAGAGACGTACTGGGTCACGTCGTCCGTCCTCCTCGCTGGGCCCCGGTGCCGGCGCGGTTCACGGCATGGCACCGAAGGGGCGCACGGTCCCTTCGAAGGTGGGGAACAGCGGAATCCCTCCTTTCATTTCCGCTTTGCCAAATCATTACGGTGCGAACACGGCGGCCGTCCCGATGCTCTCCCGCCCGCCCGGCGCCCGCATCCGCCCGGATCGTTACGCTCTGTGTCATGCGCCCGATCGGCACCGCGACGCGCGGCACCACCAACCCGAACCGGCTGCGCCGCATGGACCGCTGGATCGCCGCCACGCACGGCCCCGCCCTGCGCCGCGCCGGGACCCCCGTCGCCGTCGACCTCGGCTACGGGGCGGCACCCTGGACCGCCGTCGAACTGCTGGAGCGCCTGCGCACCGCCGAACCACGCACGACGGTGGTCGGCATCGAGATCTCACCGGAGCGGGTCGCCGCCGCGCAGCCGTACGCCCGCGAGGGCCTCACCTTCCGGCACGGCGGCTTCGAGGTCCCCCTGCCGGAGCGGCCCTCGCTGATCCGGGCCGCGAATGTGCTCCGCCAGTACGACGAGAGCGAGGTGGCCGGGGTCTGGCTGCGGCTGTGCGAGCGGCTGGCGCCGGGCGGGCTGCTGGTGGAGGGCACCTGCGACGAGATCGGGCGCCGGCACGTATGGGTCGCGCTGGGGCCGGAGGGGCCGCGCACGGTGACCTTCGCGACCCGGCTCGGCTCGCTGGACCGGCCGTCCGATCTCGCCGAACGGCTGCCTAAGGCGCTGATCCACCGCAATGTCCCGGGTGAGCGGGTGCACGCCTTCCTGCGCGACTTCGACCGGGCGTGGGCGGCCGCGGCACCCTACGCCTCGCTGGGGGCCCGGCAGCGCTGGATCACGGCGGTGCGGGCGCTCTCGGGCGACTGGCCGCTGACGGACGGGGTGCGCCGGTGGCGCCAGGGCGAGGTCACGGTGGCGTGGGAGGCGCTGGAACCCGGGGGGTGGTGAGGGCGCGTCCTCGCCACCCCGGAATTCACCCCTGCGGTGGGAACGGCCGGCGGGCATCGTTCGTCGGAGTGAGTGGGGCATCGGGGGCGCGGGGGCGGCGGGGAGCGACGGAATGGCGAAGTGCCGCCCGACGGCCGGGGCTGTGTCTGCCTCTGTTGCTTTTCCGTACGGCATGGCACGATCTGGTCGACGCCACATGTTACTGACGGTTAATCAGACAATTGACCAATCTGGTTTGCTGAGTCTGCTCGAACAGTTGGGAACTGCTCGGAGGGGGAGCTCGTGTACCGACGCCACTGTGCCGCCGCCGCGATGACCCTGGTCTGCGCGCTGGCGGTCCTCGCCTCGCCGGTCCAGGCATTCGCCGCACCGACACCGCCGGGGTCCGCCGATGGCGGCGGGAAGAGCCTGGAACAGGTGCGCGCGGAGATCGACGAGCTGTACCTGGAGGCGGGCGCCGCCACGGACGCGTACAACCTCGCCGAGGAGAAGGCCAAGAAGCAGTCGGGCGAACTGGTCGAGCTGGCGCAGTCGATAGTCGAGGGGCAGGCGAAGATCACCGCCCTCAAGAACCGGGCCGGCGCCCAGGCCCGCGAGGAGTACCGAAACGCCGGACTCCCGCCGGGCGCGCGCCTCATGCTCAGCGGTGATCCGCAGCTCTTCCTGGACGGCATCAGCCGCACGCACCAGGGCCAGCAGGCCACCAAGGGGCTCCTGGAGGAACTGACCAGGACCCAGCAGGACTTGGAGACGTACACCAAGGACGCCAGCACCAACTGGACCAAGCTGGAAGCCAGCCGGGTCAAGCAGGCCAAGGCCAAGAAGAAGATCAACGCGCAGATAGCGGCGGCGAAAAAGCTGGAATCGCGGCTGGAGAAGGAGGAGCGTGCACGGCTCCTCGAAATGGAGCGGGAGTCCGCGCGGCAGGCGCAGAGCGCGTGGCTCGACTCCGGCGCGCTGAAGGAGATCAACCGGGACGCCAGCCCGCTCGGCAAGAAGGCGGTGGCCTTCGCGACCGCGCAGATCGGCAAGCCGTACGTGTGGGGAGCGGAGGGCCCCAAGTCGTACGACTGCTCCGGGCTGACCTCCCAGGCATGGGCGGCGGCGGGCCGCCCGATCCCGCGCACCTCGCAGGAGCAGTGGCGGCTGCTGCCGCACATCGCGATCAAGGACATGCGCCCCGGCGACCTGATCATCTACCACGCCGACGCCACCCACGTCGGCATGTACGTGGGCAACGGCCAGATCATCCACGCCCCCCGCCCCGGCCGCGACGTCACCCTGGCGGGCGCGGGCTCGATGCAGATACTCGGCGTGGTCCGCCCCGACGCGTAGTCCTCGGGCGGACGGCAGCGGGGGCGCGGTGCCGCGCCGGACTCGGGTGCCCCTGGCAGGGGGACCCGCGCCGGGGTGCGTGACCTTTGTCATGTCGGGAACGGCCGCCTCGGCGCGGCCCATAGCGCCGGATCCGTACGGGGACGCGGCTTATGGCGTTGCATATGCCGGCCGCGGCGGGCGGGTCGCCATTCCGTTCCCGTGGTCCGTACCGCTATGGTCCCCGTCTGGCGGTACGTCGTTCGTCGCTCCGCCGCGCCCTCGGGGGGAGGGAAGGAAACCCGAACCGATGCCCGTACCCGTACCGCAGCCGCGTTCCGCGCCCGCCGCGGAGAGCAGCTCCGGCGCCGGCCTCACCCTCCTCGTGATCGAGGACGACCCGGCGGGCACCTTCACCGCCCCGGAGCTCTCCGCCGCGGCCGGTGCCCGGGTCCGTATCCGTGCCGCCCGCAACCTCACCGAGGCGGGCCGGCTCCTCACCGACGAAGTGGACTGCATCCTGCTGGACCTGGCCCTGCCGGCCGGCGCGGAGGCGCGCGGCGACGGGGAGGGCGAGGAGGACGGGCTCGCCACGCTCAAGCACGTCCTGCGGATCGCGCCCCGGCACGCCGTGCTCGCCCTCACCGCCGAGGACGACGCCGAGCTGGCCGCCGAGGCCGTCCGGGTGGGCGCGCAGGACTACCTCTTCCGGGGCGAGCTGGACAGCAGGCTGCTGAGCCGGGCCATCCGCTACGCCGTCGAACGCAAACGGGCCGACGTCGCACAGCACCAGCTCACCGAGTCCCGGCTGCGCGCCCAGGAGAACGCCCGGCTGGAACGCGGGCTGCTCCCGACCCCGCTCCTCGACGGCTCCGACCTGCGCTTCGCGGCGCGCTACCGCCCGGGCCGCAGCCGCGCGCTGCTCGGCGGGGACTTCTACGACACGGTCCGCACGCCGGACGGCACCGTGCACGCGATGATCGGCGACGTCTGCGGCCACGGGCCGGACGAGGCCGCGCTCGGTGTGGAACTGCGCATAGCGTGGCGCGCGTTGACGCTGGCGGGGCTCTGCGGCGACGAGTTGCTGTCCACGCTCCAGGAGGTGCTGGAGCACGAGCGGGAGAGCGAGGAGATCTTCGCGACGCTCTGCACGGTGGACATCGCCCCGGACGGCCGCCGCGCGGGCCTGTGCCTGGCCGGACACCCCGCGCCGCTGATCGCCCGCCACGGCCGGGCGGCGCTGCTCCCGTACGAGGACGGCGGACCGGCCCTGGGCCTGCTGCCGCGGGCGCGGTGGCCGCGCCGGCAGGTGGAGCTGGGCGGGTCGTGGAGCCTGATGATGTACACGGACGGCCTGATCGAGGGCCGCGTCGGCGACGGCACGCAGCGCCTCGGCCAGGACGGCATGCTGGCGATGGTCAACCGTCAGCTCGCCGAGGGCCTGACCGGCGAGGAGTTGCTGGAAGCGGCGGTGACCCGGGCGCGGGAGCTGAACGGCGGCGAGCTGACGGACGACGTCGCGGTCCTGCTGCTCGACCGCGACCAGGACACCGCCCGGCTGCGGCCCCCGGGCGGCGCGCGGAGCGTGAACATCCCGCGCCCGCGCCCGGCCTCACCGGCGAGGGCTCAGCGCCCGCCGTTGTAGGGGCCGTACGGGCCGTCGCTGCTGGAGCCGCCGCGTCGACGGCCACCGCCGGAGACGGCCTTGAGGGCGGGCCGTACGTCCACGAAGAAGACGATGGTGGCGATCAGACCGGCGATCTGCAGGAAGATGTAGATCGGCCAGAGGTTCACCGCCACCACGATGCCGAGAATGATCAGCCAGAAGGACTTCTTCTGCTTGTCCGCGGCGCGGTAGGCGTCCTCGCGGGCCATCAGAGCCATGATCAGCGCGACCACGGCCAGGACGAGCATGGCCGCGGAGAGCAGCCCGAGGAACGAATTGAAGCCGTCGAGCAACATGATGTGCACCGCCTAGTCAGGTGGAGAGCGCCTCGCGGCCAAGGTACCGGGACAACGAACGGGCCACCCGGAATGTGCCCGCCCGCCGTCCCGGCACACCTGCCCGGGCATCGGTGCTACTTGCCGGACGGCGGGGTGGCCTTCTTCGCGGCGGGCTTCCGCGCCGGCGCCTTCTTGGCGGCGGCCGGCTTGGCGGCGGCCGGCTTCGCAGCGGCCGGCTTCGCAGCGGCGGCGGGCTTGGCCGTGGTGGCCGGCTTCGCGGCGGGAGCGGCCTTCGCGGGACCGGCCGGCTTCGGGGCGGCGGCCGGCTCGGACTCCTTGCGCGGCTCCACGACGACGGCGATCTCCACGATCTCGTCGGCGGTCTCACCCCGCCACGTCCGCACGGTGCGCTCGCCGCGCTCGGCGACCTTCTCGTACGTCTCCCGGGCCCGTACGGCGTACTCGGCGGCGACGCCCACACCGCGCAGCGCCAGGTCCTGGGCGTTCTCGCCGAGCTTCTTCAGGTCGGTGTCGAAGGCGCCGATCACCTCGGTGACCTTCGACTGGAGGACGGCCTGCGCCTCCCGGGCCTGCTCGGTGACCTTCTCCTGCACGGCCTTGGGGTCGGTGTTCCGTACGGCCTCGATCCGCTCCGGGGCCTCGGCCCGCAGCTGTTCGAGCAGCGCGGGCACCTTGCGGGCCTGGCGGACGGCGAGGTCGGCGGTACCGGCGGCGAAGTAGAGGGGGGTCGGGTCGGTGAGGGTCTTGCGCAGGTCATCGGCGATGGCCATGACTGTGGTCCTCCCGGATCATCAGACTGGGTGTGAGGGTGATGGCGCTCTCAAGCTGTATCGGCAGCACTGCCGTCGGCATTGAAGGAAGCGTCCGCCCCGGGCTCGTCGTCCAGCCCGTTCTCCTTGCGGAAGGAGGCGTAGATCTGGAGCAGCACGCTCTTCTGGCGCTCGTTGATCGACGGATCGGCGAGGATCACCGCCCGCGTCTCCAGCTCGTCCTGCTGCCGCTCGTCCAGAATCCCGGCCCGTACGTACAGGGTCTCGGCGGAGATGCGCAGCGCCTTGGCGACCTGCTGCAGCACCTCTGCGCTGGGCTTGCGCAGCCCGCGCTCGATCTGGCTGAGGTAGGGGTTGGACACGCCGGCGGCGTCGGCGAGCTGCCGCAGGGAGAGCTGCGCGCTGCGGCGCTGCTCCCGCAGATACTCGCCGAGATTGCCGACGTTGAGTGAGGCCATGCCTCGATGCTGCCCCCTGTTGCTAACTTTTGCAAGCAGCCGCTTGCAAAAGTGTTCCGACCCACATCGTGGTTCCGCTGTCGGCAGAGCCGGGCGATGCCGGGCGGCGGGCTGCCAGGATGGGCGGATGGGGACCATCTCGGTACGCCGGCTCGACCTCGGGTACTTCGTCCGGCCCGCCGGGGAGACGGGCGGCCCGCTGCCACGCGTCGAGCCTGTGCTCGCCTATCTGATCCGGCACGACGACGGGCTGATCCTCTTCGACACCGGCATCGGGGACGCGGGGCCGGAGACCGAGGCGCACTACCAGCCCCGGCGGCGGGCGTTGCGGGAGGCCCTGGCAGGGGCGGGGTTCGGGCTCGACGACATCTCCATGGTCGTCAACTGTCATCTGCACTTCGACCATTGCGGCGGCAACCCTCTCCTGAGCGGCCGGCCGATCCTGGTCCAGGACGTCGAGCTGGCCGCCGCCCGCGCGGGCGACTACACCGTCGACGCGTTGATCGACTTCCCCGGCGCGGTGTACGAGGAAGTGTCCGGCGAAGCCGAGATCCGGCCCGGGGTCCGGATCGTTCCGACACCCGGGCACACCGACGGGCACCAGTCGCTGGTGCTCCGGCAGAGCGACGGCACGATGGTCCTCGCCGGGCAGGCGCACGACTTCGCCTCGCACTTCGCATCCGAGCAACTGGCCAGGCACGCCGCCCTGGAAGACGTGGAACCACCGCTTCCGCCGTATCGGCCCTGGCTGGACCGGCTGGCCGACTTCGACCCGCGACGCGTGCTCTTCGCGCACGACTGCTCGGTCTGGGAGCCGGGGCGGTCCTGAGCGGCGAGCTCCGAAGCGCGGGTTGCCCGACGCCGGAATGACTCGCCGTCAGTACAGGACGAACTGGTCGCGCACCGGGCCGCGTACGACGGGATCGGCCGCGCGCTCGACGTGCCGTCACGGGCCGCCGGAACCCCGCCCTGCCTCGCGTCCGTACGCCGTGCGCTCGCGCACCGCCCGCAACTCGACCGGCTGCGGGGCGAAGACGCCCGGGACGAGGACGCCCGGGACGAGGACGCCCGGGACGAGGATGTCGGGGCGAGGACGCCCGGGAAGAAGACGCCCGCCCCGTCACGCCCTAGGCTCGTCCGCATGGCCTCGTTCCTGCCGTACCTCGTCAGCACCGGCGTCCTCGCGGCGGTCATGGGCGGGCTCGGCCTGTTCGCGGTACGGGTCAGACGGCGCGGGCCCGCCGGATCGGCGATGCGGGCCGCGCTGGCGTCGTACGACGAGGCGTTCCGGGTGACCGCCCACGAGTCGTACTACGAGATCCGGGCGCAGGCGGACCGGCAGGCGCCGGTGGCCTCGCCCGACGACGCGTGGCGCCGGATGCCCGCCCTGCCGCCCGCGCGCCGCGGCCAGGGGCCCCGGAAGCCCGGCAAGGCGTTCCTGCGGTGGTGGCGCCGGGGCTGACCCGCGCGCCCCCTCCCCGCCGGGCCCGGCCGCGACCACGCGGAGCCGCCCTCAGAACACGTCCGGGCACCACGCCCGCCGCGCAGCCCGGAACACCGGGTCCGCCTTCGCCGCCGCGCCCGGGACCAGCTCCTCCACCCGGCCCAGCGCCGCCAGCCGCAGGACCGATTCGTCGCCGAGCCAGAGCGCCCCCAGCTCCCGGACGTCCATCGCCAGGTCCGCCGAGCGTGTCGTCGGCGCGCAGGTCGCGCCGTCCGGCGTGGCGTCCAGGTGGAAGCGGCCGGCCGCGTAGCCCGCCGCGTCCCGGATCTCCAGGACCAGCGACCCGGCCACCGCGTACGTGCGGGCCTCAAGGGCGCGTACGACGTCCAGGACGCGCACCCACAGGAAGTCCGCCTGCGTCACCACCCGCGCCGCCCGCGGGTCCGGCAGCAGCAGCGGGAGCAGGTCGTCCGCCGGGCGGATGCCGGTGCGAATGGTGGAGATCCAGTCCACCGAGCACAGGAAGTGCCACAGCGCCCTCTCCGCCGCCGGGGTCACCGCGATCATGTCGCGCACCTTCGCGCCGTTCAGCGGCTGCTTCGCGTCACCCCACTTGTCGTCGGCGCGGTAGATCAGCATGCCGTCGACCGTGCCGTCCGCGCCCCGGTACACGGCGTAGAAGGGTTCCGTCCACTGGTCGACGGGGAAGAGCTCCCGCCCGGTGACCAGGTCCCACCAGCGGGCGTCACGGCTCACCGCCCCGTGCTGCCGGGCCCGCAGCCGGTCGTGCAGGGCGGGTCCCAGCTTCAGCGCCTCCGCCCCGTCCACCAGGTCGATCCGGCCGCCGTCGCCCTCCGCAGGGACCCGGCGGTGCGGGTCGAGACCCGTGCGGTGGACGTCGATCTCCCACACGGTCGCCCCGGCCGCCGGGCCGAAGCCGTACCGCCCGTAGATCGGGTACTCGGCGGCGATCAGCGTCGCCGCCACGTCCCCGCCCTCCTTCGCCTCCGCCAGGTCGTCGGCCATCAGCCGTGTGAGCAGGCCCCGGCGGCGGTGGGTCGGCGAGACGGTGACGTTGGTGACCGCGTCGGTCGGCACGGTGGCACCGCCGACCACCGTCAGCTCCTGCGCGAACGAACGGAACGTCGCCACGCACCGCCCGGCGTCGAACGCCCCGCGCGTACGCGAGAGGTCCATGTACGCCTGCCGCCCGGTCACCTCCTCCTCGGACGGTGTGGGCGGTCGAAGGAAGCCGGTGTTCAGGGCGCGCAGCCAGTCGGGGAACTCGGACGGGGTGACGGGACGGATATCGAGGGCGTTCATGCGCCCCACGCTAGGCAGCGCGGTCATTTATGTCGCTGGATTTACCAGCACTCCTCTGACCTGGGCTTATGTCCGATGAATGTGCACAGCGGACAACGTGGTCCTGCGCCTCGGCCTCAGAACGCCGCCCGGATCTCCCCCACCTCGGCCCCGCCGCCCAGCAGCGGTGCGCGCCCGATCCGCCCGACGACCGGGGCGTCGATCCCCAGCAGGTCCAGCGAGCGGGCCAGGACGGGGCCCAGCGCCCGGGTCGAGCCGTCATCGATCTTGAAGGCCAGCGCCCGGCCGTCCGCCAGGGCCACCGCCTGTACGGCCTCCGCGCCCATCTTCGACAGGGTGCCGGGCACCTCGCGCATCAGCCAGGTGTCGGGGCGCCGGGTGCCCGCCACGTACTCCGGGTGCGCCCGCATCGCGTCCGCCACCCGGCGCTCCGCCGTACCCGGCTCCGCGAGCACGAAACCGCGGAACGCGCGCGCCAAGCCCACCAGGGAGATCGCCATCAGCGGGGCCCCGCAGCCGTCCGTGCCGACGGCGGCGACCTCCTCGCCCGCGGCCTCCTCCACGACCTGGTGCACCAGCCGCTGGAGGGGGTGCGCCGGGTCCAGGTAGCCGTCCATGTCCCAGCCGTTGCGCGCGCAGGCGGCGAGCATCGCCGCGTGCTTGCCGGAACAGTTCATCGTGAGGCGCTCGCGGACATGGCCGGCGGCGAGATATGTCTCGGCCTCCACCGCGTCCAGCGGCAGGTCCGGCGGGGTCTGGAGGTCCTCGGGCGACAGTCCGTGCTCGGCGAGCATCTTGCGTACGAGATCGAGGTGGAAGCCCTCGCCGGAATGGCTCGCGGCGGCCAGTGCCAGCCGCTCCCCCGACAGGTCGAGCCCGGCCCGCAGCACCGCCGCCGCCTGCATCGGCTTGCTCGACGAACGCGGGAAGACCGGCGCCGCCGGATCGCCCAGGGACAGCTCCACGCCGCCGTCGGCGGCGAGCACGACCAGCGAGCCCCGGTGGTGGCCCTCGGTGAAACCGGACCGCACGACCTCCGCCAGCACGGGCAGGCCGGGGGCCGGGTCGGATATGGCGGGTGTGCGCGCTGCGCTGGAGGTCATGGTGGCCTTCCGGGGACGAGAGGGACCCGCCCCCGGAAGGATCGCCTCAGGCGAGCAGGTCGTCTACTTGTGCTTCCCCGTCACGGTACCTGCGGGCGATCTCCGCGCCGCAACCGTCCGCCGTGCGCTGGAGCCGGTGCCGGCGCCGGGAAACCTGCTGTTCGTAGCGGACCAGGCGCCCCATGGCGGTGTGCAGCTCTTCGTCCGTCCGGGCGGCGAGGTCGGACAGCTCCACCTCGGCCAGCGTCTCCGCCGCCAGCTTGCGGTACTCGTCGCTGCGCGGCGTGGACAGCGTGACGTGCCGGGCGGACGAGCGGTGCGGGGACGGGGCGTCGGCAAGGATCTCCGACAGCCGGTCCACCACCGGCGACTCCGGGCCCCGGCGCCGGGACAGCTCGGCCCGCAGGATGTCGATCCGCCCCTGGACGAGCCGCCGCACATAGCTGAGGTCGGCCTCGTCGCGCTGGGCGTCGCGGCGCAGGGCGCGCAGCTCCGGCAGGCGCAGGGCGGTCAGATCGGGGCGGGCCGCCCCTTCGCCGGTGTCGTCGCCCTGCCCGGTCCGCTGTACGGGTGGGCGCATGGTGCTGATGCTCGTACCGTTGCCCGTGCCGCTGACACCGGGGCGCGCGACCGGCACTGCGCCCGGGGACTGCCCGGTTCCATGGGTGCTCATGCTTGTGTCCATCCCCTCGACCCGGTGCGTCGGCGCACCGCCTCCCGAGCATCGTGCCACCCCGAGGGGCCTTCTGAGGTTGCTCTGTACCCGTTCGGCCCAAGATAGGTTGGTCTGTATGCGTGCAGTGGTACAGAGGGTGGATGGTGCGAGCGTCACGGTGGCGGACGCCGCGGACGGCGACGGCGGTTCCCGCGTCGTCGGTGAGATAACCGGCGAGGGCCTGTGTGTGCTGGTGGGGGTGACTCACGAGGACACCCCGGCGAAGGCGGCTCAGCTCGCCCGGAAGCTGTGGTCGGTCCGCATTCTGGAGGGCGAGAAGTCCTGCTCCGACGTGAATGCGCCGCTTCTGGTGATTTCGCAGTTCACTCTCTACGGGGACGCCCGGAAGGGCCGCCGCCCCACCTGGAACGCCGCCGCGCCCGGCGAGGTGGCCGAGCCCCTGGTGGACGAGGTGGTGGCGCAGCTGCGGGCGCTCGGGGCGACGGTGGAGACGGGCCGGTTCGGGGCGGACATGCGCGTCTCGCTCACCAACCACGGCCCGTTCACCGTCATCGTCGAGGTCTGAGCCCCGTACCCGGGGCGGCTACGGCTCGACCACCGTCTCCTGCGCCGCCGCCGTGTCCCCGGCCAGCAGCTGCGCGTCGACCGCCACGTTCCGCTTCACCAGGGCGAGGGCGATCGGACCCAGCTCGTGGTGGCGGGCGGACGTGGTGACGAAGCCCAGCTGGCGCCCCTCGGGCCCGTCCGAGGCGAGCCGGACCGGGGTGCCGGGGCCCGGGAGGTGGACCTCGCTGCCGTCCAGGTGCAGGAAGACCAGGCGGCGCGGCGGCTTGCCCAGGTTGTGCACCCGGGCGACGGTCTCCTGACCCCGGTAGCAGCCCTTCTGGAGGTGCACGGCGACGCCGATCAGGCCCAGCTCGTGCGGGATGGTGCGGTGGTCGGTCTCGAAGCCGAGCCGCGGCCGGTGCGCCTCCACGCGCAGCGCCTCGTACGCCAGCACCCCGGCGACCGGGCCGTGCTCCGCCGCGTACGCCTCCAGCCCGGCACGCGGCAGGAACAGGTCGCGGCCGTGCGGAGTCTCGCGTACGACGGCCCCGTCCGGGACCTCGGCGATCGAACCGGCCGGGAGATACACCACCGCGAAGTCCTCGGTGCGGTCGGCCACCTCCACCCGGTAGAAGAACTTCATCGACTCCAGGTACGCGACGAGGTCGCCCTGCGTTCCCGGTTCGACGTGCATCCACACCGTCTCGCCGTCGTCCACGAGATACAGGGCGTGTTCGATGTGGCCGTTCGCGCTGAGGATGAGCGCTTCGGTGGCCTGGCCCGGGGCGAGCTCGGTGACGTGCTGCGTGATCAGGAGGTGCAGCCAGGCCAGCCGGTCGCTGCCGGTGACGGCCACGACGCCGCGGTGCGAGAGGTCGACCAGGCCCGAACCGTCGGCGAGGGCGCGCTGCTCGCGGAACAGGTCGCCGTAGTGCGCGGCGACGCCTTCGTCGCGGCCCTCGGCGGGGACGGCGCCGGGCAGGGACAGCAGGGGGCTCTTCATGCGACCAGCGTACGACTGGTTTTCCGGGCCCGACGGCCCGGTGCCCGGGGCTCGGGCCGCCCGGCGCCTCAGGCCCCGGCAGCCGGTACCGGACCGGCGGCGTCCGGGCCGTCGTCCGCCGCCTTCGCCGTGCAGTCGGCGCAGCGGCCGAAGATCGCGAAGTGCTTCATGTCCGTCTCGAACCCGAAGGCGCCGCGCAGCTTCTCGGTGAACTCCGCGACGACGCTCACGTCGGCCTCGATGACGTCCGTGCAGTCCCGGCACACCAGGTGGATGTGGTGGTGGCGGTCGGCCAGGTGGTACGTCGGGGCGCCGTGCCCGAGATGGGCGTGGCTGACCAGCTCCAGCTCCTCCAGGAGCTCCAGCGTCCGGTAGACCGTCGAGATGTTCACGCCCGAGGCGGTCCGGCGCACCTCGGAGAGGATGTCGTCGGGCGTCGCGTGTTCGAGCGTGTCGACGGCCTCCAGGACCAGCTGGCGCTGCGGGGTCAGCCGGTAACCGCGCTTCCGGAGATCGGTCTTCCAGTCGGTGCTCACCACAGCCCCCAGTGTAGGTCCGGGCGGACGGCCACTCGGCGGAAACGGCGGCTACTTGAAGAAGGCGATCCCGTCGTCCGGCAGGTCACCGAGGCTCTTGGCCATCGCCTCGACCTCCTCGGGCGTGACGGTCTTCTTCAGGTGCGCCGACATGTACGGCCGCAGCTCGACCTCGGGCGTCGCCTTCTCGCCGACCCACATCAGGTCGCTGTTCACATAGCCGTAAAGCCGCTTGCCACCGCTGTACGGGCCGGAGGCCGCGGTGCGGGCCACCGCGTCGGTGACCAGGTCGATCTGCGGCTTCTTGTCGGCCAGCTCGCCGTACCAGATCTCGATGACGCCCTGGTCGCGGGCCATGACGACCTCGACCTTGCGGTCCTTGTCGATGCGCCAGTAGCCGGTCTCGGTCTCCAGCGGGCGGGCCTTGTTGCCGTCGGCGTCGAGGACCCAGGAGTGCGAGGTGTACTCCAGGAAGTCACGGCCGTCGTGGCGGAAGGTGACCTCCTGTCCGAAGTTGCACTTCTCCGCGCCCGGGAAGTCGGAGACTCCCGCGCCCACCCAGTTACCCAGGAGGAAGGCCAGCGGGACGAGGTCCGGGTGGAGGTCGGACGGGATCTCGATCATGAGCGGCTCAGTCGATCTGTGAGGCGGGAGGCGGGAACGCCGGGAACGGGGAGGTGGTCAGCGCTGACCCTGGTACAGCTTCTTCACGGTCACGGCGGCGAAGGCGAGAACGCCGACGCAGACCAGGACCAGCAGGGCGGAGAAGAATGCCTCAAGCACGGGGGCTCCTCGGACGAGCGGTTGGGCGGCGGTCCGGGGCAGTACAGGACCGGGCCCCAGCCTAATAGGTGGGGCCCGGTCCCGCCGTTCCGGGGCCGGTCAGCCCAGCAGCTGGTTCTGCAGGATCAGCGTCTGGTGGAACGGCACGCGCGGCGTCCCGGCGCCTCCCTTGCGGGACTGGACGACCACGGCGAGGGTGTCCCCCGCGATGACATAGCCCGTCCGCACCTGCGCGGCGCCGTAGGGCTTCGGCTCGCTGAAGACGTACGAGGCCGTGGCCTCCACCTTCCCGCCGCCCTTCCAGCTCTCGTCGAGCTCCATCTCGTGCGCGCCGAGCATCTCGTCCCCGGCGGACGCCCCGATGAAACGGTCGTCGCGGTAGGCGTCGGCGTCGTCCGCCGAGCTGAACTGGAGCAGGTAGATCCGGTTCGAGGTGCCGTCCGGCATGGTCCAGCCGCGGGCCGCGATGTGCCGCAGGGTGCCTTCGCGCAGGGTCTCGCCGATCCCGGCGCGCCCGCCCTCGGTGAACTCCGACTCGAACTGCTCGTCGCTGACCCAGCCGCCCTTGAGCTTCTTGTCCACCGTGGCCCCGGCCGGGGCGGGCAGCAGCAGCTCGCGCAGGTCGGCGTGGTGGATCTCGGACGGGTTGCCGTCGTTGTAGGGGCGCGGCGTGTCCGCCGGGAGCGCGGGCAGGGTGAGCCGGGGGTAGTCCCAGCGCCCGTCGTCCTCGGTGGCGAGACCGGGTACGTCGGTGCGCTCCATCGACGTGATCCCGTACGCCGTTCCCGCCCCGGCCGCGCCGAGGACCAGCACGGCGGCGGTCCACCGCGCCACGGCCCGCAGCACCCGGCGCGGCGGCCGGGGGCCCTGCGGCACGGGGCCCGGCGGCAGCGGCGGCAGCGGCGGGAGGTCAAGGACCGGTGGCGCCGCCTGGGGCTCCGGCCCGGTCGCGGGCGCGGCCGTCTGCTCGGTCATACGTACTCCCCCGGGGACGTGATGTGGTTCAGCTGGTCCTTCACCAGTTCGGCGACGGCCGACTTACGGAACGGCTCGATGCCCGACGCCGAGAAGGTGACCATCACCTCGCCCTCGTACGCCATGCAGAACATGCCCTCGATCCGCCGGTCGTCCTCCTTCGGGCCGAGGAAGCAGGAGGCGTTCTTCCTGTGGCCGGCGATCTTCGGGCCGTCGCGCAGGACGCCGATGCTGTCGAACAGCTCGTGCCGGAAGGTGTAGAGGTCACGGATGGCCTTCTTGTCCTTCATCCGGACCAGCTGGGTGTCGACGACCAGGTCGTTGTCGTGCGAGACGTAGGTGCGGACCGCCAGGCCCTGGATGCGGAGCTTGTCGATCCGCTTCTCGAACTCGCGCCGCTGCCGACCCGACAGGCCGCGCCCGCCGTCCTTCATCTCGGCGGTGGCCGCGGCGCCGCCGAGTTCGGCGTCGTTGCCGTACGTACCGGAGTCCGGGCCGAGCCGGTAGCCGGCCGGGACGGGCAGCAGCAGCTTGCTCAGCTCGGTGGAGGCCCTGCCCCGCGCCAGATCCCCTGCGGGGTCCTTGGCCGGTTCGTGGGCGGGCTTCTGCCACAGCCGCGTCGGGACCGTGCGGTCCGCGCCGTCGACGGTGACCTTCGTGTACGCGGCGGCGCCGCCGACCGCGGCGAGCACCAGCACGACGGGCAGGACCGCGAGGACCACCCGGCGCGCCCTGCCCTTCCGTACGGGAGCGGGCTCCGGAGCGGCGAACGGCTCGGGCGTCTCGGGCGTCCCAGGTGTCTCGGGCGTCCCAGGTGTCTCGGGCGTCTCGGGCGTCTCGGGGATGCTGTCGTCGTTCACAGGCGCTCCAGCTGTCGCTCGGCCAGCGTGCGGATGTCCTTCTTGCTGATCGGCGCGCTGTCGTAGATGTGGATGTCGACCATGACGTCACCCCGGCTGAAGATCGCCCTGGCCTGATAGAAGGGCAGGTAACCGGCCTTGCGCTCGGCCGAGAAGAGGTAGTAGCGGCCCTCGGCGCTGCCCTTGATCGCGGTGCCCCCGTTGCCGGCGGCGCTTTTCGCGGGCATGTACGAACGCTGGTCCTCCGCGTACGCGGCGGCGGCCGCGCCCGAGCTGAACTGCACGAGGTACACGTCGGCGGCGCTGTACTCGCCCTTCTTCCAGGACGCGCCCGCGATCCGGCGGATGCCCTGGTCGAGGAGGTCGCCGTACATGTACTCCTCGTTGGTGAAGTCCAGGGCGTAGTCGTCCACCCCCAGCCACCCGTCCTGGGTGAGGGCGGCGAGGCCCTTGTCCTCCTGCCAGCCCTTCGGCCGGGGCACGATCAGCTTGCGCAGGTCGCCGTCCGTGCGGACCCGGCGGTCCTGCGAGGCCGGCAGCGGGTCGGGGGCCTTGTCCGCGGGCAGGGCCTTCGCCGGGTACGCCAGACCGGGCTGCGAGAGCGCGGAGAGCGGTGTCGGGGCACGCCCGGCCTGGACGCCGTAGCCGGTCGCGACGCCCCCCGCGATGCCGAGCACGGCCGCGGCGGCGATGATCAGGGCCGTACGCCCTCGCGGGCGCCGCTTCACGACGGCGGCGGGCTCCGCCGCGGCCTCCGGATGTTCCCCCGTCCCGGCCGTCCCGGCCGCATCGACGGGCGGCTCGGGCTGCCCGTCGGAAACGCTGTCTTTCGGATGCAAAATGGGTCCCCCCACGAGACCTTGAAGCACGGATTCCGTTATCCGCGCACACAACTGACCCACAGGTACGGGGTGGGGTTGTGCGGCCGAGGATTACAGTTCCGTATATGCCGAAGAAGCTCGTGATCAAGGTGACCGCAGGTGCCGACTCCGCCGAGCGCTGCTCGCAGGCGTTCACGGTGGCGGCCGTGGCCGTCGCCAGCGGGGTGGAGGTTTCGCTCTGGCTGACCGGGGAATCGGCGTGGTTCGCCCTCCCGGGCCGCGCCGCCGAGTTCGAACTGCCGCACGCCGCCCCGCTGCCGGATCTGATCGAGTCGATCCAGGCGGGCGGCCGGATCACCCTGTGCACGCAGTGCGCGGCCCGCCGCGACATCACCCAGGAGGACGTCCTGGAGGGCGTGCGGATCGCCGGGGCCCAGGTCTTCGTCAGCGAGATCATGGCCGACGGCGTGCAGGCGCTCGTCTACTGAACAGCCTTCTCAGCCGCGCCGCTTCCGGCCGTCCAGCTCGTCCCACCACGCGTCCGACTCCGGATCGCCGGTGGCGCCGCCCCCCTTGCCGGTCCTGGCGTCACCGGGCGGCGGCCGCTGCTGCTCCTGCCGCCCGCCGGGCTCGTCCCACCAGCGGTCCTCCGGACCCTTGCGGTTGCCGACCATCGCCGCGACGGGCGGGATCACCATCGCGACCACGCACATCGCGATGGCGGCCGGCATCGACCAGAGCCTCACGAAGGCCCAGGCCGAGACGAAGAGGACGAGGCATGCGCCCATCAGTACGAAGTAGGCGCGCCGGCGTCGGCGGTACATGAGTCCAGCGTAGGCCCGATCGGCCCACTCGGCCGGTCCTGGGAGAACCCGCACTCCGTACGGGCAGCACGAAGGGCCGTACCCGCGCCAGGCAAGCGTCCAAACCCCCTGGGGTACGGCCCTTCGGCCGGTCGTCGTCGGCCGCGCCGACGGTCGTCCTAGACGGCGATGGCCACCTCGGCCAGGCCACCGGTCTGCGCGACGACCGTACGGTCGGCGGTGCCGCCGGGGACGAGGGCGCGAACGGTCCAGGTGCCCTCGGCCGCGTAGAAGCGGAACTGGCCGGTCGCCGAGGTCGGGACCTCGGCGGTGAACTCGCCGGTCGAGTCCAGCAGGCGGACGTAGCCGGTGACGGGCTCGCCGTCGCGGGTCACGCTGCCCTGGATGGTGGTCTCACCGGGCTTGATGGTCGAAGCGTCGGGGCCGCCGGCCTTTGCTCCACACATGGTTCAGTCCTTCTGGTCGGGGAACGTGCTGGTCCGGGTCGTACGGGTTACTTGTTGGCGCCGAGCTCGATCGGCACGCCGACGAGGGAGCCGTACTCGGTCCACGAACCGTCGTAGTTCTTGACGTTCTCCTGGCCGAGCAGCTGGTGCAGCACGAACCAGGTGAGCGCGGAGCGCTCGCCGATACGGCAGTACGCGATGGTGTCCTTCGACAGGTCGACCTGCTCGGCCTCGTAGAGGGCGCGCAGCTCGTCGTCCGACTTGAAGGTGCCGTCGTCGTTGGCGTTCTTCGACCACGGAATGTTGCGGGCGCTCGGCACGTGGCCGGGGCGCTGCGACTGCTCCTGCGGGAGGTGCGCCGGGGCGAGCAGCTTGCCGCTGAACTCGTCGGGCGACCGCACGTCGACCAGGTTCTGGGTGCCGATCGCCTTCACGACGTCGTCGCGGTAGGCGCGGATGGACTCGTCCTGCGGCTTGGCCTTGTACTGCGTGGCCGGACGGGACGGGATCTGGTCGCCGTCCACCAGGTCGCGGGAGTCGAGCTCCCACTTCTTGCGGCCGCCGTCGAGCAGGCGGACGTCCTGGTGGCCGTAGAGCTTGAAGTACCAGAACGCGTAGGACGCGAACCAGTTGTTGTTGCCGCCGTAGAGGACGACCGTGGTGTCGTTGGCGATGCCCTTCGCGGACAGCAGCGCCTCGAAACCGGCCTGGTCGATGAAGTCGCGGCGGACCGGGTCCTGGAGGTCCTTGGTCCAGTCGATCCGGATCGCGTTCTTGATGTGGTTCTTCTCGTACGCGGAGGTGTCCTCGTCGACCTCGACGATGGCGACCTGCGGGTCGTCGATGTGGGCCTCGACCCAGTCGGCGTCTACCAGGACGTCACTGCGGCTCATTGTGTTTCTCCTCCGGGGCAGTCTGCGGCGAGATGGTGCACGGGTCGTGCGTGATGCGGATGTGCGGGGCGCGGGCCGGGCCCGTGACCACGGGCGGCGTGCGGGATGGCCCCGACGTGCGGTCGAAGGGCCTGGGAATGCGGGAAACCGGGCGTCCCGCTCAGACAGTGCGACAGAGCATGGCGGCGACGCGGCACAGGTCCACTGCCCGCCGCTTCGTGAGATCCGCCTGGCCACCCTGAGGGAGGCCGTCCATAGAGCACTGCATGGGTCCGATCGTAGGGATGTACGGGCGGACATGTCACCGCCGTGTCGCATCTTGAGACAGGATCGTCCGCAATGCGGGACACCGACTGCTTCCCCACGGCCCGGGCGTCGTCGCGCGAGGCGTCCGGGCGGTCGGCCATCTGCGGACCGGACCGGCCCGTCTCACTATGTGGCTGGGCCCCTCACCCCTGCCCGCCGGCGGGCCCGGTCATCTCATCCGGCCAGGCGCACATCGGTGCCGGTCACCGATATCTCCAGCCCGTCCTCGGTCGGCTGGATCTTCTCCAGCTTCAGGCCGTTCGGCAGCGCGCCGACCTCGCGCTCGAAGTCGGTCTTCTCGCGGATCAGCTTCTCCAGGCCGGGGATGCCCTCACCCGGCACCTTGTCCGCGTGGACCCGGACGGTGCGGCCGTCGAGCAGGGTGACGGTGGACAGGACGCTGCGCGAGACCGGACGCCCCAGGAGGGGGACGGTGACCGTGCCGGTCACCTTCACCTTGTTCTTGCCGCCGTACGCGACCGCGACGCCCTCGCTGGCGGCCTTCGTCAGGTCCTCGTACGAGATGACGGCCGTCCCGGAGGCGCGGGCGGCGGTGGCGCCTGAGAAGCCGTCGGTCAGGCGCACGTCGTGCAGTTCGGCGTTCATGGTGGAGATCCGCAGCGTGCGCCCCCCGGCGCGGGTCTCGATGCCGGTGATCTTCACATCGACGTCGTCCAGCTCGGAGCCGGCGAGCTGGGTGAGGAACGGGAAGCCCCTGACGGAGATGTCGGTCGAGCCGATCCGCGCGCCCGGGACCTTCACCCGGTCCTCGGCCTGCGACTCGGCGACGTACACCGCCACCCGGTCCACGGCCACGAACAACGCCGCCAGGATCACCAGGGCGACGCCCCATATTCGCAGTGCACGCATGCCTGTCCTTCCCCCACCCTGCCGTCCCCGTACGGCGTGATCGACGTGCGGAAGCCCCCCAACGGTTCCCCGTGGAGGGCTTCGCCATGCGGATGGAACGGTACGGATCCGAGGCGTACGGGACTACGTCAGGACGCGCCCCAGCACATAAACGGCCGGCGCGGCCGCGGTCAGCGGCAGGGCCACACCCGCCGTCATGTGCACGAAGCGTGACGGGTAGTCATAGCTCGCGACCCGCAGTCCGATCAGCGCGCAGACCCCGGCGGCGAGGCCCAGCAGAGCCCCCTTCGCCCCCAGGTCCACCGCGGCCCCCGCCACCGCTCCCGCCCCCGCCGCGACGGCCAGCGCGGCCACCACGGACACCGGCGCGGGCAGCGGCAGCGCCCGTACGAGCACGGCGGCGGCGACCGCGACCGCGCCCACCGTCACGGCGTCCGGAACGGCCGCGAGGTGGCCGGCCGCCAGCACCGCGAGGGCGGCCGAGGCGACGGTGGCCATGAGGCCCTGCATCCGCTCGTCCGCGCCGGCCCGGCTGCGCAGCTGGAGGACCACGGTGAGCAGCACCCAGACGCCCAGCGTGCCGATGATCGCGGCCGGACCGTTCTCCCGGCCCGCCGCGAGGAGCGCCACATCGGCGACCAGACCGCCGGCGAAGGCCAGCGCGATGCCCTGCCGGGCCGGCCACATGCCGTTGAGCCGGAACCAGCCCGCCGCCGTCACCGCCTGGAGCAGCACCAGCGGGACGACCAGGGCGTACGGGCCGACGGCCGCGCCGAGCGCCAGCAGCAGCCCGAGCACCGCGGTGATCGCGGCCGGCTGGATTCCCGGCGCGATGATCGGGGAACGCCCCTCGGCCCGGGCGCGCTGCGCGTCGGTGATCCGGGCGTTGCCGAGGGTGGTGGGCGCGCTGTAGCCGTCGCCGCCGGAAGCGGCGGGCGCGGGCGGCACGGGCGCGGGCGGCGCGGGCTCGGCGTGCACCTCGGGCGGCAGTGGATGGGAGCCGGTGGCCGGCTGGTACTGCGTGTCCCAGGTCTGGCCCTGCCAGGTCTGCGTGGCGCCCTGGTCCGGCTGCCCGGCCGAGGCGTCCGGATACGCCTGACCGCCGTAGGCCGGCTCGCCGTACGCCTGCTGCGGGTACGCCTGCTGCGGGTACGCCTCCGCCTGGGGATACGCCTCCGCCTGGGGGTAGCCGTAAGCCTGCTGCGGGTCCTGCGCGTACCCGTACTGCGGCTGCTGTCCCGGGTCCTGGGCGCCCGGGTGGTACGGATGCTGCTGATCGTTGCTCATGTGCTGGGGTTCACCCTCCTGCGAACGGCGGGAGCACCTCGACCGTGCCGCCCTCGGCAAGGCGTACGGTCTCATGGCTCCGGGTCCCGACGGGGTCGCCGTCGATGAGGAACGAACACCTTCGCAGTACGCGGCTCAGCTCGCCGGGGTGCCGCTCGCGCACCGCGTCGAGCGCCTCCTTGAGGGTCGCGGCGGCGTACGGCTCCTCCGCGGTCCCGGCCGCGGCCTTGGCGGCTGCCCAGTAACGGATCGTTCCCGCAGGCATGGCGGCGCTCCTTTCGTTCCGTTCCTCCGGTGCCGGTTCGGGGGACACCGGCCCCCCATCATGGTTCACCGTCGCACCACCCAGTCGGCGATGCGGGTGAGCAAGCTCTCGTCGGCCGCGTTCTCCGCGTGCCCCATGCCGCGCTCCAGCCACAGCTCCGCCCCGTCACCCGCGGCGGCGGCGAGCATGCGGGGGTGGTCGAGCGGGAAGTACGGGTCCCGGTCGCCGTGCACGATCAGCAGGGGCGCCGGGGCGATGAGAGCGGCCGCCCCGACCGGGGAGAGCGGGACCGGGTCCCACGCCTCGCGGTGGATGCGCGTGCGGAAGCCGTAGCGCCCGACGAGCCGTCCGGCGGGCCGGGTCACCATCCAGTGCAGGCGGCGCATCGGAGCCGTACCCCGGTAGTACCAGCGCGCGGGGGCGCTCACGGCCACTACCGCGTCCGCGTGCGCCCCCGTACGCGCACCTGCGCGCCCCCCGCGCTCCGCAACGTCCCGATCCCCTCCGTCCGCCCCGGGCGATGCGTACAGCGCCCCGTGCCGCAGGACCACCGAGCCGCCCATCGAGAAGCCGACGGTCACCACGCGCCGGTGCCCCAGCGAGCGCGCCCAGGCGACCGCCGCCGCCAGGTCCAGCACCTCGCGGTCGCCGACGGTGGAGAACCCGCCGGACCTGCCGTGACCCCGGAAGGAGAAGGTCACCACCGCCGCGTACCGGGAGAACGTGCCCACCGCCCTCCGCACCGCCGGGCGGTCCACCGAACCGGTGAATCCGTGCGCGACGACGATCGCCGTATCCCCGCCGTCATCCCCCGTACACGGGTCGTACACCGCCTCGATCCAGGTCCCGTCATCCGCCCGCAACGCGGCCCTCAGGGGCACCCGCGTGACCGAGCGAACAGCGAAAGCCGGAATTCTCCCCTCTGACAACGAACTCATGTGGGTTATTCTCCTGTGAAGAGGATCCGGGCAGAGCAGCCCCCGGATCCTTTTGTGCTTTCCGGACGTTGTTACGGCGACGTTTCGACAAGCTCAGCAATGCCGTACGAAGCAGAGCCGCATACTCCCCCGGGCCCCGCCCGGGAGTGCCCCTCTCGCAGGGAACGAGGAGGACCGAACGTCATGGGCGAGCCGACTGTGCACCATCAACGACCGACGAACCGGGCAGGTGGACGGCGATGAGTTCTCTGCTGCTCCTGACCAATGCCCTCCAGCCGTCGACGGAGGTGCTTCCCGCGCTCGGCCTCCTGCTCCACAGCGTGCGCGTCGCCCCCGCCGAGGGCCCCGCACTCGTGGACACCCCGGGTGCCGACGTCATTCTCGTGGACGGGCGCCGCGACCTCCCCCAGGTCCGTTCGCTCTGCCAGCTGCTGCGGTCCACCGGGCCCGGCTGTCCGCTGATCCTCGTCGTCACGGAGGGCGGCCTCGCGGCCGTCACCGCCGACTGGGGCATCGACGACGTCCTGCTGGACACCGCGGGCCCCGCCGAGGTCGAGGCGCGGCTGCGGCTGGCGACCGGCCGGCAGCAGATCACCGCCGACGACTCCCCGATGGAGATCCGCAACGGTGATCTCTCGGTGGACGAGGCGACGTACAGCGCGAAACTCAAGGGCCGGGTCCTCGACCTGACCTTCAAGGAATTCGAACTGCTGAAATACCTGGCGCAGCACCCGGGCCGGGTCTTCACCCGCGCCCAGCTGCTCCAGGAGGTCTGGGGCTACGACTACTTCGGCGGTACGCGCACGGTCGACGTGCACGTACGGCGGCTGCGCGCGAAGCTCGGCCCGGAGCACGAGTCGCTGATCGGGACCGTGCGGAACGTGGGCTACCGCTTCGTCGCCCCCGAGAAGGTCGAGCGGGCGGCCGAGGAGGCGAAGGCAGCCAAGCGGGGTGTCACCCGTTCGGAGCAGCCGCCCGCTGCCGAGGTCACGGAAGAAGCCCCGGTCCGGCCTGCCAAGAGGTAGTTCCATCCGCGTAGACTGCCGCGCGTGGCCAAGGTGACGCGGGACGATGTGGCGAGACTGGCGGGGACGTCGACCGCGGTGGTCAGTTACGTCATCAACAACGGACCCCGGCCGGTCGCCCCGGCCACGCGCGAGCGGGTGCTCGCCGCGATCAAGGAGCTGGGTTACCGGCCCGACCGGGTCGCCCAGGCCATGGCCTCGCGGCGGACCGATCTCATAGGGATGATCGTGCCGGACGCCCGGCAGCCGTTCTTCGCGGAGATGGCGCACGCGGTCGAACAGGCCGCCGCCGAGCGCGGGAAAATGGTCCTCGTCGGCAACTCCGACTACCGCGACGAGCGCGAGGTCCACTACCTGCGGGCCTTCCTCGGCATGCGGGTCTCCGGTCTCATCCTGGTCAGCCAGGGCCCCAGCGAACGCGCCGCCGCGGAGATAGAGGCGTGGGACGCCCGGGTCGTGCTGCTGCACGAGCGGCCCGAGGCCATCGACGACGTCGCGGTCGTCACGGACGACGTCGGCGGCGCCCAGCTCGCCACCCGCCACCTCCTGGAACACGGCAACGCGTACGTGGCATGCCTCGGCGGTACGGAGGAGACCCCGGCCGTCGGCGACCCGGTCGCCGACCACGTCGAGGGGTGGCGGCGCGCGATGCACGAGTCCGGCCGCTCGACGGAGGGCCGGCTCTTCCAGGCCCCGTACAACCGCTACGACGCCTACCAGGTCGCCCTGAAGCTGCTCTCCGGGCCGGACAGGCCGCCGGCCATCTTCTGCGCCACGGACGACCAGGCGATCGGCGTGCTGCGGGCCGCCCGCGAGCTGCGCATCGACGTGCCGGGCGAGCTGGCCGTCGCCGGGTTCGACGACGTCAAGGAAGCCGGGCTGACCGATCCGCCGCTCACCACGGTCTCCTCGGACCGCCCGGCGATGGCGCGGGCGGCGGTGGACCTGGTGCTCGACGACTCGCTGCGGGTGTCGGGGTCGCGGCGGGAGCGGCTCAAGCAGTTCCCCTCGGCGCTGGTGGTCCGCCGCTCGTGCGGCTGCGGAGAGCCGCCCGCGTCCGCCTGAGCCCCGCCCTTATACCGGGCATACGCGGTTCTGCCGGGCTTCTCAGGGCGCCCTCACGCTCCTCTCATCTTGGCCGGACAGGCTCATAGGCATGACAGAGAGCCAGCGCCCGAGCGGCGAGTACCCGATGTACCCCTCGTACGGCAACGGCGAAGCGGCCTACCCGCCGCCGCCGTCATACCAGCCCGCCCAGCCGGTCTTCCCGGACCCGGTGGGCCCCGCCCCCGAGCCGCCCGCCGCCCGGCGCCGGGTCCGCAAGCCGGTCGCGCTGGTCGCCGCGGTGGCCATCGCGGCGGCGATCGTCGGCGGCGGCACCGCGACGGTCATCGGCAGGCTCGCCGACGACCCCGCCACCACGGCCGCGGGCAGCGGCGTCGTGCCGGGCACCACCGTCTCGCAGAGCGACAAGGGCACGGTGGCCGGAGTGGCCAAGGCGATCTCCCCGGCCATCGTGGAGATCGGCGCGACCTCGACGGCCGGCCAGTCCACCGGTTCGGGCGTGGTCATCACCTCGGACGGCGAGATCGTCACCAACAACCACGTCATCGCGGACGCCTCGCAGATCAAGGTCACCCTGAGCACCGGAAAGACGTACACCGCAGACGTCGTCGGCACCGACGCCGGCAAGGACCTCGCGCTGATCAAGCTCCAGGGCGCGAGCGGCCTGAAGACGGCCACGCTCGGCGACTCCTCCCAGGTCGCCGTCGGCGACCAGGTCGTCGCGATCGGCTCGCCCGAGGGCCTGACCGGCACCGTCACCAGCGGCATCGTCTCCGCCCTCGACCGCGACGTCACGGTCGCCAAGGAGGGGGACAACGGCCAGAGCCAGGAGCAGCAGGGCGGCGGGCGCCAGTGGCCCTTCGAGTTCGGCGGGCAGCAGTTCAACGGCGACACCGGCGAGTCCACCACCACGTACAAGGCCATCCAGACCGACGCCTCGCTCAACCCGGGCAACTCCGGCGGTGCGCTGATCAACATGAACGGCGAGATCATCGGCATCAACTCCGCCATGTACTCGGCGAGCTCGGCGAGCGGCCAGGGCAGCTCCGGCGCCGGCAGCGTCGGCCTCGGCTTCGCCATCCCCGTGAACACCCTGAAGGCCGACCTCGACACCCTGCGGGCGGGGAACGGCTCCTGACCGTAGGGGGCTGAGAAACTGGGGTCCCGCGCTCCGGCCCGTACGACCGAGAAGAGGACAAGACAGCGATGAGCCCCGCCGAAGACGATCCGCAGCGCATCCTGATCGTCGACGACGAGCCCGCCGTGCGCGAGGCCCTGCAACGCAGCCTCGCCTTCGAGGGATACGGCACCGAAGTCGCCGTCGACGGCGTCGACGCCCTCGCCAGGGCGGAGTCGTACGCCCCCGACCTCATCGTCCTGGACATCCAGATGCCCCGCATGGACGGCCTGACCGCCGCCCGCCGCATCCGCTCCACGGGCGCCACCACGCCCATCCTGATGCTCACGGCCCGGGACACCGTCGGCGACCGCGTCACCGGCCTCGACGCGGGCGCCGACGACTACCTGGTCAAGCCGTTCGAACTGGACGAACTGTTCGCCCGCATCCGCGCCCTGCTGCGCCGCAGCTCGTACGCGACGGCCTCGGGCGGTCCCGTCCCCGACGACAACGTGCTGTCCTTCGCCGATCTGCGCATGGACCTCTCGACCCGGGAGGTCATGCGCGGCACCCGGCGCGTGGAGCTGACCCGTACCGAATTCACGCTCCTGGAGATGTTCCTCGCGCACCCGCGCCAGGTGCTGACCCGCGAGCAGATCCTGAAGGCGGTGTGGGGCTTCGACTTCGAGCCGAGTTCCAACTCCCTGGACGTGTACGTGATGTACCTCCGCCGCAAGACGGAGGCCGGCGGCGAACCGCGCCTCGTGCACACCGTGCGCGGTGTGGGGTACGCGCTCCGCTCCGGCGGGGGCGACGGATGACGGGGCCGCTGCGACGCGTCCGCGCGCTGCCGCTGCGGTCCCGGCTGGCCCTGCTGGTCGCGACGGCGGTCGCGGCCGCGGTGGCGGCGGTGGCGGTGGCGTGCTGGTTCGTGGTGCGGGAGCAGCTGGAGGAGCGGCAGGACGAGACGTTGCGCGCGTCCACGGTCGACCAGGACTACCTGGTCAGCCTGTACCAGTACTGCAAGGGCACCACCAAGCTGCGGCCCACGCCCTACACCGGCCTCACCGTCCAGCTCATCGACGGACAGGGCAACGCCTGCGTCGCCCCCGGCTCCCCCGAACTCCCGATCACCGCCGACGACCTCGCGGTGGTCGGCGGCAACCAGCCCGGTCCGCTGCACACGGAGACCGCGTCCGACGGTGCGAAGATGCGCGCCTTCACCTACCCGGTGACGGCGACCCGCGGGCCTGGACTCGACCAGCCCCGGGTCGACCTCGGTGTCACCATCGCGCGGCCCCTCAGCGAGATCGACGAGCCGCTCTCCACCCTCGCCTGGGTCCTCGCCCTCGTCGGCGGCATCGGCGTCATCGGGGCCGGCGCCGCCGGTCTCTGGGTCGCCCGGTCCGGGCTGCGTCCCGTGGACGAGCTCGCCCAGGCCGTCGAGCACGTGGCCAGGACCGAGGACCTGACCGTCCGCATCCCCGTCGAGGGAGAGGACGAGATCGCGCGCCTGTCCCGGTCGTTCAACTCGATGACCGCGTCCCTGGCGACCTCCCGCGACCGGCAGGCCCAGCTCATCGCGGACGCGGGCCACGAGCTGCGCACCCCGCTCACCTCGCTCCGGACCAACGTGGAGCTGCTGGCCCGCAGCGACGAGACCGGCCGGGCGATCCCGCCGGACGACCGCAGGGCCCTGATGTCGTCGGTGAAGGCGCAGATGACGGAGCTGGCCGCGCTCATCGGCGACCTCCAGGAGCTGGCCCGCCCGGACGCCGCCCAGCCGGGCCCGCTCCAGGTGGTGGCCCTGCACGACATCACCCGGGCCGCCCTGCGCCGCGCCCGGCTGCGCGGTCCGGAGCTGACGATCACGGAGGACCTGGCCCCCTGGTACGTACGTGCCGAACCCGCGGCCCTGGAGCGGGCGATCGTCAACGTCCTGGACAACGCGGTGAAGTTCAGCCCGTCGCAGGGCACCATCGATGTGGTGCTGCACCGGGGCCGCCTCACGGTCCGCGACCACGGCCCCGGCATCCCCGCCGACGAACTCCCCCACGTCTTCGAACGCTTCTGGCGCTCCCCGTCCGCCCGCCAGCTCCCGGGCTCGGGCCTGGGCCTGTCGATCGTGGCCCGTACCGTCCAGCAGTCGGGCGGTGCCATCGCCCTCACCCCGGCCCCGGGCGGCGGCACGGAGGCGGTGATCAACCTTCCGGGGGCCCCGCAGCCGCCTCCGGACGCACCCTGAGGCCTGTCCTGTTCAGCAGCTGCTGTAGGAGGCCCGCCGCTTGCTGTCACCGATCCAGACGATCCAGTGCCCGTCTCCATCGCGGTTGGCGAGAGCACGCACACTGGACTGCGGGGAGTCGTAGTAGATCATGCGCTGGCCGCTGGTGCTCAGGCCTGCGTCCTTCAGATACTTGCCCGCCTTGGTGAACGTGTTCTTCCCCGGCACCCCGTCGGCCGTCAGGCCGTGGTCCTTCTGCCACTTCTTCGTAGCAGCCAGAGTGTCGGGGCCGAAGGAGCAGTCCACCGAATCGTCGTAGGCGAAGCTCAGGTAGTTGTCGGCCCAGAGGATGGACTGCCACACCGCTACCGCACCGCTGCGGTCCCCGTAGTGCAGAGGTCCTTCGTCGTTCAGGTCGTCCAGGACCGACCCGGTCCCCGAGACGTACCCCGAGGAAGCCGAAGCGTTGGCCGGGGCGCTGAGCGTCAGCGTGCCGGCGATCGAGAGGGCGATGGCTGCGGCACCGACATACAGCTTGCGTTTCACGACTGCTCCGATCATCGATTCGCCGAAGAAGAGAAGAAGCCCCCACCGGACGACGGCGACTTCAGGCCAGAGACTAGAAGCGGCCGGGGGCGTCGGATGTGTCGTACGTGCGCGGGTGTTTGCCGAGCGTGCACGACGGCAGGTCGCCCGCACACGTGCCGAGGGCCCGCCACCTTCCGGTGGCGGGCCCTCGGTGCGGGACGCGTGTTACTTCACGACCGTGATCCGGTCCGTCGCCGGCGGGGCCAGCGGGGCCGAGGCCGTGGAGTGCGCGGCCAGGTAGGCGTTGAACAGGTCCAGGTCGGAGGCGCCGACCAGCTTGTTGGTGCCCGCGCCGAGCGCCGCGAAGCCGTCGCCGCCGCCCGCCAGGAACTCGTTCATCGCGACGCGGTACGTCTTGCCCGGGTCGATCGCCTCGCCGTTCAGCAGAATCGTGTCCGTGACGACGCGGGCCGCGCCGGACTTCGTCATGTCCAGCGTGTAGGTGAGGCCCTTCGAGACCTGGAGGATCTTCGGGCTGGCCTCGTTCGAGCCGCTGACCTGCTGCTGCAGGGCGCTGACGAGCTGGGCGCCGGTCAGGTCCACGACGTTCATCATGTTGGTGAACGGCTGCACGGTGAACGACTCGCCGTAGGTGACGACGCCGTCGCCCTCACTGCCGGACGCCTTGTACACCAGGTCCGCGCGGATGCCGCCCGGGTTCATGAAGGCGACGACCGCCCCGCCCTTGTCCGCGGGGGCCAGCCCCTCCAGCTGCGCGTCGGCGATCAGGTCGCCGAGCGGCTTCTCCAGGGCGGTGGAGCCGCGCCCGTTGATGTCGGCGGAGATGTAGCCCTGCGGCCGGTTCGCGATCGGCGCCGCGAGCGTGTTCCAGCGGGCGATCAGGTCCGTCATGTCCTTGGCGGGCGTCTGGTCGCGGCCGACGAGGTGGTTCGCGGAGACCGGGTTCGACGGAGCCGGGCGCTTCGCGCCCTTCTTGCTGCTGCCCTCCACCGCCGTGCGCACGATGTCGCCGGTGCGGCGGTCGTACGTCAGCGTCGTGTCCGTGTACAGCCGGCCGAAGGAGGCCGCCGACGTGACCAGGCGCGGGTTGCCGGCGGGGTCCGGGATGGTGCAGACGTACGCCTGGTGGGTGTGGCCCGTGACCAGGGCGTCCACCTTCGGCGTGATGCCCTCGGCGATCTCCGTGATCGGCCCGGAGATGCCGTCACCGGCGCCCGGGCTGTCGCAGTCGTAGTTGTACGAGGAGGAGGCGGGCAGACCGCCCTCGTGGATGAGCGCGACGATCGACTTCACGCCCTGGCGGTCCAGCTCCTTGGCGTACTTGTTGATCGTCTCGACCTCGTCGTGGAACTTGAGTCCCTTGACGCCGTTGGCCGTCACGATGTTCGGCGTGCCCTCCAGGGTCACCCCGATGAAGCCGATCTTGACGCCGTTCTTCTTCCACACGGTGTACGGCTTGAGGATCGGCTTCCCGGACTTCTCGTCCGTCACATTGGCCGCGAGGTACGGGAAGTCGGCGCCCTGGAACTCCTTGCCCTTCTCGTAGCACCCCTCGACCGGGTGGCAGCCACCGTTCTGCAGGCGGGCCAGCTCGGTCGCGCCCTCGTCGAACTCGTGGTTGCCGACACTCGTCACATCGAGGTCGATCTTGTTCAGCGCCTCGATGGTCGGCTCGTCGTGGAAGAGCCCCGAAAGCAGCGGGCTCGCGCCGACCATGTCGCCACCGGCCGCGGTGATCGAGTACGGGTGGCCCTTGCGGGCGGTACGCAGCGAGGAGGCGAGGTACTCGACGCCACCGGCCGGGATCGCCTTCGTCGTACCGTCGGCCTGCGTCTCGGTGACCGTTCCGGCCGAGCCGGCCGGCGGCTCCAGGTTGCCGTGCAGGTCGTTGAAGGACAGCAGCTGCACGTCGACGGTCCGGGCCGGCGTGTGGTGCCCGTGGCCGTGGCCGCCGTCGTGGGCGTCGGCCGGCATGGCGGCGACGAGCGCGCCCACGGTGGCGAGACCGGCCGCGGCGGCGAGCACCCGCCGTGACGCCCGGTTCTTCTGCGGTGTCGCTGACATCGGTCCCCTTGTGAGTTCAGCGGGTGAAGTACGAGCCGCAGCCTAGAGTCAACGCGCGTAGCGCGACAGGTGTACGGGGTTACGAAGTGGTTGCCAACCGGTGCGGGCCGCAGGCGCATACGCTCGTACGCATGACGACAGACGCACCCCTCCCCGCACCCGGACGCGAGATCCAGACCCTCGACACCCTCTCCCCCGACCAGGCCGCGGCCGTGCTCGACCTGCTCGCCGAGGCCGCGCGGTCCGACGGCCGGCAGGCCGTCTCGGAGCAGGGCCGTCTGCAACTGCGCGGCGGACAACGGGAAGGCGTCCGGCACTTCCTGCTGTCCGCCGGAGGCGTGCTCGCCGGGTACGCGCAACTGGAGGACACCGACCCCGTGGAGGCACCGGCCGCCGAGCTGGTCGTGCACCCCGCGCACCGGGGCCGCGGCCACGGCCGCGCGCTCGGGGCCGCCCTGCTCGCCGCCACCGGGAAGCGGCTGCGGGTCTGGGCGCACGGCGGGAAGGCCGCGGCGCGCCATCTCGCCCAGGTCCTGGGCCTGTCCCTGTTCCGGGAACTGCGCCAGCTGCGCCGTCCGTTGAGTCCGCTGAACCTCGCCGAGCCGGTGCTCCCGCCGGGCGTCACCGTGCGCACCTTCGTCCCGGGCGAGGACGACGCCGCCTGGCTCGCGGTGAACCGCGCGGCCTTCGCCCACCACCCGGAGCAGGGTTCCCTGACCCAGCGCGACCTGGACGACCGCAAGGCCGAGTCCTGGTTCGACCCCAAGGGCTTCTTCCTGGCGGAGCGCGAGGACGGCGCGGGCGGCGCGGAGCTGATCGGCTTCCACTGGACGAAGGTGCACGCCGAGGAGCAGCTCGGCGAGGTGTACGTGGTCGGCATCCGGCCCGACGCGCAGGGCGGCGGCCTCGGCAAGGCCCTCACCGCGATCGGCCTGCGCCACCTGGCGTCGGAGGGCCTGCCGACCGCGATGCTCTACGTCGACGCGGACAACCCGGCGGCGCTCGCGGTGTACGAGCGGATGGGCTTCGTCACGCACGAGGTCGACCTGATGTACCGCACGGAGTCCTGACCTCTCCTCAACTCTTCCGGGGGCGGCTCCGCTTGACGCCGCCCCCTTTCTTACGACACCCTTTCACTACTCAATTAGTGAAAGGGTGAAGATGGCAGAGTCCGCGGCAGTCGAGTTCCGCATCGACCGGCGCAGCGGCGTCGCCACCTACCTCCAGATCGTCCAGCAGACCAAACAGGCCCTGCGCCTGGGCCTGCTGGAGCCGGGCGACCGGCTGCCCACCGCCCGGGAGGTGGTCGAGGCGACCGCGATCAACCCGAACACCGTGCTCAAGGCGTACCGCGAGCTGGAACGCGAAGGGCTGGTCGAGGGCCGACGCGGCCTCGGCACCTTCGTCACCCGGTCACTCGGCGGCGCGGCGGCCGCCGACGACTCCCCGCTGCGCGCCGAACTCGCCGCCTGGGCGGGCCGGGCGCGGGCGGCCGGACTCGAACGCGACGACGTGAGCGCGCTCTTCACCGCCGTACTGGACAGCACATTCGAGGGGGACCAGGACCGATGACGGGTACCGCGCTGGAGGCCGAGGGGCTCGGCATGAGATACGGGGGCCGCAGGGGCGACTGGGCACTGCGGGACTGCGCCTTCCGGCTGCCGGCCGGCGCCGTCTGCGCGCTCGTCGGGCCCAACGGCGCCGGGAAGTCCACGCTGCTCGCCCTGGCGGCGGGCTTCCTCCGCCCGGCCGAGGGAACGCTGCGGGTCCTGGGCGCCGCGCCCGGCGAGTCGCGTGCCCGCATGGCGTACGTGGCCCAGGACAAGCCGCTCTACCCGCAGTTGACGGTCTCCGAAACGCTGTGGGCGGGTGCGCAGCTGAACCCGGACGGCTGGGACCGGGAGGCGGCGGCGCGCATCGCCGGACCGCTGCCGTCGGACGCGAAGGTCCGCGACCTCTCCGGCGGGCAGCGCAGCCGTCTCGCCCTCGCCCTCGCGCTGGGCAAGCGGGCCGAACTCCTGCTCCTGGACGAGCCGATGGCCGACCTCGACCCCCTCGCCCGCCACCAGCTGATGGGCGCCCTGATGGCCGAGGCCGCCGAGCACCGGACGACCATCGTGATGTCCTCGCACATCCTCAGCGAACTGGAGGGCGCCTGCGACCACCTCCTCCTGGTCGACGGCGGCCGCGTCCGCCTCGGCGGCGAGACGGACGAACTGCTCGCCGCCCACGCCGTACTCACGGGCCCGGTCCGCGACCTGACCCCGCACACGGTGATCGAATCCCGCACGACGGGCCGCGCCCTGACCGCCCTGGTCCGCCCGGAGGGCCCGGTCGACCCGGCCTGGGACCTCTCCGAACCCACCCTGGAGGAGCTGTTGCTCGCCCACCTGCGCTCCCCGGAGGCCCCTGCGCTGCTCACGCCGAGCGCGACGGTCCACGAGGCGGTGGCGGCATGAGTGCGCTCACCGGCATCGCGCCCGCCACGCCGCGTACGGCCCGGCCCGGACCCGCCCTGGGCGCCGGTGCCCGCGTCCTCGTACGCCAGCACCGGTGGGCCCTGTGGTGCACGGGCATCCTCGCCCTGGTCTGGATCGCCGTCGTCGTGGGCATCACCCTGTGGGCAGGCCACGTCAACGACGCGTTCGAGGCGAGCCCCTGCACGTCGCTGGTGACCGACCGCACCTGTGACGACCGGTTGCAGAAGTTCGACCTCGCCCTGTCGGTCCGGCAGACGGTGCTCGGCTACGCGGGGCTCTGCCTGACCGTCCTGCCCGGATTCGTCGCCGCGTTCGTCGCGGGCCCGATGATCGGCAAGGAGTTCGAGAGCGGTACGTACAAGCTCGCCTGGACGCAGTCGGTGTCCCCCGTCCACTGGCTCCTGGCCAGGCTCGCGGTTCCGGCCGCACTGCTGGTCGCGGGGGTGTCCGTCCTGTCCGCCGTCTTCGCCTGGGCACGGGCGCGGTCGGAGGGGCTGTACCCGGTCCACTGGTTCGGCAACACCTCCTTCGGCGCGCTGGGAACCGCGCCCGTGGGGTACGCCCTGCTCGGGCTCGCCCTCGGGGCGCTCGCCGGGCTGCTGACGCGCCGCACCCTGCCCGCCATGGGCGTGGCCTTGCTCGCCACCGCCGCGGTGGCCGTGGCGCTGAACCGAGTACGCAGCGGACTGTGGCCGCTGAGCACGCGGTCCAGCACCGGCTCGGTCCCGCCCCAGACGCCCGACGACGCGTGGCTCGTCGAGACCGGCCGGCTCACCGGCGACGGCGCCCGGCTGCCGGCCGACACCTGCTGGGCCGCAGGGGCCAAGGCCGACCGCTGTCTCGCGGACCGCGGCGTCACCGGCTACTACGTCGACCACCACCCCGTCTCCCATTTCTGGCCCCTCCAGCTCATGGAAACCGGCATCCTGCTCGTCCTCGCCGCAGCCGCCACCGCCCTCGCCTTCCGGGTCCTGCGGCGCTACCACGCCTGAGGCATTCCCAAACCCGTCCGGGGCCCTGGCCCCGGACGGGACCCCCACACACGGCCACCCACCGCTTCCCGCACGTCATGTCGTCGTAACCACGCATTCAGACGGCCTTGCGACCCTCGCAGGATGCAGCCAGCTGTGCCGTCCCCCCGCAACGGGCGAAATCCCGGCAGAACGCGCCCCGACCGCGCCGTCCACGCGATCTCGTCCTCCTCCGACGCGCCTCCGGAGCACTCCGGGCGGAACAATGGGCTCATGAGCCAGCAGCCCAGCTCCGAGGTCCCGGTCCAGCCCGCCGCCCAGCCGTCCGTCGGTGCCCTCGCCGCACACCGGCCGCATGCCGTCGCCCCCTCCGGGAGGGGCGCGGCCCTGTCCACCGCCGCCGATTTCGACCCCGACATCGACGCCGACGCCGACGCCTACGAACCCGAGGTGGACGGCGACGAGCTGCCCCAGGGCCGCTTCCTGGACCGGGAACGCAGCTGGCTCGCGTTCAACGAACGGGTCCTCGAACTGGCCGAGGACCCGACCACGCCCCTCCTGGAGCGGGCCAACTTCCTGGCGATCTTCGCGTCGAACCTGGACGAGTTCTTCATGGTCCGGGTCGCCGGCCTGAAGCGCCGCATCGCGACCGGCGTCGCCACCCGGTCCGCGTCCGGCCTCCAGCCCCGCGAGGTGCTGGACCTGATCTGGACCCGCTCGCGCGAACTCATGGCCCGGCACGCCGCCTGCTACCAGCAGGACGTCTCCCCGGCCCTGTCCGACGAGGGCATCCAGCTGATCCGCTGGCCGGAGCTGACCGACAAGGAGCAGGCCCGCCTGTTCACCTTCTTCCGGCAGCGCGTCTTCCCCGTCCTGACCCCCCTCGCCGTGGACCCGGCCCACCCCTTCCCGTACATCTCCGGCCTGTCGCTGAACCTCGCCGTCGTCGTACGCAATCCGGTCAGCGGCCACCGCCACTTCGCCCGGGTCAAGGTGCCGCCGCTGCTGACCCGCTTCCTGGAGGCGTCGCCGCAGCGCTACGTCCCCATAGAGGACGTCATCGCGGCCCACCTGGAGGAGCTGTTCCCGGGGATGGAGGTGCTGGCGCACCACATGTTCCGGGTCACCAGGAACGAGGACCTGGAGGTCGAGGAGGACGACGCCGAGAACCTGCTCCAGGCCCTGGAGAAGGAGCTCATGCGCCGCCGCTTCGGCCCGCCGGTCCGTCTGGAGGTCGAGGAGTCCATCGACCCCTACGTGCTGGACCTGCTGGTCCGCGAGCTGAAGGTGTCCGACGCCGAGGTCTACCCGCTGCCGGGCCCCCTCGACCTCACCGGCCTCTTCGGCATAGCGTCGCTGGACCGGCCCGAGCTGAAGTACCCCAAGTTCGTCGCGGGCACCCACCGCGACCTCGCCGAGGTGGAGTCCGCGTCCGCGCCGGACATCTTCGCCGCCGTACGCGAGCGCGACGTCCTCCTGCACCACCCGTACGACTCCTTCTCCACCTCCGTCCAGGCGTTCCTGGAACAGGCGGCGGGCGACCCGGACGTCCTCGCGATCAAGCAGACGCTGTACCGGACCTCCGGCGACTCGCCGATAGTGGACGCCCTCATCGACGCCGCCGAATCCGGCAAACAGGTCCTCGTCCTCGTCGAGATCAAGGCCCGCTTCGACGAGCAGGCCAACATCAAGTGGGCGCGCAAGCTCGAAGAGGCGGGCTGCCACGTCGTCTACGGGCTCGTCGGCCTCAAGACGCACTGCAAGCTCTCCCTCGTCGTCCGCCAGGAGGGCGACACCCTGCGCCGCTACTCGCACGTCGGCACCGGCAACTACCACCCGAAGACGGCCAGGCTCTACGAGGACCTGGGGCTGCTCACCGCCGACCCGCAGGTCGGCGCCGACCTCTCCGACCTCTTCAACCGGCTCTCCGGCTACTCCCGCCGCGAGACCTACCGCCGCCTCCTGGTCGCCCCCAAGTCGCTGCGCGACGGCCTGGTCGCCCGTATCACCAAGGAAGTCACGCACCACCGCGCGGGCCGCCCCGCCTACGTGCGCATCAAGGTCAACTCGATGGTGGACGAGGCGATCATCGACGCCTGCTACCGGGCCGCCCAGGCCGGCGTCCCCGTCGACATCTGGGTGCGCGGCATCTGCGCGATCCGCCCCGGCGTCACCGGCCTCTCCGAGAACATCCGGGTCCGCTCGGTCCTCGGCCGCTTCCTCGAACACTCCCGGGTCTTCGCCTTCGGCAACGGCGGCGAACCCGAAGTCTGGTTCGGCAGCGCCGACATGATGCACCGCAACCTCGACCGCCGCATCGAGGCCCTGGTCCGGGTCACCGACCCCGCCCACCGCGCCGCGCTCAGCCGCCTCCTGGAGACCGGCATGGCCGACACCACCTCCTCCTGGCACCTGGGCCCCGACGGCGACTGGACCCGGCACTCCGTGGACGCGGACGGCAAACCCCTGCGGCACGTACAGGAAATGCTCATTGACGCCCGGAGGCGCCGGCGTGCGACGCCCTGACCCCCACACCCAGGCCGCCGCCCCGGCCCACGCCCCCGGCATCACCGGCGTGAACGCCGGGGCGGTCCTCGGCCCCTATCTGCGCACCCAGGCCGCCGACTTCCTGCGCAGCCTGCGCCTGCACCGCGAGAACACCGCCCCCACGGACGCCGGAACGCGCACCGCCGAACAGGCCGCCACCGCACTGCGCCGCTCCTCCCGCCGGATCGGTGCCACCCTGCGCACCTTCCGCACCGCGCTCGACCCGCTCTGGGCGGATCAGCTGCGCACCGAACTGTCCTGGCTCTCCGGCACCCTCGCCCGCGAACACGCGTACGCGGACCGGCTCACCCGGCTCCTGGAAGCGCTCCACGGCCTCTCCGGCGACCCCGTCCTCCCGGCCGCCCGCACCGGCGACTCCACGGGAACGGCCCGCCCCGTCCTCGGCGTCGGCGCCGCCCGCGCGGGTGCCCTGCTGGAACGGCAGCTCACCCTCGCCCGGACCCGCGCCCACTCCGCCGCCCTCCAGGCCCTCGGCTCCGCCCGCTTCCACGCGGTGGCCGACGCCGTCGCGCTGCTCGCCTCCGAGGTCCCGCTCTCCCCCGCCGCGGCCGGCCCCGCCGGTGACGTCCTCGCCGGGCCCGCGGACCGGGCCGAGCAGCGGCTGCTCGGGGCGGTCGCCGCGCTGCCCTCCGACGAGTCGGCGGAACCGTACAACGAGGCGCACGACGCGCCCTGGCACCAGACCCGCCTGCTCCTCCGGCTCCACCGCTACGCCCACGAGGTGGTGCACGGCGCCCCCGACCCGGTCCTGGCCGCCCCGGGCCGCGCCCTCGACCTGCACCGGGACGCGGCCGAGGCGGCCGGCGCGGCGGCCACGGCCGCCCGCACGCCCAGGATCGCCCCGGCGACCGCGTACGCCCTGGGCGTGCTCCACGCCGACCAGCGCCACGAGGTGGAGGCGGCGCGCGCGGTCTTCCGCGAGAGCTGGGCCTGCGCGACGACGGGGGCGGCGCGGTCGTGAGCGGCCCGGTGCGGGCGGCGGGCTGCGTCCTGTGGCGCCGGCCGCCCGCACCCGCCGGGGGCGTGGAGCTGTGCCTCGTCCACCGGCCGCGTTACGACGACTGGTCGTTCCCCAAGGGCAAGCTGAAGCGCGGCGAGTCCCCGCGGGAGGCGGCGCTCCGCGAGGTCCTGGAGGAGACGGGCCACCACTGTGTGCCGGGGGCCGTGCTGCCCATGGTCCGGTACGTCGCGAACGGGCGCCCGAAGGAGGTCACGTACTGGTCCGCCGAGGCCACGAAGGGCTCCTTCACCCCGAACCACGAGGTGGACGCGGTGCTGTGGCTGCCGCCCGCGGCCGCCCGCGAGCGCCTGACCCAGCCGCGCGACCGCGAGGTGCTGGCCGCCGCCCTGAGGACGTTCCCGGAGGCGTAGGCCCGGAACCCAAGGGCCCGCCACGGTTCACCCCCCGTTCACCCACCCCCGTAAACCACGTCACCTGTTCTGCCTAATTTCAGACCTACCGGGTGCAGCGATCAGCCACTGCACCGCCCGCGTCGCACGCCGCCCGCAAGCAGCCGCGGCGGCTTCTGGAAGGAACACCCGAAAGTGAAGCTTCAGCGCAAGAACCGGCTTCGTGCCACCGCGCTCGGTGCCCTCGCCGTCTCCGGCGCCCTGGTCCTCACGGCGTGCGGTTCGGACGACAACAGCGGCGACACCTCCCCCACCGGCGGCGCCAAGACGAAGGCCGCGTCCAACGTCAAGTGCGACGGCGCCAAGGGCCAGCTGCGCGCCTCCGGCTCCAGCGCGCAGAAGAACGCCATGGACCTCTGGGTCAAGGAGTACATGGCCGCCTGCTCCGGTGTGGAGATCAACTACAACTCCTCCTCGTCCGGCGAGGGCATCGTCGCCTTCAACCAGGGCACCGTCGGCTTCGCCGGCTCCGACTCGGCGCTGAAGCCCGAGGAGGTCGCCGACTCCAAGAAGATCTGCAAGACCGGCCAGGGCATCAACCTCCCGATGGTCGGCGGCCCGATCGCCGTCGGCTTCCACCTCGAAGGCGTCGACAGCCTGACCCTGGACGCCCCCACCCTCGCCAAGATCTTCGACACGAAGATCAAGAAGTGGAACGACGAGGCGATCGTCAAGCTCAACCCCGACGCCAAGCTGCCGGACAAGGCGATCCAGCCCTTCCACCGCTCCGAGGACTCCGGCACCACGCAGAACCTCGGCAAGTACCTCGGCGCCGCCGCCCCGCAGGACTGGAAGTACGAGGCCGAGAAGAAGTGGCCCGCCCCCGGCGGCCAGGCCGCGTCCGGCTCCTCCGGCGTCGCCACCCAGGTCAAGCAGGTCGACGGCTCCATCGGCTACTTCGAGCTGTCCTACGCCACCTCGCAGCAGATCTCCACGGTCGACATCGACACCGGCGGCTCCGCCCCGGTCAAGGCGTCCTCCGAGAACGCCTCGAAGGCCATCGCCGCCGCCAAGGTCAAGGGCACCGGCAAGGACCTGGCGCTCGACCTCGACTACACCACCAAGGCCGACGGCGCCTACCCGCTGGTCCTCGTCACCTACGAGGTCGTCTGCGACACCGGCAACAAGGCCGACACCCTCGGCACCGTCAAGTCCTTCCTGACCTACACCGCCTCGGCGGACGGCCAGAAGCTCCTCACCGAGGCGGGCTACGCCCCGATCCCCGAGGAGATCAACGCCAAGGTCCGCGAGACCGTCGCCGGCCTCTCGTAACCAGCCGCACGACACCCAGCGCATCCGGCGGCCGGTCCGGAACACCCCTCCGGACCGGCCGCCACCGCCCCTCCGGTGCACCGCCGCCAGGGGAGCCCCGGCTCCCCCACACAGACCGGAAAGACCATGGCTTCCACCACACAACAGATACAAACCCCACCGGGCAGGCGAACCGGCCCCCGCTCCACCGGCCGCGCCGGTGACCGGATCTTCCTCGGCCTCTCGCGTGGCTCCGGCATCCTGCTCCTGGTGATCATGGCGTCGATCGCCGGGTTCCTCACCTACCGCGCCGCGATCGCCATCTCGAAGGACGAGGGCAACTTCCTCACCACCTTCGACTGGAACCCGGCCGGCGACCCGCCCGTCTTCGGCATCGCCGTCCTGCTCTTCGGGACCGTCGTCAGCTCCGTGATCGCGATGGCCATCGCGGTCCCCGTCGCCGTCGGCATCGCCCTGTTCATCTCGCACTACGCCCCGCGCAAGCTGGCCGGCCCGATCGCGTACGTCATCGACCTGCTCGCCGCCGTCCCCAGCATCGTCTACGGCATCTGGGGCGCCCTCGTCCTCGTGCCGTACCTGGAGGGGCTCAACCTCTGGCTCGACCAGTTCTTCGGCTGGACGTACGTCTTCGAGAAGACCGAGATCGGCGTCGCCCGCTCCCTCTTCACCGTCGGCATCCTCCTCGCGGTCATGATCCTCCCGATCGTGACCAGCGTCAGCCGGGAGGTCTTCCTCCAGGTCCCCCGGATGAACGAGGAAGCCGCGCTCGCCCTCGGCGCAACGCGCTGGGAGGTCATCCGCCTCTCGGTCCTGCCGTTCGGCCGCTCCGGCGTCATCTCCGCGTCGATGCTGGGCCTCGGCCGCGCGCTCGGCGAGACGATGGCCGTCGCCACGGTCCTGTCGCCGAACTTCCTGATCTCGCTGCACGTGCTCAACCCGGGCGGCGGGACGTTCGCCCAGAACATCGCGGCGAAGTTCGGCGAGGCCGACGCGTTCGGGCGGGACGCCCTGATCGCCTCCGGCCTGGTCCTCTTCGTCCTCACCCTGCTGGTCAACGGCGCGGCCCGGCTCATCATCGCCCGCCGCAAGGAGTACTCGGGGGCCAACGCATGAGCCACGCCACCACCACCCCCGGCGTCCAGGACCTCCCGACGCCCGCACCGGCCGCCCCGAAGGGCAGCCTCAGCAGCCGGTCCCTGCCGCGCCTCGCGCCGCTCGGCTTCGCCGTCGTCGCGATCGTCCTCGGCATCGGTCTGAGCCTCGCCGCCGGCTGGCAGAGCCGTGTGCAGTGGGGCCTGATCTCCGCGCTGTTCTTCCTGGTCATCTCGTACGTCGCCACCAGCGTGGTCGAGAACCAGCGCCAGGCCCGCGACCGCCTCGCCACCAGCCTGGTCTGGGTGTGCTTCCTGCTCGCGGTCGTCCCGCTGGCCTCGCTGCTCTGGACGACCGTCAGCCGCGGCTCCGAACGCCTGGACGGCTACTTCCTGACCCACTCGATGGCCGGCGTCCTCGGGCCCGAGGCCAGCGGCGGCGTCTACCACGCGCTGATCGGCACCCTGGAACAGGTCGGCATCGCCACCCTGATCTCCGCCCCGCTCGGCCTGCTCACCGCCGTCTACCTGGTGGAGTACGGCAAGGGCGCGCTGGCCAGGGCCGTCACCTTCTTCGTGGACGTCATGACCGGCATCCCGTCGATCGTGGCCGGCCTCTTCATCCTCTCGATCATGCTCATCGCGGGCCTGGAACCGTCCGGCCTGATGGGCTCGCTCGCCCTGACGATCCTGATGATCCCGGTCGTCGTCCGCTCCACCGAGGAGATGCTCAAGCTCGTCCCGAACGAGCTCCGCGAGGCATCGCTCGCCCTCGGCATCCCGAAGTGGCGCACGATCCTGAAGGTGGTCCTGCCGACCGCGATCGGCGGCATCGCGACCGGCGTCATGCTCGCCGTCGCCCGCATCGCCGGCGAGACCGCCCCGATCATCCTGCTGGTCTTCGGCAGCCAGCTGATCAACACCAACCCCTTCGAAGGCGCCCAGTCGTCGCTGCCCTTCTACATCTACGAGCAGTACAAGATCGGGGAGGCCGCGTCCTACGACCGCGCCTGGGCAGCGGCCCTGGTCCTGATCGCCTTCGTCATGATCCTCAACCTGGTGGCCCGCGGCATCGCCCGCTGGAAGGCCCCCAAGGCCGGGCGCTAGGCCCGCCGGAAAGCAGCAGTGATTCAGATGGCCAAGCGCATCGACGTCAGCGGACTGTCGGCCTACTACGGCAGCCACAAGGCGATAGACGACATCTCCATGACCATCGAGCCCCGCTCGGTGACCGCCTTCATCGGCCCCTCCGGCTGCGGCAAGTCCACCTTCCTGCGCACCCTGAACCGTATGCACGAGGTCACGCCCGGCGGCCGCGTCGAGGGCAAGGTCCTCCTGGACGACGAGAACCTGTACGGGACGAACGTCGACCCGGTGACCGTACGCCGTACCGTCGGCATGGTCTTCCAGCGCCCGAACCCCTTCCCCACCATGTCGATCTACGACAACGTGGCGGCGGGCCTGCGCCTCAACGGCTCGTACCGCAAGAGCGCCCTCAACGACATCGTGGAGAAGTCCCTGCGCGGCGCGAACCTGTGGAACGAGGTCAAGGACCGGCTGAACAAGCCCGGCTCCGGCCTCTCCGGCGGTCAGCAGCAGCGCCTGTGCATCGCCCGCGCCATCGCCGTCGAGCCGGACGTGCTGCTGATGGACGAGCCGTGCTCCGCCCTCGACCCGATCTCCACCCTCGCCATCGAGGACCTGGTCGGCGAGCTGAAGGAGCGGTTCACGATCGTCATCGTCACGCACAACATGCAGCAGGCGGCCCGCGTCTCGGACCGCACCGCGTTCTTCAACCTGGCGGCGGTCGGCAAGCCCGGCAAGCTCATCGAGATCGATGAGACCGAGCGCATCTTCTCCAACCCGTCGGTCCAGGCCACCGAGGACTACATCTCCGGCCGCTTCGGCTGATCCGCCCGGCCCTCCCGTACGGCCTTGGGGTGCTGCATGGCGGTGCCACCACAAGGCGAAAAGGGTCCGCCCCGCACTCCCGAGGGAGTGCGGGGCGGACCCACAGGACCAAGCCCGTCCGGTCAGCCGAACATCAGGTAGACGACCCCGTAGCTCGCGGCAGCGACCAGCGCGGCGGCCGGCATCGTGATGAACCACCCCAGGATGATGTTCTTCGCGACGCCCCACCGCACCGCGTTCACCCGCTTCGTGGCACCCACACCCATGATCGCCGAGGTGATCACATGCGTGGTCGAGATCGGCGCGTGGAAGAGGAACGCCGAACCGAACATGATCGACGCACCCGTCGTCTCGGCGGCGAAGCCCTGCGGCGGGTCCAGCTCGATGATCTTCCGGCCGAGCGTACGCATGATGCGCCAGCCGCCCGCGTACGTACCGAGCGACAGCATCAGCGCGCAGACCAGCTTCACCCAGACCGGGATCGGATCGCTCGGGGACTCGACGTCGGCGATGACCAGGGCCATCACCACGATGCCCATCGTCTTCTGCGCGTCCTGGAGACCGTGCCCGAGCGCCATGCCCGCGGCCGAGACCGTCTGCGCGATGCGGAAACCGCGCTTGGCCTTGTGCGGGTTGGCCTTCCGGAACATCCACATGATGGCGACCATCACCAGATAGCCGACCACCAGGCCGATCAACGGCGACAGGAACATCGGGATCACGATCTTGTCGAGCACCCCGTCCCAGTGCACCATCGTCCCGCCGGCCAGCGCCGCGCCGACCATCCCGCCGAACAGCGCGTGCGAGGACGACGAGGGCAGGCCGAAGTACCAGGTGACCAGGTTCCAGATGACGGCACCGACGAGCGCGGCGAAGAGGATGCCCATCCCCTTGTTGCCCTCGGGCGTCGCGATCAGGCCCTCACTGACGGTCTTGGCGACCCCGCTGCCGAGGAACGCGCCCGCGAGGTTCATCACGGCCGCCATCGCCAGCGCCGCACGCGGCGTCAGCGCACGGGTCGAGACCGACGTGGCGATCGCGTTCGCCGAGTCGTGGAAGCCGTTGGTGTAGGTGAAGCCGAGCGCGACGCCGATGGTCACGATCAGTACGAAGGTGTCCACGTGGTTCAGGACTCCTTGACCGCGATGGTCTCCACCGTGTTCGCGACGTGCTCGAACGCGTCGGCAGCCTCTTCCAGCACATCCACGATCTGCTTCAGCTTCAGCACCTCTATGGCGTCGTACTTGCCGTTGAAGAGGTGGGCGAGCAGCTTGCGGTGGATCTGGTCGGCCTGGTTCTCCAGCCGGTTGACCTCGATCCAGTACTCGGTGAGGTTGTCCATCGTGCGCAGACCCGGCATGGCCTCGGCGGTCAGCTCGGCCGCCCGCGCCAGCACCTCGATCTGCTGCTCCACACCCTTGGGAAGCGTCTCGATCTGATACAGCACGACCAGATCGACGGCCTCCTCCATGAAGTCCATGATGTCGTCGAGCGACGACGCGAGGTTGTAAATGTCCTCACGGTCGAACGGCGTAATGAAGGAGGAGTTCAGCTGGTGGAAGATCGCGTGGGTGGCATCGTCCCCCGCGTGCTCCGCTGCCCGCATGCGCTCCGCGATCTCGGCCCGGGAGGACGAATCCGCCCCGAGCAGTTCCATCAGGAGTTTCGAGCCCGTGACGATGTTGTCCGCGGATGCGGAGAACATGTCGTAGAAGCTCGTCTCCCTGGGGGTCAGACGAAAGCGCACGTGGGGTCCTCGGGGTGCTTTGGATTCGGTCAGGCTGATGCTAGGCGCATCATCCGGCCACGGCTAACCGGCATTCTTCAGTGTCGCGCATCAGGCACAGTGATCAGCACGGGACCCCGGTCACGTTTCAGCTGAATTCGTTAGGATATACCCACCAGGGGTATATAAACGGCAGGGTAAAGGGAAAACGGGAGGCAGCAATGACCACCACCGAGGCCATGGGGACCGGGCCGTCACCGGACGCGGCGCCCGGCGCCGCCCCCGTGGAAGCGATCGTCACCGACCACGACCGCGGAATACACGGCTACCACCACCAGAAGGCCGAACACCTCAAGCGCCTGCGCCGCATCGAGGGCCAGATCCGCGGCCTCCAGCGCATGGTGGACGAGGACGTCTACTGCATCGACATACTCACCCAGGTCTCGGCGTCCACCAAGGCGCTCCAGTCCTTCGCGCTCCAGCTCCTGGAGGAACACCTGCGGCACTGCGTCGCCGACGCGGCCCTCAAGGGCGGCGACGAGGTCGACGCCAAGGTCGAGGAGGCCACCAAGGCCATCGCCCGCCTGCTGCGCACCTGACCCGAGACGATCCCGTCAGCCCCGGTGGTCGCCCTGCCGGGGGACGGTGGTGCGGTCGGTGTCCGTCTTCACGTCGAGCACCTCGTCGATGCGGTCCGCACTGAGCCGTTCCCCGATCGCCGCGGACGCGGCGATCATCAGTTCCCCGCACAGCTCGATCTCGGCGAGCGCCACATGGTCCGAAACGGTCGGGCTGAGCGTCACCACGTCACTCACCTCTCACTGCCGTCACCGGCTTCCTAGGGTAGACAGCCCGCCACGCACCGCGCATGGCACGGACGGACCATTTCGCCCCCACGGGAGGGCTAGGGCGGGCGAGCGGGCCTCCGTGCGATTCATCTCACGCACGTCCCTGCTCGATCTCGCCGGTGTAGATGTCCCGGTCGTGCGGCAGCCGTACGGTGACGGGCACGCCGAACCCGTACAGGAGCGTCGTGGAGACGACCTCCGCCGCCGGGCCCTCGTTGGCGAAGCTGAACCGGTGGCGCACCTTGCGCAGCCTCCCCTCCTCGTCCAGATACGCGTCGAACGGCACGGCCCGCGTGCGGAACCCTTTCGCCGCCGCCACCAGCGCAGCCCGCGCACCGGGCGCCGCCAGCCGCGCCGCCCGGCCGATGTCCGCGGTGCCCCGGTAGTGCCGCACGGCCACCCCGGCGACGTCCGTCTCGCCGACGTACGTCACGGCCCCCGCACCCCGCAGCAGCTCGGCGGCGGCCAGCGGATCGGTCACCCCGCCGGTGACCAGATTGCCGTCCTCCAGCGCCGTCGTGTCGATCCGCACCCACTTGCCGGCGGGCACCCCGGCGCCCCGGTTCATCATGTACAGCGCGCCCGGCGCCAGCAGCTCCGTGATCGGCCGGTGCTCCTCCTCGCCCGCCGCGTCGGGCGGCAGCACCACCTTCACCCGGCCCGACCCGGCCCGGAAGTCGTACGCCCCCGAGCCCCTGATCGTGACCCGGGTGCCACCCGCGGCCGTCTCCATCGACGTACTCACCTCGGCGCTCGCCACCCCGTCCCCGGCGAGCACCACCGCCGCCCGCCGCACCACCTCGGCGCCGCCGTCCCGGGCGTCCGCGGCCGCCGCCGCCCGGTCGGCCCCGCCGCCACCGGCGCACCCGGCGGCCGCCGCCGTCACGCCCACCGCGACGAGGGCGCGCACGACGCGCACCCCGCCTCCGGACCTGTGCTGCTGCACCACCATCGCCTGCCATCCCCAAACGCCGAACCGCTTGCCCGAGCCCGTGTCCGCCTCGCATAACGACGGCCCGTGCCCCCTGTAACGTCCACGCCCCCGATTGGCGCCGTCACCGCCGCCCGAGCGCCCCCTCACGGTTGACGGACCCCTCCCGGCCGGACCGCCCCGCCCAGTACCGTGTTCGCGTGTACGACCAACACGCCGCGGAGGTCCCGCCGGACCGCCCCGCCCACGAACCCACCACCGTCGAACGCGGCTCGTTCTGCACCGCCCGCTGCTCCTGCGGCTGGTCCGGACCCGCCCGCCGGTCCCGCGACCGGGCCCGCGCGGACGCCGCCGAGCACCGCACCACGGCCTGACCACCGGGCCTCCCCTCGTGGAGCTTTCCTTCGGGCCGGCCCCTCTCCCCCCCACACCGGAGGTCCGATGACCCCGCCGAACCGGCGCACGCTCCTCGCGGCGGGCGCCACCGTCCTCACCGGCGCCACCGCCACCGCGTGCGAGGCCACCGACACGACGGACCCGGCCCCCGGCGGCACCCGGCCCCCCACCGGGTCCGCGTCCTCCCCGGCCCCCTCGACGCCCAAGCCCTCCAAGCCCTCCAAGCCCTCGGGACCCGCGGACTGGTCCGCACTGGCCAAGAGCCTCGACGGGCCGCTGATCCGCCCGGGCGACGCCGCGTACCCGACGGCCCGTCAGCTCTACAACACCCGCTTCGACGGCCAGAAACCGGCCGGAATCGCCTACGTCCGGCACGAGGACGACGTCCGCGAATGCCTGGCCTTCGCCCGCCGCGCCTCCGTGCCGGTCGCCATCCGCAGCGGCGGCCACTCGTACGCCGGCTGGTCGAGCGGCAACGGCCGCCTGGTGATTGACGTCGCGTCACTCAACCGCGTCGAGGCGAACGGCACGATCGGCGCGGGCGCCAAGCTCCTCGACGTCTACGAGGGCCTGGCCGCGCACGGCGTGACGATCCCCGGCGGCTCCTGCCCCACGGTCGGCATCTCCGGTCTCACCCTCGGCGGCGGCCACGGCGTCGCCGCCCGCGCCTACGGCCTGACCTGCGACAGCCTCACCGCCGCCACCATCGTCACGGCCGACGGCCGCACCGTGACCGCCGACGCCAAACGCGACCCGGACCTCTTCTGGGCGCTGCGCGGCGCGGGCAACGGCAACTTCGGCGTCGTCACGAGCCTCCGCTTCCGTACGCACTCCGCCCCGCGGACGGTCACCGCCTACATGTCCTGGCCCTGGTCGCGCGCCCGGGACGTCGTCACCGCCTGGCAGGAGTGGGGCCCGGACCAGCCCGACGAGATCTGGTCCGCCGCGCACCTCGACGCCGGGCCTGGCGGCAGCAGCCCGACGGTCTCGGTGTCGGCGTTCAGCCTCGGCACGTACGGCGACCTGCAGAACGCCGTCGACCGCCTCGCCGACCGCATCGGCGCCTCCGCCACCTCGGTCTCGCTGCGCCGCCGCGACTACCGGGAGGCGATGCTCGTGTACGCGGGCTGCTCCGGCCTCACGGACGCGCAGTGCCACCTCCCGGGGACCACGCCGGGCCGCACCCCGCAGGGCGCCCTCCGGCGCGAGACGTACGCCGCCGCCTCCGACTTCTACGACCGCTCACTCCCCCCGGCGGGGGTTTCGGCCCTGCTCGACGCGGTCCAGGCGTTCACCCGGCTCGCCCCGGGCCAGGGCGGCGGCGGCTCGGTCGCGCTGACCGCGCTCGGCGGGGCGGTGAACCGGGTGGACCCGCGGGCCACGGCGTTCGTCCACCGCCGCTCCCGGATGCTCGCCCAGTACATCGGGGCCTGGCGGCCGGGGGCCCCGGGAACCGCCCAGCAGAAGTGGCTGAAAGACACCCATGCGGCGCTGCGCCCGTACGCGTCGGGGGCGGCGTACCAGAACTACACGGACCCGGCCCTCACCAACTGGCGCACCGCGTACTACGGCTCGGGGGCGACGCGCCTGGCCCAGGTGAAGAAGCGGTACGACCCGGAGGGGCTGTTCACGTACACGCAGGGGGTGTGAGGGGGCGGGCGCCCCGGACACACGTGTGCCCCGGGCCGCTCTCGCGGGCTCCGGGGCACGTGCGGGTGAGGGGGCCGGGATCAGGCCGCGAGGCCCTTCTCGCCGTCGGAGCCGCCGCCGCGCGAACCGGGGCGCGGCTCGGGGATCCCGAGCGCGTCGTTCCGGTCGGAGTCCGCCGCCCGGGGCCGGCGCGAGCGGACGAGGGGGCCGAGGCGGGCGGACCGGGAGACGGCCGCCACGAGGGGCGTCAGCAGCATCATCGCCAGGGGCGCGAGGAGCAGCGCCACAGCCGTACCGAGGGCGAAGCCGCCGATGACGTCGGTCGGGTAGTGGACGCCCATGTAGACCCGGCAGAAGCCCTCCAGGAGGGCGAGCCCGATCGCCGCGATGCCGAACTTCCGGTGGGCCACGAAGAGCCCGACAGCGAGGGCCATCGCCATCGTGGCGTGGTCGCTGACGAACGAGAAGTCGTTCTTCCCGTCGACCAGGACGTCGAGCCCGGAGTGGTCCTTGAACGGCCGCGGCCGTTCCACGAAGCCGCGGATCGGAATATTGATGAGCAGGGCGATACCGGCCGCGAGCGGCGCCCACACGAGCCCCGCCACCGCCGACACGGAGTCCTCGGCCGTGCCCCGCCGGCGAACACTCCACCAGCACCACAGGACCACGAGGACCATGCCGAGCATGATCCCGTACTCTCCGACGAACTCCATGACCCGGTCGAACCAGGTGGGAGCGGACTTGGCGAGCCCGTTGATGTCGTAGAGCAGGCTGATGTCGGGGTTCGACCCATCCAGTGCGAGTCCAGCCATCTGCTGCGGCCCCTTGCCTTGTCTGCTGCTGCGGCCCACGTCCCTGTGCGCCGCGATTCACGAACCCCCGTGTTCGGTCCGTCCACGTCGATCACTCACGCGCCCAGCCAGAGAACGACGCGCCCCGCGCGTACGTTCCACTCTCCACCGAATGATCACCATGACGTTATCGAAGAGTGACACATCGTCGCAGCTCAGGGCCTGGGCTTCACGGAGAGTTCCGGCCACCGGCGCGGGCCCTCAGGCGGCCGGCCCCGCGGTTGGCAGCGCCGCGGCCCCGTCCTTGGTCACGCGGGTGGCACCGAAGTAGTCAGGCGTGTCGATCTTGTCGAACCGAATGACCGCACCAGTGTACGGAGCGTTGATCATGTACCCGCCCCCGACGTACAGGCCGACGTGATGAATGGCACGGGAATTGGTCAGATCGTCGGAGAAGAACACCAGATCACCGGGAAGCAGCTCATCGCGCGACGGGTGCGGCCCGGCGTTGTACTGGTCGTTCGCGACACGGGGCAGCTCGATGTCGACGGTCCGGTACGCGGCCTGGGTCAGCCCGGAACAGTCGAACCGCCCGCCCTGCTCGGGCGTACCGTTTCCGCCCCACAGATACTTCGTGCCGAGCTTCTTCTGAGCGAAGTAGATGGCCCCGGCCGCCTGCTGTGAGGGCTGCACACGGCCGACGGGCCGGGCGAAGCTCTTCTCCAGCGAACGGATGATCTTGACGTAGTTCCTGGTCTCCGAGATGTCGGGCACCCCGCCCGACTTGATCACGCGGTACGCCCCCGCGTTGTAGGCCGCGAGCATGTTGTCGGTGGGATCACCGGGGACCTTCTTCACGTACCCGGCCAGCTCGCAGTCGTACGAAGCGGCGGAGGGGATCGCGTCGGCCGGGTCCCACACGTCCCGGTCCCCGTCCCCGTCCCCGTCGATCCCGTGCCCCGCCCAGGTCCCCGGGATGAACTGCGCGATGCCCTGCGCGGCGGCGGAGCTCTCGGCACGGGGGTTCCACCCGCTCTCCTGATAGAGCTGTGCGGCGAGCAGCGCCGGGTTGATCGCGGAGCACAGATTCCCCCACTTCTGCACAAGCCCCTGGTACTTGGCCGGCACAGCCCCCTTCGCCAACGCGACGGCCCCCCCACCCGCGCCCCCGACGAGCCCGGCAGCGGCGGAGTAGGTCCCCACAACGAGCAGACCCACAAAACACAAGGCCCCCCCGACCCCGACCCCCACGGCCACCCAGAATCTACGCACCCGTCAACCATCCCCCATCGGGGCACGGTTCGGGAGCGTTTTCGACGGTGTGTACGAGTCGTACGAGGGAGCACGGGGGCGCTCAGGGAGCGCCGAGGGACCAGAACTCGGAGCGGACGTTGGGGCGGGGCAACGGGTACTCCCCCTCGTAGGAAGGCCCATTGGGCGAAGCCGTCGACTCAGCCACCTCGGACTCGTCCACACAGGGACTATCCACCTCGAAGAAGGCTTGGCCTTTCCCTCCCACACTCAACGTAACGCCAAAGCCATCGCTGGTTTGGGCGTAGATGGCGGGGAGATCGATGTCCTTGTTGACAGCCTTTATCGCGTACCCGCTATTCCGCCAGAAGCGTTCAACGATCCCTAGCAGGCTACCGCGACGCTCTTCAGAGATGACGGTCATAACAACGCGCATCCGCGAAACGTCGCAGCGCCCGGTGCTAGTGGGCCCATGGGCCCATTGGACCTCAGGCTTAATCTCTCGAAGGACTTGGTCCAGAATGACGTCAGCTCGATCTGCAGCCTGTTGCATATCCATGTCCGCGCGCCCTCCATTGTTAGTGCGATCACCACCACCGCAACCAGGCGCGAGGAGACACAACAACACTGCACCCAGCACCAACGCTCGCCGCGTCACCGCGCCTCCTCCATCTTGACCTTGTCGGCCCGACCGGCCGCGATCAAAGCAATGCTGTCAGCCGACATCGCGTCCCGTTGGGGCTCGGCGTCGAAGTAATTGGAGTGGGCATCAACCGAAAATCCGCCGGGCCCAATAAGGGGCGGCCCAGGCGCCACCGGGAACCGCCTGGCACCAAATGATTCGCTCGCTGGATCCTTCCCGAACCAGAGATCGTCGCTCCCCGGATCCGCAGCCTCTCCAAGCAGGTGCGCAGCAGTCGGCCCGCCGGTCAGGCCGAAGAACCCTGCGGCAACCTGCCGAACCGACGGCACTTTGGTCACGACGTCATTTTCCGCCGCACCCACGAAGACGTGGTCCTTGCCCACTCCGAGGTCCTCTGCTCGATTCACGCCAACCCCGGGGCTTCCAACTAGAACGATGTCGTCGACCCCGGGGATCCCGCCGTCTCGCTGAGTCGCAGCTCCGACCGTGCGCGACCCGTAAGAGTGCCCGATTGCTGTCATATGCGGATCGTCATGCACATTCGTGACAGCCAATCCGCCCATGAACTGACTGAACGCGTTGCCGCCCCTGACAGCCCTGTCATCACCCCCCACAGCCAGGCTGCTCAGACCATCCGGAAATTGCGGCGCGTCATACCCCAACCACACCATCGACGCACTTGAGTGGTGATACTTCATTGCCGACTTGGCCGTGTCTCGCGCCCGCTTGAGGTCTCCCAAAGCGAAATCCTCATCCAGTGAAGTATTCAACCCCGGCACATACGCCGCCACATTCCGCGCCGTATCCGGATTCCCGTACGACACAATCGCGCGCCCATTCCCCTCGTCCCCGATGCCCAGGAGGTACATCGGCGGCTGGCCGCCCGCGTCCAGTTGCCGCTGAATCTCCCGCAACCCCGCCAACCGCACCTGGGACACCTCGTCATCCCGCCCCTCCAGCTTGCCGATCAGAAGCTGGAGGTTGTCGCGGTTCGCCGTGTCGCGGATCAGGGACGGGATGCCGTCCAAGTTGCCGATCTGGTCCGGGTACACCGCGAGGTACTCCTCGCGCTGTTCGTCCGTCAGGTTTCCCCACCACGCACGCCTCGCCGCAGGCGACGCGTCCAGCGGGATGCGGGACTTGAGGTAACCGCGCGCCGCTTCCCGGACCGCCGCCGCGTCGCCCGCCGCGTCGGTCCACGTGCGGTCCGGGACCTTCAGGCCCTCCTCCGCCCGGAGGCGCCGCAGGATCCGGGTGAAGCGCCAGTCGGTCCGGGCGGCCGCACGGACCGCCCCCGTGATCCGGTCCGAGATGTCCCGCGCCGTCGCGGCATGGGTGTCCGGGGCGACCAGCCCCGAGGGCGGCAGCAGCCCGGGCATGCCGGTCACCCGAGCCGTGCCACCCGGCACCGGATCGCCGTCGAACAGGCCCCCCGGCCCGGACGGATACGACACCGACCCATCCGCGTGCACGGTGAACTTCAGCGACTCCGCCTCCTCCAGCGCCCGCCGCAGCACCCCCTGCTGCACCCGCATCTCGTGCGCGAGGCTGTTCAAGGCCGTACGGATCAGCCCGCACTCGGTGTACACGTACTGCAGGTTCCGGCTCATCCGCCGCAGCCGCCCGGCCGCCGCCTCGGCCGCCGCGCCGCGCTGGGACTCGCGCAGACCGACGAGCAACTGCTTCTCGATCCGATCCCGCCCGGCATCCGCACGGTTGCTCGCCTTGCCCCAGCCATCCGCCGCGCTCTCCAGCTCGGCGCACTTGAGGTCGCGTAACTGAGCCCACGTCAACGTGGAGGACAGCGCGGTCACCGTTCGACCCCATGGGTCAGACGCGCCACGGGCGAGAACGACGACCGTACGGCCTCATTCGTCTCACCCTGCGCCCGCGCGACAGCGCGCAGGCTGCCCGCGAGCGCCCCGCACTCGTGGCGGGCGGACTCGACACGGCGCACCCAGGACTCCCGCACGGCACCCAGCTCGGCCAGGGAGTTCAGACCGGCGGTCCCGGCGATCAGCCCCTCGTGCGCCGTCGTCAGTTCCGCGCGTACGGGCCCGAGATGGGCCCCCATCCCCTCCGCACCCCCGGCAGCCCTCAGCCACGCACCAGCGCTGTGCCGCAGCTCGTCCCCGGCGGCGGAACCGCCACCTCCAGCAGGACCGCCCCCGCCGGCAGAGCCACCACCCGCCAGATCGACCAGCCTCAACCGCGCACCACTCATCGTCCACCCCGTTCTTGATCACGAAGATCGTGGAGCGGCACTGTGCCAAACGCGGCAACCACGACACGCCGGACGCACAGCGGCCGGGGAGCGGGCACACCCGCGCTCCCCGGCCCTGCCAACGCCTCGCCCCCGCCCCGGGATCACCCGATCGGTGGACCGGCGCTAACGCCCGTACGCCCTCGGATCCTCCTCGCTGAGCCGCCGCAACGCGGCCGCAGCCCGATCCTCCGCCGGGGTGCCGTCCTCCGGGATGCTCCAGATGACCTGCCGTACGTGCCCGTTCTCGGCGTCGTACAAAAGGCTGATCGTCGTCTCGTCCGGGTCACCGAACGCCGTCCCGGCCCAGTCGAACCGGACGCTCCAGCGCGCGAGGAGATCCGGCCGGCCGCGCAGCCCGGCGGCGATCAGCCGTGCGGCACGCCTGGCCGGCCACATCCAGCTCTCGTCCCCCTCCGCACGGGCGACTTCCGCGTCGTACGCGGCGGCGTCGAAGCGGATTTCGGGCATCTCACGTCTGCCGCCCGGCGGAACGGGGCATCGCCAGCCGGACCAGACGACCTGGTCCCCGTCCCGCCGCACGGTGACATACAGCGCCCCGCAACAGCCCTCGGCGCAGTACGCCTCCGCGAGCCGCACCTCACGCGGCTCGTCCGTGGCGCGCAGGGCGCCGGAGAACAGCAGCTCCTCGGGGGAGTCGGCGGGCCCCCTGCCGAAGCAGTCCGGGACCAGCGGGCGCCCGTCGACCAGGACACGCGCCTCGACGGTGGCGGGATCGCCGGGATCACGCTCATGGACCGCGATACGCAACCGCGCACCCGGCGCCTCCGACGCCCCCAGCACCTGCGCCCGCGTACGCCCCAGCCACGCGGCCCGCCACCGCACAGCGGGCTCGTCACCGGCGTCCGGCACCTCACGCCACTCCGGCCGCCCCAGGACGGCCGTCAGCTCCGCCAGCACCTGCTCGCGCCGCCCGGGCCCCCAGTCGTGCAGCATGGCGGGCCCCGTGCTCAGCTCCTGAACGGCGGACAGGAGAAGCGCATGGTGGTCGAGCGTGGGGGGAAGGAGCCCGGCGCCCCGCGCGAACGCCTCGTACGCACGAGGGGCGTCCGGGTAGGAGAGGATCTCGGGCCGATAGTCGCGGAGGGTGGTCATGAGGAACAGCAGCCGCCCGGCCCGGGCGATCAGCGCGGCACCCTCGGCGGCCGGCAGCCCGGGGACGTCCGCCGGCATGTCGGCCAGCCCGGACGCCTCCGCCACCCGCCGCGCCACCACGGGCGCCAGGTCCCCCGGCAGCACGACCAGCCGTTCCCGTACCGCGGTACGGTCACCGGCTCCGAGGGCGGCGAGCAACGGCCCGAAGGCCACAGGCCCCTCGTGGTGGTGCAGTTCGAGCAGCGCACCGGCCGGCCGGTCGAGGGCGTCGAGGGCATGGACGACGGGGCGCACAAGGGCGCGCAGCCGCCCAAGGGTCCACAGATACGGCACGTCCTGCGACTCACCCAGCTCGGTGAGCAGGGCGAGCCCGGTACAGACGGCCAGGTAACCGGTCCCCGTCCGCACGAGCGTCCGGGCCAGCGCCCGCGCCCGTTCCTCGTTCTCCACCGGCATCCCGGCGACGAGAAGGCGCAGGGTGCGATGCCTGACGGGCGGGTCCAGGGCGTCGAGCCGCCGGTGCACCTCTTCCGCCGCCTCGACGGGATCGGGGGCGACCAGCAGGGGCCCGAGGAGACGGGTCAGTTCGTCCCTGGTCCGAGTGAAAGTCCGGCTGCCCCGGTTGGACGGGACCCGGCGGGGCACAGGCGGCGCCGCGTCCGCCAGGCACCACGGCCCCTCGGGCTCGGCACGCTCCACGCGCAGTGCGCACGCGTACAGGGAGGAGGGCCGGGGAGTGAGCGCTCCGCGCTCTTCCGGGGCGCTCAACGGGCGGGGTGGTTCTCGATTCCATAGGTCATGGCGCGGAGTGTGGCAGAGCCCCGCCGCACCGCGCCATCGCTTTTCCACCGGGCGCGGTTCACGCGCCCTCGCCCCGCCCAGCCGGAAGAATGCGCCCCCATGAGCTCATCGTCCCCCTCCCCCAGCTTCTGGCACCGGCCCATGGTGGCGCGCAGCGCCGACGAGCGGCACCGCGCCTCGACGATGCTGGAACTCTTCTTCGACCTCTGCTTCGTCGCCGCCGTCGCCCAGGCCGCCTCCGCCTTCGAACACGAACTCGCCGCAGGCCGCATCGGCCACGCCGTCCTCGGCTACGCGATGGTGTTCTTCGCGATCTGGTGGGCGTGGATGAACTTCACCTGGTTCGCCTCCGCGTACGACACCGACGACGTCCCGTACCGCCTGCTGACGCTCGTACAGATCACCGGCGCGCTCGTCCTCGCGGCGGGCGCGCCCGAGGCGCTGGAGCACGAGGACTTCACCGTCATCACCTGGGGCTATGTGATCATGCGGCTCGCCATGGTCACGCAGTGGCTGCGCGCCTCCCGCTCGGACCCGGAGCGGCGCGGCACCTGCCTGGGGTACGCGGCCGGGATCTTCCTGGTGCAGATCGGCTGGGTCGTACGGCTGGCACTGCCCGAGGACACCGGCCTGGCGACCTTCGCGGTCCTCGTCCTCGCGGAAATCGCCGTTCCCGCACTGGCGGAGCGTAAAACCACCACCACCTGGCACCCGCACCACATCGCCGAACGGTACGGCCTGTTCACGCTGATCGTGCTCGGCGAGTCCATCACCGCCGCCACGGTTGCCGTACGCGCCGCCCTGGACACGCACGCGGCGCTCGGCGACCTCGCCGCGCTCGTCGCGGGCGGTCTCCTCACGGTGTTCGCGCTGTGGTGGCTGTACTTCGCGCAGAGCGCACCCCGGCTGCTGACCAGCCTGCGTACGGCGCTGCTGTGGGGGTACGGGCACTACCTCGTCTTCGCCTCGGCGGCCGCGGTCGGCGCGGGCCTCGCCCTCAATGTGGCGCACACCGCGGGCCACGGCCACATCTCCGACCGCACGGCGGCGGCCGTCTACACCGTGCCGGTCGCCGTGTTCATCACCCTCGTCTGGCTGCTGCACCACCGCACCGCGGGACTTCGCCGCGCGGCCGACGTGCTCCACCCGGTGGCGGTACTCGCGGTCCTGGCGGCCACCTTCGCCCCCTCCCCCATCCTGACGACGGGCATCATCACCGCACTGCTCATCGCGGCGACCCTGCTCCTGGCCTCCCGGGACGCGGACGGCGGCACCGGTCGCCGGCACTGACCTCAGCGCCCTGCCCGCACCGCCTGCCCGGGCAGGGCGATCCCCTGCGCGTGGGCGGTCTTTCCCGGCCGCAGCGTCCACGGCACCGGAGGCGTGGACGTCAGCCAGCCCTCCGCGATGAGGGTGTGCACGATGACCCCGCGCAGCTCCCGCCCGAGCTTCTTCCACCGCAGCCCCTTGCACAGCTGGCCGTACGACGGCCCATGGCCGTGCTCCGCCCGGAACTCGACGGTGAACAGGGCCGCCTCGCGCCCGCAGTCGGGGTGGGCGGCCCGCCACGACTCGTACGCGTCGAGAGCCGCGCGGGGCGCCGGCAGCGGGGACGGCCCGGACATGAACGCCGGAGCGACCCGCACGAAGGGGAGATGGCAGAGCGCACACGCCTCGACCGCCTCCGCGTGCCGCAGCAGCGCGGGGCTGACGCCGGACTTCCAGGCCGCCCAGCTCTCCGGAGTGGGCTCGGCGGCGGCCGCCGCCTCCCGGGCCGCCCGGCGTTCCTCCTCGTCCCGCGCGATCGCGGCAAGCTCCTCCGGAGTACGGAACCGGCCCGCGAGGTGCCGTACCGACTCACCGAGCCGGTAGGTCTGCCCGGAGACCTCGGCGAGGAACCCCTTCTCCAGGAGCGCGGGCACCGCCCCGTAGCAGGCGGCGGGCAACTCGGCCGGCGCCTGCCCGACCAGCTCGTCGGAGCAGTGGGCCGCCAGGAACAGCGCGGCCAGCCGGACCCCCGACGCCCCCTTGCGCACCGGCTTGGCCAGCCTCGTACGCATGGACCAGCCCGACACCCGCGACCGCGCGTCCTTGCCGAGGCGCAGTGCGCGGTCGGGCCCCGGGGCCAGCTCCGGCACCACGATGGCGTACGGCACATCCGGTTCCCCGCCGATGAGCTGCCCGGGCACCTCCCACCCCGCCGCCGACAGCTCGGCCAGGGCACCCTCCGGGTCCTCCAGCCGCAACGACCGCAGATCGGTCCCCGTGAGATTGCCCGCGCCCGTCCGCGCGGCCCGGATCCCCACGACGACCGCGAGGAGCCGCGCGTCGACGGACTCCAACGGCAGGCCGGCCACGTACGAGAGGAGCGCACGGGCGCCCTCCCCCTGGCGCGGTGTGAGCAGGAAGGGCGGTGGCGAGGCGGCGGTACCGTCCCCGGCGGAAGCGGTCGTCACGGGCGGCACGGCGGACACGACAGGCTTGGGCACATCACATCTAACGGTGATCGGACCGCCGAAGTCACGCGCGGACGCGCCTTTCCCGCACGGACACCGGGCCATGCGCGGACCGAAGCCCTCCTTCGGGCGACGTCAGCGGGACGTCAGGCAGGCGTTAGCAGAACATGAGCGGCGCGCGGGAGGCTTCCCATGTCAGACGGTCCGGAGGGGGAGCGGTACGCCGCAGATCCGGACCTGTCTGTACCGAACCACCGACCGCCACACACCTCGGGGAATCCCATGCATACGCTCCGCAAGCGCACCGCCGTCCTCGGCGCCGCCGCCACCGCCGTGCTCGCCCTCGCCCTCACCGCCTGCGGTGGGGACGGCAGCGGGACGAAGGCAGCAGGTCCGGCCGGCGACTCCGCCTCGACCAAGGCCACCGTGGCCGCGAAGGACACCTCCAAGGACACCGCGGACGACGCCGCCCAGGACCAGGGCAGCACGGCGGGCGACAGTGCGAAGACGGGCGGCGGCTCCACGGACGCGGTCACCTCCAGCACCGGCAAGTCCACGGGGGGCGCCACGAAGACGGGCGGGGCCGCCGCCGGCGACACCAGCGACGCCTACGCGTACAAGCACCCGTGCAAGAGCGGCGACCTGTCGGTGCGCGTGTACGCCCGCGAGGGCTCAGCCACGCAGCACGTGATCGAGGTCAACAACACCGGCAGGAACTCCTGCGGCCTCAGCTACTACCCGCGCGTCAGCCTGGGCGCGGCAAAGGCCACGGACCACAGCGGCGACGTCATCCCGCTGGTCCCGGGCGGCCTCGGCGGCGCACCGGCGTACCCGGTGAAGCCGAAGACCGCCGCGATCGCGGTGATCGACCTCAACCCGGGCGGCGGTAACGGCATGACCTGGGTGGACGAGCTGAACGTACTCGCCGACGGCGACCACATGGCCAACGCCGAGCAGCTCAACTTCCCGCTCGGCCCCGACGTGAAGGTCGGCACCCCGAAGCTGGGCCTGTACGAGCGCACCGTCGCCGACGCGGTGGCCTCCATGAAGCAGGCGAACACGAAGCCCTGACCCGTACCGGGCCACGGTGACGGTGCCCTCGGACGGACCACGGCGATCTGTCCGAGGGCACCGTTACGATCCGTGCCATGCCTGCCTTCCGCGACTTCAACTTCAAGCTGCTCGTCATCGAACAGCTCATGTACTCCACCGAGACGCTCACCCCGGCGTTCCGCATAGCCGACTGCCTCAAGGCCAAGGGCATCGACCAGGACCCGCAGACCTACGCCTACGAGAACGATCTCGCCTTCACCGTCCTGGACGAGGCCCGCGCCCACTTCGAGGCGCTGGAGATCAGCCCGGAGCTGCTGGCCACCGTGGAGACACTGACCCTCGACGGCGGCCTTGAGGTGTACCAGGAGTGCGCGCCGGTCTGGGACGGGGAGGACGACCTCTTCGACGTGGGCTCGCTGGACGACCTGGACCTGCTGCCGAACCTGCGACTGATCGAGGGCGTGGACGACTGCGGAATCGGCATGTCGTTCGACACCGGCATCCTCGCAAGCCGGGGCATCGCCACCGACTGACGGACGACACCCCGTCAGGGGCCGCTGTCACCCGGCCTGTACGTGTCCGGCGCACGCGCTGCGGGAATGATCAACCGCATGAAAGAGGACAACAGGGACACCGCAAACTGCACGCCCGGCCGGATCCTGCACTGGAACCTGTTCATAGGCGGCCACCTCAGCGCCTCCGTACCCGTGCGGCTGGTCGAACGAACGGACACCGGGCAACTGGTGTGGATGAAATCGGGCACCCCGATGTGGCGCACCGCCCTCCCGCGCGGCGTGACCCATCTACGCGACATCGACCCGCGCGAACGCCCGGCCGAAGGCTTCCCCGTCGTCGCGGGCCGCTGGCCGATGGGCGACGCCCTCTTCTACCAGCCGACGGGGGCGGCCCACTCGGTGCTGTGGCTGTTCGGGCGCGGACACAAGTTCCGCGGCTGGTACGTCAACCTCGAACGACGCGTGCATCACGGCGCGGACATCGACATCGCCGACCACGAGCTGGACATCAACGTCGCCCCCGACCGGACGTGGAGCTGGAAGGACGAGCAGTCCTTCGCCGAGAAGACCGGCCACCCCGCGTACTGGACGGCCGAGGAAGCGCGGGCGATCCGCTCCGAAGGAGCGACGGTCGCACAGCTCGCCGAGGCCGGAACCTTCCCCTTCGACGGCTCCTGGTGCGACTTCCGGCCACCCTCGCACTGGAAGACGCCGCCCCGCCCACCGGTTCCGCGCCACCCGCTGCTGCTCCCGATGGGCGCTCCGGCCTCGCCTCTCCCGCCCCGAGGTGCGTGAATCGGCCGCCGCGGGACATCTCGGCCAATCTGGCTCGATAACGATCATTGCCCGGCGTCACTCTCCGTGATACACAGAGTAACCATACGCATTTCGCCCACACACCGATTCGATCCGCAGGTCAGGGCGGTCAGACCGGTCAAATGTGCGAGATCCGGGTAAAGAGAGCCGTGAAGCCGTCGTACGAATCCGGTTTCATCAGCGAAGATAGAGAGTGACCCGTGCCATGCGGTACGGGCGGCGAACTACCCAACAGGGGCGGTGACTTACATGATCCTGGCAGCTGAAAAGGGCGACATCACCACCATCATCGGCGGAATCGCCCCGAACTGGGGGCCGTTCGGGACCCTGGGCAACGAGGCGCGCGTGATGATCGAGGTGGTGATGGCGATCGCCATCCTGCTGTGCCTCGGCATCGCGATCTGGGGGGCGGCCAAGCAGCGGATCGGCGCGACGGCTCTGCGCGACACCTTCAGTGCGGAACAGGGCAAGGGGCTGATCGTGGCCGGGCTGACCGGTGTGTTCATCATCGGATCACTCGGCACCCTGTTCACCATTGTGTACGGGATGGCCGTCTGACCGGGCGTCACCCGCTGAGCCGGGGCTCGTCCGCCCCACCCCTCCCATCCGTCCGTCGTGCCCACCGGCAGAGGTTGCGTACCCCTGATGTCGAGTCACCACACCGCGTCCACGCGGAGAGCAGCACGGCTACCGTCGTACTACGACGTGGTTCAAGCAACGGTTGAGGGGGCGTACGCGGCATGAGTCTCGGCGACGAGGACGGCTACGGCAACGACGCGGGACGCACGAGCGACGCCTACAGCACGATCGGCGGCACTCGCCAGACCCGCACCCGCCTGCCCGACGGCCCCACCGGCGACCCCTACGGCCCCCGCCGCCCGGCCCGCAACTCCCGCTCCCTCATCACGTTCGCCGGTGTGGTGATCCTCCTCCTGGGCGCCATCGCCTTCGCCAACATGGGCGGCGACAAGGACGACTCGAACGGCAAGTCGAACACGACCTCCGGCAACAAGGCGGACGCCGCGCCTACATCCCCCACGGGAACGAAGCCGGTAACAGGCAAGAACGGCACAATCCCCTCGGGCTTCGCCCACAACCAACAGGGGGCGGAGAGCGCGGCGGCGAACTACGCTGCCGTACTCGGATCTGACGGCATGTTCAATGAAGGCCGCCGTCACGAAATCGTCCAGGCTCTCGCCGCCTCGGGTGCCAAGGAGGGGCTCCAGGCAGGTTTCGACGCCGACTATTCGCAGGACTTTCTGGCGCAGATCGGTCTCAACTCAGATGGCAGCGCGCCCACCGGATCAACGTTCGTTAACCGGACCATGCCAGCGGGCGCAAAGGCCAAGGCATACAGCGACCAGACGGCAGAGGTCGCAGTCTGGTGCACGGGCTTGTTCGGGCTGACCGGCGAGAAGTCCACCAAGCCAGTGACCAGCGGCTGGTTCACGGTGACCATGAAGCTCACGTGGGACGGCTCGGACTGGAAGGTCGTCGAGACTGGACAAAAGCAGGGCCCTACCCCGGTGACCGGTGACAACCCGGTATCGGGGTCCGATGAAATCGCAGACGCCGTGAACGGATTCGGAGGCTTCACATATGCGCGCTAGCCTTCGCCTCCGCGCGGGTTCCATTGCAGCCGCAGCCGTAACGCTTCAGTCCGTCGTGGTTGCCTTCGCTGCACGAGCTGGGGCAGCGCCCTCTCCGAGCCCCACACCCAGTAACGGCAACGACGCATGCGAGCTCATCGCAGGTCCTGCGCGCCAGTACTGCGAAGGCGGAAGCTCCAGTTCCCCCAGGTCCACCCCGCCCGCCAGCACCGACCCCGCGCTCGATCCGCTCACCTCGCTCGGGCGGGGCTGCGCCGACGCCGCCGCGTGGATCGTCGGCAAGCTCAGCGACGCGGTCAAGGAGACCGCCAACGTCGACTTCACGAACACCCGCTTCCTCCAGCAGTACGCCATCGTCTTCGCCGCCTCCACCGTCCTCACGCTCGTCCTCTGGCTCCTCGCCGTAGCCAAGCGCGCCATCCGCGGCGTCCCCCTCACCACCGCCATCTCCGAAGCCATCGGCTTCCTCTGGCTCACCGTCCTCGCCTCCGCCTTCACCCCCCTCATCCTCTACACCATCGTCTCCGCCACCGACGGCGTCACCGAGGTCATCGCCTCCTCATCCGGCGGCCAGACCGACGTCTTCTTCGGCTCCTTCGCCCAAGCCCTCAAGAAGGACTCCGACATCGGCGGCGGCCCCATCATGCTGATCGTCGTCTCCCTCGTCTCCATCCTCGCCGCCGGCATCCTCTGGCTCGAACTCGTCATCCGCGCCGCCCTGCTCTACGTCGGCGCCCTCCTGGGAACCGCCGTCTACGCCGGGCTCGTCGACAAGAACATGTGGGGACACGTACGCCGATGGGCAGGCATCATGATCGCGGTGATCATGGTCAAACCCGTCATCGTCGTCGTCCTCGGCCTCGCCGGCGCCCTCTCCTCCGACGACGGTCCCGACGCCTTCTCCGCCGTCGTCTCCGGCCTCGCCATCATCCTGCTGGCCATCTTCGCCTCCGCCATGATCTACCGCTTCGTCCCCGGCTTCGGCGACGAGATCCAGGGCGCCCGCACCAACCGCAAACAGGCCACCGACGGCTCCCAGGCCGCCGCGATGATCAGCTCCCCCGCCGCCCTCGTCTCCCAGGGCATCAAGACCCACAGCAGCCGCGGCGGCCAGAACAGCGGCGACACCGGCAGCGGCGGCGGCCGCCCCGCCAACCCGGTCAGCGGCGGAGTCGCCGCCCACAGCTCCCGCAACCCCGGCACCCCGTCCGCCGCACCCTCACCCCGCAGCGGCTCCGCCCCGACCGCCGGCACCCCCCACAGCAGCCGCGGCACCCGCGGCGGTCCAGGCAGCACAGGTAACAACCGCACAGGAGGTGGCGGGCGTTGAGCACACAGTCCCATCCCATCGCGCCCCGCCGTACGTATCTCATCGGCCGCGCCCGGCCGAACGCGATCGTCGGCAAGAACCGCGAGACGGGCGAAATCGCCCTGATCATCGCCGGCGCGTTCCTCGGCATGATGAGCGGCCTGCTCATCCCCGTCCTCTCCCTGCGCATCGTGCTGCTCACCGGCTTCCCGCTGCTCGCCATCGCCATGGTCTACGTCCCGTACCGGCACCGGACCTTCTACAAGTGGTTCGAGATCAACCGCAGCTACAAGCGCTCCCTCCGCCGCGGCACCACCTACCGCTCCACCGCCATGGAAGCCGGCACCCGCGCCGACGGCCGCGAGGTCGAGATCGGCCCGCCCCCCGGCATCGGCCGCATCAACTGGCTCTCCGCCCCCTTCGGCCCCGACGAGATCGCCGTCCTCCTCCACGCCGACCGGCGCACCGTCACCGCCGCCATCGAGATCGAGGGCCCCGGCGTCGGCCTGCGCGACAGCGAGGACCAGGAAGCACTCGTCGACCGCTTCGGCACCCTCCTCAAGCACGTCGCCAACGGAGACGGCTTCGTCACCCGCCTCCAGATGCTCGCCCGCACCCTCCCCGCCGACCCCGACGCCCACGCCAAGGACGTCGCCCAGCGCGGCGACAAGTCATCCCCCCGCTGGCTCCAGGACTCCTACGACCAGCTCCAGTCCATGGTCTCCACCTCCAGCGAGCAGCACCGCGCCTACCTCGTCGCCTGCATGCACTTCAACCGCGAGCTCTCCGCCGAGGCCAACGCCATGGCGCGCGCCGCCCGCCCGCACTCCGGCCGCAAGCTGGACCGCGACGCCGGCCTCGCCGTCGTCATGGCCCGCGAGCTCACCGACATCTGCGCCCGCCTCGCCGAAGCCGACATCCGGGTCCGCCAGCCCCTCGGCCAGAGCCGGCTGGCCTCCCTCGTCCACTCCATGTACGACCCCGACCACCCCATCGACCACATCCAGGCCATGACGAAGCGCAACGCCTGGCCCGCCGAGCTCGACGCCGTCGAGCCGACCTACCTCCAGGCCAAGACCCGCGAATCGTCCACCCGCGCCCCCTGGTGCCACTCCACGGCCTGGGTGAAGGAGTGGCCCATGACCCCCGTCGGCGTCAACTTCCTGGCCCCCCTCCTCGTCCACACCCCCGACGTCATCCGCACGGTCGCCGTCTGCATGGACCTCGAACCCACCGAGATCGCCATCGAGCGCATGCTCACCGAGAAGACCAACGACGACGCCGAGGCCAGCCGCCAGGCCAAGATGAACCGCACCGTCGACCCCCGCGACATCGCCGCCCACGGCCGCCTCGACCAACGAGGTGAAGACCTCGCCAGCGGCGCCGCCGGCGTCAACCTCGTGGGGTACATCACCGTGTCGTCCCGCTCCCCCGAAGCCCTCGCCCGCGACAAGCGCACCATCCGCGCCTCGGCCGGAAAGTCGTACCTCAAGCTCGAATGGTGCGACCGCGAGCACCACCGCGCCTTCGTCAACACCCTGCCGTTCGCCACCGGCATCCGCCCCTAGCCACCAGTCCGCGACACCGAGAGGGAGGTCAGTCACGCCATGCGAGATCCGCTGTCCGCGTTGTCGGACGCCTTTACCGCCTTCCTCTTCGGAAAGGTGGAGACCACCCGGCTGCCCGTCCGCACCTCGACCGGCCAGGCCCAGGCCGTCTACCTGCCCACCGCAGCCCCCGGCCTCGGCGACTCCGGCGTGATCATCGGCCGCGAGGTGTACTCCGGCAAGGGCTACATCTACGACCCCTTCCAGCTCTACGGCCAGCAGCTCCCCGCCCCGCACTGGCTGGTCCTCGGCGAGTCCGGGAACGGCAAGTCCGCGCTGGAGAAGACATACGTGCTCCGCCAGCTCCGCTTCCGCGACCGCCAGGTCGTCGTCCTCGACGCCCAGGGCGAGGACGGCGTCGGCGAGTGGAACCTCATCGCGCAGGAGCTCGGCCTCACCCCCATCCGCCTCGACCCCACCTCCGCGCTCAACGGCGGCATCCGGCTCAACCCGCTCGACCCCGCCATCACCACCACCGGCCAGCTCGCCCTGCTGCGCACCATCATCGAGGTCGCCATGGGCCACGGCCTGGACGAACGCTCCGGCTTCGCCCTCAAGGTCGCCCACGCCTACGTCAACGCCACGACGACCGACCGCCAGCCCGTCCTCACGGACATCGTCGAGCAACTGCGCCACCCCGAACCGGAATCCGCCCAGGCCATGAACGTCGACATAGACGACGTACGGGCCTGGGGCCTGGACGTCGCCCTCGTCCTCGACCGGCTGGTCGACGGCGACCTGCGCGGCATGTTCGACGGCCCGACGTCCTTCGGCATCGACCTGGACGCCCCCCTGATCGTCTTCGACCTCTCGCACATCGACCGCAACTCCATCGCCATGCCCATCCTGATGGCGATCGTCGGCGTCTGGCTCGAACACACCTGGATCAGGCCCGACCGCAAGAAGCGCATCTTCCTGGTCGAAGAGGCATGGCACATCATCAACTCGCCGTTCGTCGCCCAGCTCTTCCAGCGCCTGCTGAAGTTCGGCCGCCGCCTCGGCCTCTCCTTCGTCGCCGTCGTCCACCACCTCAGCGACGTGGTCGACGGCGCCGCCGCACGCGAAGCCGCCGCCATCCTCAAAATGGCCTCCACCCGCACGATCTACGCCCAGAAGGCCGACGAGGCCAGAGCCACCGGACGGGTCCTCGGCCTGCCCCGCTGGGCCGTCGAAATCATCCCCACCCTCACCCCGGGCATCGCGGTCTGGGACGTGAACGGCAACGTACAGGTCGTCAAACACCTGATCACCGAAGCCGAACGCCCCCTCGTCTTCACCGACCGCGCCATGACCGAGTCGTCCGTGAACGACCTGCTCCCGGACGACGTGAGAGCCGCCGACCTCGAAGCGGAGGAACGCGCGGCCAGAATCGAGAACCAGCAGCGACTGAACGAGTCGTCCGAGTCAACGGTGGCATGACATGGCAAGGAGCGACGGGGGACGGTCCGGCGACGGCAAGGGGGGCGGCATCCCCGACGGCCTGCTCGTCGGACTGCTGGCCTTCCTTCTCGGACTGACGCTGCTGGCCTGGGCGGCCACCGGATTCGCCGGCCTCCTCGCCCACGGCGCCTGGCCCGACGGCGTCACGCCCACGGAGACACCACTGGCCCTCCGGCGCCTGCTGGAGGCCCCCCACGACCTGCCCGCCGCCTGGCCCGACACCCCACCCGGCCAGCTCTCCGGATACGGGCTGTTCTGGGGCCTGCTCATCGGCGAGCTGATGGTGCTCGTGGTGCTGACGGTGTTCGTGATGGGCGTCATCGCCCGCTGGCGCGCCGTGCTCGCCCGCCGCCGCACGGAACGCACGGAGCGGCTGGCCCTCCTCGAACAGGCACACCGCGAGGAACGCGCACGACGCAAGCTCGCCCAGGGCAAGGGCCGGAAGACCGGCCGGTGGAACAAGCAGCAGGACCACGCCCACGAGTCGGCGCTCCCCGAGCCGGAACCGGCCCCCGAGCCCGCCACCCCCGACGCCCTGCGCACGACGGCCCCCGTCCCCGAGCCCGCCACCCCCGTTCCCGCCGAACACCTCACCGAAACCGCGTCGCGGACGAGCGCCCTTCCCACCGAAGCCGCCCCCGAAGCACTCACCACCCGAAAGACGTGGCGCGCACCGACGGACACCACGGAGACGGCGCTCACCACCCCGCTCCCCGCGGCCGTCCCCTCCCCCCGCACCCCTCTCGTCCTCTACGGCCCAGCCGCCACCCGCCGGGCCACCGCCGTCCAGGCCATCCGCGAAGCCGACGGCCCCGTGCTCGTCGTGACCTCCGACCCCACCCTCTGGGCCGAGACCAAAGACGCCCGCGCCAAGCTCGGCCCCGTCCTCGTCTACGACCCCGGCCACCTCTGCGACACCCCGGCCCGGCTGCACTGGGCGCCCACCACCGGCTGCGAACAGGCCGACCGGGCCGCGACCCGCGCGGGTGCGCTGCTCGCCCCCGTCCGCCCTCAGGCCCGCGTCGACTCGGCGACGGCCGACATCGCCGAAACCATCCTCCGCTGCTGGCTGCACGCCGCGGCCATCGACGGCCGCCCCTTCCGCCAGGTCCACCGCTGGGCCCTCGGCGGCAACGCCCACGAACCGGTCCGCCTGCTGCGCACCCACCCCAAGGCGGCCCCCGGGCTCGCCGGGCTCCTGGAGTCCGCGCTCACCGGCCATCCCGAACGCCGCGAGATGGCCCAGGAACTGACGGTCCGCGCGTTCGGCGCCCTCTCCTCCGTACACGTCCGCGACGCCTGCACACCAAATCGAGCAGATGCGCTCGCACTGGATTCCTTTGCGGACGAAGGGGGCAGCCTCTATGTGGTCGGTGAAGCCATCGAGACCCCACGATCCGGTCCGGGGACGATGCCCCTGCTCACCGCGCTCGCCGCAGACGTGGTCGAGCACGGCCGCCGCATGGCCGCACGGTCATCCGACGGCCGGCTCGACCCACCAATGACGCTCGTCCTCGACGACATCGCGGCCGTCGCCCCGCTGCCCCGGCTGCCCGAGCTGCTGAGATCCGGCCAGACCCAGGGCCTGTCCACCATCGCCCTGCTCCGTTCCCCGGAACAGGCCCGCTCACACTGGACGCAACAGCTCCGCACGCCCAGCAGCCTCTGAACAGCAGGCACGGCCTCAGGGCCGCGCCACCGCGTACTCCAGCTCACGCGCCGCCGGATCCCCCGGCATCGCCACCGTCTCCCCGGTCGGGACGAACCCGAACCGCCGGTAGAACGCCCCGGCGCGCGGATTGTTCTCGTGCACATACAGCCGTACGCGCTCCAGCCGCGGCGCCTCCAGCGACCACGCCCAGTCCACAGCCGCCCGGAACAACGCGTCCGCCACCCCGGCGCCCCGCGCCTCCGGCCGCACGAACACGGCGACCAGGTGGCCCTGGTTCACCGACGCCGCGTCACCGAACCGCGCTTCGATGTCCGGCCTTTCCACGAGCACCGTCACCGAGCCCGCCCAACGACCGTCAGAGCCCTCCGCGACGAACTGCCGCACCTCGCCCGCACCGTCCTCGGAGGCGTCCACGGTCCGCTCCCGCCACGCCTCGTCGGACCGCTTCAGCCCCTGCTCGTACGTCTCCAGGAACGCCACAGGCGCGGCCGGGTCCTGCAAGGCAGCCAGTCGGAGCTCCTTCACCGACCGCCACTCGTCGGCACGCACCGGCCGTATCACGTAGTCCATGCACCGATCCTGACCCGCGCTCCCGAGACCACGCAAACGGATTCGCCCCTCCGCCGACAGTCGTACCCCGGTACTACGCACCCCCGCACCTCCCGCCTCCGGTCCGACGACCGGCCCGCGCCCGCTCCGTAGCGTCGACCGCATGATCAGGGCACACGCACTCACCAAACGCTACGGGGACACCACCGTCGTCCACGACCTCGACTTCACCGTCCACCCGGGCACGGTCACCGGCTTCCTCGGCCCCAACGGCGCCGGCAAGTCCACCACCATGCGCATGCTGCTCGGCCTGGACGCACCCACCCGGGGCCGCTCCACGATCGGCGGCCGCGCGTACACGTCACACAGCGCTCCCCTCACCGAGGTCGGCGCCCTCCTGGAGGCGCGCTCCGTCCACCCCGGCCGGACCGCCTTCCACCACCTGATGGCGCTCGCCCACACCCATGGCATCCCGCGCACCCGCGTGGAGCACGTGCTGGACCTCGCCGGTCTCACCGCCGTCGCCGGGAAGCGGGTCAAGGGCTTCTCGCTCGGCATGGGCCAGCGCCTGGGCATCGCCGCCGCCCTCCTCGGCGACCCCGCCACCGTGATCCTGGACGAGCCCGTCAACGGCCTGGACCCGGAGGGCGTCCTCTGGATCCGCACCCTCCTCCGCGACCTGGCCGCACAGGGCCGCACGGTCCTGGTCTCCTCGCACCTGATGAGCGAGATGGCCCTCACGGCCGACCGCCTGGTCGTCATCGGCCGGGGCCGCCTCCTCGCCGACACCACCGTCACCGAGTTCACCGCCACGGCCGGCGGCAGCTCCGTCACCGTCCTCACCCCCCGGGCCACCGCCCTGCGTGACCTGCTGAAGGGCCCCGGCATCGAGATCACCGCCACACCCGGCACCGACCGGCTGGACGTGCGCGGCACGGACGCCGAACACATCGGCCGCACCGCCGCCGCCCACGCCATCCCCCTCTATGAACTCACCCCGCGCACCGCATCCCTGGAGCAGGCGTTCATGGACCTCACCCAGGAGTCCGTCGACTACCGGACCACCGCCGCCGAACCGACCGGAGCCCCCGCATGACCACCACGGCCCTTCCCCACCCCTACCGCGTCACACCTGCCCGGGTGCTGCGCTCCGAGTGGCACAAACTGCGCACGCTGCGCTCCAGTTGGATCACCCTGGGCCTGGCCGCCGTCTTCGTCCTCGGCGTCGGCATCCTCATGGGCACCACCTACACCTCCGACGGCGGCGACTCCGACGTCGACACCGTCATCCTCGTCCTCTACGGCTCGCTCCTCGCCTCGCTCTGCACCGTGGTCCTCGGCATCCTCGTCACGGCGGGCGAGTACTCCTCCGGCCTGATCCGCGCCTCGCTGACCGCCGTCCCGCGCCGTCTCCCGGTGCTCTGGGCGAAGGCCGCCGTCTTCACGGTCACCGTGTTCACCGCCATGTTCGCGACCGCGCTGGTCACCTTCGTCGTCGCCCAGTTCTTCCTGCACGACACGGACCAGGCCGCCTCCCTGACCGACCCGGGTGTACTGCGCGCCGTAGCGGGGAACGCCGCCGGAACCACCTTCCTCGGCCTCATCGCCCTGGGCCTCGGCGCACTCCTGCGATCGGTCCCCGGAGCGATCGGCGCGTTCATCGGCGGCGTGATGATCCTCCCCGAGGTGCTGACCATGCTCCCGTACGACGCGGTGGAGACCGCCGTCCGCTACTTCCCCACCCAGGCCGCGGGCGTCCTCGGCTCCGCCACCCCGCTCCCGGACGCCGCGTCCCCGGGCCCGGCCCTGCTCGCCCTCACCCTGTGGGCCTCGGCCACACTGGTCGCGGCGGCCGTACTCCTGCGGCGCCGGGACGCATGAGCCGTACGCTGCCGGGTACAGGGGAGGCACCAATGGCGGACACGACCGGGCCCAGGGCACCGGAACCTCCGTCCGCCCCCACCCCGCTCACGGGTCACATACAACGACTGTTCCAGCGCATCCGCACCCTCGACCGACGTCGGCCGTCGGTCTGGAACAGCGTCCTGACCACGTTCTGGGTGCTCTTCGCCGTCCTCGACGTCTCCTCGGGCGGCTGGCGCACGGTCGCCGTCGACCCGCACGTACCGGAGCCGCTGGTGTTCGTCATGAGCGCGGCCTTCTCCGCCCCGCTGCTGTGGCGCCGCACGCACCCGCTGGCCGTGCTCGCCTTCATGGCCCCGTTCTCACTGGCCAACGTGTGGACGGGCGCGGTCATCCAGGCGTCGCTGCTCCAGGAGATCGTGGTCTTCAACATCGCGGTGCGCCTCCCGATGCGCACCCTCGCCCGGTCGGGCGCCCTGGTCGCGACACCGCTGGTGATCGCGTCGGGCTGGTTCCCGGAGGTCTGGAGCCGCCTCCTGCTCCCGCACGTCTGGATGTTCGCCATCGCCGCCCTGGCGGGGATCCTGGTGCGTACGCGCAAGGAGTACACGGAGGCCCTTCTCGACCGGGCGGACCGCCTGGAACGCGAACGCGACCAGCAGGCCCGGCTGGCCGCCGCCGCCGAACGGGCCCGGATCGCCGGGGAGATGCACGACATCATCGGACACAACCTCTCCGTCATCACGGGCCTGGCCGACGGCGGCTCGTACGCGGCGGCCCGCAGCCCGGAGCGCGCGGCCCAGGCGCTGGAAGCCATCGGCACCACGAGCCGCCAGGCCCTAGCGGAGCTCCGACGCCTCCTGGGTGTGCTGCGCGACCGGCCGGAGGACGCGGACCGCACGCCGCAGCCCACCCTGGACGACATCGACGTCCTCCTGGAGGGCGTACGCCGGGCAGGTCTCCCGGTTGCTCTTGCTGTCCGGGGTACGCCTCCGTCCCGTCCACCCACCCCTGGACGCCAGCTGACGGTCTACCGGGTGGTGCAGGAGTCCCTGACGAACACGCTGAAGCACGCGGGCACTTCACCGTCGCTCGCGGCCGAGGTCACTCTCGCCTACCGACCGGGCGCGCTGGAAGCCGTGGTCACGGACAATGGCACCCTGCCCCCGGGTGAGCGGACCTCCGCAGGCACCGGGCAGGGCATCACCGGGATGCGCGCACGCGCTTCCCTGTACGACGGCACACTCGAAGCCGGCCCGTCCGCCGAAGGCGGCTGGCAGGTACGGCTATGGCTTCCCCTGGAGGACTCCCTCTCGTGACGACCGTGCTCATCGCGGACGACCAGCCGATGCAACGCTTCGGCTTCCGCATGCTGCTGGAGAGCCAGGACGACATGACGGTCGTCGGCGAGGCCGCCAACGGCCACGAAGCGCTCCAACTCGTCGCCCGGCACCAGCCGGACGTGGCGCTGATGGACATCCGCATGCCGCTCCTGGACGGCATCGAGGCGACCCGTCGCATCATCAGGACCGGCTCCCATACCCGCGTCCTGATCGTCACGACGTTCGACCTGGACCGGTACGCGTACGACGGTCTCCGCGCCGGCGCCAGCGGCTTCCTGATCAAGGACGCTCTGCCGGAGGACATGCTGTCCGGCATCCGGGCCGTGGCCCTCGGCGACGCGGTGGTCGCCCCGAGCCTGACCCGCCGTCTCCTGGACGCGTACGTGCAGCACTTGCCGGCCGCCCCGGGCGAGCCGGCGACTCAAGACCCGCGCATCGCCGGACTCACCGGCCGGGAACGGGAAATCCTTACGGTGATCGGCCAGGGCTGGACCAATTCCGAAATCTCCGAACGCCTTCACCTCGCGGAATCAACGGTGAAAACGCACGTCTCCCGCATTCTCGCCAAGACCGGGGCCAGGGACCGTGTACAAGCGGTGATCCTGGCGTACGACACACGCCTGGTCTCCCCGGGCTGAAACGCAGAAAAGCCCCGTGCCATCGGCACGGGGCTTTCCCACAATGATTGTTCGGCGGCGTCCTACTCTCCCACAGGGTCCCCCCTGCAGTACCATCGGCGC